>CBIHOD010000035.1:0-40286 GCA_966211815.1 uncultured Burkholderiales bacterium
AGCCGATGACCTGGCTCTGCGGCGACGCCCAGGCGCCGATGCGGGAGTCCAGCGGCCGGGACCGGAAGTAGGCGTCCGACTCCTCGTCGCCGACCTTCTCGACGCGGCCTTCGATGCGCACGACGCGCTCCAGCTCCACCCAATGGAACTGCAGCGCGGCGTAAGGCAGGTGGGCGAGTTCGCGGCCCTTGCGGCTCTGGTAATTGGTGTACCAGACGATGCCGCGAGCATCCAGGCCCTTGATCAGCACGACGCGGGTGGACGGCCGGCCGTCTTCGCCGACCGTGGCGAGCGTCATCGCGTTGGGCTCGGGCAACTGCGCGTCGATGGCCTGCTGCAGCCAGAGCTGGAACTGCCGAAGGGGATCGTCCGCACTGGCCGCGGATTCGTCGAGTTCGGCGCTTTCGTAGCTTTTCCGGAGGTCGGCAAGGGGAGTCGTCATGGTGCGAAGGGGATGGGATTGGTCGGTGGCGGCGCGATTTTCGGGACGCCTAAGGCGCCGCGGCGTAACCGAATGTCGGGCGCGGCGGTGCACGGGACCTTATTACACCCTGTCTACAACGGAACCCGCGGGTAACTCCTTCGGGGAATGCCTTAGGTGATGCCCCTCTTTGTTTTCCCGGGGCTTGCGGCGATGCTCGACCTCGGCGACCGGCCTGCGTCGGGGGCCGAAGGGAATCAGAAAGAGAACATGATTTCACGACCGACTGTGATTGTGCTGGCCGCGGGCCTGGGCTCGCGTTTCGGCGGCGCCGGCCACAAGCTGCTGCAGCCTTGGCGCGGGGGCACCGTGCTCGAAGCGACTTTGGAGAACGCCGTCGCCAGCCATCTGCCGGTGGTGGTGGTCACGACCGAGTCGCTGGCCGAGGTGGCCCGGCGGCATGTGGCCGCGCGCGATGTCGTGGTGCTCCCGCCGGCCGACAGCGCGGCCGCTGCGCTGCCCCTGGGCGTGGGCTTTTCCATCGCCACCGGCGTGTCGGCCAGTCCGAACGCGCCGGGATGGCTCGTGCTGCCCGCCGACATGCCCTTGATCCAACCCTCGACGATGCGCGCCGTCGCCCAGCAGCTGAAGAAGCATCCGGTGGTCTTCGCCCAGCACGGCGGCCGCCGCGGGCACCCAGTGGCCTTCGCGGCCGAGCTTTACTCTGAACTCGTCACCCTGACCGGCGACGACGGCGCCAGGCGCGTGGTGGCGCGCTACCCCTCGCACGGCCTGGTGGTGGACGACGAGGGCGCTTTGCTCGACGTCGACACGCCCGAGCACCTGCGCCACGCCCTGCAGGTGCGCGACGCGGCCGAGCTGCGCCGCGGCGCGGGCTCGCCGGCGGCGGCCAGCGCGCCGGCACCTTTGTGAACACCCCGCCGGCATCGGCGAGGGTGCCCGCGCGCAAAGCTCAATAGAATCCGCGGTTCGACAAAAACCAGCGAGGAACCCGGATGAGCAGCAACAGCAGCAGTGAAGACGAATCCACCCGCCACGGCCTGATGGTCGTCGCCTTCTTGGTGGTCCTGGTGGTGGCCGGCGTGTTGGGCCTGGGCATCAAGACCGCGGCCAGCCGCGGCGCCGCCTCGGCCGTGGTCCCGTCCGCGGCGGGCACGCCGCCTGCCGGTGCGCCGCAGGGCGAATTCGCGCCGCCCGAGAAGCTCTATTTCGCGGTCGGTTCCGACACCTTGCCGGCCGACAGCGACGCCGTCCTGGCGCGCGTGGCCGACACCGTGCGCGCTCAGAACGGCGTGTCGGTGCTGATCTCCGGCTTCCACGACGCCGCGGGCGACCCCGAAGCGAACGCCGACCTGGCCAAGCGCCGCGCCCTGGCCGTGCGCCACGCCCTGGAAGCCAACGGCGTCGCGCCGGACCGCCTGGTGATGAGCCGGCCCGAGCTCACCGCCGGCGGCCCCGACGACCAGGAAGCGCGCCGCGTCGAATTGCGCTTGCGCTGATCGACCGACCGCCGAGGCCCTGGGCGGTCACACCCCAGGGCCTTTTCTTGAATTGACGATGTAACTTAGTTACTTGACAATGATGATTGGGTTACATCCCCAAGACAGCACACCCAGGCATGCCATGAAACCAGCCCTCCGCGAAGTCACCGACCGCATCACCGAACGCAGCCGCGCCACCCGCGGCGCCTACCTGTCCCGCGTCGACCAGGCCGCGGCGCGCCAGCGCGGCAGCGACCGCATGGGCTGCGCCAATGTCGCTCACGCTTTCGCCGCCTTGCCCGGCGCCGACAAATTCAAAGTCGTGGCCGAGCGCTCGCCCCACATTGGTGTGGTCACCGCCTACAACGACATGCTGTCGGCCCACCAGCCCTATGAAAAATACCCGGCCTTGATCCGCGACGAGGCGCACAGGCAGGGCGCCACGGTGCAGGTCGCCGGCGGCGTGCCGGCGATGTGCGACGGCGTCACCCAGGGAATGCCCGGCATGGAGCTGAGCCTGTTCTCGCGCGACACCATCGCCATGGGCACGGCGGTGGCGCTGACCCACGACGTCTTCGACGCCGCGCTGCTGCTGGGCATCTGCGACAAGATCGTGCCCGGCTTGCTGATCGGCGCGCTGCACTTCGGCCACCTGCCTTGCGTCTTCGTGCCCGGCGGGCCGATGAGTTCAGGTCTGTCCAACACCGAGAAGAGCAAGGTGCGCGAACAGGCCGCCCAGGGCCTGGTCGGCCGAGACAAGCTGCTGGAGGCGGAATCCGCCGCCTACCACGGCCCCGGCACCTGCACTTTTTACGGCACCGCGAACAGCAACCAGATGTTGCTCGAAGCCATGGGCCTGCACGTGCCAGGCGCCGCCTTCATCCCGCCGCACGACGGGCTGCGTGAATCGCTGACGCGCGAGGCGGTGCGCACGGTGCTTTCCATCACCAAGGGCCGGCGCTTCCTGCCGATCGGCCGCCTGGTCGACGAGCGCGTCATCGTCAACGCCATGGTCGCGCTGCTGGCCACCGGCGGCTCGACCAACCATTTGATCCATTGGGTCGCGGTGGCGCGCGCCGCCGGCATCCTCATCGACTGGACCGACTTTTCCGACCTGTCCAAATGCACGCCGCTGCTGGCCCGCGTGTACCCCAACGGCAGCGCCGACGTGAACCAGTTCCAGGCCGCCGGCGGCCCGGGCTGGGTGCTGCGCGAGCTGCTGCAGTCCGGCGGCCTGCACGCCGACGTGGCCACCGTGGCCGACGGCGGCATGGCCGCCTATGCGCGGGTGCCGCGGGCGGACGGCGCCTCGCCCGGCGGCGTGTCGTGGTCCGAGCTGCCCGCGCAGCCCGGCGACGACGGCATCGTGCGGCCGGCCTCCGCGCCGTTCAGTGACAGCGGCGGCCTGGCGCTGCTGACCGGCAACCTGGGCCGGGCCGTGATCAAGATCTCCGCCGTGCCCGAGGATCGCCACGTGGTCGAGGCGCCGGCCATCGTGTTCGACACCCAGGACGACCTGCTCGCGGCCTTCAAGGCGGGGCAATTGGAGCGCGACTTCATCGCCGTGGTGCGCTTCCAGGGGCCTCGCGCCAACGGCATGCCCGAGCTGCACAAGCTCACGCCGCCGCTGGGCGTGCTGCAGGGCAAGGGGTTCAAGGTGGCCCTGGTCACCGACGGCCGCATGAGCGGCGCTTCGGGCAAGGTGCCCGCGGCCATCCACGTCAGCCCGGAAGCGCTGGCCGACGGCCCGCTCGGCAAGGTCCGCGACGGCGACCTGATCCGCCTCGACGCGGTCGCCGGCACGCTGCAGGCCCTCGTCGACTCCGACACCTGGGCCGCGCGCGGGCAGGCGCTGCTCGACCCCGCCCAGGCCGAGGTCAACGGCCACGGCCTGGGCCGGGAGCTGTTCGGCGGCATGCGCCGTTCGGTGCGTAGCGCGGAAGAGGGCGCGGTCACCTGGCTCTGACACCGGATTCGACGATCCAGCGCAACACAAAAGGATGGAACACATGCACGCAGCGAGCGACACCCTGACCCAGGCCACCTTGGCACTGGCCCAGCACGGCCCGGTGATCCCGGTGATCGTCATCGACCGCCTGGACGACGCGGTGCCGATGGCCGAGGCGCTGCTGGCCGGCGGCGTGAAGGTGCTGGAAGTCACCCTTCGCACCCCGGTGGCGCTGGCGGCCATGGAGGCGATCGCCAAGGCGGTGCCGCAGGCCGTCGTCGGTGCCGGCACGGTGCGCAGCGTCGCGGACGCGCGCGCCGTGAAAGACGCCGGCTGCGCCTTCGCCGTCAGCCCCGGCTACCTGCCGGAGATCGGCCGGTCCTGCCACGACATCGGCCTGCCCTTGCTGCCCGGCGTGGCCACCGGCAGCGAAGTCATGCAGGCCAACGCCGACGGCTACCGCTTCTTGAAGTTCTTCCCGGCCACCGCCGCCGGTGGCCTGCCCATGCTCAAGGCCTGGGCCGGCGTCTTCGGCGACACGGTGTTCTGCCCCACCGGCGGCATCACGCCCGAAAGCGCGCCGCAGTTCCTGGCGCTGCCGAACGTGAAGGTCTGCGGCGGCTCCTGGCTGACGCCCGCCGACGCGCTGCGCGACAAGGACTGGGCCCGCGTCACCCGGCTGGCCCGGGAGGCCGCGGCGCTGCGCGGCTGAAAACCTCCTCGGCCCGGCGCGGGCGACTCACGCCGCCGCCTCCGCGCGCCGGGCAGGGGCATCGCCGCCCTCCAGGCGGAACAGCCTGACCGAGTCGGCCACGCCCGCCGCTTGGTCCTGCAAGGAAGCGGCCGAGGCGGCCAGCTGCTGCACCATGCCTGCGTTGCGCTGGGTGATGCCGTCCATCTGCGAGACGGCCTGGTTGACTTGCGAGATGCCGAGCAGCTGTTCGCTGGCGCCGGTGTGGATCTCGCCGATCAGCACACCCACCCGCCGCACCGCTTCCAGCGCGTCGTCCATCGTGGCCTGGGCATCGGCCGCCTGGCGGTTGCCGGTGTCGACGGTCTGCCCCGATTCCTCGATCAGCTGCTTGATCTCCCGCGCCGCGCCCGAGGTCCGGCCGGCCAGGGTGCGCACTTCGGTCGCCACCGCCGCGAAGCCGCGGCCCTGCTCGCCGGCGCGCGCCGCCTCCACCGCGGCGTTCAGCGCCAGCAGGTTGGTCTGGAAGGCGATGCCGTCGATCACCTGGATGATTTCGCCGATGCGCTTGGCCGACGCCGAGATCCGCCCCATGGTCTGGGCGACGGTGCGCACCGCCTCGCTGCTGCGGTGGGTCACCGCATCGGCCTCTTGCGCCAGCACGGTGGCTTGCTTGGCGGATTCCGCGCTCAGGCGCACCGTGCCGGTGATCTGTTCCATCGAGGACGCCGTCTCCTCCAAGCTGCTGGCTTGCGACTCGGTGCGGGCCGACAATTCTTGGTTGCCGTCGGCGATCTCGCGGGTGACGCGCCGCATGTTCTCCGCCTCGGAACGGGCGTCGCGCACGATGGAGCGCATGTTGACGCTGAGTTGGCTGAACGATTGCTCCAGCTCGCCGACCAGCCCGTCCCCGTGGCGCTGCAAGCCCTGGGCGAGGTCACCCGCGGCCAGGCCGTTGGCGAAGGCCAGCAGCCGGCGCAGCGGTTTTTCCGACCGCCGCTTGCGCGCCATGGCGACCCAGGCCGATGCGCCCGCCAGCAACGCCGACGCCGCCAGCAAAGCAGGCCCGTCGACCGCCCGGGCGCCGCCCGCTGCGGCAGCACCCAGGGCCAGGCCGGAGGCGCCCAGCGCCAGGCCGGGCAGCACCTCTTTCGCGAGCACCGCGATTCGCCGCGCCCGGCCCGCCAGGCGGCCGCGCAGGTCCATGCGCCGCACCCGGCCCGCGGCGAGTCGGTGGACGACCCGGCCCGCGGCTTTCTCCGCGCGCATCGCGGCATACAACGCCTCGGCCTGGGCGACTTGCGCCCGGGTCGGCTCGGTGCGCACCGACAAGTAGCCGATGGGCCTGCCCTCGCTCATCAGCGGCGTGGCGTTGGCCATCACCCAGTAGTGCCGGCCGTCCTTGCGGCGGTTCTTCACCGCCGCCGACCAGGGCCGTCCGCCGGCGATCGTCGCCCACATGTCGCGGAAGGCTTCCTCGGGCATGTCGGGATGGCGGATCAGGTTGTGGGGTTGTCCGAGCAGTTCTTCCTGGTCGAAGCCGCTGACCAGCGCGAAAGCTTTGTTGCAATAAGTGATGCGGCCTTTCAGATCGGTGGTGGAGACGAGGTTCTCGCCTTTCGGGAAAGGGAATTCCTCATCGACGATGGGCAGGTTGATTCGCATCGGCGTACTGCTTCCCTGATACGAGTGGGGGAGGGCCCCGCGCCGCTTGCACGAGGCGGGGCCCGCATGTGCCGGCCAGGATAGGCGGCCGCGGCCGGGCCGGGTTTGCGTTGGCTCAAGGTTCGCGCGGTCGGGACCAGGGGGAAGCCGCCCGCCGCCCCGGGCAGGGCACGACGCGGCTAGGGCCAAACGGGTGGCGCGGGCAGGAGGTTCCGCTTTGGCGCATGATCGCGGTCCGATTGCAAAGCTGCCCGACGAGGCCCGACCATGACCCGATCGACAAGCCTTCTTCCGACCCGCCGCCTGGTCCCGGCCTGCCTCGCGGCGGCGGCGGCCTGCGCCGCCTGTTCGGGCTATGGCCCTTCAGGCTTGAAGCCGGGCGCCGGCCAGTCCGAAGTGATCGCCGCGATGGGCGCGCCCACGTCCGAGCACCCGCCGCCTTCCGGCCTGCCCGGGGCCGCGAAACGACTCGAATACGCCCGCGGGCCGATGGGCAAGCACACCTACATGCTCGACTTCGACGCGCAGGGCCGGCTGCTCGCGTGGGAACAGGTGCTCACGGAAAAGCGCTTTTTCGAGGTGCGCAAGGGTTGGACGCAGGAACAACTCCGCCAGTGGCTGGGCACGCCGTCGAACATTCGCGGCGTGGGTTGGCGCGGCCAGAAGGTGTGGTCCTACCGTTTCGAGTCGCCGTTCTGCGTCTGGTTCGAGGTGAGCGTGGAACAGGGCCTGGTGACCGAGACCGGGCAGGGCCCCGATCCCCAATGCGACAACAAAGACAACGACATCCGGGACCGCTGACATGAGCGACAAGAACGAGGCCGTGATTCACGGCATCCCCAACTGCGACACCGTCAAGCGCGCCCGCGCCGATTTCGACGCCCAGGGCGCGGTCTACCGCTTCCACGACTTCAAGAAGGCCGGCGTGCCGGCCGAGGACTTGGGGAAATGGATCGATCAACTCGGCTGGGAGCGGCTCTTGAACCGCCAAGGCACGACTTGGCGCAAGCTCGGCGAGGCCGAGAAAGCCGTGGTGGTCGACGCCGCCAGCGCCGCGGCCTTGATGCGCGCGCAACCCAGCCTGGTCAAACGGCCGGTGGTCCGCTGGGCAGATGGCAGCGTGACCGTGGGGTGGGGCGACGATGCAAGGGCGAAGCTGACCCGGGGCTGAGGCGGCGAGGGCCCTTCGACAGGCTCAGGGTGAACGGACTCAGGGGTGAACGGACTCAGGGGTGAGCGGACTCAGGGTGAGCGGACTCAGGGTGAGCGGACTCAGGGTGAGCGGGCTCAGGGTGAGCGGGCTCGAGATGAACGGAGGTTCGCGGCAAGTCGAGATGAACCTATATGAGGTGCGGCCCGGTTTTCGCGATTCTCCGTTCGGGCTGAGCCTGTCGAAGCCCTCATGCGGATCGCTCAAGTTTCGATGAACCAGGAATGGTCAGGACCCTTCGACAGGCTCAGGGCGAACGGAGATGGGAGTTCAACCTGAGCCCTTCGACGGTGCTCAGGACAGGCCTGTCGAAGGGCCCAGCTAGCCTCAGCCCGCCGCCGCCTCGGCGCCTCGCGAACGCCTGCTCAGGCCAGCAACTGCCTCAGCACGAACGGCAGGATGCCGCCGTGCAGGTAGTAGTCGACCTCGATCGGCGTGTCGATGCGCAGGACGAGCTTCACGGTGCGCGGCTCGCCCGACGGCGGCGTGACGGTGAGCGTGGCCTCTTGCTGTGGCTCCAGCGTGGGCCCGAGGTCGATGTCGAACAGCTCGTTGCCCACGATGCCGAGCGACTCCCAGGAATCGCCGGGTTTGAACTGCAGCGGCAGCACGCCCATGCCCACGAGGTTGGAACGGTGGATGCGCTCGAAGCTGCGCGCCACCACGGCCTTGATGCCGAGCAGCTGGGTGCCCTTGGCCGCCCAGTCGCGGCTGGAGCCGGTGCCATATTCCTCGCCGCCGAAGACGATGGTGGGCGTGCCTTCTTCGATGTACTTCATCGCCGCGTCGAAGATGAACATCCGCTCGCCGGTCGGCTGGAACAGCGTCAGGCCGCCTTCCACGCGCGATCCGTCCGCTTGCGGCGGGATCATCAGGTTCTTCACCCGCACGTTGGCGAAAGTGCCGCGCACCATCACGTCGTGGTGGCCGCGGCGCGAGCCGTAGGAGTTGAAGTCGGCCTTCTGCACGCCCTGGGCCTTGAGCCACTGGCCGGCGGGCGAGGCTTCCTTGATCGCGCCGGCCGGCGAGATGTGGTCGGTGGTGATCGAGTCGCCGAACAGCGCCATGGCCCGGGCCCCGCGCACGCCGAAGCGGGTGCCCGGCACGGTGGTGGCGGGGTGCAGGGTGAAGCCCTCGAAGAAGGGCGGCTTGGCGATGTAGCTGGATGCGGGCCAGGTGTAGACCTGGCCCCGCACGCCCTTGATCTGGCGCCACAGCTTGCCGGGCTCGCTGGCGACCTTCTCGTAGTTCTGCCTGAAGGCCGGGCCGTTCATCGCGTGTCGCATCAAGGCGTGGATCTCGTCGCTGGTGGGCCAGATGTCGCCCAGGTAGACGGCGCGCCCGCCGTGGCCGGTGCCCACCGGCTCGGTCATCAGGTCCACCCGCACGCTGCCGGCCAGGGCGTAGGCCACCACCAGCGGCGGGCTCGCCAGGAAGTTGGCCTTCAAGTTGGGGTGGATGCGCGCCTCGAAATTGCGGTTGCCCGACAGCACCGCCGCGCAGACCAGGTCGTTCTCGACGATGGCCACGTTCAGTTCCGGCGCCAGGTCGCCGGCGTTGCCGATGCAGGTGGTGCAGCCGTAGGCCGCGACATTGAAACCGAGCTGGCCGAGGAAGGGCAGCAGGCCGGCCTTCTCCAGGTATTCGGTGACGATGCGCGAGCCCGGCGCGAGCGAGGTCTTGATGTGGGGCGCCACCTTCAGGCCCGCCTCCACCGCCTTCTTGGCCAGCAGGCCGGCGGCGATCATCACGCTGGGGTTGGAGGTGTTGGTGCAGGAGGTGATGGCGGCGATCAGCACGTCGCCGTTCCTCACCGCCACGCCGTTGCTCGCATGGAAGGCCTGGGCGAGCTTCTCGGGCGGCTGGTTGAAGCCGTTGTCGGCCGGGGCCTTGGAGAACAGGCCGGCGAATTGGTGCTTCACATTCCCCAGCTCGATGCGGTCCTGGGGCCGTTTCGGGCCGGCCAGACTGGGCGCCACGGTGCCCAGGTCGAGGCCGACCAGGGCGCTGTAGTCGATCTCGCCCCGCACCGGCACGCCGTACATGCCCTGGGCCTTGAAGTAGGCTGCCAGCGCATCGATCTCTTCTTCGGTGCGGCCCGTACCCTTGAAGTAGTCGATGGTGCGGTCGTCCACCGGGAAGAAGCCCATGGTGGCGCCGTATTCGGGCGCCATGTTGGCGATGGTGGCGCGGTCGGGCACGCCCAGGCTGGCGGTGCCTTCGCCGAAGAATTCGACGAATTTGCCGACGACCTTGTGCTTGCGCAGGATCTCGGTGACGGTCAGCACCAGGTCGGTGGCGGTGACGCCTTCGCGCAGCCGGCCGGTGAGTTCGAAGCCGACCACGTCGGGCGTCAGGAAATACACCGGCTGGCCGAGCATGCCGGCTTCGGCCTCGATGCCGCCCACGCCCCAGCCAACCACGCCGATGCCGTTGATCATCGTGGTGTGGCTGTCGGTGCCGACGAGGGAATCGGGGTAGTAAACCTTGTCCGGCGTCCGGTGCACGCCGCGCGCGAGGTATTCCAGGTTCACCTGGTGCACGATGCCGAAGCCCGGCGGCACCACGCCGAAGGTGTCGAAGGCCTGCATGCCCCACTTCATGAATTCATAGCGCTCGCGGTTGCGCTCGAACTCCAGCTTCATGTTCAGCTCCAGCGCCTGCGGACTGCCGAAGTAGTCGATCATGACCGAGTGGTCGACGACCAGGTCCACCGGCACCAGCGGTTCGATGGTCTTGGGGTTCTTGCCCAGTTCGGAAGCCACGTTGCGCATGGCGGCCAGGTCGGCCAGCAGCGGCACGCCGGTGAAGTCCTGCAACACCACGCGCGCCACCACGAAGGGGATCTCGTTGACGCGCTCGGCGGTGGGTTTCCAGTTGGCCAGTTGCTCCACGTGGGCCGGCGTGACTTTCTTGCCGTCGCAGTTGCGCAGCACCGATTCGAGCACGACGCGCACCGACAGCGGCAGGCGGTTCACGTTCGGGTGGGTGCGGGCCAGTTCGGGCAGCGAATAGTGCAGGCCCGACCGGCCGCCGGCCAGCTTGAAAGGCTTCAGCGTGTGCGCGAAGGCGTGGTTTTCTACGGTGGACATGGGTGCTCTCCGTGGGCTGTTGGCTGGTGAGGGATCGCCGTTGAACATCGAAGGCGCGCAGGGCAGTTTGCGCGCCCGGCATGGCTTCATTGTGTCCAAATGCCCGGCGGCGCGGATAGCCCGGGGCCGCAAGGGGGTTAAGGCCGGGGGTCAATCTGCCCGCAGCTCCAGCCACACCGGCGCATGGTCGCTCGGCCGCTCGTTCTTGCGCGGCGCCTTGTCGATCGAGCAGGCCATGACCCGGTCGCGCAGCGCCTCGTTCACCAGGATGTGGTCGATGCGCAGGCCCTGGTTCTTGCGGAAGGCGAGGTTGCGGTAGTCCCACCAGCTCCAGCTCTTGGGCGGCTGCTCGAAAAGCCGGAAGGCGTCGACCAGGCCCAGGCCCAGCAGGCCCTGGAAGTGCGCCCGTTCCTGCGGCGTGCAGTGGATCTGCCCGGCCCACAGCACGGGGTCGTGCACGTCGCGGTCTTCGGGGGCGATGTTGAAGTCGCCCATCAGCACGACGCGGGGATGCTGCGCCAGCTCGTCGCGCACCCAGTGGGCCAGTGCGTCGAGCCAGGCCATCTTGTAGGTGAACTTTTCCGAGTCAGGGGCCTGGCCGTTGGGGAAATAGGCGCCGATCACCCGCACGCCCGCCACCGTGCCGGCGATGACCCGGGCCTGGGTATCTTCGAAGCCTGGGATGTTCTTCACCAGGTCGACCGCGGGTTCCCGGCTGAGCAGGGCCACGCCGTTGTAGGTCTTCTGGCCGAACCAGGCCGCCCGGTAGCCGGCCGCCTCCAGCTGGGTGACGGGGAATTTGTCGTCGGTCAGCTTGGTTTCCTGCAGGCACACCGCATCCGGCCGGTGGGCGGTCAGCCAGTCCAGCAATTGCGGCAGGCGGATGGCCAGGGAATTGACGTTCCAGGTGGCGAGTTTCATGGTTCGATGAGTGGGTGGATCTTTCTGGCGACATGCTGCGACCGCGAAGCAGCAGGCGGGAGGCCGTGAGACTACATGAGCGTTGGCGCAAGCGATTCGAGCGAGGCCATCTCGATGGCGAACCGATCATTTCAAGGCGGATGCCACGAACCCGTGTGAATGGGCATCCATGGTCGAGACGCCGTTGTTTGCAACTTTGAATGCAAAACATTAAAATGCATGCACCAAATGCGTTGAAGGACATCGTCATGGCCATGTTGACAGTGCGCAATCTTCCCGAGGCGGTCCATCGCGCCCTGCGCGTCCGTGCGGCCCAGAACGGACAGAGCATGGAAGCCGAGGTGCGTGAGATCCTGGAGGTAGCGGTCAACCCGCGAGGGCGCGTGAAGCTGGGATCCCTGCTGGCAGACATGGGCCGCCAAGCCAGACTCAGCGATGAAGAATTCGCGGTGTTCGAACAGGTGCGTGACAGGAGCCTTTCGCGCCCGGTGAGCTTCGAATGATCCTTCTCGACACCAACGTGATGTCAGAACCGCTCAGACAGGCTCCTGAGATTCGGGTGATCGAATGGATCGATGCCCAGGCCATGGAGACGTTGTTCCTCTCTTCCATCACGGTGGCGGAGTTGCGTGCCGGCGTGGCGCTGCTGCCTGCCGGCAAGCGGCGCTCAGGCCTGCATGAAAACCTGGAAAAGCGCGTGCTGCCGTTGTTCGCTGGCCGCGTGATGCCGTTCGACCTGGCGTGCACTCAGCCCTATGCGGCGCTGATGGCCAAGGCCCGCCATGCCGGCTTGGGCATTTCCACGGCCGACGGCTACATCGCGGCCATCGCAGCGGCCAACGGATTCGCAGTAGCCACCCGGGACATCGGTCCTTTCGCGGCGGCAGGCGTCACGGTCATCAACCCGTGGGAACCGGTATAGGCGTGCGGGGCCCTGCCGGCCGCCTCAGCCTCTTCAACCGGCCGGCACGAGGCCCAGGTCGCGAAAGGTCCGCCAACCCGCGGGCGTGACGGCCACGACCCGGGAGTGGCGGCTGCGCAGCACGAAGTCGCGCGAGACGCAGGCGTCCACCAAGGCTGCGCCCAGGGCGCCTCCCAGGTGGAAATCGCGTTCGGACAGGTCGGCGCACGGCCTGGCGAACACCCGGCACTGCCGCCGGCACCGCGGAATGTCGACGCCGAGGGCCGCGAACCCACGCTCGCCCGGCGGCGCCAGCCGGTACTGGGCGTCGTCCGGCGTCAGCCAGCCGGCGGCCAGCATGCCCCGCAGCAATTCGACGCCCAGCCTCCCGGCGAAGTGGTCGTAGCAGGTGCGCGCCCGCCGGAATGCGACAGGCTGCGACCGGGGCAGGTCATGCAGGGGCGAACGGTCCGCCGCCAGCTCGGCAGCCAGGGACGCCATGCTTTCGACCATGCAGGCCACCTCCGCGTTGGCGATCCGGAAGCGCCGCGTGCGCCCATCGGGCGCCACCGAGAGCAGGCCGCCTTCCACCATCAGCGCCAAGTGGCGGCTCGCCGATTGGGCCGAGACGCCGGCGCAGGACGCCAGGTGACCGGCCGAACGGCTCGACCCGTCGATCAAGGCCCAGGCGATGCGCGCCCGGGCCGTATTGGCCAAGAGGGACGCGACGCCGGGGATGTCGGGGATGTCGTCGAGGAAATCCATTCGTCGTGCCCCTGTTTAACCGATCCGTGAAACGAAAGCCGCCAGGGCGGCCGAACAATCGGCGCCCTCACTTCACTTTCCCCGAGGAGACGACATGTCCATCGACGCCGTTCAATCCACGCTCCAAGCCTATTTCGATGTCATGTACGAATGCGACATGGCCAAGTTCGACGAAGTCTTCCATCCCGCCTGTTCCCTGTTCACGGCCGGCGGCGACCACCTGGTGGTGCGGCCTTTCGCCGCGTACCGGGAAGAAATGCGGGCCAGGACGCCCCCCAAGTCGCTCGGCCAGAGCCGCGCTTGCGAGGCGATCGTGAAGATCGACCTGCTGTCGAGCGACATCGCCCTGGCCCAAGTGCGGGTGCAAATCCACGACAAGCTGTTCGCCGACAACCTCAACCTGGTGCAGGTGGGTGGGCGCTGGATGGTCGTGGCGAAGATCTATCACCACCTGGGGCCGGCGATCCATTGAGCCCATCATGGCAGCGGGCCGGGCATTCCCTCGATGGGAAATAACGATGGCTCGTCATCGGAAAGCGTGGCCGCCGTGCCGGGTTGCGGCGAGTCCCGCGGGTTCAGCGAGTACCGCACCGGGATGCCTTCGGGCCTCATCCGGCGGAACGGGTCAGTCGCGTTTCCCTGTGGCCTGGACGGACGCCAGCAATGCCCGCACTTCGTCGTCGGTGGTTTGCGTGAAGTCGCGGTACCACTGCCCGACGGATTCGAAGGGATGCGGCATCGCGGCGCAGACCACCTCGTCCGCCTGGCCGCGCAAGTCCCGGACGGCGCTTTCCTCGCCCACCGGGACCGCGGCCACCAGGCGCCCCGGCGCCATCAGGCGCAAGGCGCGCAGCGCCACGCCCAGGGTCTCGCCGGTGGCCAGGCCGTCGTCGACCACGACCACGCAGGCGCCGCGCGCGTCGACGGGCGGCCTGCCCGGCCGGTAGAGCCGTTCGCGGCGCTCCAGCTCGGCTTGCTCGGTTTCGATCGAGCGGTCCAGCGCCGCCGCGTCCACCCGCAGCACCTGGACCATGCGCTGGTTGACGTGCCGAGCGCCGGCGGCGATGGCGCCGATCGCGAATTCCGGCTGTCCCGGCGCGACGAGCTTGCGCGCGACGAAGACGTCCAGCGGCGCGTTCAGCGCCCCGGCCACCTCCACGGCGACCGGCACGCCGCCCCGCGGCAGCGCCAGCACCAGCACGTCGGGGCGGTCCGCATAGGCGGACAGGCGCCGGGCCAGCGCGCGTCCCGCGTCGCGGCGGTCCTGGTAGAGCGGGGAGGGCGGCATGGTGCGGTGGTCTCGAGGCAAGGCGCTTCGCGGCAGGCCCTCTGGGCAGCAAGGCGCATGCCCGGCACCATTGGCGAACCATCGTGGCGCCGCCGCCGCCGCACTGCGCCTCCTGCGCCGGTCAATCGGCGGCACCGCCTACCTGTCGTTTTTGCCGGCTTTGATTCCATCGCCACCCCCCTGCGCCACCCACGGCGCCCGGGCCAGCTGCGACGCGAGGAATTCGATCAGCGCCTGCACCCGCGCCGGCTTGGCACGGCCGGGCGGCGTGACGATGTGCAGCGCGATCGACGGCGCCTGCCAGTCGTCCAGCGTGGTCTGCAGGACACCCGCCTGCAGGTCTTCCCAGGCGAGGAACTCCGGTTGCATGGCCAGGCCCAGCCCGGCGCGCAGCGCCGGCACCAGCGCTTCGGCGTTGTTGACGCGCATCGACGACGGCACGGCTTGCGTGAATTCGCCTTTCTTCTTGTGCCGCAGGCGCCAGGCGTCGGCGGCCCGGCTGTTCGCGTAGTGCAGCGCCCGGTGCCCGGCCAGCTCACGGGGGTGCGAAGGGTGGCCATGGCGTTCGAAGTAGGAAGGCGCGCCGACCAGCAGGAGACGCACGGTGCAAAGCCTGCGCGCCAGCAGGCTGGAGTCGGGCAGGGCGGCGATGCGCAGCGCAAGGTCGAAACCCTGGGCGACGACGTCGGTCACCTCGTCGCTCAGGTGCAGGTCCAGCGCGACATCGGGGTGCAGCGACATGAACCGCGGCAGCAGCGGCGCCAGGTGCGACACGCCGAACGACATCGGCGCGGCGATGCGGACCGTGCCGCGCAGGCTCTTGGATTGCTCGGTCACCTCCGCCTCCACCGCCTCGCCCTCGCTGAGGATGCGGGCCGCCCTTTCCAGCGAAGCCTGACCGCTGGCCGTCAGCGACATCTTGCGCGAGGTGCGGTGGAACAAGGTGGCGCGCAGGCGCGCCTCCAAACGGGTGACGGCCTTGGAGACCGTCGGCTGCGACAGCGCCAGGTCGGCCGCCGCCTTCGCGAAAGAACCGGTTTCAGCCACCTTGGCGAAGATGGCCCAGGCTTCCAGGTCAGGCAATTTGCTCATGGCATTTTTGGAATGAATGGATTTCCAAGATTTCTATTCTCTTATGGTTCGCGGGCGCCTAAAGTGAAGCCATCGCAACGACATCCACAGGAGAAGCGCCATGATCGAACGCCGGGCTTTTGAACAATTGGGCGGGGCCAACCACGGCTGGCTCGACGCCAAGCACCACTTTTCTTTCGCCGGCTACCACGACCCGGCACGCATGGGCTGGGGAGCGCTCAGGGTCTGGAACGACGACACCATCGCCCCGGGCACCGGCTTCCCGGCGCATGGCCACGCGGACATGGAAATCATCACCTACGTGCGCGAAGGCGCCATCACCCATCGCGACAGCCTGGGCAACGAAGGCCGCACCGGGGCGGGGGACGTGCAGGTGATGAGCGCGGGCAGCGGCATCCGACATTCCGAATACAACCAGGAGGCGGTGCCCACCACGCTGTTCCAGATCTGGATCATCCCGGACGGCCGCGGCCAGCCGCCGTCCTGGGGCGCCAAGCCTTTCCCGAAGGCCGACCGGTCCGGGCAGTTCGTCGCCCTGGCCAGCGGCCGGCCGGGGGACGGCGACGCGCTGCCGATCCGGGCCGACGCCCGCGTGCTGGGCGCAACGCTCAAAGCCGGCGAATCGGCGGAGTACCGCCTGGGCAAGGACCGCCGCGGCTACCTCGTGTCGGCCCAAGGCGAAGTCGATGTCGACGGCGTCGGCCTGGCGCCGCGCGACGGCGCCGCGATCCGCGACGTGGAAGTGTTCCGTGTCACCGCGCGTTCCGACGCCGAACTGGTGCTGGTCGACACTTCCCTCTGAGCCGGACGGCACGGTCAGTGGGCCGGACGGCCGGGAAGCGGTCTTGCCCACCTTCCCATCTCCTTTGGGAAGGCGCCGCGGACACCACGGCGCGTTTCGGCCGCGTGGTCGACGCGCCAGTCCGCGCGCTCAGGACGCCCCCGCGCTGGCGCCCTGGTTCAACAAATGTTCGCGCACCGCCTGCGGCCTGCGGCCCACCGCCTGCACCGCCTCTTGGAGCTGCTCGATCGTGACGCCGAGGCGGTCGCGCCAGAAGGCGATGTTGTCGGGGTCGGAAAGGTCGACCCATTCGGGATTGGGCGGTGGTCCGCCGGCGGGTTGTCGGGTCATGGCGCATCCTGTGCTGCAACGGTGGGGTTGCAGCCCTCCGGCAATCCGGGTGCCGCTGACACGGCCATGCCGGCCCGGCGGGACAAGGCCGCCGCGGCCACCCGGCGGACCGGGATTTTTTCCAGGCGCGAAGTGCGCGTAAAAGTTGCCCGGCCTTGTGCCCATGCCGCGGGGCTGCGGGGCGCGCGAGCCGGCGCGGTCGGGTGGCACCGCGGTTGCCATCTCGCCCACCAGCCGGGCCACCTCAGTGCGGCCCCCCCGCCACTTCCACAAGCAACTTCATGACTGTCTCGATCGACACCCTTCCCGGGCAGGCCGCCCGCGGCGGCGAACACCACGCGGCGCCGCACGGCTGGCGGCGCTGGCTGCTGGCCACCAACCACAAGGACATCGGCACGCTCTACCTCCTGTTCAGCCTGACGATGCTGATGGCGGGCGGCGTGCTGGCGCTGCTGATCCGGGCCGAGCTGTTCCAGCCCGGCCTGCAGTTCGTGGACCCGCATTTCTACAACCAGCTGGTGACGATGCACGGCATCGTGATGGTGTTCGGCGCCATCATGCCGGCTTTCGTCGGCTTCGCGAACTGGATGATCCCCCTGCAGATCGGCGCGTCCGACATGGCCTTCGCGCGCATGAACAACTTCAGCTTCTGGCTGATGGTGCCGGCGGCCGCGGTGCTGATGGCGGGCTTTTTCATGCCCGGCGGCGCGCCCTCGGCGGGTTGGACCCTGTACCCGCCGCTGACCTTCCAGATGCAGCCCAGCATGGACACCGCCATCTTCGCGCTGCACCTGCTGGGCGCGTCGTCGATCATGGGGTCGATCAACATCATCGTCACCATCCTGAACATGCGGGCGCCGGGCATGACGCTGTTCCGCATGCCGCTGTTCTGCTGGGCCTGGCTCGTGACCGCCTACCTGCTGATCGCGGTGATGCCGGTGCTGGCGGGCGCCGTCACGATGACGCTCACCGACCGCCACTTCGGCACCAGCTTCTTCAACCCCGCCGGCGGCGGCGACCCGGTGCTGTACCAGCACATCTTCTGGTTCTTCGGCCACCCCGAGGTCTACATCATGATCCTGCCGGCCTTCGGCATCGTCAGCCAGGTGGTCCAGGCCTTCTCGCGCAAGCGGCTGTTCGGCTACACCTCGATGGTCTACGCGCTGGCCTCCATCGGCGTGCTCTCCTTCATCGTCTGGGCCCACCACATGTTCGCCACCGGCATGCCGGTGACGGGGCAGCTTTTCTTCATGTACGCGACGATGCTGGTGGCCATCCCCACCGGCGTGAAGGTGTTCAACTGGATCGCCACCATGTGGCGCGGCTCGATGACCTTCGAGACGCCGATGCTCTTCGCCGTGGGTTTCATCTTCGTGTTCTCCATCGGCGGCTTCTCGGGGCTGATCCTGTCGGTGGCGCCGATCGACATCCAGCTGCACGACACCTACTACGTCATCGCGCATTTCCACTATGTGCTGGTGGCCGGGTCGCTGTTCGCGATGTTCGCGGGCTTCTATTACTGGGCCCCGAAATGGACCGGCGTCATGTACGGCGAACGCCGCGGGCAGTGGCATTTCTGGGTGTCGCTCGTCAGCTTCAACGTCACTTTCTTCCCGATGCATTTCCTCGGCCTGGCCGGCATGCCGCGGCGCTACGTCGACTACCCGATGCAGTTCGCCGACTTCAACGCGCTCGCGTCGGCCGCCGCCTTCGTGTTCGGGCTGGCCCAGGCTTACTTCGCGCTGTTCATCGTCTGGCCCATGTTGCGCGGCCGGGGCGAGCCGGCGCCGCAGCGGCCCTGGGAAGGCGCCCGCGGCCTGGAGTGGGAAGTGCCTTCGCCGGCGCCACACCACACGTTCGAAGCGCCGCCGCGCCTGAACCCGCAGGCCGATGGACTCGTCCTTTGACGCGACCGCAGCGCCGACACGCCCGATCGAAACCCGCTGGGAGTTGCGGCGAAATCGCTCGCTGACGCCGCGCCAGACCCTGGCGTGTTTCGCGGCGCTGTGCGCCTTCAACGGCGTCGTCGCCGTCGTGTTCTGGCTGCTCGGCTACGCCTGGGTGTCGTTCTTCGCCGCGTTGGAAACAGCCGGCGTGGCGGCAGCGTTGCTGAGCTTCGCACGGCACGCCTGCGACGCCGAAAGCCTCAGCCTGGTGGACGGCAGGCTGACGGTGAGGAAGCGTTCGGGCCCGACCCTGTAATCGATGAAGTTCGACGCGGCGTGGGTCGTCGTCGCCTGCGACCAGGACGCGGGCGGCTTGCTGACGTTGACGCAAAGCGGTCGCCGCATGTGCCTGGGATGCCATCTGGCGCCTCCCGCGCGTTCGAGACTCGCATTGGAATTGCGCCGCGCGTTGGCGGCTCGGTGCTAAAGCCTTTTTGGTGCGCGGAGACCTCGGTTGAGGCCCGCCGACCTTGATTATTCTCGTAAAAATTGAATATCGAAGATGCAATAAAAGAATATATATTAATGGTTTTAGGGAAAATTATTGGGTTATGTGAATTTCGCATCCTTCCATGCATCAATAGATAATTGATCAAGTTTCCTTATGTACGTGATAACCACAACAATACAAACCCCAGAAACCTTGAAATAGGAAACATTTACTTACGAAAGTTTCAATCAACGGCTGGAGCGAAACGATTTGGTGTTTGAAACTGAAACTTATGCGCAGAAGCAATCAACTCTTGCGCATTTTTTGACCATTTACGGCGGAGATTTTTATTCCGGTTACGGGTCAATGGAAGTGGAAGTTGCAGCACCGAATATTTTCGTTCCGAGATGGATTTAAATAAAAGATATAAAAACCCGTTGCGTTCCGAATTCGCCTCCTGGCTGGATGTGATGTTGGAGGCTGCCAGAGAATACGGTTCGTCGAGCGCCATGACTTATTGGGAGGGGGATAGTGAAACGGCACTGAGTTATGCCGACCTCGACCGCCGCGCACGTCAGGTGGCTGCCAGTCTTCAAGCGCAGTGTGTCGTGGGTGACCGGGCCGTTCTGCTGTATCCGCCCGGGCTCGACCATGTCGTCGGATTGCTGGGTTGCTTTTACGCCGGCGTGGTCGCCGTCCCCGTCTATGCCCCGCGCAACGACCACCACCTCGACCGCATCCATCTGATCCTCGCTTCGTCGCAGGCGAAGGTGCTGATGTCGACCGCCGAGATGTGGGCGGACATCCAGCAGAGTTCGGCCGTCCACCCGTTGATGAAACACGCGCGATGGGTGTTGACCGACCAGCCGGGCCCTTTGTCGCACGACGACTGGCGCACACCCCGCCTTTCTCCGCAGGACATGGCGGTGATCCAGTTCACTTCCGGTTCAACCGGCAGCCCCAAAGGCGTGGTGTTGAACCACGGCCACTTGCTGGCCAATTCTTCGGCCATCCAGCGGGCCATGCGCATCGGCCGCTCGGACGTCAGCGTGATGTGGTTGCCGCTCTACCACGACATGGGCCTGGTCGGCGCCGTGCTGCAGGCCCTGTACACGCGCTTGCCGGTGCACCTGATGAGCCCCGCGGCCTTCCTGCAGCGGCCGATGCGCTGGCTGGAGTTGATTTCCCGCGTGCGGGCCACGGTCAGTGTCGCGCCGAATTTCGCCTACGACCTGTGCGTGGACCGCGTGAACCGCGGACAGATGGCGGGGCTGGACCTGCGCAGCTGGACGCTGGCCGGCAACGGCGCCGAACCATTGCGCGCGGCCACCATGCACCGTTTCGCCGACGCTTTCGGCGCCTGCGGCTTCGACCGCCGCGCGTTCCTGCCCTGCTACGGCATGGCGGAGGCGACGCTGTTCGTGGCGGGCGCGCCTCGCGGGCAAGGGGCGCGCCGCGCGCGCGTCGATCCCATGGCGCTGGGCCGGCACGAATGGCAGCCTTGCGAGGCCGACGGGTCGGGCGTGGAAATGGTCAGCAGCGGCCAAGTGGCCGAAGGCATGGAAGTGGCGATCGTCGATCCCGACACCCTTTCGCGGTGCGCGCCTGGCCGTGTCGGGGAAATCTGGATCCGCGGCGAAAGCGTGGCCGCCGGGTACTGGCACCAGCCCGAGGCGAGCGCCGCCACATTCGAGGGGCGCATCCAAGGGGAAACCGGCGATTGGTTGCGCTCGGGCGACCTCGGTGTGCTGGACGACGGGCAACTCTTCGTCACCGGCCGGCGTAAAGACCTGATCATCGTGGCGGGCCGCAACCACCACCCCCAGGACATCGAAGCCACCGCGCTGGCGGCGCAGACCGGGCAGCGCCTGCACCAGGCGGCCGCTTTTTCGGTGGCCGGCGGTCCTTCCGAGGCCGTCGTCCTCGTGGCGGAACTCGACGGCGCCAGGGCGTCCGTGCCATTGGAAGAAGTCGCCCGGGCCTTGCGGCACGCCGTGTCCGTGCAACACCAGTTGCAACTCGCCGACGTGGCCTTCGTCAGGCGCAACGGCCTGCCGCGGACGTCCAGCGGCAAGTTGCAGCGCTACCTGGTCCGGGACCGCTGGGTGGCGGGGGCGCTGGGCCCGCTGTCCGACGCGCCGCCCGAGGCGGCCGGGGAGCGGGCGCCGGGCGGGGCTCGCGCCGCATGATGAGCACCTGCCCCCCGGCCTATGCCCATGCCTTGGCCCTGGAAGAGCAGCTGGGCGATCCGTCCGAAGACTCGAACCTGCTGTCCTTCCGCCGGTCCATGGACGACGACGAGCGCGAAGCCTTCCCGGACGCGGCGGTGACGCGGCTGCACCGCCTGGGCTTGCACCGCATCTTCGTGCCGCGCGCGCTGGGCGGGGAATTCGACACCAGCGAAGGCTTCATGGCCTCGTCCCGCGTGCTGGCGCGCCGGGACATGACCGTGGCCGTGACTTATTGCACCATGCTGTGGTCCGTCCTGGCCTGGATCGGCGGCAGCGCGGAGCAAAAGCGCATGGTGGCCGGCTGGATCCTGGACCGAGGCCATTTCCCCTGCCTGGCCTATTCGGAGGAGCGTCATGGCGCGGACCTGGTGAGCAACAGCCTGCGCGGCAGCCGCGGCGCCGGCGGCCCCATCCGCGTGACGGGCGAGAAATGGCCGATCAACCGCGCCACCCGCTCGGAATTCCTCGTGCTGCTGGTCCGCACCGACGCCGGCGTGCACATGCGCAACCATTCCCTGTTCATCGTCGACAAGGCGCGGCTGGACCCGTCGCGCTACGGCCATTTGCCGCGCGTTTCCACGCACGGCCTGCGCGGTTGCGACATCAGCGGCCTCCAGTTCGACCAGTGCGCGCTGCCGGAGGATTCCATGGTCGGCCCGCCCGGCCACGGCCTGGAATTGGCGTTGAAGGGTTTCCAAGTCACCCGCACCTTCTGCGCCTCCTTGTCGCTGGGGGCCTGCGACAGCGCGCTGCGCATCGTGGCCGAGTTCGCCTGCGAGCGCAGGCTCTACGGGCAGCGCGCCGTCGACCTGCCGCATGCGCGCGACGTGCTGGGCAACAGCTACCTTTCCCAGCTCGTCGCCGAGTGCACGTCCTTCGTGGCCGCCCGGGGCCTGCACCTGCACACCGGCCAGTTCGCCGTGTGGTCTTCGGTGGTCAAAGTGCAAGTCACCCGGCTGTGCGACCACGCCATGGCGCAACTGGCGCAGGTCTTCGGCGCGCGCCACTTCCTCAGGCAAGGCCCGGCGCACGGCATCTTCCAGAAGATCCTCCGCGACAGCGCGATCGTGTCCATATTCGACGGCAGCAACATCGTCTGCCTGAACGGCTTGGCCGCCTTCCTACCCGTCCTGGCGCGGGGAACCGAAACGGCGATGCCGGACGAAGACGTGAGACGCCTTTTCGACCTGGAGGCGCCCTTGCCGGCGCTGGATGTCGGCCGGCTCGAATTGAGCAGCCGCGGCCGAGACGCCGTGATGCAAAGCCTGCCCTCGCTGCTGGCCCAGCTGGGCCGCCTGCGCGTCGAGCCGGCCAGCCCGCCGGACGCGGCCGAATGCCTGGACGGCGTGGAGCGGGCGGCGCAATCGCTCTCCTCGGCCTGGGACGCGTTGCGGCTTGAGATCACGCGGGTCTTCGCCTCGCCGGGCGGTCGCCACGGCGCCCTGGCTTTCGCGTTGGCCGAGCGTTACGGCGAACTGCACAGCGCGGTGTCCTGCCTCGGCGTCTGGCTCCACAACCGGTCGCGGTTGGGCGGCTTCTTCGCGCAACCCGGTTGGATCGGCGCCGCATTGCGTCGCAAAGGCCAGCCCCATTTCAAAGTGGCCGACCTGTCCCCATCCGAAGCGGCCGGCCTATGCGCCCAGATGCGCGACCAGCTCGGCCGCAACCTGATGTTCTCCATCCTGCAGTGGCCGCTCGCGGCCGCGGGCAGCCGCGAGGAAGGCGCCCGCACTGCACAACCCAGCGACTTCGACGAAAACCGCCATGAGCCTTTCAACCACCATTGACTGCCCGACCCCAGCTGCCGGCGCCGACGCGCTTGCGTCGATCCGCGAAACGATGGTTCGCCTCCTGGCCAAGCAGATGCACCTGTCGCCGACGCAGGTCCAGGCGGACAGGCCGCTCACCGAGTACGGCCTCGATTCGATTGCCGCGCTGACGATCTCGGGCGAACTCGAAGACCATTACGGCATCGAACTGCCACCGACGCTGCTGTGGGACCACCCCACCATCGACGCGCTGGCGTCTTACCTGGCCCACGGCCTGGTCGGGCGTTGACGATGCGTGCGCCCCCGCCTCCCGCGGCAGGCGCCGGGACCGGCGAATCCCCGGTCCCCGTGCCGCTGAACCGTTGGCAGCGCGGCCTGTGGTTCATCCACCAGGCGAACCCTGATTGCGGCGCTTACCACCTGGTTTTCAGCCTGGCCGTGCAGGGCCCGTCGCTGGCGTGGGGCGACGGCGGCTGGATCACCGTCCTGCTGCAAAGCCTTCTGGACGAGCACCCGGTGCTGGGCTTGCGCTTGCGCGCATCGGCCGACGGCCCGATCCAAGAACGGGACGCCGGCGCGCGCCCTCGGCTCCGCTGGGTCGACCTGCGGGGCTCCGACGACGCCGCGGTCAGGGAGCGCGCCCGGCAGGACGCCCGGGACCCGATGAACCTCGGCGAGGCGCCGCTGTGGCGCCTCAACCTGTACCGCACCCATGCCGACCGCTGGGTGGCCGTGGCCGTCGTGCACCACCTGCTGCTGGATTTCTGGTCGCTCGGCCTGCTGCTGTCGCAAGTCGCCGGCTGGTCGGGGCTGGCGGAGGTCTCCCCCGCGCCGGACGGCCTGGGGGTGCTGCTGCCGTCGAGCGCTTCGCAGGAGCCCACCGACCCGGCCCTGTGGGCCTATTGGCGGGACGCCCTGGCGGGGGCGCCTTCGCTGCACGGTTTGCCGACCGACCGGCCGCGCCCCGCGCGGCTCAGCCACGAGGGCGCAAGCCTGCCGTTCCTGCTGGACGGCGAGGCGTCCGACGGCGTGCGCCGCGTCGCTCGGACCCGCCAAGCCACGCCTTTCATGGTGCTGCTGGCGGCCTACGCGGTCTGGATCCACCGTTTGTCGGGCGACACCGACATCGTGATCGCCAGCCCTGCAGCGGTTCGGCTGCGCAGGCCGCAGGCGCGGATGCTCGGCCAGTTCGTCAATACCCTGCCGCTGCGCGTGCGGCTGCAGCCCGAAGACCGCTTCGCCGAGGTCCTGGCGCGCGTGCGCGCCACGGTGCTCGACGCGCTGCGGCACCAGGAAGCGCCGTTCCCCGGCCTGGTCCAGCGCCTGGCCCCGCGCCGCCACCCCGCCATCGACCCCCTGGCGCAACTGGGTTTCTCCTGGGAACGCCTGCCGCTGATGGCGGAGTTCTCCGACTTCTTCCTGCCCGAGATCGGGGATGGTGCAGCGCACCGCGAGGGCCGCCGCATCGGCGACCTGCGCCTCTCGCCTTTTCACGTGCCCCAGCAGGAAGGCCAACTCGACTTGCTGATGGAGATGGGCGGCGAGCGCGGGGGCTGCATGGTCGGCACGCTGAAATACCGCACGGCGCTCTACGACGCCGGCACGGTGTCGCATTGGTTGCAGGCGTGGAAGGCCTTGGTGGCGGACCTGGCCACCGACCCCGACCGCGTCGTGGGCGACGTGGCGATGGGGCAGGGGCCGGAGCCCTGCCTGCCGCCCGGCCCCCGGCGCGACATTCCGGACGGCTCGCTCTCGACGCGCTTCGCGGCCGCCGCGCGGCGATGGGCCGAGGCGCCCGCCGTCGAATGCGGCGACGAACGTTGGACCTACGCGGAATTGATGGACCGCGTGCAGGCGATCGCTGGCGCGCTGCGCGCCATGGGCGTCGCACCGGGCGCGCACGTCGGCCTCATGCTGGACCGCGGAGTCGACCTGCCCGCGGCCATCCTCGGCATCGGGTGGGCCGGGGCCGCCTATGTGCCGATGGATCCCGCGCACCCGCGACAGCGGCTGCTCGACATCGCCGGTGACGCCGAAATGGCGGCGATCGTCAGCCAGTCGGCCCACCGCGCCTCGTGGCCCGAGGCCGTGCCGGCGCTGGACTTGGACGCGCTTCCCGCGGGGGCCGGACGGGCCTTGACCGTGGCGCCGAGGGATGGAACGACGGCCTACCTCATCTACACCTCCGGGTCCACTGGCCGCCCCAAGGGCGTGCGGGTCGGCCATCGGTCGGTGCTTAATTTCCTGACGGCGATGCAGGCGCGACTGTCCACCGGGCCCGACCTGAGGCTGATGGCCGTGACCACGCCGGCCTTCGACATTTCGGTGCTCGAACTGATGCTGCCCATGCTGTCGGGCGGATGCGTGGTGGTCGCTGACGCCGCGACGCTCGTGGACGGGCAAGCCCTGTCGCGGTCGCTGGACGACCGCCGCATATCGCTGATGCAAGCCACGCCCGCGACCTGGAAGCTGCTGCTCGAAGCCGGTTGGCCAGGCCGCCCCGGCCTGGTCGCCCTGTGCGGCGGCGAGGCGCTGCCGCAGTGGCTGGCCGACGCGCTGCAACCGCGTTGCGCGGCGCTTTGGAACCTCTACGGACCGACGGAAACCACGGTCTGGTCCACCGCCGCGCGGCTGCTGCCCGGCGACGCCGTCCACCTCGGCGAAGCCCTGGACAACACCTCGCTTTTCATCCTCGATGCGGGCGGGCGGCCGGTGCCGCGCGGCGCGCTGGGCGAATTGTGGATCGCGGGGGAGGGGCTGGCCATCGGCTATTGGCGCAGGCCCGAACTCACCGCGGAGCGCTTCACCGAACTGGCGTCGCTGCCCCATGCCGGCCGCGTCTATCGAACCGGTGACCGGGTCCGCGTCAATGGCCAGGGGAGGCTGGAACACCACGGGCGGCTGGATTTCCAGGTCAAGCTCCGCGGCTTCCGCATCGAACTCGGCGAAATCGAAGCCTCGCTCATGAGGCACACGGCCGTGCAAGACGCGGCCGTGACCCTCAGCGAAGACGGCGGTCCGGCCGGCGCCCGGCTGGTGGCGCACCTGGTCTGCCGCCCGGATTCCGCCGCGCCGGCGCCCACGGCCTCAGAACTGCGGAATTTCCTGGCGCTCTCCTTGCCGTCCCACATGCTGCCTTCGGCCTTCGCCTTCATGGACGCCTTGCCGCAGACACCCAACGGCAAGGTCGACCGCCATGCGCTGGCGGCGGCGGACCGGCGCGGCCACGCCGCCGCCGCAACCGTCGCCAAGCTGCCGCCGCGGGACGCGCTCGAGTGCCGGTTGGCCGCGCTCTTCGAGCGGCTGCTCGGCGTGGCGGACGTCGGTGTCCATGACGATTTCTTCGAACTCGGCGGCCACTCGCTGTTGGCGATGCAGGCCGTGGCCCACATCCGGCGCGAGTTTTCAGTGGATCTGCCGGTGGCCGAACTCATGCGCCGCGGCAGCGTGGCCGCCCTGGCGGCGCGCCTGCGCAGCGGTGAGTCCGGGCCGCCGTCCCTGCTCGTGCCGCTGGGCGCCGCCGGCGGTGCCCTTCCCCTGCGGGCCGGGCCGGGGGCCCCGCAACCGTTGTGGCTTTTCCATCCGATCGGCGGCACGGTGTTCTGCTACGTCGAGCTGTCGCGACGCCTGGCGCCGGGGCGTCCGGTTTCGGCGATCCAGTCGCCGGGACTGGCCCAGGCCGGCGAGGCGGAAGTGACGGTGGAGGCCATGGTCGCGCGCTACCTGGGCGAGCTGAGGGCGGTGCAGCCGCAGGGCCCCTACCTGCTCGGCGGCTGGTGCTTCGGCGGCGTCGTCGCTTTCGAGGCGGCCCGGCAACTGCGGGAGGCCGGCCAGGCGGTGGACCGCGTCGTGCTGATCGACACGCGCGCGCCGGTGGCGGCCAACATGCCGGGCGACGGGGACGACGCGACCCTCATGTCCTGGTTCGCGCGCGACCTCGCGGTTCCCCATGGGAAGCGGCTCGACATCCCCGCATCGTCGCTGCGCGGCCTGGGCCACGCGGCGATGTTCGACCTCGTGCTCGGCGGCGCCAGGGAACTCGGCGTGGTGGCCGCAGAGACGACCGCCGAGCAGCTGGCGCGCTACTTCGAGGCTTACCTGGCCAACGGCATCGCGCTGCAAACCCACCTGCCCGCGCCGCAAGAGGTGCCGGTGCTGCTGCTGCGGGCGCGCGACGAGCCGGCCGACCACGGCCCACTGCTGGGCTGGGAGGCGCTGGCCCGAGGCCCGCTGTCGGTCTTCGACGCGCCTGGAGACCACAACTCGGTGGTGCAGGCGCCGCATGCCGCCGGATTGGCCGCGTTGATCGACCGCCACGCACCCGGTATGCCCTTGCCCGGGAACGCCGCCACCGCCGCTGGACCCGCAACCGCAGGGAGTGCGCTGCCATGATCGACGCCACCCACGACTTCTGGCTGCCCGCCCCGCCCGGCGAAGTCTTCGACTACCTCGCCGAGCCCACGAACGACGCGCGGTGGCAGGCTTCATGCCGAGCGGCCGACCTGCTGGACGCGCCTTGCGCCGCCGGCAGCCGCTACCGCATCACCTTCGCCCTGCTGGGCCGCGAAATGCGCTTCCTGTGCGAGGTCACCGACCGCCAGCGACCGTACCGGTATGCCTTCCGCGTCGTGGAAGGCTCCTTCCACTACAGCGGCGCCTACGGCTTCGAGCCCGAAAGCGGTGGGACCCGGGTGACCTGGAGCTTCCAGGCGGAACCGGCCGGCTTCTTCGGCTTGATCCCATCGTCGCTGTTGCGCAAGGTCTTGCTGAGCCAGGTGCAGCAGGACACCGAGCGGCTGCGGCAGCAGTGGGCCCATCGCAGTCCGGCTTGAACGCCGGGCCGCTTTCCCTTTCCCCTTCCACATCCGGACATCCCCATGAACGCCTACGCGCACTGGCTCCTCAGGCACCGCATCTGGGCCATCGTCTCGACGCTGCTCGCCACCGCCGTGCTGGCCGGCTTCGCCAGCGGGCTGAAGGTGGTCATCGACCCCGCCGCGCTGGCGCCCCAGGGCCACCCTTACATCCAGGCGACCAACCGGTTGGAATCGGTGTTCGGGTCGAAATACCTGATGCTGGTCGGCGTCACGCCCGAACAGGGCGACGTGTTCCAGCCTGCGGTGCTGCAGGCGGTGCAGCGCATCACGCGCAAGCTGGCGCAGTCGCCGGGGGTGGTGAAAACCACCTTGCTGAGCCTGGCGGCGCCCCAGGCCAAGGCCATCACGGGCCATGCCGACGGTTTCGAAGCGCGGCAGTTGCTGGAGCCGTTGCCGGCGACGCCGGTGCAGGTGGAAGCCCTGAAAACGGCCCTGCGCGCCAATCCCGTCTACCTGGACACCATCGTCTCGCGCGACTTCAAGACCGCCGCCATCCTGGTCGAGCTCCATGAACGGTCCGACGGTTTCGAGAAGATGGTCGAACCGGTGCGCGCCATCGTCGAGGAGGAGCGCGCGGAAGGCTTGCGCTTCACCTTCGGCGGCAACCCGGCCTACCTCGAACTCACGGAGCAGTTCTCGCGGCGCATCGACTGGCTGTTCCCGGTCGCGCTGGTGGTCATCGGCCTGCTGCATTTCGAGGCCTTCCGCACCTGGCAAGGCCTCATCCTGCCCCTGGTCACCGCATTGATGTCGGTGGTCTGGGGGATGGGGGCGATGGGCATCCTGAAGCTGCCGCTCGACATCTTCAATTCACCCACCCCCATCCTGATCCTCGCCGTCGCGGCCGGGCACGCGGTGCAACTGCTCAAGCGTTACTACGAGGAATACGACCGCCTGGCGTCGTCGGGCGCGCACGGGCCCGCGGCGGCCAACCGGTTGGCGGTGGTTTCGTCGCTGGCCAGGGTGGGGCCGGTGATGATCGTCGCGGGCGGGGTGGCCGCGCTCGGCTTCTTCTCCCTGATGGCGTTCGACATCGCCACCATCCGCACCTTCGGGCTGTTCACCGGCATCGGCATCCTGAGCGCCGTGCTGCTGGAAGTGACTTTCATACCCGCGGTGCGGTCTTTGCTCAAGCCGCCGGCCGCGGGCCGGTCCACCGGCACGACCCGGCGCACCCGTGCCTGGGACGGCATACCGGCCTGGATCGCCGCGCAGGCGGTGTCTCCGCGGCGGCGCCTGCGGCTGGTCGGCGCGCTGTTGCTGTCGTGCGTGCTGGCCGCGCTGGGCGCCCTGCAGGTCGTCGTGGACAACGCCAGCAAGCGTTTTTTCTCGGAATCGCTGTCGGTGCAGGGCGACGACACCTTCCTCAACCAGCGGCTGGGCGGGACGCAGAGCCTCTACGTCATGGTGGAAGGCCGCGGGGCGGACAGCATCAAGTCGCCGGACCTGCTGGCTGGCATCGAGCAACTGCAGCGCTATGCGCAGGCGCAACCCCACGTCGGCAAGACGCTGTCCATCGTCGACTACCTCAAGCGCATGAACCTCGCCTTGAACGGCGACGAGCCCCAGGCCGACCGGTTGCCGTCGTCACGCGAGTTGATCTCGCAATACCTGTTGCTGTATTCGCTGTCGGGCTCGCCGGGGGACTTCGACGGCGTCGTCGACCATGGTTATCGGGCGGCCAAGATCACCATCTTGCTCAAGACCGGCAGCAACGCCTACATCAAGGCGCTGGTGGACCGGCTGGAGGCCAAGGCGCGCGATTTGTTCGGGCCGCACGCCACCGTCACCTTCGGCGGCGATGTCACCCAGACCATCGCCTTGACCGACACCATGGTCCGCGGGAAGCTCCTCAACATCCTGCAGATCTCGGCGGCGGTGTTCATCGTCTCGGCGCTGGCCTTCCGCTCCTTCGTCGCCGGGCTGCTGGTGCTGCTGCCGCTGGCGGTCGCAGTGCTGGCGGTGTTCGGCGCCATGGGCGCGTTGGGCATCCCCCTGAACATCCCGAATTCGTTGATCTCGGCCATGGCGGTGGGCATCGGCGCCGACTACGCGATCTACCTGCTGCACCGGTTGCGGGAGGAAGTCCGCGCCGGAAACGGTGCGGAAGCGGCGGTGACGCGCACGCTGGCCACGGCCGGCCAGGCCGTCCTGTTCGTGGCCACCGCGGTGGCGCTCGGCTACGGCACGCTGGCCCTTTCCTGGGGCTACAAGGTGCACCAGTGGCTGGCGCTGTTCATCTCGCTGGCGATGGCGGTGAGCGCGCTGGCCTCGCTCACCCTGCTGCCGAGCCTGGTGCTTTGGTGGCGGCCGCGCTTCATCTTCGGGCCCGCCAGCCCACCCCCCGGCGCGGCCGCCAAGGCCTTGCTCGGGATCGGCGGTGCGGCCGCGCTGTCGGGCCTCCTGTCGTTGGCGCCGGGGCCGGCGCGCGCCCAGCCTGGGCCGGACGCGGCCGAGGTCATGGGAAGGAGCTACGCCGCCACCCGTGTGCGCGATTCCGCCAGCGACGCCACCTTCACGCTCACCCACCGCGACGGCGCCACGCGCGTGCGCAAGACCCACGGCCTGACCCTGCTGCGCCCCGGCGGACGTGACAACATGCGCCTGGTGCGTTTCCTCGCCCCCGCCGACATCGCCGGCACCGCCACGCTGATGGTCGAGAACGCCGCCGGCGAAGACGACCTGTGGGTCTACCTGCCGGCGCTGGGCAAAGTGCGGCGCCTGTCGGCGTCGAACAAGAAGGACGCCTTCGTCGGCACCGACTTCAGCTACGGCGACGTCATCGGCCACCGCCCGCAGGACTGGGACCACGCCTGGCTGCGCGACGAGGAGGTCGACGGCGCGCCCTGCCACGTCATCGAATCCAGGCCCCGCGGCGACGCCGTGCGCGACCAGGGCGGGTACAGCCGCCGGCTGAGCTGGGTGCGCAAGGACAACTTCGTGCTCGTGCGCGGCGAGTTCTGGGACCTGGGCGGCGCCCCGCTCAAGCGTTTCTCGGCCGGCGATGTGAGGCCGGTGGCGCCCGGCCGCTGGCAGGCAATGCGCTCGACCGTCGAGAACCTTCAGACCGGCCACCGCACCACCCTCCTGCTGGAAAACTTCAAGGCGGAGCAGGGCGTGCCGGAAGCGTCGTTCCGGCCGCAGGCCCTGGAGCGTTGATGCGGACGGGGGCCAGCGGCGCCGCCTGGGCCGCCGCCTGCGCACTGCTGTGCCCCATCGCCGGCGCGGCCGGGCCGGGCGATGGCGGACCGTCGCCATGGACGAACCGGACCTCGCTGCGCGCCGAAGCCTTCAGCGGCTCGCGCTCGCTGGACAGCGGCGATTCGGACGGCGCCATCGGCGCCATGTCGCTGTGGACCGCCGGCCGGCTCCAGGCGCCCGGGGGGCGCCTCGTCTGGGACGCCGCCGTCCGCGACCAGCGCAGGCTCGGCGGCGTGCCGCCGGCCCGCGTGCGCGAGCTGTACTGGCGCCAGCCGATGGGCGAGTCGGTGGACCTCCGTGTCGGCCGCTTGATGCCGGCGTGGGGCCGGGCGGACGGCTGGAACCCGACGGACAACCTGTCGCCGCGCGACTTCAGGTTGCTGGCACCCGAAGCGCAGGACCAGCGCTTCGGCCGCGACGGCCTGCAAGCCGATGGGAGCCTGCCCGGCGGGCTGGGCCAGCTCACCGTCCACCTCTTCGCGGCCGGCGCCAGCCACCGCATGGCGTCGCCGAAGGTTCAGGGCGCGCGGATCGTCCAGGAGAAAGCGCCGCGGCGGGCCGACTGGGCCGTCAAATGGGAACGTTTCGGCCAGGGTTGGGACGCCTCGGTGTCCTATGCGCGCGGCGCCGACCTGACACCCGATGTCCGCCTGGCGGGTGTGGACGGCCAGGGGGCGCTGCTCGCCCTGTCCAACCGCAGGCGTCAGGTGCTGGGCATCGATGCGAGCTGGCAACGCGGACCCGTCGTCTGGCGCGGCGAGGCGTCCTGGTCGGCGCCGGTGTCCCGCGACGGCGCTCCCTTCGAACGCAAGCGTCCCGCGGCCTGGCTGGTGGCGGGGCCGGAATGGACCGGTGGCGCCTGGACGCTCGGCACCCAGGGGCTTTGGCAACGGGTGCAGGGGTTCAGGAACGCCAGCGCGGCGGTGGGCGGCCCGCCGGAGCGGGACGTCGCGCTGTACCAGTCGGCCTTGTCGAACCAGACCGCGGGGCGCCAACTCGGCCTGACGCTGCGCGTGGCCCACCGCGCCTTGAACGACACCTTGAGGTCCGAATTGGCCGCGCTGGTGCTTTGGCCCCAGGGCGCGGAACCGCTGGACGCCTCGGCGCACGGCCTGGTGCGCGCGAAGGTCGACTACGCGGTCGACGACGCCTGGAACCTGCAGCTGGGGGTGGACTGGCCCTTCGGACCGCAGCGCGGCTTTTTCGGGCTTTGGAAGGAAAACCGGCTGGCCTACCTGCAACTGCGCCGCGACTTCTGATCAGCCTGCGCCGCCGGGCGCGCGTTCGACGCGTTTCAGGCGGCGGTAGGTGGCGAATACGAAGGGCACGCCGGTCTGCGAGACGTGGGGCCGCGCGTCCACCCGTTCGAACTCGTCCCGGTTCCAGGCAGGGAAGAAGGCGTCGGCTTCGAAATCGGCGCCCAATTCGGTCAGCACCAGTTCATCCGCCAGGGGCAGGGCCAGGGCGTAGATCTCGGCGCCGCCGATCACGAACACCTCGTCCGCGCCGCTCGCCGCGGCCAAGGCGTCTTGCAGGGAGTGCGCGGCCAGGGCGCCGTCGGCTTTCCATCCGGCATCGCGGGTGACGACGATGTTGCGGCGGCCCGGCAGGGGCCGGAAGCGCGGCGGCAGGGAATCCCAGGTGCGGCGGCCCATGATCACGGGGCAGCCCATGGTGGTTTCGCGGAAATGCGCCTGGTCGAGCGGATCGTGCCAGAGCAGCGCGTTGGCCTTGCCGATGCCGCCGCTGGGCGTCACGGCCGCGATCAGGGTGAGCAAAGGGGCAGGGGTGGGGACGAGGGGAGGAGGCATGAGCTTCATGGCGGCATTGTGCCGGCAGGCGCCAGCCCGACCGCCGGGTGGATCCCGCCGGCCCGTGGCCTGGGCGCTCAGCTCGCCGCCGCCACTTTGCCGTTGCTGATGTGGTCCCGCATCAAGGCGTGGGCCTTGTCCGCGTCGCGCTGCAGCAGCGCCTTCATCAGGTGGCGGTGTTCGTTCAGGGAGGCGCCGAGCCGGCCTTCCTTCAGCAAGGAGTGGTGGCGGTTGAGCTTCATCACCTTGCGCAGGTCGGCCACGAGCTGCTCGCGCCAGCGGTTGTCGGCCATCTGCAGCAGCCGCCAGTGGAAGGCCTCGTTGGCCTTGAAGAAGGCGTCGCGGTCGCCCACGGTGTCTTCCAGCACCTGGTGCAGCGCGGCCAGCTCGGCCAGTTGCGCGTCGCTGGCGTTGCACGCGACGACGGCGGCGGCATCGCTTTCCAGAAGGGCCAGCAGGTGAAAGACGTCGGACAAGTCGCGCGCCGACATCTCGGTGACATAGGCGCCGCGGCGCAGTTTCATCGTCACCAGGCCCTCGGCGGCCAGCACTTTCAGCGCTTCGCGCAGCGGCGTGCGGCTGATCCCCAGGCCGGCGCACAAGGCCTGCTCGTCGATCCAGCTGCCGGGCGCCATCTCGTGGCCGAGGATGCGGGCGCGCAGCTGGTCGGCCACTTCTTCATAGAGGGCGCGGGTCGGCAGTTTCAGAGTGCTCATGGTGGGAAAGGGAAGGGCGGCTGGTGTGATGCAAGCGTGGCGGGGGAGACTCTCGATGGGTTGGGCAAGGCCCTGGGCACTCGTGATGCCCGGGCCGCTCGGCGCGGGAAAGTTCGCAAGGATAGAAGATGGAACTGCCTTGTGTTTATAATTCAATTTTGAATTATCGCAATTTCATCCGATCCCGCGCGGGCCCGGCAAAGGTTTTCAGTGGTTTTTTTGCCGGTTTCGAAGGCCAATCCAGCGTGGGTCGAGATGGCTTTTCAACCTGCGCGCAGGAGCGCGGGGTCGGCCCGGCCGGTTCGGCGCGCCGGTCCGGCCTGCTTCCAGTTCCAGCGAGAGTCCCCATGTCCGAATCCCCGTCGAAACCGAAACCCCCCGAGCCCGCCGCGTCCGGCGAAGCGTCCGCGGCCGGCGATCCGCGCCTGTCCGCCTGGGCGAAAGCCGCCGCGAAATCGGCGCCCGGCGGCAAGCTGGAAGCGCTCACCTGGACGACGCCCGAGGGCATCCCCGTCAAGCCGCTCTACACCGCGGCCGACCTGCAAGGCCTGCCCCACACCGACACCCTGCCGGGCTTCGAGCCTTTCATCCGCGGCCCGCAGGCCACGATGTACGCGGTGCGGCCGTGGACCATCCGCCAGTACGCGGGCTTCTCCACCGCCGAGGCTTCCAATGCGTTCTACCGCAAGGCGCTGAAGGCCGGCGCGCAGGGCGTGAGCGTGGCCTTCGACCTGGCCACCCACCGCGGCTACGACAGCGACCACCCCCGGGTGACGGGCGACGTCGGCAAGGCCGGCGTGGCGGTCGACAGCGTGGAAGACATGAAGATCCTCTTCGACGGCATCCCGCTCGACAAGGTCAGCGTCTCCATGACGATGAACGGCGCGGTGCTGCCGGTGCTGGCCGGCTACGTGGTGGCGGCCGAAGAGCAGGGCGTGGCCCAGGACCAGCTCAGCGGCACGATCCAGAACGACGTGCTCAAGGAGTTCATGGTCCGCAACACCTACATCTACCCGCCCGAGCCGAGCATGCGCATCGTCGGCGACATCATCGAATACACCGCGCGGCGCATGCCGAAATTCAATTCCATCAGCATCAGCGGCTACCACATGCAGGAAGCCGGCGCCAACCAGGCGCTGGAGCTGGCCTTCACCCTGGGCGACGGCAAGGAATACGTGCGGACCGCGCTGGCCAAGGGCCTGGACGTGGACGATTTCGCGCCGCGCCTGAGCTTCTTCTGGGCCATCGGCATGAACTTCTATTTGGAAGTGGCCAAGATGCGCGCCGCCCGGCTGATCTGGAGCCGGATCATGCGCGGCTTCGGCGCCGAGAACCCGAAGAGCCTGATGCTGCGCACCCATTGCCAGACCAGCGGCTGGAGCCTGACCGCGCAGGACCCCTACAACAACATCGTGCGCACCACGATCGAGGCGATGGCGGCCGTCTTCGGCGGCACCCAGAGCCTGCACACCAACAGCTTCGACGAGGCGATCGCGCTGCCCACCGAGTTCAGCGCCCGCATCGCCCGCAACACCCAGCTCATCATCCAGGAAGAGACCCACATCACCTCGGTGGTCGACCCCTGGGCCGGCAGCTACATGATGGAGAAGCTGACCCAGGACATGGCCGACGCGGCGATGAAGATCCTTGAGGAAGTCGACGCCCAGGGCGGCATGACGCGCGCCGTGGCCAGCGGCTGGGCCAAGCTCAAGATCGAGGCCGCCGCCGCCGAGAAGCAGGCGCGCATCGATTCTGGCCAGGACGTGATCGTCGGCGTCAACAAATACAAGCTCGACCAGGAAGACCCGATCGACATCCTGGATGTCGACAACGTCAAGGTGCGCGAACAGCAGGTGGCGCGGCTCGCACGAATCCGGGCGTCCCGCGACGCCGGGGCCGTGGACGCCGCCCTGCGGGCCCTCACCGACGCCGCCAGCGGCGGCCAGGGCAACCTGCTGGCGCTTAGCATCGACGCCATGCGCGTGCGCGCCACCGTGGGCGAGGTGAGCGACGCGCTGGAGAAAGTGTTCGGGCGCCACCGCGCCGACATCCAGAAAGTCAGCGGCGTCTACGCCGCGGCCTACGATGCGGGCTCCGCGCCCGACGGCGGCCACGAAGGGGACACCATGGACTACTGGAACCAGCTCAAGGAAGACATCGCCGCCTTCGCCGAACAGCAGGGCCGCCGTCCCCGCGTGATGATCAGCAAGCTCGGCCAGGACGGCCACGACCGCGGCGCCAAGGTGGTCGCCACCGCCTTCGCCGACCTCGGCTTCGACGTCGACATCGGCCCGCTCTTCCAGACCCCAGAGGAATGCGCCCGCCAGGCGATCGAGAACGACGTGCACGCGGTCGGCGTCAGCACCCTGGCGGCGGGCCACAAGACCCTGGTGCCTGCCATCATCCAGGCGCTGAAAGACCAGGGCGGCGACGACATCATCGTCTTCGTCGGCGGCGTGGTGCCCCAGCAGGACTACGATTTCCTCTACCAGGCCGGCGTCAAGGGCATCTACGGGCCGGGCACGCCGATCCCGGTGAGCGCCCGGGATGTGCTGGGGCAGATCAGGAAGGCGTTGGGATGATGCCTGCCGCATCGATGCGCCGCAGATTTCTGCTGCCTGTGGGCCGCGCTGATGATGGTCGCATGAAGGCCGCGGCCCGTCCTGGCTTGGCCAGCTGCCGCCGTCCGCCTGTCGGTTCCCATCCGGTTGCCCGCCAACGTTTGGTGATCCGCCAACTTTCGGCTGCCCGCCACTGTTCGGGCTGAGCCTGTCGAAGCCTTTCCGCGAGCCACACCCACGTGAAGCCTTTCACCGTCTACATCCTGCACTGCGCCGACGGCAGCTATTACTGCGGCCACACGGACGACCTGGATGCCCGGCTGCGGCAGCACGAGGGCGGCGTCGTCGGGTACACCGCGGAGCGCAAGCCCTTCGAGCTGGCCTGGATGGGTGAGTTTGAGACGCGGGTCGGGGCGCTGGAGTTCGAGCGGCAGGTAAAGGGCTGGTCGCGGGCGAAGAAAGAGGCGTTGATCCGCGGGGATTGGGAAGGGATTCAGCGGTTGGCGCGCTCCAGGAAAAGCGAGCAACTTGAACCAGGGCTTCGACAGGCTCAGCCCGAACGGAGGGGAGGGGGGGGGGTTGCCAATGCCTCCAACTCCGCTCGCCCTGAGCCACCCAACTCCGCTCGCCCTGAGCCACCCAACTCCGTTCGCCCTGAGCCACCCAACTCCGTTCGCCCTGAGCCTGTCGAAGGGCCGGTGAGCGGACACACCACCAGGCTTCGACAAGCTCAGCCCGAACGGGAGGGAGAGGCTGAACGGGAGGTTAATTCCGTTCGCCCTGAGCTTGTCGAAGGGCCCGGTCAACCCCTGTCTGTCGGAAGCCTGGAATCCCCCGTCACAGTGGCTCATCAACACCCCCTGATCCCAACCCTCCTCGACGGCCCGCCCGCCGCCCAGCGCCGCGCCATCGCCAAAGCCATCACCCTGCTCGAATCCACCCGACCCGACCACCGCGACCAGGCCGACGCGATGCTCACCGCCTTGCTGCCCGGCACCGGCGGCGCGCTGCGCCTGGGCATCTCCGGGGTGCCCGGCGTCGGCAAATCGACGTTCATCGAAGCCCTCGGCCTGCACCTCATCGACCAGGGCCACCGCGTGGCGGTGCTGGCGGTGGATCCCTCGTCCAGCGTCTCCGGCGGCTCCATCCTCGGCGACAAGACGCGCATGGAGCGGCTGTCGGTGCACGAGCGCGCCTACATCCGGCCCAGCCCTTCCCGCGGCGCCCTGGGCGGCGTGGCGGAGAAGACGCGCGAGGCGATGCTGGTGTGCGAAGCGGCCGGCTTCGACGTGGTGATCGTCGAGACCGTCGGCGTCGGCCAGAGCGAACTGGCCGTGGCCGGCATGACCGACATGTTCGTGCTCCTGCAGCTGCCCAATGCGGGCGACGACCTGCAGGCGATCAAGAAAGGCGTGATGGAGCTGGCCGACCTGGTCGTGGTCAACAAGGCCGACCTCGACGCCGACGCGGCCACGCGGGCCCAGGCGCAGATCGGGGGCGCGCTGCATTTGCTCGGGGCCCATGGACACGCGTCCGCCTCCGCCGGGGATCCCGCTTCGCAAGCGGCTTGGCGGCCCAAGGTCATCCGGGCCAGCGCGCTGCAGGCCGACGGCATCGACCGCTTCTGGGCCGAGGTCGAGGCGTTCCGCGCGCTGCAATCGGCCGGCGGGCAGCTGGCGCAGCGGCGCCGGCAGCAATCGCTCGGCTGGATGTGGGAGCGCATCGACGCCGAGCTGAAACTCGCCTTCCGCCGCCGCCCGGCGGTGGCGGGCCAATTGCGGGACATCACCGCCGACGTCGCCGCCGGCCGGCTTCCGGCCTCGGTGGCGGCGCGCCGGCTGTTGCGTGCCGGCGGCATTGACCCAGGGAGCGGCCCCGCATGAATTCCAATCAGGCGAACACCTTGACCCGGCCTTCCCGGCGGTTGGCCCACGCCTTGGCGGCGGTCCTCGCCGCACTCGCGCTGGCCGGGCCCGCGGCCGCGCAGCCTTTGCCGGCCGGCTCGCCCCAGCATTTTGAGTTCCGCGGCGCGGGCGCCTTCGCCGACAAACCCATCACCGTCCATTACTTCCGGCCGGAAGGCGCGGGCGCGGACGCGCCGGTGCTCTTCGCCATCCACGGCGTGGAGCGCGACGGCCTGCGGGCGTTGCAGAACTGGATGGCTTTCGCCGAAAAGAGGAAACTCGTCGTCGTGGCGCCGGAGTTCGCCCTCCAGGAGTTTCCCAACCGCTGGTTCCAGATGGGCGGCATGGCGGAGCGGTCGACCGACAGGATGACCTTCGCACTGATCGAACAGCTGTTCGACCGGCTGCGCGCCGGCGAAGGCCTGACGACGCCCAGCTACCACCTGTTCGGCCATTCGGCCGGCGCCCAGTTCGTGCACCGCTTCGTGCTGCTGGCCGGGCATCCGCGGCTGGCGGCCGCGGTGGCGGCCAACGCGGGCAGCTACACCGTGCCGGCCTATGCCGCATCGACGCCGGGGCTGGCCTACCCCTGGGTGCTGGACGCCTCCGTGGTCGACGCCGGCAAGCTCGGCGAGGCTTTCGGCCGGCGGCTGACGGTGCTGCTCGGCGGGAACGACACCTCGACGGCTTCCCCGGACTTCCCCCGCTCGCGCGAAGCCGCGGAGCTCGGCGCGAACCGCTTCGAACGGGGCCAGGCCTTCTTCGCGCGGGCCAAAGCCCAGGCCGCCGAACTCGGGCTGCCTTTCCAATGGCAATTGCGCACCGTGCCCGGCGTGGGCCACAACTCGCGCGAGATGGCGCGGGCCGCCGCGCCGCTGCTGTTCCCGAACGCCGAGTGACACGCCGGCGCCTCCCATCCCTTTTCATCGCAGAAGAACCGACACCATGCACGACATCCTTGAGCAACTGGAAAAAAAGCGCGCCGCGGCGCGCCTGGGCGGCGGCGATAAACGCATCGCCGCCCAGCACGGCAAGGGCAAGCTCACCGCCCGCGAGCGGCTGGAGCTGCTGCTGGACGAAGGCTCGTTCGAAGAATGGGACATGTTTGTCGAGCACCGCTGCAGCGATTTCAAGATGCAGGACAACAAGATCCCGGGCGACGGCGTGGTCACCGGATACGGGTTGATCAACGGCCGCCTGGTGTTCGTCTTCAGCCAGGACTTCACGGTGTTCGGCGGCGCACTGTCCGAGGCCCACGCTGAGAAGATCTGCAAAGTGATGGACCAAGCCATGAAGGTGGGCGCCCCCGTCATCGGCCTGAACGATTCCGGCGGCGCCCGCATCCAGGAAGGCGTGGCCTCGCTCGGGGGTTACGCCGAAGTGTTCCAGCGCAACGTGCTGGCGTCGGGCGTGGTGCCGCAGATCAGCATGATCATGGGCCCCTGCGCCGGCGGCGCGGTCTACAGCCCGGCGATGACCGACTTCATCTTCATGGTGAAGGACTCGTCGTACATGTTCGTCACCGGCCCCGAGGTGGTCAAGACGGTGACCCACGAGGAAGTCACCGCCGAGGACCTCGGCGGCGCCATGACCCACACCACCCGCAGCGGCGTGGCCGACCTGGCGCTGGACAACGACGTCGACGCGCTCTTGATGCTGCGCCGCCTCTACAACTACCTGCCGCTGAACAACCGCGAGAAGGCGCCGGTGCGCCCGACCGACGACCCGGCCGACCGCATGGAGCCGTCGCTGGACACATTGGTGCCCGACAGCCCCAACAAGCCCTACGACATGAAGGAGCTGATCCTCAAGACCGCCGACGACGGCGACTTCTTCGAGCTTCAGCCCGACCACGCCAGGAACATCGTCATTGGCTTCATCCGCATGGAAGGGCAGACGGTGGGCGTGGTGGCCAACCAGCCGCTGGTGCTGGCGGGCTGCCTGGACATCAAGAGCAGCATCAAGGCGGCGCGCTTCGTGCGCTTCTGCGACGCCTTCAACATCCCGGTGCTCACCTTCGTCGACGTGCCGGGCTTCATGCCGGGCACCTCCCAGGAGTACGGCGGCATCATCAAGCACGGCGCCAAGCTGCTCTACGCCTACGCCGAGTGCACCGTGCCCAAGATCACCATCATCACCCGCAAGGCCTACGGCGGGGCCTACGACGTGATGAGCTCCAAGCACCTGCGCGGCGACGTCAACTTCGCCTGGC
>CBIHOD010000036.1:0-39898 GCA_966211815.1 uncultured Burkholderiales bacterium
CTTCAAACTTTGCTGCAGCACCTCGTTCAGCGAAGACAGCGACTGTAGCACGGTTCTAAAGAGGTGTTCAAGAGCTTGGATCAACTTTTTATGTTGTCGCTGCCGGACGCCCCGAAAGCCTGCTCGCGGAGAAGCGCCAATTGGTCTCGGACTTTGGCGGCTTGTTCGAACTCCAGGCTGCGTGCATGTTCCAGCATCTGCTTTTCAAGTTGCTTGATGCGCTTGCCCAAGTCTTTTTCGGACAGCGCCGCGGCATCGACCGATTCGGCTGCGGCGCCTTTCGGCCCGCCAGCGGCCACATCGGACTTCGGCGCATACACGCCGTCGATGAGTTCGCGCACTTTCTTGTTGAGCTTTCTGGGCGTGATGCCGTGCTCCATGTTGTAGGCGATCTGCCTGGCGCGGCGACGCTCGGTCTCGCTCAGCGCCTTGGCCATGGAGTCCGTCATCCGGTCGGCGTAGAGGATTGCCCGGCCCTCCATGTTCCGGGCCGCGCGGCCAATGGTCTGGATGAGGGAACGCTCCGAGCGCAGGAAACCTTCCTTGTCAGCGTCCAGCACGGCGACCAGGGACACCTCCGGCAAATCCAGGCCTTCCCGAAGCAGGTTGATGCCCACCAGCACGTCGAAGGCGCCCAGCCGCAGGTCGCGCAGGATCTCGACGCGCTCGACAGTGTCGATGTCGCTGTGCAGGTAGCGAACTTTCACGCCGTTGTCGGTGAGGTAATCGGTGAGCTGCTCCGCCATGCGCTTGGTCAGCGTCGTGATCAGGACGCGCTCGTCCTTGTCCACCCGGATGCGGATTTCCTGGAGGACATCGTCGACCTGGTGCGTGGCGGGCCGGACTTCCACCTCGGGGTCGACCAACCCGGTCGGCCGCACGAGTTGCTCGACGACCTGGCCGCCCTCTTCGGTCTTTTGCTGCTCGTAGTTGGCCGGCGTCGCCGAGACGAAGACCACCTGGCGCATCTTGCGCTCGAACTCTTCGAATTTGAGCGGCCGGTTGTCCAAGGCGCTGGGCAGCCGGAAACCGTATTCGACCAGCGTGGTCTTGCGGGCGCGGTCGCCGTTGTACATGGCACCGAACTGGCCGATCAGCACGTGCGACTCGTCGGCGAACATGAGCGCGTCGCCCGGCAGGTAGTCGACCAGGGTCGGCGGCGGCTCGCCGGGCGCGGCGCCCGACAAGTGGCGGGTGTAGTTCTCGATGCCCTTGCAGTGGCCGATCTCCTGGAGCATCTCCAGGTCGAAGCGGGTGCGCTGCTCCAGGCGCTGCGCTTCGACCAGCTTGCCGTCCTTCACGAACTGGTCCACGCGCTGGCGCAGTTCTTCCTTGATGGTGTCGATCGCCGAGACGACGCGGTCGCGCGGGGTGACGTAATGGCTGGAGGGGTAGACGGTGAACCGCGGTATTTTCTGCCGGATGCGGCCGGTCAGCGGGTCGAACAGCTGCAGGCTCTCGACTTCGTCGTCGAACAGTTCGATGCGCACCGCCAGTTCCGAATGCTCGGCGGGGAAGACGTCGACCGTGTCGCCGCGCACCCGGAAGGTGCCGCGGCCGAACTCCGTCTCGTTGCGGGTGTACTGCATGCGGATCAACTGGGCGATCACGTCGCGCTGCCCCATCTTGTCGCCGGTGCGCAGCGTCATCACCATGCGGTGGTAGTCGGCGGGGTTGCCGATGCCGTAGATGGCCGAGACGGAAGCGACGATCACCACGTCGCGCCGCTCCAGCAGGCTCTTGGTGGCCGACAGCCGCATCTGCTCGATGTGCTCGTTGATCGCGCTGTCCTTTTCGATGAACAGGTCGCGCTGCGGCACATAGGCCTCGGGCTGGTAATAGTCGTAGTAGCTGACGAAATATTCGACCGCATTGCGGGGGAAAAACTCCCGGAACTCGCTGTAGAGCTGCGCGGCCAGGGTCTTGTTGTGGGCGAACACGATGGCCGGCCGGCCCATCTGCGCGATCACGTTGGCCATGGTGTAGGTCTTGCCCGAGCCGGTGACGCCGAGCAGGGTCTGGAAGCTCAGGCCGTCGCGCAGGCCCTCGACCAACTGCGCGATGGCCTGGGGCTGGTCGCCGGCCGGCTCATAGGGCTGGAACAGCTCGAAAGGCGAATCGGGGTAGCTCACGAAGCGGCCCTGGAGAGCTTCCGGCGCGTCGGCGGCGGTGGGTTCGCTTCCATGCGGCATTTGCATAACGTTCGGCTCGGTGGGGCGTGTCGGTGGGGGCATCGCAGATAAAATTGAGGGCCTTCCGCTGCCAGACGGCCGCGGGGGTGGCTCCGGTGCGGGGAATTGCGCAGCGTAGCCCAAAACACTCCAACCCGTATCCAACGAACTCGGCCCGGCTCCCGCGGCCCGACACTTAAGGACGTCCCCATGTCTTCGCTTTTCGCCGCCGTTGAAATGGCACCCCGCGACCCCATCCTCGGTTTGAACGAGCAGTTCAACGCCGACACCAACCCGAACAAGGTGAACCTCGGGGTCGGCGTGTACTACGACGAGAACGGCAAGCTGCCGCTGCTCAAGTGCGTGGCCGAGGCGGAAAAGCAGATCCAGGAAGCCTCCAAGCCCCGCGGCTACCTGCCGATCGACGGCATCGCCGCCTACGACAAGGCGGTGCAAGGCCTGGTCTTCGGCGCCGACAGCGCTGCCGTCACCGAAGGCCGCGTGGCCACCGTGCAGGGTCTGGGCGGCACCGGCGGCCTGAAGATCGGCGCCGACTTCCTCAAACGCCTGAACCCCGGCGCCAAGGTGCTGATCAGCGATCCGAGCTGGGAAAACCACCGCGCGCTGTTCACCAACGCCGGTTTCCCGGTCGAAACCTATCCCTACTACGACGCCGACAAGCGCGGCGTCAACGTGGACGGCATGCTGACCGCGCTGAAGGCCGCGCCTAAGGGCACCGTCGTCGTGCTGCACGCCTGCTGCCACAACCCGACCGGTTACGACCTCACGCCCGCCGAATGGTCCAAGGTGGTGGAAACCGTCAAGGCGCAAGGCCTGGTGCCCTTCCTCGACATGGCCTACCAGGGCTTCGGCGCCGGCATCGCGGAGGACGGCGCCGTGGTGGCGCAGTTCCTGGCCAGCGGTTTGAACTTCTTCGTCTCCACCTCCTTCTCCAAGAGCTTCTCCCTCTACGGCGAGCGTGTCGGCGCGCTGAGCGTCGTCTGCGAAAGCAAAGAGGAAGCCTCGCGCGTGCTGAGCCAGCTCAAAATCGTCATCCGCACCAACTACTCCAACCCGCCCACCCATGGCGCCCAGGTGGTCGCCACGGTGCTGACGACGCCGGCGCTGCGCGCCATGTGGGAAGACGAACTCGGCGCCATGCGCGTGCGCATCAAGAAGATGCGCACCGCCCTGCAAGAAAAGCTGCAGGCCGCCGGTGTCAAGCAGGACGTGAGCTTCATCACCCGGCAGAACGGCATGTTCAGCTACTCGGGCTTGAACAAGGACCAGATGCAGCGCCTGCGCCAGGACTTCGGCATCTACGGCGTCGACTCCGGCCGCATCTGCGTGGCCGCGCTGAACGAACACAACATCGACGCAGTGGTGGCGGCGATCGCCCAGGTGAGCGCCTGAAGTCTTTTTTGCGACGTGCACATGAAGCCCGGCTCCCGCCGGGCTTTTTCTTTGTGCTGCCGGCGAATTCCTACACGGATGCGCGCTGCAAGGGCCGATACCTGTGGCTTTTCCTGCTTTGAAAGCTCGGCCTCGGCGTGCATGATGTTGCAGTGCACATTTAGAATGCTGCAGTGCACCAAATCTGGTGGGTGCGATGCGTTCCCGCCGTTGCCGTTGTCTTCTCCCGCAAACAGACAGGAATCACGATGCTTTACCAGTGGTACGAAACGCAGCGCGCCCTCTTGAGCCCGTTCGCCGAGTTTGCAGGCGCTTCCGCCAAGCTCTACAGCAACCAGCTGTCGCCGTTCGCGGCCATCCCGGGTTCGCAAAGGTTGTCCGCCGGCTTCGACCTGCTGAACCGCCTGGCCAAGGAATACGAGAAACCGTCGTTCAACATCGGTTCGGTCAACGTCAACGGCGTGGAGATCGCGGTGCAGGAGCAGGTCGCGCTGACCAAGCCTTTCTGCCGGCTGCTGCGCTTCAAGCGTTTCACCGACAAGCCCGAGGCGCTCGAACACATGCGCGGCCAGCCCACCGTGCTGGTGGTGGCGCCGCTGTCGGGCCACCACTCCACGTTGTTGCGCGACACGGTCCGCTCGCTGCTGAAGGACCACAAGGTCTTCATCACCGACTGGACGGACGCCCGCATGGTGCCGACGGAAGCGGGCCCCTTCCCGCTGGACGACTACGTGCGCTACGTGCAGGAATTCATCCGCCACATCGGCCCGCACGTCAACGTGATCTCGGTCTGCCAGCCCACCGTGCCGGTGCTGGCGGCGGTCTCGCTGATGGCCAGCGCGGGCGAGCCCACGCCGCGCACGATGACGATGATGGGCGGCCCGATCGACGCCCGCAAGAGCCCCACCGCCGTCAACAACCTGGCGATGAACAAGAGCTACGAGTGGTTCGAGCACAACGTGATCCACCGCGTGCCCGTCAACTACCCCGGCGCCGGCCGGCAGGTGTACCCGGGCTTCATGCAGCACACCGGCTTCGTGGCGATGAACCCGGACCGGCACATGAGCTCGCACTACGACTACTTCCTCGACCTGGTGCGCGGCGACGACGACAGCGCCGAGGCGCACCGCGCCTTCTACGACGAATACAACGCGGTGCTCGACCTGCCGGCCGAGTACTACCTCGACACCATCCGCGTCGTGTTCCAGGATTTCGCCCTGGTCAACGGCACCTGGGAGATCGACGGCCGGCTGGTCAAGCCGCAGGACATCACCACCACCGCGCTGCTGACCGTCGAAGGCGAGCTGGACGACATCTCCGGCGCTGGCCAGACCGAGGCGGCGCACGGCCTGTGCACCGGCATCCCCGCCGACCGGCATTTCCACTACGACGCCGAAGGCGCCGGCCATTACGGCATCTTCTCGGGCCGCCGCTGGCGCGAGAAGGTGTACCCGCACATCCGCGACTTCATCTCCGCGCACCAGGACGACGCCGCGGCGCCGGCCGCCGCCCGGAAAAAGCGGGCGGCCGTCGCGGCGGTGAAGAAACCGGCGGCCGGCAAGTCCGCCGCCGCGGCCAAGCGCGCCCCGGCCCGCCGGCGCTGAACCTGCGCCAGGGCGGCATCGCCGTCCAGGCGCCCGCGCCGGCGGCCGATGAATGGCACACTGCGCGCCGTGAATCCCACCGCCCCCGAACCCGGCACCGGCGCGCCGGCGCCCGGCACGCTGGCCGCGAAGCTGCACGCCGCGCTGCCCCAGACCCAATGCACCCGCTGCGGCTACCCCGACTGCGCGGCCTATGCCGAGGCGATCGCCGAGGCATCGGCGGCCATCAACCAATGCCCGCCCGGCGGCGATGAAGGCATCGCCCGCCTGGCCGCGCTGACCGGCCGCCCCGCCCTGCCCCTCGACCCCGACCACGGACTGGAGGCGCCGCGCCAGATGGCGGTGATCGACGAAGCCTGGTGCATCGGCTGCACGCTGTGCCTGAAAGCCTGCCCGGTGGACGCCATCGTCGGCGGGCCCAAGCGCATGCACACCGTCGTCGAGGCGCACTGCACCGGCTGCGAGCTGTGCGTGCCGGTCTGCCCGGTCGACTGCATCTCGCTCGAAAACACCAGCGGCGCCCTGACCGGCTGGGCCGCCTGGTCGGAGGCCCAGGCGCGGGACGCCCTCGCGCGCTACGCCTTCCACCGGTCGCGCCTGCAGCGCGAGCAGGCCGAACACGACGCGCGGCTGGCGGCACGCGCCAAGCCGGCGCGGCCGACGAGCAGCCCTGCGAACACCGCCTCGGATGCCGAAGCGGCACCGCCGGCCGGCGCGTCACCGGACGCCAAACGCGCCGCCATCGACGCCGCGCTGGCCCGGGCGCGCGCGGCGCGCCAGCCCAAGGCCTCCTGACCCGGGCGCCGCCGACAACGCCCCTTCCCTCCAGAGCCCAGCGCCATGGACACCGCCGACATCGAACCCTTCTTCGCCACGCTGCAAGCCGCCAATCCACGGCCCCAGACCGAACTCGAATTCACCAATGTCTTCGAACTGCTGGCCGCGGTGCTGCTGTCGGCCCAGGCCACCGACGTCGGCGTCAACAAGGCCACCAAGGCGTTGTTCGCCCGCGCCAACACGCCGCAGAAGATGGTGGCCCTTGGGCTGGACGAGATCACCCATCACATCCGCACCATCGGCCTTTACCGGAACAAGGCGAAGAACCTGCTGGAGACCAGCCGCATCCTGGTCGAGCAGCACGGCGGCGAAGTGCCGCGCAGCCGCGAAGCGCTGATGGCCCTGCCCGGCGTGGGCCGCAAGACGGCCAACGTGGTGCTCAACGTCGCCTTCGGCGAGGCGACGATGGCGGTGGACACCCACATCTTCCGCGTCAGCAACCGCACCGGCCTGGCGCCGGGCAAAGACCCGCTGGCGGTCGAGCTGGCGTTGCTGGAGCGCGTGCCGCCGCGGTACATGGTGGACGCCCACCATTGGTTGATCCTGCACGGCCGCTATGTCTGCCAGGCGCGCAAGCCGCTGTGCGGGCAGTGCGCGGTGGCGGCTTACTGCGATTTCTTCAAGGCTTCGACGGCCCTGCGCGGCTGAGGCGCAACCTCGGCCTCAGCCACCGATCTCGAATTCGGCGCGCCGTGAATAAGGCAGCGGCGCCGGCCATTGCGCCGCGGTCGGCAGCGCCCGCGCATCTGTGTCCGACGTGATCCAACGCAGGGCGTTGATCCAGCCGGCGTGGCCGACCACGACACAGCGGCCCGGCCCGCCATCGGCATGCTCTCGGCGTTTTTCGTCGACGAAAGACCGGCAACGCGCCAGCAGCCGAGACACCGGTTCGCCGCCGCCGGGCCGCGCATGCGGGAAGTCCGAGCACCAGGCGTCGATCTCGCCGACGTCGATCGAAGACCAGGCCAAGCCATCCCAGTCGCCGAAATCCAGCTCGCTCAAACGGGTGTCGACACGGTGGGACCAGCCCCAGCGGCGCAGCACCCGGCCCACGGCGCGGCCCCGCCGCAGCGGCGAGGTCCAGACGACGGGTCCTTGCCGCCCGGCGCACAGCCCGGCGCGCCGGGCATGCCTGCGCACCTGGTGCGCCAGCCGCTTGGCCTTGCGACGGTCGACCGGCACATCGCACAGGCCGATGCAACGGCCCGAAACGCCTTTCGGTAAGGGGTGCCGCCAGACCGTCAGCTCCACCGCGAAGCCCCCAGCCAGGCCAGCAGCGCGGCCACTTCGACCAACTGCTGGGTGGCGCCCAGCGTGTCGCCGGTGAAGCCGCCCAGGCGGCGTTTCAGCCAGCCGGCGCACCACAGGGCCATGAGCACGGCGGCGATGGCCGACGAAGCCACGCGCGGCCAGCCCGCCGCCGGCCAAGCCGCGGCCAGCAAGCCGGCCTGCAGCGCGGCGGTGGCCAGCGCCACGGCGACGTCCAGGGGCTCGACTTGATGCGCCATCGGCTTGGCCTTGGCCTGCCCGGCATCGCCCGCGTACGGCAGGGCGCTCATTACCGCGACGGCCGCGGCGCGGGAAGCCGTGTGGGCGAACAGCAGCGCCGCCACCGCCGTGGCTGGCGCCATCGATGCCAGCGTTGCCGCCTTCAGCCCGAGCATCAGCACGAGTCCCACCGCGCCATAGGCGCCGATGCGGGAGTCCTTCATGATTTCGAGCGCGCGTTCGCGGCCGACCGCGCCGCCCAGGCCGTCGCAGGTGTCGGCGAAACCGTCTTCATGGAAGGCGCCGGTCAGCAAGACCGTGGCCGCGATGCACAGCACCGCCGCGACCGCCGGGCCGAAGGCGCGGTGGGCGGCGGCGAACGCCACGGCCGCGACCAGGCCGACGCAAGCACCGACGGCCGGGAAATAGCGCGCGCTGCGGTGCAACCAGGCCGGATCGAACCCGACCCAGCCCGGCGTGGGCAGCCGCGTGAGGAACTGCAGGGCGACGAAGAAGAGGCGCAGCTGGTGCATGAGCGTGGGATCAGCCCGGCTGCCGCCCGGACACGCCCGCCGATTCGAAGCTCGCCATGCCGGCCAGCAGCGCCACGGCGCTTTGCAGCAGCGGCCAGGCCAGGGCCGCGCCCGAGCCTTCGCCCAGGCGCAGGCCCAGGTCGAGCAGCGGGCCGACACTCGCCAGGCCATACCGCGCGCCGGGTTGCCGCGCCAGGTGGTCGAGCATCAGGCGGTGGCCGCTTTCCGCGGAGCGGTGGGCGAAGACGCAATACCCCAGCGACGCCGGCGCTAGCTTCGAGGCCGCCAGCACCGCGGCGCCGGCGATGAAGCCGTCGACCACGACCACGCGCCGTTCGGCCGCCGCCTGCAGCGCGGCGCCGGCCATCATCGCGATCTCGAAACCGCCGAGGGCAGCCAGGGCGTCGAGCGGCTCGGTGGCGGCTTGATGAAGCCGCAAGACCGCTTGAAGCACCTCGTGCTTGCGCCGCAGGCCGGCGTCGTCCAGGCCGGTGCCGCGGCCGACGCAATCGCCCAGCGGCAACCCCGCCAGCCGCGACAGCAGCAGCGCCGCGCTGGAGGTGTTGCCGATGCCCATCTCGCCCAGCAGCAGCGCGTTGCCCCGCAAGCCCTGCGAGACCAGGGCGACGCCGGCCTGCAGCGCCTGCGCGCATTGCGCCGCCGTCATCGCCGGCCCTTGGCCGGCGTCTCGCGTGCCGTGCGCGACCTTGCGCGCGAGCAGCCCGGCGCGCGGCGCGAACTCGTGGGCCACGCCGGCGTCCACCACCCGCAAGGCCAGGCCATGCTGGCGGGCCAGCACGCTGACCGCCGCGCCGCCGGCCAGGAAGTTCTCGACCATCTGCCAGGTCACGTCGCTGGGGTAGGCCGACACGCCCCGGGCGGCCAAGCCGTGGTCGGCTGCGAAGACGAGCAGTTGCGGATCGCGCAACGCCGGCTGCCGCGTGCCCTGGATGAGGCCGAGCTGCGCCCCCAAGGCTTCGAGCACGCCGAGCGAACCCTGGGGCTTGGTTTTGCGGTCCCAGTCCGACTGCAGCTGGTCGGCGAGTCCGGTGTCGTGGATGTCGGCGATGAAGGGCGGGGCGAAGGGGGTCATGGGGTCAACTCAACTTTCAATCGGAATCCACCGGCTGCTGCGGCAAACCGCTCAGCACGCCAGCGTCGAAATGGCGGTCGACGAAGTCGGCCAGTCCGTCGAAGACGTCGTCCAGCGTCGGCACAGAAGCGCCGAAGAGGGCTTTCAGCGCGGCGGGCGATTCGAACAAGCCGTGGGCGTAAAGGCCGAGCACCCGGCCGCGCTGCCAGCCGATGGCCTGGCCTTCGGCGTTGCGCAGGGCGATGGCGGTGGCATGGCCGGCTTCCGCCAAGGCGGTGCGGCCATGCCGGATCTCATAGCCGTCGAAGGCCAGGCCGGACAGCGCCCGCCAAGGCGCCTGCAGGGTTTCGAAGCGGGACGACGACGGGCACAGCCGTTTGTCTTCGTCGAAGGTGGTGCGCAGCGGCAGCAGGCCGAGCCCGGCGTGCTCGGCGCCCGCGACACCTTCGACGCCGTGCGGGTCGTGCAGCGAGCGGCCGAGCATCTGCAGCCCGCCGCAGATGCCGAGCACCGCGCCGCCGGCGGCGGCGTGCCGGGCGATCGCTTCGTCCAGCTTCTGCGCGCGCAGCCAGGCCAGGTCGCCGCTGGTGTGCTTGGAGCCGGGCAGCACCACCCAGTCGGCGCCGGTCAATGCGCCGGGCTCGCGCGCCCAGCTCAGGTGCACGCCGGGCAGGCGGCGCAGCGGCTGGAATTCGTCGAGGTTGCTGATGCGGGGCGTGGCGATGACCGCGATGTTCAGCGCGCCGGCCGAACGCGCCGCCGCGGGGCGCTCGTCGATCAGGCCGTCTTCCTCGGGCAGGCCGTGCGAGCGCCACATCGGCAGCACGGCCACGGTGGGCACGCCGGTGAGCCCACGCAGCTGCTCGGGGCCCGGCGCCAGCAGCGCCGGGTCGCCGCGGAAGCGGTTGAGCACGAAGCCGTGGATCAAATCGCGCTCCGCGCGCGGCAGCAGCTGGTGGGTGCCGTAAAGGTGGGCGAAGGCGCCGCCGCGGTCGATGTCGGCCACGAGAAGGCAGGCGGCCCGGGCGTGCAGCGCGGTGCGCATGTTGACGTAGTCGCTCGCATGCAGGTTGATCTCGGCGGGCGAGCCGGCGCCTTCGATCACGACCAGGTCGTTCTCGCGCATCAATGCGTCGAGCGCGTCGCGGGCGAAGGGCCACAGCCGCTCGCTGCGCTCGCGCCACGGCACCGCCCCCAAGTCGCGCCGCACCTGGCCGAGCACGACCACCTGGCTGCCCATGTCGTGTTCGGGCTTGAGCAGCACCGGGTTCATCCGCACCTCGGGCAAGGCCCGGGCGGCCAGCGCCTGGAAGTACTGGGCGCTGCCGATCTCGCCCCATCGGCCTTCGGCGTCGCCCGGCCGGGATGGCACGACGCGGGCGTTGTTGCTCATGTTCTGCGCCTTGAAGGGCGCCACCTTCAAGCCCTGGCGCGCGTACCAGCGGCACAGCGCGGTGCACAGCCAGCTCTTGCCGGCGTTGCTGGTGGTGCCCAGCACCATGACGGCGCGGGCGCGGCGTGTTAGCGGCGTCACAGGTCTTCCTCCGTCGTCTGCGGGTGGATGACTTCCATCGGCGGTTCGGCGCCGCAAATCTTCGCCCAGGCCGATGCGAGGGCCTGCTGCGCGGCCGGCGGCTGCACGCTCAGGCGCACCGCGCCGGGCAGGCCCAGCGGGGCGGCGTCGCGCAATTTGACGCCCAGGGCGCGCAGCGGGTCGAGCAGCGCCGAGGCGGGCGTCGGCGGTCGCTGCGGCCCGGCGGTCCCCGACAGGCCGCGCACATCGGGCCAGTGGGCGACGAAGAACGGCGTGGCGCTCGTCGCGCAGCGCCAACCCCAGCCTTCGCAGAGCCGGATCTGGTCGCGCTTCCAGCCGCGCAGGGTGTCCAGGCTGGCGCGCACCCAGGCTTGCGCCTGCGGCGTCGCCCAGGCGTCGAGCAGGGCCACGCCCTGCGCGCCCAGCGGCCAGGACGGCGCCAACGCCGCCAGCACCCGCAGCCAGGTGCGGGCGGCAGGCAGGTCGGGCGCCACGGCATAGGCGCCGCGAACGCCGGTCAGGCCGAGCGCTTTGTTCGGCGAGTGCAGCTGCCAGGCGCGAGCCGGCGGCGCGGCGGGCTCGCCGTCGAGTTGCAGCGGCGCATAGGCCATGTCCACCACGGCGACCGCGTCGTCGCGGTGCGGCGGCAGCGGCGCCAGCCCGCCAAGCGGGCTGCCGGGCTGGGTGTGCCAGAGGAGCCGCGCCTGGTCGGCCGGCCCCGGCAGCAAGCCGGTGGCGAAAGCGGCGCGGGCGTAGTCGGCGTAGCCCGGGTGGGGCCAGGCCACGCGCGCACCGGGCAGGCGCAGGGCGACCGCGGCGCTCAAGCGCATGATGAATTCACTGGCGCTGGCGGCGATGACGATGCGCCCGGGGTCGTCCACGCCGTGGAAGGTGGCCAGTTTTTTCCGTAGCGCGTCGAATCCCGGATCCGGGTAGCGGCAAGGATCGGCGCCGCGGACGGCCTGCAACGCGGTGGGTTCGGGGCCGCAGGCGTTGGCGTTGGTGGAGAAATCCCAGGCAGGGACGCCGAGGGCGTCCGGCCCGCCGTGCGCCACGGTGAACGGCGAGAAGACGTCGAGGCCCTGGCCGGTGTTCGGTGTCATGGGATGGATTTTTTCTGGGTGACGGTTTCGGTGACGGTGTCGCTGGGTGCGAAGCCCGGTTTCATCGCCAGGCGGCCGTGCCTGCGGCGCAAGCCCAGGCCGCACCGCAGAGCCAAGCCACCGGCAGCGCCAACGCCAAGGCCCGGGTGGCCCCCCGGCCCGCCAATGCCAAGGCCCGCGCCAGGTGCGCAGGCGACGGCGCGGCGCCTTCGGCGTTGAGCAAATAGACCCCGGGTTTGCCAAGGCGCACGCCGAGCAGCAGGGCCATCGCCCCCATCGGCCAGCCGCCGTTGGGGGATGGCGTGAGCCGCGAGATCGGGCGCAGCCGTCGCAGCGTGCGCCAGAGGCCGGGCGCCGAACCAGGCGTCAAGGCCGGGGCGGGTTCACCCTCGGGCATGAAGGCCGGTCCAACACCGTCCATTTGCGCCGAGCCTGTCGAAACACACGCACCGATGCCCATCGCACTGGCTTCGACAAGCTCAGCCTGAACGGGCCGTTGGGGCTGAGCCCCATCACCGTTCACCCTGAGCCCTTCGACAAAGCTCAGGACAGGCTTGTCGAAGGACAGGTGCCGCCTCGTTTCGTCGAAGCTTTTGAGGTCCGCGGAGAGGGCTTCGACAGGCTCAGCCCGAACGGACAGGGGGGTTGATGCCTCCCCCGGCGCGTCGGCCTGACCGATCGGGTTCGACTCACTCGCTGTTCGAACGCAGGTGCAAGACAAGGACGCCGCCCGCACAGCTTGGCGCGGCCGCACAGGCGCCGCCCACACCAACAGAACCGCCGTCAACCGTGCCGGCAGCCAGGACAGCGCGTCGTCGGCGCGGGCGGCGAACTTGCCGGCCCATTCCCATTCGCCGCGGTAGCCCCACATCGCATCGGCGGTGTTGGCGAAACGGTAGACCACCGCGCCCGGCAGGCCGAGCAAGGCGAACCAGAAGAGCGGCGCCACGACGGAATCGTTGAGGTTCTCGGCCAGGGTTTCGATGGCGGCTTCGCGCACGCCGCCTTCGTCCAGGCGTTCGACATCGCGGCTGACCAGGCGCGCCAGCCGGCTCCGTGCCCGCCGCAGGCCGTCGCCCCGTCCGGCGACTTCTTCGAAAGCCCGCTGCACAGCCCGCACTTCGTCGCGCAGCATGCGCCAGGCGAACATCGGTTTGAGCAGTGGCGCCAGCGCCAAGGCGGCGAAGACGCCGAGCTGGTCGACGAGCAAGCGCTGAGCGGACCACGCCGCGGCGAACAGCGCGGCAGCGCAGGCCAGCCATACCAGGGCGCCCACCGCGAAGGCGGCGGCGGGCGGCAGGCGCTTGGCGGCCGCGCCGAGCGGGCCGAGCAGGCGGCCCATCCAGGCCACCGGGTGCCACGCCGCGGGCGGCTCGCCGAGGCGCAGGTCCCACCACCAGGCCAGCAGCAGGGCCAGGGGCGGCGCGGCCCAGGCCATCGGGGCGGCCGCGAGACAGGCGGGGACGCCGCTCATGCCGGCGCCTCGCCGCCGAGGGAGGCGCCACCCCGGTCCGCCAACAAGTCATCCCATTCCCAGGATTGGAAGACCAGTTCGGTCGGCGCCAGCGGGGGCGTCGAGCGCTCGCGGCGCTGGCCGGCGGGCACAAGCCGCAGCGGCGCGCTGAAACCGGGCGCGTCGAAGACGAAGGTGTGGAACTCGCCGCCCTCGCCGCAAGGACAGACGCCGGGCGGCAGGCGGCCGATCAAGGCGTCGTCGTAGTCGGCGCCGCAGAAGGACGCGTCGAGCCAGCGGGTGTCCACGCAGGCCAGCCGCGCGCGGATGCCGGCGTCGATCACGGCCCGGGCCACCGCGGCGCGGGGCTCGCCCCAGAGCGGGAAGACGGGTTGCAAGCCATGGGCCGCGCACAGCGGTTCCAGGAAATCGCGGTGGGCCTGCAGGTCGATGTCGCCGAAGACCAGGTGGGTGTGGCCGGTGTCGCGCAGGCGCTCCAGTTGGGCCCTGAAAACGGCGACGTAGGCGCCGGGCGCCACCGCCGCGGGCCACCAGTCGCCGCTCATCGCCCGCACCTGGGCCCGCACCAGGCCCTCGGGCAAGGCGTGCGACTTGCTCAGGCCGCGGTCGTCCATCATCGTCAGGAAGGTGGGCACCGGCAGGCCCCGCGCCACCGCGCGGCGCCAGGCGAGGCAGGAGTCCTTGCCGGCGCTCCAGCTGATGGCGGCTTTGGCGGGCTTGGCGCTCATCGCACCACCTTCAATCTTCGATGCCGCGCTGCGCCGGCACGCCGGCCTGGTAGTGGTGCTTGACGAGCGACATCTCGGTCACCGTGTCGGCCAGGTCGAGGAGCTCCTGCGGCGCGTTGCGGCCGGTGAGCACCACGTGCACATGGGCCGGCCGCTCGCGCAGGCAGGCCAGCACCGGCTCCAGCGGCACCCAGCCGTAGCGCAGCGGGTACATGACCTCGTCGAGCACCACGAGGAAATGCCCGCCTTCGCGGATGGTCGCCTCGGCCTTGGCCCAGCCGTCGCGGGCCAGCTGGGCGGAGTGGTCCAGGTCTTTGCTCTTCCAGCTGAAGCCGTCGCCCAGGCCTTCGATCGGCACACCCAGTTGTTCGAACACCCGGTGCTCGCCGAAGCGCGCCGAAGGCACCTTCATGAACTGGTAGATCTTGACGGCCTTGCCGCGGCCGTGGGCGCGCAGCGCCAGGCCGAAGGCCGCCGTGCTCTTGCCTTTGCCATTGCCGGTGTGCACCAGCACCAGGCCGCGGCGCTCGGCGGTGGGGACGATCCGTTCGCGGTCGACGGGCGGGGATTCGATCTGCATTCGCGGTGGAGCCTTCAGTCAAAAAGCAGTCAGAGGTTGGGCACGGCCAGCGGCCGCCCGGCGATGGTCTCGATGCGCAGCGCGTGGTCGAACACCTCGACCAGCGCCCGGTGCAGCGCGGGGTCGTCGCTGGCGCCCTGGCCCAGGACCCGGCCGTCGCGCATCACGACGAGGTGGTCGGCCTGCAGCGCCAGCGACACGTCGTGCAGCACGCTGGCCACGGTGTGGGTGGCGTCGCCGCGGGCGCACAGGCGCTTGACCAGCTTGACCAGGGCGACCTGGTGCGGCGGGTCGAGGTGGGCGGTGGGCTCGTCCAGCAGCAGCACCGGCGCCTGCACCGCCAGCGCGCGGGCCAGCAGCGCCCGCTGGCGCTGGCCGCCCGACAGCTCGTGCAGCCGCCGGTGCTGCCACGCGGCGCATTCGGTCAGGGCCAGGCATTCGTCGACGATGGCTTCGTCGCGCGGCCCCGCGGCGGCGAACAGGCCGAGGTGCGGCAGCCGGCCGAGGTGCACCACCTCGCGCACCGTCAGCTCGCCCTGCACTTCGTTGTGCTGGGACATCCAGGCCAGCTGCCGCGCCCGTTCGCCAAGGGGCCAATCGGCCAGGCCGCGGCCCGCCAGCCTGACCTCGCCGGCAGCGGCCGGCAGCAGGCCGGCCAGGGCGTGCAGCAGCGTGGACTTGCCGGCGCCGTTGGGACCGACGATGGCGGTCCATCCGCGCGGCAGGTCGAGGCAGACGCCGCGCAGCACCGGCGAACCCGACAGCGCCACCTGCAGCCGCTGCGCCTGCAGCGCGGGCTGGGTGGCCACTGGTGCCGCGGCCGCCGTCACCGCACCCCCCGGCGGTGCAGCAGCACCAGCAGGTAGCAGCCGCCGAGGACCGCGGTGAGCACGCCCACCGGCACCTCTTGCGGCGCGATCACCACCCGCGCCAGCACGTCGGCCGCCAGCAGCAGCGTGCCGCCCATCGCGGCGCTGGCCAACAGGGTGTAGCCCTGCGGCGCCGGCGCGAAGCGCCGCACCAGGTGGGGCGACACCAGGCCCACGAAGGCCACGAGCCCGGCCTGCGAGACCGCCAGGCCGGTGGCCATGGCGAGCACCACCACCAGCACGGTGCGGATGCGCTCGACCGGCAGGCCCAGGGTGCGCGCGCTGTCTTCGCCGAGCGCCAGCGCGTCGAGGGCGCGTGCCAGGCTGTGGGCCAGCGGCAGCGACAACAGCAGGCCCGGCAGCAGCAGCGCCACGCTCGGCCAGCCGAGGAAGCCGGTGGTGCCGAGCATGAAGACCTGCTTGCCGCGCAGCGCGTCGGGCGCCACGGTGGTCAGCAGGTCGCTCAGGGCGCCCAGCACCACGCCCACCACCACGCCGGCCAGCAGCAGCCGCACGGTGTGCTGCGCGCCGCGCGCCAGCACCAGGGTGAGCGTGACGCCGCCGAGCGCACCCGCGAAGGCGGCGGACGCGAGGCCGAAGCGCGACAGGCTGTCGGCCGCCGCCACGCTCAGCGTGTGGCCCGACAGCGCGCCGGCCGCGAGCACCAGCACCACCGCGGTCGAGGCGCCGGCCGCCGAGCCGAGCAGGAAGGGGTCGGCCAGCGGGTTGCGGAACAGGCCCTGGGCCACCGCGCCGCCCAGGCCGAGCAAGGCGCCGACGCACCAGGCGCCGAGTGTTCGCGGCGCGCGGATCTGGCCGAGGATGACTTCGGCCTCGGCCGCGGTGAAGTCGGGCCAGGACCAGCCTTCGCTGCCGGCGGCCAGGCCGGCGGCCATCAGCAGCAGCGACAACGCCGCCAGCCCCCCGGCCAGCAGGCGTCGGCGGCGGCGGTCTTGCGCCAGGCCCGCCTGCACGGCGCCCGCGGCCGGGGCGGGCACGGCGCTCACGGCTTGGCCTCCAGCGCGGCCAGGCAGCCCGCCAGCAGGCCGGCCGCCTCGCCCATGCGGGGGCCGGGGCGGATCAACACTTCATAACGCTCGGTGTCGAAGCCGCAAGTGCGCCGCTGCTGCAGCGCGCGCAGGTTGGCCCAACCCGGGCGCCCCGGCATCTCGGCGACCGCGCGCGCGGCGGCCATCACCACGTCGGGCTGGGCCTTCACGACGAACTCCGGGTTCAATTTGGGGAAGGGCCCGAGCGCGGCGGGAATGGCGTTGTCCATGCCGAGCCGCGCCAGGGTCTCGCCGATGAAAGACGCTTCGCCGGCCGCGTAGGGCGTGGAAGCCACTTCGAAATACACCCTCTTGCCGCGCAAGCCGGCCGGCACCATGACCTGGGCCTGTGACAGCTCGCGCTCGATGCCGGCCCACAGGCGCTCGGCCGCCTCGGGCCTGCCAAGCAAGGCGGCGAGTTGGCCCAGGCCGCGGCGGACTTCGGCGTGGGTGCGCGTCTCCAGCACCGCCACCTTCAAGCCAAGCGATTCCAGGCGCTCGACAGCCCGGCTCGAAGGCGCCGCCAGCACCACATCGGGTTTGAGCGCGACGATGCGCTCGATCTGGGCGTCGTCCAGGCCGCCCAGCTTGGGCAGAGCCCGCACCGAGGCGGGCGAATTGGAATAACGGTCGGTGCCGACCACCCTGCCGCAGCCGCCCAGCGCGCAGACGCTTTCGGTCAACGACGGCAGCAGGCTGACGATGCGCGACGGCGGCGCCGGCAGCCGAAGCAGGTGGCCGCGGTCGTCGCGCACTTGCACGGGTTGGGCGGCCGCGGCGTCGCACAGGCCGAACCAGGCCGCCAGCGCGAGGACCGCCGCCGCGGGAAGCCACCCGGGTTTCCTCCGGAGTGTCATGCCTCGCCCCGCTTCACCGGCAGCTCCACGCCGGCCACCATCAGGCTGAGGTTCTCGCATCGCGCGGCCACGGCCTGGTGCAGCTGGCCCAGCGCGTCGATGAAGCCGCGCACTTCGCGCGACAGCGGCGAGACGCCGTGGCCGATCTCGTTGGACACCAGCACCACCGGGCCCGGCGCGCGAGCGAGGGCTTCGCAAAGCGACTGCTGCTCGCTCAGCCGCGCGGGCTCGTCCAGCGGCCGGCCGTGCAGCGGCATCAACAGCTGGGTGAGCCACAGCGTCAGGCAGTCGACGACGACGAGGTGGCCGGGCGCGCCCAGGCCGTCCAGCGCCTCGGCAAGGCTGGCCGGCCCCAGCTCGAGCGTGGCCAGACCGGGCACGCGCGCGGCGCGGTCGGCCCGGTGGCGCCGGATGCGATCGCGCATCTCGTCGTCGCCGCCGACGGCCGTGGCCAACAGCGTGGCCGACCGCCCCGGCGCGCCGCGCAGCCAGTCCGCCGCGCGCGCTTCGGCGCAGCGCGACTTGCCGCTGCGCTGGCCGCCGAGGATCAAGGTGCGCATTCCCGCGGTCCCCACCAACCCGTTCACAGGCCGCTGTAGCGGAGCGTGACGTAGCCTTCGCGGCCGGGCTGGTTGTAGCCGTAGGCGGTCTGGTAGGCCTTGTCGGCCACGTTGTTCAGCCGCAGGCCCAACACCCACTTCGGCGCGAACTTCCAGTCGGCCCGCAGGTCGGCGGTGGCGTAGCCGCCCAAACGCAGCGTGTTGGCGGCGTTGTCGTAGCGCTTGCCCGCCGCCACCGCGGTGGCGCCGAAGGCCCATGGGCCCGCGCTGTAGTCGGTGCCCAGCTTGACGTTGTCGCGGGCGCGGCGCGGCAGCAGCTTGTCGTGGTTGCCGCCCAGCGTGCCGTTGGAGCGCAGGTCGCGGTTGCGTGCATCGATGCGGTCGTAGGAAGCGCGCAGCGTCCAGTCCGCCGCCTGCAACTCGTGCGACAGCGCCCAGCCCTGGATCTCCGCGCGCGGGATGTTGATCGTCGTGTTGGTGTTCGACGACGTGCTGGTGCTGGCCATGTAGCCGCGCATGCGGGTCTCGTAGTAGGCCAGGCGCACTTGCTGCCGCTGGGTGGCCCAGCGCAGGCTCAACTCGCCGGTGGTGCCGCGCTCGGGCTGCAGCAGCGCGTTGCCGAAGTTGGGGAAGTACAGCTGGTTGAAGCTGGGCGCGACGAAGCTGGTGCCCAGCGACGCCCCGGCGCGCAGGCCGCTCACGATGTCATAGCCGTAGGCGGCCGAGCCGGTGGTCTCGGAGCCGAACTGAGAGTTGCGGTCGCGGCGCACGTTGGCCTGCCAGGTGTGGACGCCCCTCTGGCCGTTCAGGCCGGCGGCCACCGCGTCGACGTCGCGCTCGGCCTGCACGTACTGCGGCGCGGCCTTGCTGACTTCCTGGCGCAGCTGTTCGAGCAGCACCAGGACGGTGCCGACCGGCGTGTCGACGGTGTTTTCCCAGGTGAACTGGCGTTGTTCGGTGACGAAGGCGCCGAGGTTGAAGGCGCCGGCCGCGCTGACGAGCGTCTCGCTGTGGTCGGTGGATTGCGACAACCTGAACGTGGTGCGCCAGGGGCCGGCCACCGGGCCGGCGAACTGCAGCGAGCCGAGTTTGGTCAGCAACTGCGATTGCGAGTCGGCGCCGGGGCCGTCGTCGTACTTGTTCAGGCCGTCGGCGTACACCAGCCGCGCGTCGGTGCGCCAGCCGGCCGGCAGCTTCAGGCCGAGCTGCAGGTGGGCGGCGTCCTGCCGGAAGCCGTCGTTGTCGGGGTTGTGGTTGCCGAACTGCACGGCGGGGTTGGTGGCGGAGAAACCGCGGTTTTCCGTGTGCTGCACATTCAACGCGCCGTCCCAGTCGCCCTGGCCGAAACTCAGCCCCGCGCTGGCCTGGCCGTAGCGGCGCGAGCCGACCGTCGCGCTGCCGTTGGGCGACAGGCCCTGGCGGCCCTTGCGTGTGAAGACCTGCACCACGCCGCCGACCGCGTCGCTGCCGTAGAGGCCGGACAACGGGCCCTGCACGATCTCGATGCGCTCGATGCTTTCCAGCGGCAGGTTGTCCCAGGACGGGGTGCCGGCCGTGGCGGTGCCGTGGCGCACGCCGTCGATCAGCAGCAAGGTGTGGCGCGACTCGGTGCCGCGCAGGAACACCGCGCTTTGCTTGCCCAGGCCGCCGTTGGCCGTCATCTGCACGCCCGGCTGCTGCGCCAGCAGTTCGGACAGCGTGCGGCCGTTGGCGCGCTCCAGCGCCTCGCGGTCGATGACGGTGACGGCGGCCAGCGCCTGGTCCACCCGCGTCGGCGTGCGCGTGGCGGTGACGGCCACCGGCGGCAGGGTGTTGTCGGCACCCGCCTGGGCCCAGGCGGGCAGCGCGGCGGAACAGGAGAAAAGGCAGCACAAAGCGCCCATCAATGGGTTGACGGGCGGCTTGGCGCGCCCAGGCGAACGGGTAGGCATGGAAAGAGAAGGTCCGATCAAACGTGTCCGCCAGCTTCCCCGCTGGCGATCACCCATGGTGCAGCCGCTTCGCAGCGACGCACCGCCTCATTGGCCGGTATCCGGGCTGACGGAAACAACCCTTGCCACCTTCCCAGAAGCGGTCGCTTCCAGTGGCGTGTGCGCAAGAGCGGAAGTGGGCGTGCCCTTCGCGGGCCCGGTACTTCGTCCGCCGTACCGTTGCGGGGGCAGCGCAGTTTGGGAGGGCTCGCCTCCCCCTGCTTCCCGTTGAACTGCGCCCGGGAGAACCCCCGGCGCGAGCACCAACGGCCGCAAGTATAGGTGCCCCGCCGCCCTACAATTCGCGCCACCCCTTCCAGTCCCTGCGGGCCGAGACATGTCGAAGATTGAAGACCTCGCCGATCGCGTTGAACGCCTGCTGCTGCGCCACGACGAACTGCAGCGCACCAATGCCCTGCTGCTCGCCCAAGTGCAAGGGCTGACGCAAGAGCGCGACCAGATGCGTTCGCGCCTGGCGGCCGCGCGCAGCCGCATCGACGCGCTGCTCGACCGCCTCCCGTCCGACGCGGACGACGCGGAAAGCCGCGCCAACGGAGACGCCACATGAAACAGATCGAAGTCACCATCATGGGCCAGAGCTACATCCTGGGCTGCCCGGAGGGCGGCGAGACCTCGCTGCTGGAGGCCGTCGGCAACGTCGACCGCGAAATGTGCGCCATCCGCGACTCCGGGAAGATCAAGGCCCGCGAACGCATCGCCGTGCTGGCCGCGCTGAACCTCGCCTACGCGTTGGCCGAGCGGCCCGTGGCGGCGGTGCCCGCCACGCCCGCGGCGCAATCGGCGGGAGCCGGCGCGAGCGATGCCGCGGGCATCGACATCCAGGCCTTGATCCGCCGCATCGACGACACGCTCAGCGCCGACGGCCAGCTGATCTGATCCGGTCCGCCGGCGTGCATCCGGTCACGACTGGACACCCGCTTTCACATCAGGGCTTCGGGCCGGCGGCGTAGAATGGCCTCGTCCGTCGCGCTCGCGTGAGTCTTATATTTCCTTGAACCGATGCTCTTGCGAGCAAGGGCTTGGAACATCGCCACTCCAGCGTGATCGTCTCGCGTCAGATGAACCCAAGGTTTGGCTGACCTCGCCCACCTGAATCCCCTGGGTTCAGGAATGCGGCTCACGGCCCGCGTCGGACACCCTCACTCCCCTGCCACCCACTGCGCCCCCTCCCCGATGGCGACGACTCCGGCCTGCTGGCTGATGAAGAGCGAGCCCAGCGAGTGCTCGATCGACGATTTGGCCGGCGCCCCCGCGCAGACCGTGCCCTGGGTGGGCGTGCGCAACTACCAGGCGCGCAATTTCATGCGCGACGAGATGAAGGTGGGCGACGAGGTGCTCTTCTACCACTCGTCCTGCCCCGAGCCCGGCATCGCCGGCCTGGCGATGGTGGTTTCCGGCGCCTATCCCGACCCGACCCAATTCGACCCGGAAAGTCCTTATTTCGATGCGGCCAGCCGCGCGGACGAACCTCGTTGGCTGCTGGTGGACGTTCGCCTGTCGCGCAAGACCCGCCTGCTGCCGCTGGCCGAGATGCGCGCGGCGCCGCAGCTGTCGACCATGCGGGTGCTGCAGCGCGGCAACCGCCTGTCGATCACGCCGGTGACGGCGCAGGAACGCGCGGCGGTGCTGGCGTTGCTGGGTTGACGTCTGCGGGCCGCCCTTCCAGAGCGGCGCGGCCGCGCCGTCAAACCGAACCGAAACGGATGCTCGCCAGCGTCACGTGGTTGCCGCCGCGGCGGCGCGCTTCCTGCAGCGCGGTATCGGCGGCTTTCAAGAGGTCGTCTTCGGTGTGGGCAGTGTGCGGGAAGCTCGCCACGCCCATCGACACCGTGAAGCCCAGGGCCTGGCCATTGAGCGCGACGATCTGCGTGGCGCATTGGCGGCGCAGGCCTTCCATGCGCGAATGGGCGGTGGCCAGGCCGACACCCGACAACAGCACCGCGAAGCGCGTCTGGTCGAGCCGGCAGGAGGCGTCCATCGCTCGGGTGTTGCTGCGAAGCAGCCGCCCCAGGGCTTCGAACACCCGGCTCTGCGCCACGTCGCCCTGCACGCGGACGGCGTCGGTGAACGGGTCGACGAGGATGGCCACCAGCGCGAACTCGCGGTGCTCGCGCGAGGACAGGTCGATCTCGCGCCGCAGTTGCTCGTCGAACTGCGCGCGCTGGTAGAGGTCGCCAGCGGCCGGGTCGCCGACGAGGGCGTCCTGGCTTTCTCGGCGCAGCGCCTCGACGGCCATCTGCTGCTGCTCGAGCTGCTTGAGGGCCTGCTCCAGCTCGTGGGCCAGGCGGCGCGGCCCTGTCAGTTCCTTCCAGACGCAGACCAGCCGCGTCGGCGCCGCGCCGTCCGCGCCGCCCAGCGGGGCGCGCAGTGTCAGGAAATCCCGGCGGGCGCCGCCGGGGCCGGAAAGCTTTTGTTCATTGCTGAAGATGCGCGAAGGCGGCTGCTGCCAGGCGGCCTGGTCGGCGGCCCGCAGCGCGGCGGCTTCGAGGCCTTCGAAAAGGTCGGCGTCGGTCTGGCCGAGCACGGCCTCGGGCGCGCGGCCCGCCACCGCGGCGAAGGCCGGGTTGGCGTGCAGGTAGCGGCCTTGCGCGTCCTTGACGGCCACGGCCAGGTCGCTGCGCGACAGCAGTTCGAGGAAGATGGAATTTTCGGGGCTCAAGGCAGGCGCCATGGCGTTGGGACCTTGCGATCGTTAGCTGCGACTGTGACGGCCAGCGCCGTGGCGCTCAAGGTCGAATGGGGACGGTGGACAGGCGGGCGTCCGGGAAGGACGGACGCGCCGGGCACCGACCGGTTCATCATAGCGGCGGCGGTCGCCGGCGCCCGCCGGTCCGCCCACTCAATCGTGGGGGGCGGCGAAAATGCCGGCTCCACAAATCGGCCCCCATGACAACAACCTCACGCTTTCCCCGGCGCACGCCCCGGGACGGCCGCCGCACGGCGGCGCCGGACATGCAAGGAGGCGCCGCTTGACGCAACCCGCTTTCGACGCCGCCGTCGTCGGCGCCGGCGCCGCCGGCCTGCATTGCGCCGCCATCGCCGGCCAGCTCGGCCTGCGGGTGCTGCTGCTCGACCACGCCGAGCGCATCGCCGAGAAAATCCGCATCTCCGGCGGCGGGCGCTGCAACTTCACCAACCTCGGCGCAGGCCCGGCGAACTTCATCTCGGCGAACCCGCACTTCTGCCGCTCGGCGCTGGCGCGCTACAAACCGCAGGACTTCATCGACCTGGTGCAACGCCACGGCATCCCCTTCCACGAGAAGCACAAGGGACAGCTGTTCTGCGACCGGTCGGCCGAAGACGTCATCCAGATGCTGCTGCGCGAATGCGAGGCCGGCGGCGTGCAACGCTGGCAGCCTTGCGGCGTGCAGGCCGTGCGCGCGGCGGCCGGCGGCGGCTTCGAATTGCAGACGCAGCGCGGCCCGGTCGCCTGCCGGCGCCTGGTGGTGGCGTGCGGCGGGCTGTCGATACCGAAGATCGGCGCGACCGATTTCGGGCACCGGCTGGCCAAACAGTTCGGGCACAGCCTGGTGGAACCCCGACCCGGCCTGGTGCCGCTGACCTTCGATGCCGCCGCCTGGTCGCCTTTCGTCGAACTCGCCGGGCTGTCGCTGCCGGCGCGGCTGGCCACCGGGCAGAAAAAGCAGCGCGCCGAATTCCTGGAGGACCTCCTCTTCACCCACCGCGGCTTGAGCGGCCCGGGCATCCTGCAGATCTCCAACTACTGGTCGCCGGGCACGCCGCTTCAACTGGACCTGCTGCCCGACCAGGACCTCGCCGAACTGCTGCTGGCCGCGAAAAAGACGTCGAAACGCAAACTCGCCAACGAGCTCTCGCAGCACCTGCCGTCCCGGTTGGCGGAGCGTTGGCTGTCGGCGCCCTCGCCGGTCGAGGACCGCCCGATGCCGGACTGCCGGGACCGCGACCTGCAACAACTGGCGCAGAACCTGCAACGCTGGGAACTGCTGCCCAGCGGGACCGAGGGCTACCGCAAGGCGGAAGTCACACTCGGCGGCGTGGACACCCGCGAGATCAATTCGAGCAGCATGCAAAGCCTGAAGCAGCCGGGGCTTTATTTCATCGGCGAAGTGGTGGACGTCACCGGCTGGCTCGGCGGTTACAACTTCCAGTGGGCCTGGGCCAGCGCCGCGGCTTGCGCCCGGGCGATGGCCGGGGAAGCCGCGCCCATGGCCGCGAATTGACGGGAACCGCCCGGAAACAAAGGCGCACACAGGACCTTGGGAAATCAACCACACCCCATTGCACGGCCAAAATTCGCACGTTATACTTGCGGGCTTCGGTTAACCATGCGCCGGAGCCAGGCACTGTTTTTGGCGGTGCGACCTTTGGGAAGCAAACCCAGGATCGCAAAAGAACCGCAAAACACCCCCTCCACGCAACTCATTCAGGATTCAAGCTTCACATGACCACGATTCGCGTCAAAGAAAACGAGCCCTTCGACGTGGCACTGCGCCGCTTCAAGCGCACCATCGAGAAACTCGGCCTGTTGACCGATCTGCGCGCCCGCGAGTTCTATGAGAAGCCCACCGCCGAGCGCAAGCGCAAGAAGGCCGCCGCCGTGAAGCGCCATTTCAAGCGCGTGCGCAGCATGCAGCTGCCCAAGAAGCTGTACTGATCCGCCGACCGGCGCACAAGAAGAATCCCAAGACAGCCCGCGCAACGCGGGCTGTTTTACTTTGTAGACTCTCACCCCTTCCCTGCGACCAGGAAACCGCCATGAGCTTGAAAGAACGGATCAACGAAGACATGAAGACGGCCATGCGCGCCAAGGACGCGCCGCGCCTGCTGACCATCCGCGGCCTGCTGGCCGCCCTGAAGCAGAAGGAAGTGGACGAGCGGGTGGTGCTGGACGACGCCCAGGTCGTGGCCATCGTCGACAAGCTGATCAAGCAGCGCAAGGACTCCATCTCGCAGTTCGCCACGGCAGGCCGAACCGACCTGGTCGAGAAGGAAACCGCGGAATTGAAGGTCCTGGAGGGCTACCTGCCCGAGCGCCTGGGCGCCGACGAAGTCGCCGCCCAGGTGGCCGCCATCGTCACCCAGCTCGGCGCCAGCGGCCCGGGCGACATGGGCAAGGTCATGGCCGCCGCCAAGGCGCAGCTGGCCGGCAAGGCCGACATGGGCGCCGTGTCCGCGGCCGTCAAGCAGGCGCTGGCGCGCTGACCCCCCACCCCACGGCCCAGAGGCCAAGGAAAGCCCTCCACCATGACGACCCAGCTGCCCAACCTCCAACAGCTCAGCGACGACGTCTGCGTCGCCGCCCAGTTGACCCCGGCCGACATGGCCACCGCGGCCCAGAGCGGCTTCCGTAGCGTGGTCAACAACCGGCCCGACATGGAAGGCGGTCCCGACCAGCCCACCAGCGCGGCGCTGGCCGAGGCCGCCGCCGCGGCCGGCCTGCGCTACGAGCACCTGCCGGTGAACCCGGGCGCGCACAGCCCCGAGGACATCGCCCGCTTCGCCGCGCTGCTCGCCGCGCTGCCCAAGCCGGTGCTGGCGTTCTGCCGCAGCGGCACGCGTTCCGGCAACCTGTACCGCGCCGCCTCGGCGCTTTGACCGGCCGCCTCCGGCCACCGACCGAAAGACGGCCCGCCCCCCATCCACCCACCCGGCAGGCGACCAGGATGCGCATCCGCCCCAAGTTCCTGCTCTGGGCCATCCTGCCGCTGGTGGCCGCGCTGGCGCTGATCGCCTACGCGGTGCTGCACCAGCAGCGCAAGCTGTCGGAGCGCGAGCGCAACCTCGTCGAGTCGGCCTACATGACGTCGCGCCAGGCCGAGCTGCGGCATTACGTGGAGCTGGCGCACAGCATCATCACGCGGCTGGAAGACAGCGGGCTGGACGACACGGCCCAGCAACGCGAGGCGATCCGCCTGCTGGAATCGCTGGACTACGGCAAGGACGGCTACTTCTTCATCTACGACATGAAGGGGCGCAACGTGATGCACGCGCGCCAGCCCGAGCTGGTCGGCAAAGACCTCTGGGAGATGCGCGACGTCAACAACCTGCCGGTGATCCAGGCGCTCATCGCCGCCGCGAAGAAGCCGCAGGGCGGCTACGTCCGCTACTACTGGCAGAAGCCCTCCAACCGCTACCCCACGCCCAAGCTCGGCTACGTGATCACCCTGCCCAAGTGGGACTGGATGCTCGGCACCGGGCTTTACCTGGACGACGTCGAAGCCACGCTGGCCGAGCTGGACCGCCAGATCAGCGACAACATCGCCACCACGCTGTGGTGGATCGCCGGCGTGGCGGTGCTGGGCATCGCGGTGATCGGCGGCTCGGGCATGGCGCTGAACCTCACCGAATTCCGCATCAACGACGCCAAGCTGAAGCTGCTGGCCCGGCAGGTGGTGCAGTCCCAGGAGGACGAGCGCGCCCACCTGTCGCGCGAGCTGCACGACAGCACCAGCCAGACGCTGGTGTCGATCAAGCTGCTGGTCGAGTCGAGCATGGCCCAGCTCAGGCGCGACGCCAGCGCCCTGCCGCCGACCTTGCCCAAGGCCCTGGACCGCCTTAACGACGCGCTGCTGGAGGTGCGCAACATCTCCCACCGGCTGCGGCCGGCCGAGCTGGACGTCTTCGGGCTGCCCGCGGCGCTGGAGCGGCTGGGGCAGGAATTCGGGGAGCACAGCGAGATGGCGTTTTCCTTCAAGGTGCGCGGCCGGCCCCGGCTGCTGCCGGACGAGGTCAACACCGTGCTCTTCCGGATCACCCAGGAGGCCTTGACCAACATCGAGAAGCACGCCGCCGCGGAGAGCGTCACGCTGCGGCTGGTGTTCGGCGCCGCCGGGCTGCGGCTGCGGATCATCGACGACGGCATGGGCTTCGACGTGCAGGCGGTGCGGCAGGACCCGCGCCGCGGCATCGGCCTGCGCAACGTGCGCGAACGCGTGGAGTCCATCGGCGGCGCCTTCGAGGTGCTGTCGCGCAGCGGCCGCACCGAGCTGGTCGTGGACGTGCCCGTCGAAGCGATCCAAGACCTTAGACCCGCGACCACGGAGGCGACCGCGTGACACCCGGCAGACCGCAACCCACAGACAAACCCATCCGCATCGTGCTCGTCGACGACCATTCGCTCGTCCGCGAAGGCCTGAAGGCCATGCTCGCCGGCTCGCCCCACATCGACGTCGTCGGCGAGGCCGGCAACGCCCAGGACGCGCTGGCGGTGGTCGAGCAGGCGCGGCCCCGGCTGGTGCTCATGGACGTGGGCATGAAGGACGTCAACGGCATCGACCTCACCGCCGAGTTGCTCAAGCGCCAGCCCGGCCTGCTGGTGCTGATGCTCAGCATGTACGACAACCCCGCCACCGTGAACCGCGCGATGCAGGCGGGCGCCCGGGGCTATGTCCTGAAGGACGCGCCGTCGGACGACATCGTCCAGGCGATCGACACCCTCGCCGCCGGCGGCACCTTCCTCAGCGAAGACGTCTCCGGCCGGCTGCTGCGCTCGCAGACGCCCAGGCCGCTCCTGTCCGCGCGGGAAAGCGCCATCCTCAGCCACTTGGCCCAGGGGCATTCCAGCAAGCAGATCGCCCAGACGCTGGGCGTGAGCGCGCGCACGGTGGAGACCCACCGCCAGAACATCCGGCGCAAGCTCAACCTGGAAGGTCAGGCCGAATTGATCAAGTACGCGGTCGAACACTGCCGGGAATTCGACCTGCCCTGAGAGGCCGCCGCGCGGCGCGACAAGCGGTTTCCGCGTAACTGCGTATTTCCACTTAGCGGTAATACCCGTAGGCAGCCCCCTGAAATTCGGGTCTGATGCCCCCCTGTTCCAGTAGCGGTCCGAGGGCCGTCCGCGCACACGCGGCGACACACCCGGAGCACCGCATCCCGAAGCCGGGAGGGCCTCATCAACCCTCGCGAGCGGCACCGACGAGACAACCGAGGACTTGCAGATGAAAAGACTGCTCAACCTGGCGCATCTGATCGATGCGCTGAACAACAAATGCGCGACGCTGGCCAAATGGGCCGTCTTCGCGGCCTGCGTCATCAGCGCCGGCAACGCCGTCGTGCGCTACACGATGGACATCAGCTCCAACGGCTGGCTCGAAATCCAGTGGTACCTCTTCACGGCCTGCGTGATGCTCGGCGCCTCGCAGGTGTTGCGCGTCAACGAGCACGTGCGTGTCGACGTGCTCTACGCCCGCTACCCCACCCGCATGAAAGTGGTGGTCGACCTGCTCGGCCTGGCGTTCTTCCTGCTGCCGACGGTGGTGGTGCTGGCGGGCATGTCCTACCCGCTGTTCGAGCGCGCGCTCGTCACGCACGAGATGTCCAGCAACTCCGGCGGGCTGATCCGCTGGCCGGTGCTGGCGCTGCTGCCGCTGGGCTTCGCCCTGCTCGGCCTGCAAGGCGTCTCCGAGATCATCAAGCGCATCGGCTGGCTCACCCACCAATACGAAATGGAAACCAACTACGAGAGGCCTCTGCAATGATCATGGAGAACTTCGCCCCCGTGATGTTCGCGGGGCTCATCATCGTCATGCTGATCGGCTTCCCGGTCGCCTTCTCGCTGTCCGCCCTCGGCCTGCTCTGCGGCTTCGTCGCCATCGAGATGGGCTGGTTCCCGGTGGCCTTCATGTCCAACCTGCCGTTGAACGTGATGGGCATCCTGTCCAACGAGCTGCTGCTGGCCATCCCCTTCTTCACACTGATGGGGGCCATCCTGGAGAAATGCGGCCTGGCGGAAGACCTGCTCGAATCGATGGGCCAGCTCTTCGGCACCAAGCGCGGCGGCCTGGGCTACTCGGTCATCATCGTGGGCTTCATCCTCGGCGCGATCACCGGCACGGTGGCCGGCCAGGTCATCGCGATGGCGATGATCTCGCTGCCGGTGATGATGCGCTACGGCTACAACATGCGCTACGCCACCGGCGTGCTGGCCGCCTCGGGCACCATCACGCAGCTGGTGCCGCCGTCGCTGGTGCTGGTGGTCATGGCCGACCAGCTCGGCCGCTCGGTGGGCGACATGTACAAGGGCGCCTGGGGCCCTTCGATCCTGCAAGTGCTGGCTTTCCTGGTGTACACCTTCATCCTCACCCGGGTGAAGCCCACCTACCTGCCCGCGCTGCCCGCGGAGTTCCGCACGCTGACCGGCTGGCCGCTGTGGAAGAAGTGCCTGCGCGGCATCGTCCCGTCGGCCTTCTTGATCTTCGCCGTGCTGGGCAGCATGGGCGGCCTCCCAGGCATCACCACCGCGATCTGCACGCCCACGGAAGCGGGCGCGATGGGCGCCGTCGGCGCGTTCTTCCTGGCGGCCCTGCACAGGCGCCTGAACATCCCGCTGCTCAAGGAAGCGCTGATGGGCACGATGCGCATCACCGCGATGGTGGTCTTCATCCTGATCGGCTCGCGGGTCTTCTCGCTGGTCTTCCAGGGCGTCGACGGCGCCAAGTGGATCGAGCACATGCTCACCGGCCTGCCCGGCGGCCAGACCGGCTTCCTGATCGTCGTCAACATCTTCATCTTCTTCCTGGCCTTCTTCCTCGACTTCTTCGAGATCGCGTTCATCATCCTGCCGATGCTCGGCCCGGTCGCCGACAAGATGGGCATCAACATGATCTGGTTCGGCGTGCTGCTGTGCGTCAACATGCAGACCAGCTTCATGCACCCGCCCTTCGGCTTCGCGCTGTTCTACCTGCGGGGCATTTCCGACACGCTGTTCAAGAACGGCGCGCTGCCCGAGAAGGTGAAGTCCAACGACATCTACCTCGGCTCCATCCCCTTCGTCCTGCTGCAGCTGCTGCTCGTCGTCGTGGTGATCTTCGTGCCGGAGACGGTGACGGTCTTCCTGGACAAGGAAGTGGCGGTGGACCTGGACAAGGTGGAGATCCCGACCACGGAAGCCCTGCCGGAAGCCACCGACGCCGACACCGAGCAGTCCATCGACAAGATGTTCAAGGACGGCGGCGCCGCCGAGCCCGCGCCGGCCCCAGCACCCGAACCCGCGGCGGCCGAGAATGCAGCCAGCGCAGCCAGCAACTGACGGCGAAGGCCCGCTGGAGGTCAGCGGGCCCGCCTTCCCCCCCGTGGTGAAGGCGCTGGCCACCGCCTTGATGGCCGGCTTGGCGGTGGCGGGTTGGCGCGCCCGCGACGAGCTGGCTTCGGCCAGCATGTCCGCCGCGACGCTGGCCTTCTGGGCGGCCGCGCTGGCGGTGATCGCGCTGTGCTACGGCTTCATGCTCGCCAGCCGCACGTCGGTCACCCCCACCCACCTGCGCCAGACCTGGCTCTGGACCAAGGAGGTGGCCCTGGCCGACATCAAGCAGGCCAAGCTCATCCAGGTGCCCGGGATGGCCTGGCTGATCGTGCCGCGGCTCGTGGTGCGCGTGGGCAACCGCGGCATCTATTCCTTCCCGGCGGGCAACGCCCCGCTGCACCGGATGTTCGCGCGCCTGGTGCGCGAAGGCACGCTGGCGGCCAAGGGTAGGAAGGCCTGACGGCGGCCGCAACGAAAAAGCCCCGCGGATGGCGGGGCTTGCGGGGGTGCAATGGCAGCCGGCGATTCAGAGGTTGGCGCCCTGCATGTAGCTGTCGAAGCGCGCTTCGGTGAAGCGGAACCACAGGTTCAGCTCCTTGCGGAATTTCGAGTAGTCCTCGTAGATCTTCTTGAAGGCAAGGTTGGACGCGCTGATTTCCGAATACAGCGCCATCGCTTCCTTGAACGCGGCATCGAGCACCGGCTTCGGGAACGGCACGAGCTTGGTGCCGCTGGCCACCAGCTGGCGCAGCGCCAGCGGGTTGCGGGCGTCGTACTTGGCCTGCATCTCGGTGTGCGCGTAGGCCGCGGCCGCTTCGACGATGGCCTTGTACTCGGCGCTCAGCGCGTCGTAGGCCTTCTGGTTGACGAACAAGTCCAGCTGCGGACCGCCTTCCCACCAGCCCGGGTAGTGGTAGAACGGCGCCACCTTGTTGAAGCCCAGCTTCTGGTCGTCGTACGGGCCCACCCACTCGGCCGCGTCGATCGTGCCCTTTTCCAGCGCCTGGTAGATCTCGCCGCCCGGTATGTTCTGCGACACCGCGCCCAGCCGGCCCGTCACCTTGCCGGCGAAGCCGCCGACGCGGAATTTCAGGCCCTGCATGTCGGCCACGCTCTTGATCTCCTTGCGGTACCAGCCGCCCATCTGCGCGCCGGTGTTGCCCATCGGGAAGCTGGTGAAGCCGTAGTTCGAATAGAACTCGCGCATCAGCTTCAGGCCGTTGCCGTCGTAGCACCAGGCCGTCATCTGGCGGCTGTTCAGGCCGAAGGGGATGGCGCAACCCAGCGCGAACGCGTCGTTCTTGCCGAAGTAGTAATAAGGCGCGGTGTGGCCGGCCTCGACCGTGCCGTTCTGCACCGCATCGACCAAGCCGGGCATCGGCACGATCTCGCCGGCGGCGTGCACCGAGATCTCGAACTTGCCGCCGGACATCTCCTTGACCTTGCGGGCGAAGGTTTCCGCCGCGCCGTAGATCGTGTCGAGCGACTTCGGGAAACCCGAAGTCAGCCGCCAGCGCAATTGCGCCTGGGCGTGCACGATCGCCGGCGCTGCGCCGGCGGCGAGCACGCCGGCCAGCCCGGTGTGGCGGATGAATGAACGGCGGCGTTGTTCCATGGGGTCTGCTCCCGGTTTGTTGTTGATGGTCGAACCACGGCCGCGTCTGGACGGCTTTCGGTTTCCGTGATTCTTCTCGTAACCCCCCCCATCGCGCAAAGCGGGTTTACCCCGGAGCGAGCAGGGGATGTTGACGACGCCGCTCCACGGCTGCCTTGCGCCAGGCATAAAAAAACCCCGCCGTTCTGGCGGGGTCTTCGGCAGGGGCGGATACCCGCCGCTTTCGCGCCGCTTACAGGTTGGCGCCCTGCATGTAGCTGTCGAAGCGCGCCTCGGTGAAGCGGAACCACAGGTTGGCTTCCTTGCGGAATTTCGAGTAGTCCTCGTAGATCTTCTTCCAGGCCGGGTTGGACTCGCTCAACTCGGAATACAGCGCCATCGCTTCCTTGAAGGCCGCGTCCATCACCGCCTTCGGGAAAGGCACGAGCTTGGTCTTGCTGGCCACCAGCTGGCGCAGCGCCAGCGGGTTGCGGGCATCGTACTTGGCCTGCATCTCGGTGTGCGCGTAGGCCGCGGCCGCTTCGACGATGGCCTTGTACTCGGCGCTCAGCGCGTCGTAGGCCTTCTGGTTGATGAAGAGGTCGATCTGCGGACCGCCTTCCCACCAACCCGGGTAGTGGTAGACCGGCGCGACCTTGTTGAAGCCCAGCTTCTGGTCGTCGTACGGCCCCACCCACTCGGCCGCGTCGATCGTGCCCTTCTCCAGCGCCTGGTAGATCTCGCCGCCCGGTATGTTCTGCGACACCGCGCCCAGCCGGCCCGTCACCTTGCCGGCGAAGCCGCCGACGCGGAATTTCAGGCCCTGCATGTCGGCCACGCTCTTGATCTCCTTGCGGTACCAGCCGCCCATCTGCGCGCCGGTGTTGCCCATCGGGAAGCTGGTGAAGCCGTAGTTCGAATAGAACTCGCGCATCAGCTTCAGGCCGTTGCCGTCGTAGCTCCACGCCGTCATCTGGCGGCTGTTCAGGCCGAAGGGGATGGCGCAGCCCAGCGCGAACGCGTCGTTCTTGCCGAAGTAGTAGTAGGGGCAGGTGTGGCCGGCCTCGACGGTGCCGTTCTGCACCGCGTCGACCAGGCCCGGCATCGGCACGATTTCGCCGGCGGCGTGCACCGAGATCTCGAACTTGCCGCCGGACATCTCCCTGACCTTCTTGGCGAAGGTTTCGGCGGCGCCGTAGATGGTGTCGAGCGACTTCGGAAAGCCCGAGGTCAGGCGCCAGCGCACTTGCGACTGGGCCTGGACGATCGCCGGCGCGACGCCGGCGGCCAGCACGCCCGCCAGGCCGGTGTTACGGATGAATAAACGACGCTCCATCTGTCTGTCTCCTGTGTGGGTGAGTCAAAAAACTAACCTTTTGATTCTAGGAACCGCTCTCTTTTCACCGAGAGGATTTACCCCTGCGCAATTTACGCAGGGGTTGGCCCCATGCTCGCTAACACCTACGTAAAAGCCGAAGCCGGGCGCGACAGCGCGGCCCGACCGTCCCGTCAGCTGCCGGCGATCTTCATCCTGTCGACCAACACCGAGCCGATGGTCTTGCCGCCGCTGGTGTAGGCATCGGCCCCGACCGCGGCGATGCCCTTGAACATGTCGCGCAGGTTGCCCGCGATCGTGATCTCGTGGACCGGGTGGGCGATGCGCCCGCCCTCCACCCAGAAGCCGGCCGCGCCGCGGGAGTAGTCGCCCGTCACGTAGTTGACGCCCTGGCCCATCAACTCGATGACGAACAGGCCGCGACCGAGTTTGCGCAGCATGGCCGGCAGGTCGTCGCCCGGCTGGGTGAGGCGGCTGGTGAGCTGCAGGTTGTGCGAGCCGCCGGCGTGGCCGGTGGTGCGCATGCCCAGCTTGCGGGCCGAATAGCTCGACAGGAAATACGTCTGCACCACGCCGCCCTGGACGATGTCGCGCTCGACGGTGAGCACGCCCTCGTCGTCGAAAGGCGCGCTGCCCTTGCCACGCGGCAGGTGCGGCGCCTCGTGGATGTCCACGTGGGCGGGGAGGACCTGCCGGCCGAGGGAGTCCAGCAGGAAGCTCGACTTGCGGTAGAGCGAACCCCCGCTCGTGGCCTGCACATAGGCGCCGAGCAGCCCGGCCGCCACGCTGCTTTCGAACAGCACCGGCACTTCGCAAGTCTTGATCTTGCGGGCGTTCAGCCGGGACAGAGCGCGTTCGGCGGCGTAGCGGCCCACCGCCTCGGGCGAAGCGAGGTCTTCGCTGCTGCGCATCGAGCTGTACCAGGCGTCGCGCTGCATGTCGTCGCCACCCTTGCCCGGCACCGACGCGATCGGCGCGACCGACAGGGAATGGCGCGAGCTGGCGTAGCCGCCGCGGAAGCCGCGGGTGTTGCCGGCGAAGAAGTGCGACTGCTGCACCGACACGCCGGCGCCTTCGGAGTTGGTGATGCGCCTGTCGACCGCCAGCGCGGCGCGTTCGCAGGCCTGGGCCAGCACCACCGCCTGCTCGGCGCCGATGTTCCAGGGGTGGAAGAGGTCGAGGTCGCGCGCGGCCTGCTCGGGGGTCACCAGGTCCTGCGCGTCGGGCAGGCCGGCGGCGGGGTCTTCGGCGGTGAAGCGGGCGATGTCGTAGGCAGCCCTGACGGTCTGTTCCATCGCGGCGCGTGAGAAGTCGGAGGTGCTGGCGTTGCCGCGCCGCTGGCCGATGTAGACCGACACGCCGAGCGACTTGTCGCGGTTGCGCTCGACGTTCTCGACCTCGCCCTTGCGCACCGAGACCGTCAGTCCCGCGCCTTCGGAGACTTCGGCGCCGGCGTCGCTGGCGCCCAGGCCCTTGGCGAAGGCCAGGGCCTCTTCGATCAATTCCTGGAAATGCTCGCGGCTGTGGGCGAAACCGGAAGAAGGGGCGGTCGTGTCGGGGGCGGCGTTTCGGGTGGCTGGCATGGGCGTTGGTTCGCGGTTTGGGTCGCGGCTCGCGTCGCGAATACAGGCCGAAATAAGGCCACGGCTATGATACCGACGCCCTGCGCCGGCAAGGCCCGGCGCGCCGAAAGACAACACAGGCCGCGACCCGGCCGGCCGGCGCGGATCCCGAAACAAAACAAGACACGCCCCCGCTTATGCCCCCGCGCCAACCGCCGCAAGACCCCGGCTCCGACCTCCCGGAGTCCGACCCCTGGGACCGCCCCAGCAAGACCCAGCGGAAGAAAGACTCGCATGAACTGCAGGCGCTCGGCGAAGACCTGGTGGAGCTGTCCGAAGAGAAGCTGTGCGCCCTGCCGATGGACGAAAGCCTGCGCGAGGCGCTGCTCACCCACAAGCGGACACGCAGCCACGAAGGCCGGCGCCGCCAGATGCAGTACATCGGCAAGCTGATGCGCCGCGCCGACCCGGAGCCGCTGCGCGAGGCGGTGGCAGCGATGAAGCTGGGCACCGCCAAGTCGACGCTGGCGCTGCACGAGATGGAGCACTGGCGGGCCCAGATGCTGGCCGGCGACGACATCCTCACCGAATGGATGAAGCAGCACCCGGGCACCGACCTGCAGCAATTGCGCAGCCTGGTGCGCGCCGCCCGCAAGGACGCCGCCGCCGCCCCCGAGCAACGCAACGGCCGCGCTTACCGCGAGCTGTTCCAGCTGATCAAGCAGCACCACGGCGGCGCCCCCGCACCATCGCAGCGCGGCGAGGAGGAGAAGGAGGAGGAGGAGTCCGATGACTGACACCGCGGGCCCGGCGCCACAGGCCCAGGCGCAGCCGGCGCTGGAGCGCGTGCGCATCGGCCTGCTGTCGGCCAGCGACCGCGCGGCTGCCGGCGTCTATGCCGACCAAGGCATCCCTTCGCTGAAGGATTGGCTTTCGCGCGCCGTGCGCAACCCCATCGAATGGTGCCCGCGGCTGGTCGGCGACGAGCAGCCGGAAATCAGCGCCGCCCTGGTCGAGCTGGTGGACCGGGAAGGCTGCGACCTGGTCTTCACCACCGGCGGCACCGGCCCGGCGCCGCGCGACGTCACGCCCGAGGCCACCCTCGCGGTAGCCGACCGGGTCATGCCCGGCTTCGGCGAGCAGATGCGGCAGATCAGCCTGAATTTCGTGCCGACCGCCATCCTCTCGCGCCAGGTCGCGGTCATCCGGGGCCGCGCGCTGATCGTCAACCTGCCGGGCCAGCCGAAATCCATCGCCGAGACGCTGCACGGCCTGCCCCAGGCAGCGCCGGCTGTCCCGGGCATCTTCGCGGCCGTGCCGTATTGCATCGACCTGCTGGGCGGCCCCTACATCGAGACCGACGCGGGCGTTTGCGCTGCCTTCAGGCCGAAGTCGGCGCAGCGGCCCGCGCGCTGATCCCCGTCGCGCCGACCCGCCGCGCTTCCTCCACCCGTGCGCTTGTCCAAAAAAACGACCAAGGAGACCCTCGTGCCCATCCGACCCCATCCCCTGAACCGCCGCAGGCTGTTGTTGTCCGGGACCGCCGCCGCCATGGCGGGCGCCGGCCTGGCGACCTGGACGCGCCCCGCCCTCAGCCAGTCCGCGACGGTCAAGCCGCTGCCGGCCTACGCGGCCTGGAAACAGGCCGGCGACCTGATCCAGCACAGCGCGAACACCATCGAAACCCGCCGCCAGGCTTTCGGCACCGGCGCCTTGACGCCCGCCTCGCAGCTCTACGTGCGCAACAACCTGCCGCCGCCGGACGCCGGCATCCTGGACGACCGCGACGCCTGGCGCCTGAGCGTGGAGGGCGTGAAGCGGCCGGCCACGCTCACGCTGCGCGAACTCAAGGCGATGGGCGAGCCGGTGCAGTTGCCGATGGTCCTGCAATGCTCGGGCAACGGCCGCGGCTTCTTCCCGAGCAAGCCCAGCGGCACGCCGTGGACGGTCGGCGCCGCCGGCTGCGTCATCTGGACCGGCGTGCCGGTGCGCTCGGTGGTCAAGGCCCTGGGCGGGCTGGAAAGCGGCCGCCTCTACATGACAGGCACCGGCGGGGAAGCCTTGCCGCCGGGCATCGACCCCAAGACCGTCGTCGTCGAACGTTCCGTCCCCCTGGAAGCCATGGCCGACGCGATCCTGGCCTGGGACATGAACGGCGGCCCGGCCTCGCTCGCCCATGGCGGCCCGCTTCGCCTGATCGTGCCCGGCTACCAGGGCGTCAACCACATCAAGTACATCAAGCGCCTGGCCTTCACCGCGCAGGAAAGCGACGCGCGCATCATGAGCCACGGCTACCGCATGACCCCGCCCGGCGGCAAGGCCGACCCGAGCCAGCCGTCGGTGCTGCAGATGAACGTGAAATCGTGGATCAACGGCCCGCTGCCCGAAAGCGGCCCGCTAGCCCCGGGCGTGGTCAGGGTGCACGGCGTCGCCTTCAGCGGGGCCGCCGAGGTCCGGCGGGTCGAGGTGTCGGCCGACGCCGGCCGAACCTGGCAGGAAGCGCGGCTGACGGGCCCCGACCTCGGCCGCTATGCCTGGCGGCAATTCACCGCCGATCTGCGGCTGCCCGCCGGCGAGCATGTCCTGGCCAGCCGCGCGACCGACGTGCGCGGCGCCGTGCAGCCGGAACAGCGTGAGGAAAACGCCGGCGGCTACAACAACAACAGCTGGGCCGACCACGCGGTCAAGGTGACGGTGGGATGAAAGCCGCGGCGGCCTCCGCGCTGGCGTGCGGCCTGCTGGCCGCGGCGGCACCCTGCCCGGCCGCCGACGACCCCGCGGGGCCGGCCCTGTACGAGAAGGGCCGCGAGCTGTTCCTGCGGGGGACCACCCCGCCGTGCGGGGTCTGTCACACGCTCAAGCAGGCCGGCAGCCAGGGCGCGGTGGGCCCGGTGCTGGACGAGATCCGGCCCGACGCGCGCCAGGTGGCCACAGCCTTGCGCAACGGCATCGGCGCGATGCCTTCCTTCCGCGCCGCCCTCACCGATGACCAGATCGCGGCGCTGGCCTGGTATGTGAGCCAGGCCGCCGGCCAGGGCAAGCCCTGACGCCGCGGCCGGCTACTTGACCAGGCGGTTCAAGCGCTCGGCGTCGAATTGCTCGGTGGTCTGGGCGTCGCCCGGCACGCAGTCGTCGCCGGGCAGCTCCCGGGTGCGCTGCGAGAGTTTCTCCAACGCCTGCCAGAGCATGGCGATCTGGTGTTCATGGCCGGCCGCGTTGTCGATCAAGCCCTTCATCGCCTGGGCCACGGGGTCGTCGCCCTGGGTGACGCCGTAGGCCGAGAAGCCCATCTTCGCGGCCGCCTCTTCGCGCAGCATGTCTTTCGAGGCTTCGATGATGCGGGCCGGGTTGCCGACGGCGGTCGCGCCGGCGGGCACCGGCTTGGTGACGACGGCGCCCGATCCCACCCGCGCGCCCTCGCCCACCGTGAAGCCGCCGAGCACGCAGGCGTTGGCGCCGACGATCACCCCGCGTTCGAGCGTGGGGTGGCGCTTGGCGCCCTTGACCAGCGAGGTGCCGCCGAGCGTCACGCCCTGGTAGATGGTGCATTCGTCGTGGATCTCGGCCATCTCGCCGATCACCACGCCCATGCCGTGGTCGATGAAGACGCGGCGGCCGATGGTGGCGCCGGGGTGGATCTCGATCCCGGTCAGGAAGCGCGCCAGGTTGGAGATGGCGCGGCCCAGCCAGTGGAATTCCGCGCGCCAGCAGGCGTTCGCCCAGCGGTGCATCACCAGGGCGTGCAGGCCGGGGTAACACGTCAGCACTTCCCAGCGCGAGCGGGCGGCCGGGTCGCGTTCGAGGATGCAGGCGATGTCTTCTCGGAGTCTGTCGAACATGGGTGTGTGCCGGGATGGGGGCGATTCAGTGTAGCCAGTCGGGCCGCTGTGCGTCTTCAACCACCTCCCTTGCCCCCGCGCGGCGCGAGCAGCACCGCCCGGGCCACGCCGTGCAGGATGTGCACCTCCTCCCGCGTCAGCTGGGTCCGGTTGGCCAACTGGTTCAGGCGCGGCATCAGCTTGCGCGGCGCGGCCGGGTCGAGGAAATCAACCGCCACCAGCGCCTCGCGCCAGTGTTCCAGCAGACGCTGCACCGCGGCGGCGTCGGCATGGTCGGCCGCCGGGGTGCGCGGCGCCACGCCGAAGCCGCCGAGGGCCTGCCGCCATTCGTAGGCCACGAGCTGCACCGCCTGCGCCAGGTTGAGCGAACCGTAGCCGGGGGACGTGGGGATGCTGAGGCAGGCGTGGCAGCGGTAGACGTCCTCGTTGCGCATGCCGAAGCGCTCGGAACCGAAGAGGAAGGCGACGCCCTGGCCCGTCTCGGCCAAGCCGGGAAGCAGCTCGCGCGGCGGGTGCGTCGGCGGGCCGAAGTCGCGCGGCGTCATCGCGGTGGCGCAGGTGTAGCTGACGCCGTCCAGCGCGTCCTCGACGCGGTCTACCACCCGCGCGCGTTCCAGCACGTCGGTGGCGCCGCTGGCCAGCGAGACCGCTTCGTCGTGCCGCAGGACGTCCGGGTAGCGCGGCGCCACCAGCGCCAGGTCGTCGAAACCCATGACTTTCATCGCGCGCGCCACCGCGCCGACGTTGCCGGGGTGGCTGGGTTGGACGAGGACGAAGCGGGTGATGGCGGACTTCACGGAAGGCGGCGGCCGGTGCAGCGATCGCGACCCGGCGGCGGGTAAAATCGCGATTATCCGCAGCAGCACCCGAACGCCCCCGGCCACCGGCCCGGCCCGCGCGCTGCCCGCCCGCTCTTTCCCCCCGCCGTCCCGTCGTTCCCACAAGGTTGCCCCATGTCGCAGCAGCAAGCACTCCATCCCATGCTCAACGTCGCCATCAAGGCGGCGCGCGCCGCAGGGGCCATCATCAACCGGGCGTCGCTGGACCTGGACCTGGTCAAGGTCAACACGAAATCCCCCAACGACTTCGTCACCGAGGTCGACCAGGCGGCCGAGCAGGCCATCATCGAGACGCTGCTCACCGCCTACCCCGGCCACGGCATCCTGGCCGAGGAGTCGGGCCGGGCCCACGGCGCCAAGGACAGCGAATACCTCTGGATCATCGACCCGCTGGACGGCACCACCAATTTCATCCACGGCTTCCCGGTGTACGCGGTGTCGATCGGCCTGGCCCACAAGGGCCAGGTGCAGCAGGCCGTCGTCTACGACCCCAGCCGCAACGACCTGTTCTACGCCTCCAAGGGCCGCGGCGCCTTCCTGAACGACAAGCGGCTGCGCGTGTCGCGGCGCAACCGCATGGCCGACGCGCTGATCGGCACCGGCTTCCCCTTCCGCCGCGGCGACAACCTCAAGCGCTACGTCGAGATGTTCGAAACCATCATGAGCCAGTGCGCCGGCCTGCGCCGCCCGGGCGCCGCCGCGCTGGACCTGTGCTACGTGGCCGCCGGCTACTACGACGGTTTCTTCGAGACCGGCCTGAGCCCCTGGGACATCGCCGCCGGTTCGCTGATGATCACCGAGGCCGGCGGCCTGGTGGGCAACTTCACCGGCGAGGCCG
>CBIHOD010000037.1:0-39149 GCA_966211815.1 uncultured Burkholderiales bacterium
CGCACCGCTCAGGCTGATCCTCCCCGCACCGCTCAGGCTGATCCTCCCCGCACCGCTCAGGCTGATCCTCCCCGCACCGTTCAGGCTGATCCTCCCCGCACCGTTCGGACTGGTCTCTTCGCACCGTTCGGACTGGTCCCCCCGCACCGTTCGGGCTGAGCCTGTCGAAGCCCTCCCTGAGCCTGTCGAAGGGCCCCGGCCACCGCTGACGCCATGACCACTCCCAAAGAAACCCGCTCCACCTGCCCCTACTGCGGCGTGGGCTGCGGCGTCATCATCGAAAGCGAGGGCCCACAGATCACCGGCGTGCGCGGCGACCCCGACCACCCGGCCAACTTCGGCCGCCTGTGCAGCAAGGGCAGCACATTGGCCCTGACGGCCGCCGCGCCGGTGACCCTGCACAAGCGGCTGCGGCAGCCGCTGCGGCGCATCAAGCACGGCGCGCCGGCCTACGCCGTCGGCTGGGACGACGCCCTCCACGAGGCGGTCGAGCGCTTCGGCAGCGCGGTCGAGCAGCACGGGCCCGACGCGGTCGGCTTCTACCTGTCGGGCCAGCTGCTCACCGAGGACTACTACGTCTTCAACAAGCTCGGCAAGGGCCTGATCGGAACCAACAACGTCGACACCAACTCCCGCCTGTGCATGAGCAGCGCCGCCTCGGGCTACAAGGCCACGCTCGGCGCCGACTCCCCGCCGTGCAGCTACGAGGACCTGGGCCTGGCGCACACCCTTTTCATCTCGGGCTCCAACACCGCCTGGGCACACCCCATCCTGATGCGCCGCATCGAGGACGCGCGCCGCGCCAACCCGAAGCAGCGGATGATCGTCGTCGACCCCCGCCGCACCGAGACCGCCGACATGGCCGACCTGCACCTGCAGATCCTGCCCGGCAGCGACATCGCGCTGTACCACGGCATGCTGCACCTGATGCTGTGGGAGGGCTGGGTCGACGCGCCGTTCATCGCCGCCAGCACCCGGGGCTTCGAGGCCCTCAAGGCCCGGATGAGGGAATGCACCCCCAGCCACACCGCGCGGCTGACCGGCCTGGCGGAGGCGGACATCCTGCAGGCCGCGGCCTGGTTCGCCGGCCTGGACGGCGAGCCGGGCGACGCCCGCCGGCCCACGCTGAGCCTGTATTGCCAAGGCCTGAACCAGAGCAGCAGCGGGACCGCCAAGAACGCCGCGCTCATCAACCTGCACCTGGCCTGCGGGCAGATCGGCAAGCCCGGCGCCGGCCCGTTCTCGCTGACCGGCCAGCCCAACGCCATGGGCGGCCGGGAAGTCGGCGGCATGGCCGCCTCGCTCAGCGCGCACCGCGACCTGGCCGACCCCGCGCACCGCGCCGAGGTGGCGGCGCTGTGGGGCGTGCCGGATGTGCCGGCGGCGCCGGGCATGACGGCGGTGGAGATGTTCGAGGCCGCCGCCGAAGGCCGGATCAAGGCGCTGTGGATAGTCTGCACCAACCCGGCCCAGTCGATGCCCGACCAGGCGCTGGTGCGCCGCGCCCTGCAGCGCTGCGAATTCGTCGTGCTGCAGGAGGCCTTCACCACCGCCACGTCGGCCTACGCGCATTTGCAGCTGCCCGCCACCAGCTGGGGCGAGAAGCAAGGCACGGTGACCAACAGCGAGCGCCGCATCAGCCGCGTGCGCCCGGCCGTGCCGGCGCCGGGCCAGGCCCGCGACGACTGGGTGATCGCCCGCGATTTCGCCCGGCAGCTGCAGGCCCGCCTGAAGCCGCAGTGGCCCCCGCTGTTCGACTACGCCGATTCGCAGGCCGTGTGGGACGAACACCGTGAATCGACCCGCGGCCGTGACCTGGACATCACCGGCCTGTCCTACGCCATGCTGGAGGAGCGCGGCCCGCAGCAGTGGCCGCTGCCGGAGGGCGCGTCCGCGGGCCGCGTCCGCCTGTACGAAGACGGCGTCTTCGCCACGCCGGACGGCAAGGCCCGGTTCGTCGACGCCCCCTTCGCGCCGCTGGCCGAGCCGCGCGACGCGCGTTTCCCTTTCAGCCTGATCACCGGCCGCCTGCGCGACCAGTGGCACGGCGGCAGCCGCACCGGCACGGTGGGCCGCCTTTTCGGGCACGCCCCCGAGCCCGCCGTCGAGATGCACCCCCAGGACATGTCGCGCCTGAGACTGCAAGAGGGTGACCTGGTCCACCTCACCTCGCGCCGCGGCTCCATCGTCCTGCCCGTGCAGGGCAGCGAGCGCGTGGCCCCCACCCAGGCCTTCGTGGCGATGCACTGGGGCGAGGAGTTCGTCTCAGGCATGACGGGCAACGGCGGCGCCGCCACCGGGGTCAACGCGCTGACCCTGCGCGACCATTGCCCGACCTCCAAGCAGCCCGAGCTGAAGCACGCGGCGGTCAAGGTGCTCAAGGCCGAGCTGCCTTGGCGGCTCGCGGCCATGGCCTGGTTCGCCGACGGCGACCTGCCCGCGGCCCAGCGTGCGCTGCAGGCGCTGCTGGGCCAATTCGATTTCGCCAGCCTGGTGCCGTTCGGCCACCGCCGCAACGGCCTGTCGCTGAGCGCCGCCGCCGCCGAAGCGCCCGACCCGGAACGCCTGCGCGAGATCGAAACCCTGTTCGGGCTCGACGCCGCGCGGGCCGGCGTGCTGCGCTACGAAGACAAGCGGCGCGGCCAGCGCCGGGCCCTGCGCCTGTCGGGCGCGGCGGGAGAACGCCGGCTGGACGCCTTCATGCTGGCCGGCGACGCCGCCGCGAAAGGCTGGATGCGCGCCATGCTGCAGGACGAGCAGGCCGCGCCCGCGCAGGCCCACCGCCTTCTCGCCGCCGGCGCCGAGCCGCCGATGGAGGCCGCCGCGGCCAGCCCCCAGGTGTGCAGCTGCTGGAACGTCAACGCGGGCCAGATCGAAACCGCGCTGCGGCGCTGCGCCGGCTCGGCCCAGGACAGGCTCGACCAGCTGCAGCGCGAACTCAAGTGCGGCACGCAATGCGGCTCCTGCCTGCCTAGCCTGCGCGAGCGGGTCAAGCAGAGCCTGAACGCCGCATGAGCCCTCCCCCCAACCCGACCGGTCCCAAGAGGCACCCACCATGAACCACGGCAACGGCAGCCCCGCACCCATCGTCCACCTCGTCGGCGCCGGCCCCGGCGACCCGGAGCTGCTCACGGTCAAGGCGGCCCGCGTGATCGGCCAGGCCGACGTGATCCTGTGCGACGACCTGGTCGACCCGCGCGTCCTGGCGGCCCACGCCCGCGGCGGCGCCCGCGTGCTGAAAGTGGGCAAGCGCGGCGGCTGCCCTTCCACCGACCAGCGCTTCATCCACCGCGTGATGATCCGCGAGGCGCGCGGCGGTTCGAAAGTGGTGCGGCTCAAAGGGGGCGACCCCTTCGTTTTCGGCCGCGGCGGCGAAGAGGCCGACGCGTTGCGCGAAGCCGGCCTGGACGTGGAAGTGGTCAGCGGCCTGACCGCGGGCCTGGCCGGCCCGGCGTCGATCGGCTTGCCCGTCACCGACCGGCGCCACGCGCCCGGCGTCGCGCTCGTCACCGGCCACGCCAAGGAAGGCGGCCAGGGCGCCGACTTCGCCGCGCTGGCGCGCAGCGGCCTCACCCTGGTCGTCTACATGGGCGTGGCCCGCTGCAGCGCCATCGTGCAGTCGCTGCGGGAAGGCGGCCTGGCGGCCGGCACCCCGGCCGCCGTCATCAGCGCCGCCCACACGCCGCGGCAGCGCCAGGCCCTGTGCACGCTCGGCACCCTCGTGGAGACGGTTGAACGCGAGGCCCTGGCCAGCCCCGCGGTGTTGGTGGTCGGCGACGTGGTGCTCGCCTGTCCGCTGTGGGGACCGTCGGGCCTGACGGCCACCGCCCAGAGGGCCGTCGCGGGTTGAAAGACGGGAAAGGCCGGGCGCCTCGCCCGGGGAACGCGGGACAGCCAGGCGCAGAATGGGCGCCCTCCCCATGCCGCCCCCTGACGGAAAACCCACGATGTTCCTGATCCTGCTGAGCTACAAAAAGCCCCTGTCCGAAGTCGACCGCTTCGTGCCCGAGCACCGCGCCTTCCTGGAACGCCACTACGCCGCCGGCCGTTTCATGCTGTCCGGCCGCAAGGAACCGCGCACCGGGGGCGTCATCCTCGCCACCGCCGGCAGCCGCGCCGAAGTCGAAGCCGCCGTTCGCGAAGACCCCTTCCACCGCGAAGGCCTGGCCGACTACGAGATCATCGAGTTCCTGCCGTCGATGTCGGACGAACGGCTGGCGCACCTGAAGGCTTGAGGCCCGCGCCGCGCGCGGGTTCCCACCTGCGCCGCGGAAACGGCGGGCGGCCGGGCGGCGTGGCCTCCATGGGGCGCGCGATGAACCTTTTTCGGCGCCGGGGCCACTCAGCCCACGATCCGGGCCGCCGCCTTTGCCGGACAAGGGCGGCACCCCCCTCCGTTTCGGCATGTGACTCGGCGACCATGGAACTCCGACAACTCCGCTACTTCACCGCGCTTGCGGAACATCTGCATTTCGGCCGCGCCGCGGCCGCCGCCTGCATCTCCCAATCGGCGCTGAGCCAGCAGATCCAGAAGCTGGAACGCGAACTGGGCGCCCAGCTTTTCGTTCGGCAGGTGGGACAGGTGGGCCTGACGGCCGCGGGACGGGCGCTGCTGCCCCGGGCCAGGCAGACACTGCGGCATTCGGAGCTCTGCTACGCCGGGGTCGCGCAGTGCCGGGCCGAAGCGGGCGGCGATTCGCTGATCCGCATTTCGTATCCAGCCTCGGCCGCGAACCTCATCGCCCGGATGCGGCTGTCCGATTTCACCCGGGCCTGGCCCGCCGTGTCCTTCGACCTCATCGAAAGCCCGGTGGAAGAGGCGTTCTCGAACCTGGCGATGGGGCATGCGGATGTCGCCCTGACCTGGCTTCCCGCCCAGTCGGGGCCGCAGGCCGCCGAATCCCTGACCGTCTATTCCGTTGAACCCCAGGTCGTGGTTTCGGCGTCGCACCGGTTGGCCGACCAGGCGTCCATCGAATGGGCGGAACTCGCCGGCGAGACCCAGGTGCTGTTCGAGCGGGCCCTGAATCCGCCGCTTTACGACCTGTTGAGGGCGCCTTTCAAAGGCTGGAACGTCAAGACGTGCCATGTCAGCCCGATGTCGGTGAATTTCTTCACCTCCATCGGGGCGGGCTTCTCGATCTCCTGCGCCGAGGTCGACCCCACGCTCCTGGACAATCCGGCCGTCAAGCTGCTGCGCGTGCGCTCGGCGCCGCTGCGGATGCAGATGGCCGCCCACTACGGTTGCGGCAAGGTCACGCCCACCGTCCGAAGGTTCATCGGCTTCCTGCACGAGCGTTCCGCCCTGCCCGCCTGACAACGCGCGCGCGGCCGCAGCCGGTCCGCGCCGATGAATCAACGCACCCCTTCCAAATGATCGCGATGAAACCACACACCCCCCGATCCCGCGGCCGATGGTCGCCGGCCCTGCTTCCGCTGCCCATCCTTGCCCTCGCCATCGCTGCCTGCTCCGGCGGCGGGGACGGAGACCCGCCCGTGCCGCCACCCGGGCCGCCTCGAGCACCGTTGGATTGCAGGGAATACAACGCCGTCCTCCCGGGCTTCAACGGCGACTTGAACGCGCCTGGCCCCATCGCGGACGGCGGCAACGACGGCCCGGCCGGCGGCGACGCCGGCAGCGCGGGCGGCGGGGGCGGGCTGGGCAAGGTGCTGGGCGCCAAGGTGGAGGTGGTCCGGCTGTCCGACGGCTCCTCGTTGAACAACGGCGCCGACGTTCGGACCGACCGGGTCACCGGCTTGTTCACCATCCGCACCTGCGCGCTTTCCGAGCCCCTGCTGATCACGCTCAAAGGCGTCGAAGGCGCGTCGTACTTCGACGAAGGGAAAAACGCACTGCTGCCCTTCGGGCCCGACCAGGAACTCCACGCCCTGGTCGCGGGCATCGACGGGAACATCGGCGTGTCGGCATTGACCGAGGCGGCCTACCGGTATGCGATCAACAACTTCCTGGGCGCGCAGCCCAAGACCCCGGCCGGCCCGAACCTCCTGTTGAAGAAGACCGACTCGGCGGCCGTGGCGAAATTGACCCGGGCCCAGGTCCTGGCGGCCAACCAAAGGGTGCTGGACGAAATCAACCGGGTCCTGCCCGCGAACTACCGGCTCGACAACCTGACCGCGCTGCCCACGCCGGTGGGCACCGACAACCAAAGCGGGTCCCTCTTCCCCCAGAACCGCTACGGCCAAGCGGCAGTGGTCACCGGCGCCTTCGCCTGGATGGCGGACAAATTCAGGCTGGGCACCGAAAAGCCCGCGCTGGCCATCCTCGAAGAATTCTCCAGGGACCTCACCGACGGCAGGCTCGACGGCTTCGCGCTGGACGGGACCGTGGCTTCCGCCCCGGCTGGCGCGACCTACGACTCGTCGAACATCCCGATCACCTTGAACGTCGGCGCCAACGCCATCGCGGACAGCTTCAGCGGCGCCAGCCTCGACGCCGCCTCCAAGTTCGTCGACGTGACCAATTTCCTCGAGGAAAACAGCTGCGACTCCTACGACTACCGGGTGGCGCTGACCAAATTCGGCACGCTGGACGTGCGCAAGCAACGCTTCTCCGGGTGCCTGCCCGCCGGGAACCCGACGCGGGAAGACGCCTTCATCGCCGCGGCCGGGCCCGGCATCAAGGAGGTCCTCAACTCCCAATATTCGGGCGGCGGCTTCTTCGTCAAATCGGACGGGCAGGTCTTCAGCTGGGGGAACAGCGAGTGCGGACAGATCGCCAACGGCAAGTCCACCGGCATCCAGTCGCTGCCCCAACCGATCGCCGGACTGAAGAACATCACCTCGCTGGCCAGCGGTTATTTCTTCTCGGTCGCCCGGGACAACGACGGGCGCGTGTTCTCCTGGGGCGCCAACGGCAACGGCTCGCTCGGCCTGGGCCAGAACCCGCCGCTGAACGCGTCCTGCGTCAACGAGAAGAACGCCGCGAGTTCGCTGCCGCAACAGGTTCCGGGGCTGTCCGACATCGCCACAGTCCACGCCCACGAAGACCGCGCGTTCGCCCTGGCCAAGGACGGCAGGCTCTACAACTGGGGCGGCGACTGCGGCCGCGCGGGCGGCGGCACCGTCCACGCCTCGCCCGTGACGGTGCCCGGCCTGCCGCCGGTCCGGGCGTTCGCCGCGAACACGAGGGGATGCTTCGCCTTGAAGACGGACGGCACGCTCATCGGCTGGGGGTTCTACAACGGCATCAACCACAACGGCACGGTCTACATGGACGGGCAGTGGTTCGGCGACGGCCAGGACTCGCCCAAGGTCCAACCGACGCCCCTGCCCGGCTTGACGGACGTGCGGGAAATCGCCAGCGACGCCTTTTTCTTCTACGCCCTCAAGGCCGACGGCACGGTCTGGCGCTGGGGCAGCGCGCCCGGCATGCCGGCGATGAAGACGCCCACGCAGGTCACCGGCCTTCCCGAAGCTTCGCCCGGGGTGAAGCCCCTCATCCGCCATATCAAGTCATACACCGACGGCGCGCGCCTGTTCACGCATGACGGCAGGATCTTGCAGGCCAAGCCCTGGGCCGACGGGCCGGCCTACATGATCGACCTGGTCGAGATTTTCGGCTTCAAGTGAGGCAGCGGGTGCTCTGGATGAGGCATCCAAGGGCGGCGTCCGGGGGGCGCCGCCACCCATTCAAACAAGGAAAAAAAATGAGACACCCCATGAAGAGCCTGGGCGCCGCGTTGTGCGCCGCGGGCATCGCGGGCCTGGCGGCATGCGGCGGCGCGGCCGACCCCGACGAGCGGCACTCCCAGGCCGACGTCACGCGCGTGGCGGCGCTGGGCATGACGAGTTCCATGGCGACGGTCGAGCGTGTGGCCGGCGCATTCGAATGGATCGGCTCCGCGCTGCAAGAACAGTCCATGTTGGACGGCCCCGGCGCATCGCTCGCGGACCAGCCCTGCGACGTCAGCGGCACCTACAGCGTGCGCGTCACCAAAAGCGCGCCCCGCATGGGCCTGGCCGCCGGTGACCAGCTCGGCGTCACCTACGCCAAATGCAAGTTCAAGCGGTCGAATTTTCTGCTGGACGGCAGCTTCACCGCCACGCTCGAGAGCGATGCGGTCGGTTTGAAAAAGGATGAATTCTCGATCGTCTTCCAGGCGGAGACGGCAGCGTTCGCCACCACGTCCGAACAAGGCGGGCCCGCCAAGGGCGTGGTGGGGATGACCGGCACAGTCCGCGTCGCGCACAGCGTTTCGCCGGCCAACAGCGGCACGCTGCAATTCGTCGTGCCGGCGTCCGGGCGGCTCACCGCGAACCTGGGGGCGGGCAAAGACCGCTTCTTCATCGCTTACGGTCCGGGCACCGCCTTCTCGTCCAAATTCTCCCGGTCGACCTTCTCCGGCAGCCACAAGCTGGATGGCACGCTGGACACCGGAGCCAACGGCGAAGCCGGCGTTTCGCTGGCCGTGGCGACGCCCGAGGCCTTGACCTTCAACGACCCGTTCACGCCCTCCTCCGGCGTCGTCAAGGCGGCATCCGCCGACCTGGCCACCTCGACGACCGTCAACGCCGGCAATGCGCGGGTCAGCGGCGACACGGATGGGAACGGTTCGCTGGACCTGTCCTTCGACCTGCGGTGGCAGGAACTGGTCACGCGTTGATGCCCGGCGCGCCGCGGCGTTTCATTTGAAACCCCAATAAGCGAGCGCGTCGAGGGTGTTGTGCGGTTCATCGCCCCAGGGTTTGGCCACGAAGATGCGGCCGTCCTGGGCGAAGAAGCGCGCGCCGTCGAGGTCCGACTTGATGTGGCGGAAAACCACCGGGCCGCCCGCCGCGGTCCGCGGCAGCCCGGTCAGCGGCGTGGGCGTCTTGACCAGTTTCCTGCTCCCGTCCAAGGTGCCGCCCCAGCGCCACACCGTGCCGTCGGCGGTCAGCGCATAGAAGTAGTACTCGTCGCTGGCCAGCTCCCTGACATCCGACAAACCCGGCAAGGTGGTGGGTTGCGCCTTTTCGGTGGCCTGGCCGTCGCCGAACCATTGGCCGTCGTCGTACACGCCCTCGTCGTTCTTCACGCCGTTGTAGAAACCCCAGCCGACCAGGGTGCCGTCGGCCTTGAGCGCGAAACAACCCCGCGCATTGGCGGCCACCGAGCGCACCGAAGTGGGCTCGTCCAGGCGCGTGGGGACGCCGCTGGCGGCGTTGACCTTGCCGTCGCCGGTGCGGTAGCCCCCGCGGCCGCAGCCGAAGCCCCAGTTGTAGAGCCGGCCCGAAGCGTCCAGCGCGAACACCTTGGAGAAATGGGCGACGAACACGTTCGTGATGCCGCTCAGCCCCGGGACGCGCCGCGGCGTGGCCGCCGCCTCGTGGACCTTGTCGCCGAGCTTGGCCGTGACGCAAGGCACCGGGTTCGCCAAGGGGCCGTCGCCCAGCCCCAGGACACCGAACTTGTTGTTGCCCCAACTGAAGACATGGCCCTCGTTGTCGCGCGCGACGGAGAAGTTGTAGCCGTTGGCCAGCGAAGTGACGTTGTTCAGGCCCGGGATGCGCCTGGGTTCGTAGCGGATCCCGCTGTATTCGCCGTCGGCCAGCTGGCCGCACACGCTGTTGCCCCAGCTGAAGACCTGGCCGTCGTCCTTGACGAAAAACCCGCCGCCGGTGTTGTGGGAGGTGAAGATCTCCTTGATGTTGGAGCCCGCCTTGCGGGTGAATTCGGTATCGGGCGACGGCGCGCCGATCGGCACGCACGCGTTGCTTGCGGGATCCTCGCTGCGCTTGAAGCGCTGCGTGTTCAACTCGACCGTCCCCTCCTTGGTCAGCGCGAAACGGTTCCAGGCCGTGTTGCAGTTCAGGTTCTCGCCGAACGCCGTGACGTCGACATAGCGGAAGGCGGCGTCCAGGCTGGTGTTGCCGAAATGCTCGGCGATGAAATTGGCGCCGACGTTCAGGCCGATCGGGATGTTCACCGAGTCGTAGGTCGCAGCCCCGCCCGGCGACGCGGCGGCCCCGCCGAGGGCCACGCCGTCGAGCTTGCCGTCGGTCAGGTCGCGGGAGAATTCTTCAAGCATGTCCAGGGTGGGCCGGGGCGTGCCGACGCGGAACTTGTCCGCCATCCAGCTGAACGCGCCCGTGACGATCGCGGCCTGGCCGTATTTGTTGCGCGGGATCAGGTCCGCCCCCTGGTTGTCCAGCCCCAGCGGCGTGGGCAGGGCGGTGACAGAGGCGAGCCGGTAGTTTTCGGGCAGCACCCGGTTGACCTCGTCGAGCACCCGACGGTTGGCCAGGGCGATCTGGTCCGCGGCCAGGCCGGACAGCGCCTGCGCCGGCATCTTCTTGAGCAAGGGGCTGGAGCCGCCCGCGATGGCGCGCGGGTCCGCCAGGAAATTGTTGATGGCGTACCGGTAGGCCGCCTCGGTCAACGCCGACACGCCGATGTTGCCGTCGATGCCGTCCACCAGGGCGTGCAGTTCCTGGTCGGGGCCGAAAGGCAGCATCGCGTTCTTGCCTTCGTCGTAATACAAGGCGCCGTCCACCCCCGTGAGCGTGACCAGCAACGGTTGCCGCGCGTCGCAGGTCTGGATCCTGGCCAGGCCGGTTACACGGTCGGTGAACACCTCGCCGCTGTTGAACTTCAAGCCATCGGCGAGGCGGACGACTTCGATCTTCGCGCCCAGCACTTTGCCCAGCCCGCCGCCGACGCCGGCCCCGCCGCTCGCGCCACCCGAGTCGCCGCCGCCGTCCCCCAGGGCCCCGCCCTGCAGTCCTTCGGCGTTCAGGTCGCCGGTGAAGCCGGAAGTGACGCCGTAAGTGCAAGGGCCCGCCGCGCCGTCGGATGACCGCGCGCCCGGCGCCGCGCCGGTGTCGGCGCCGCCGCAGGAGATGAGCCAGGGCAGGCAGGCGAGCGCCAGGATGGCGCGGGAAACACAGGAGCGGCGTTGGTCTTTTCTCATGGCTTGTCGTGCTTGAAAACAAGCCTGCCGGGACCGCCGCCCACGCGGCGGCAAGCCCGACAGGTGGGCGGATGAAGCGGGCCGTAGTGTGCCTGAGCGACCGTGCGCCGGCGCCCTTTGCGCCAGGGGAGCGGCACCCGCCCACCCCACGGGATTGAACCGAAGGACAGGCAGCGCGCACCTACGCCTCTCGAAACTCAAGGAGGAAAACGATGGCAACCGCCATGTACATGAAAGTCGAAGGCGCCACCGGCGAGTCCAAGGACGCCGACCACACCGGGTGGACCGATGTCGACTCGTTCACCTGGGGCGCGATCCAGCCCCACAGCATGGGTTCCGGCGGCGGCGCGGGCGTGGGCCGGGTGGCGTTCCAGGACTTGAACATCGTGGCCGCGATCGACAAGTGCTATCCGGCCGTGTTGAAGCACTGCGCCACCGGCAAGCACCTGGGCCAAATCGACATCTCGCTGTGCAAGGCCGGCGGCACCCAGATCGAATATGGGCGGATCACGTTGACCGACGTGCTGGTCACCGGCGTCACCGTCAGCGGCACCAGCTCGGGCGAAACCACGGTAGTGAACTATTCCTTCCAGGCGGCCAAGGTCAAGAGCCAGTACTGGGAGCAGACCCAGCGGGGCGGCAAGGGCGCCGAAAGCCAGATGGGCTTCGACATCAAACAGAACGTGGAGGCCTGACCGCCCCCCGGCACGGCGGATTGAAGTCAAGGGTGGCGCGCAGGCACCACGCGGCCTGCCGCCCTTCCGGACATCAAGGAATCACGAATATCGAATGAAATATGAAAAAACATGGCGCAAACCAATATCCAGCTGAGTCGGACGGGCCGGTTCCGCCTCATGCGATCAAATTGAATTCATATTCATCTTGCTGGCACAAGGATATTCATGAACATAAGCAAGAAGTGGGACTACAAAACATCAAGTTCTGGGGGTGGTGGTTTGGGACTGATCAGCGTGGCCAAGGGAACGATTTCCCTTGGGCCACCAGGCATAGATGAAATCACTCTAAGACTTCAAATCGTGAGCGCCGGAGTCGGCCTGTCTTTTGGACTGTCGAAGTTGCCCATGCCAAAACGCATCAAGGGCGGCGCTGAGAAACTGGAAAAATCGCCCACCGTCACCGTCGGCCTTGAAGAGGCTTACTCCACCGGCGCGGTGATCGTCATGCCGGGCTGCAAGAAGGGAGATCTGGAGGCCGACGACTTTCTTGGGCCGTGTGCTTACAGGGAATTGGGCGCAGGAGTTCCGTGGGCGGGGAAAGAACAAGGAGGCGTCAGCATTTCCCTGCTGTATTGCGGCCTGGAATGGTATGACCTCAGGCCATCGCCCATGAATTTTGACCTGATGCTCAGGTCGGCGAAGGCTTTTATTCCCATGCTTTCCCGGGTTGACATATACGGCCCTCCTCAGGCCGGAACCTCCCTGGGATTGGGATATATAAGAAAAGAAAAAGAGGCGCCTCTCACCCTGAGCGCCAGGGAAGACGAAAACGAAAGAAGGCGGAAATTCAATCAGCCTGCTCCTGCGCAGCCTCCGAGAAATACGGCTCAATATGTGTGGCAAAACTACCAGCACAACATGGGAGGGGCCGACGGCGATGGCAAAAACGAGTGAAAAACCATGCCCGCGACTCGTCGAGGTCGGAAACCGACCCGACGCGCGGGACCGTGACGGCGGTCCCATCCGGCATCGCGCCGGTTGAGCGCCGCCGCCCAGGCGGACCGCCGAAAAACCTGTCCCCGGTTGAACCCAAAAGTCCGCGGCGCGGACACAGGTCCGCCCCGCCTCGGCAGGCGATCCTGCCCAGCCATCGCGGCGGCACCTTGAAACCTACTCAAACTGGGGAGCCATCGTGTTCAACGTCCATCGGGCCGTCTTTTCCTTGTCGGCCATCCTGATCGGGTTGTCGCATTCGACCTGTGCCCACGCCGGCCTGTCGTTCGACGTCAATTTCAATGACCCGGGCGGCGCTTATGCGGCCTACTACGCGGGCATCGCGGGCAACGTGATTTCCGCGGGGAACCAATGGGCGTCGCATTTCAACGCGCCTTCGCAGAACACAACGCTGTCGGTGAGCATCGGGTTCGCGCCCATCGCCACGGGAAACGGCACCAGCGCCACCACGAACTATGTGCACACCTGGAACGGCATCCCGACGTTCGAACAAAGCGCGGCGTATGAAATCAGGACGGGCATCGACCCCAACGGCGCGGCCGCCGACATCTTTTTCAACCTCGGCACCCAGGGTTACCTGCAAAGCGAGCTGTGGTTCGACACGACGCCGGACGACCGGCTCGACGACGCGGTGCCGATCGGCCAGACGGACGCGCGGTCCGTTTTCCTGCACGAGTTCGGCCACGCCTTCGGCTTCAACGGCTGGCGCGACGGGAAGACCGGGTTCCTGCCCGGCGCCTACCAGTCGACGTTCGACGCCCAGACCGTGCTGTTCGGCACACCGCAAGGCGACACCCTGTTCTTCACCGGGCCACAAGCCCAGACGGTGTATGGCGGCCTGGTGCCGTTGAGTTTCGGCAACTATGGCCATGTGGGCAACCAAGACGGGCGAACCGGCGGCAACCTGGTCCCCGACCTCATGAACGGCATCGTGTTTTTGAGGGGGACGCGCTACGACATCTCGGCGTTGGACCTGGCCATCCTGGCCGACATCGGGCTGCCGATGGTCGACGAACCGAGGGCCGTGCCCGAGCCCGGTTCCATGGCACTGGTGTTGAGCGGCCTGGGCTTGGCGGCTTGGGCCCGCCGCCGCCGGGCTTGAGGGCGGCTGGGGGGCTCTGCCATGAGAGGGGTCGAACGCGGGCACCACCGAGGCCCCGCAACCTGCCCCCGGGAGCGAGACTTCGAAGGCCATCGCACCCGCCCCTGGGGTTTCCTGGGCCGTGTCCGGCCCGCGCGCGTTGGTTCAGCGTCCATACAATCCGCGCTGCCGCCCGGCCCCCGGGCGCAGCCGCCGGGCGGCATTGAACCGATCCACGCATCTCACCCACTCATGGCTTACAACGGACGCCGATGGACAGAAGAGGAAGCCATGGCCGTGCTCGATCGCATCGCCGAGAAGGACGAATCGGCGCTGGCCGAGCTGCATTCGATGATGGCCAAGCGCATCTACGCCTTCGCCTTGAACCGTCTCCACGATGAAACCGACGCGGAGTCCGTCGTGGTCGACACGCTGTTCGCCATCTGGCAAAAGCCGCGGCAGTTCCGCGGCGACTCTAAATTCTCGACCTGGGTGCTGGGCATCGCGCGCAACAAGAGCCTGGGGATCCTCGGTCAGCGGGCACCGCAGGGCGAGGACGTGGACGACCTCGCGGACGAACTCGAAGACCAGGGCCTGGGCGTGTTCGAGCGGGTGTCGCATTCCCAGGACCGGCGGCAGATATTCGCCTGCCTGGAGACCTTGTCCGAAGTGCAGCGCGAATGCCTGCGGTTGACGTTCTACGAGGGCTGCTCAGTGCATGAGATCGCGCAATTCCAGTCCGTGCCCGAAGGCACGGTCAAGACACGCCTGTTCCATGCGCGCAAGGCGATGAAGACCTGCCTCGAAGACGCGGCCGGCGGCCTGCCGCCGGCGAAAGGGGGGAGGCCATGAGCCCCTCCGAGCGCCGCCGCCTGGAAGAGGTCCTGCCGTTCTACGTCAACGGCCGGGCGGGCGACGATGACCGCGCATTCGTCGACCGCATGCTGCAGGACCCCGCCGCCGCCGCGATGCTGGCCTGGCACCGGGGCCTGGCCGAGCAGGTGAGACTGGACGTGGAGTCCGCCGACGACAACATCGGATGGGCCGCCCTCGCCGCCAGGGTGCGGGCCGAGCGGCCGGCGCCGGCGGCGGCGGCGCACACCGGGGGATGGCGGGCCTGGCTCTCGCTGGACGCCTGGCTGCCGCGGCCCGTGCAGGCCCCCGTCTTCGCCGCCCTGGCGATGGCCGTCGTGGTGCAAGGCGTGTTGCTCGCCCGCGGCGGATGGCACGCCGACCAGGAAGGCGAATACGGCGCCAGCCGCGGCACCGCCGCGACGCCCGGCACCGCGGCCACCGAGACCCTGAAAGTCAATTTCAAGGACGAGACGCCGGAGCACGACATGCGGCTGCTGCTGATCTCCGCCGGGGCCACCATCGTGCAGGGTCCCGGCCAACTCGGGGACTACATCGTGAGCGTGCCGGCCGAGCAGGCGGCGGCGGCGCGCCGGCAATTCGGCGCCAGCCGCTGGGTGAATGCGGTCCAGCAGGTCCCGGCCGCGGCCGCGCCGGCACCCAACCGTTGATCGGGCAGGCGCCACCGCCAAGCATCCACGACGAACATGGCAGACGATTCACCCAAGGTGACACGCAGGGCGCTGCTGGCCCTCGGCCTTTGCGCCGTGGCCGACGCCGGCACCGCGCAGCCGGACGCGGGCCGCGACGGCGAAAGCCGCATGGCGCTCGTGATCGGCAACAGCGCCTACCCGGCGCGCCCGCTGCGCAACGCCCTGGCCGACGCGCGCGCCGTGGCGAACGCGCTGGAGGGCGTGGGCCACCAGGTGACGGCGCTCGAAGACGCCACGCTGGCCAGCCTGCTGGGCGCACTGAAATCGTTCTGGCTCCGCAGCCGGGACGCCGACGCCCGGGTGGTCTATTTCGCCGGCCACGGTGTGGTGCACGAGGGGCGGAACTTCCTCCTGCCGGTGGACGCCGCCATCGAAAAAGCGGCGGACGTGGGGCGGATGGCGGCCCTGCTCGACGACATCGTCGAGAAGCTGTCGGCCCACGGGCGCGGCGTCAACGTGATCATCCTCGACGCCTGCAGGACGTCGTTGAGCGCCAGCTCCGGTTCGCGCTTCATCGCCAGCGGCCTGGAACCGGTGACGGCGCCGAAAGGCACCGTGGTGGCGTTCTCCACCGCCCCTGGCGCGGTGGCCTACGACGGCGGCGGCCGCGGCGGCGGCCCCTACAGCCGCAATCTGGTCGCCCAGCTGAATGTGCCGGGCCAACCGATCGAGCAGATGTTCAAGCGCGTGCGGGCCGGGGTTTCCAGCGAGACCGGGAACCGGCAGGTGCCGTGGGAGAACAGCAGCCTCACCGGGGATTTCTGCTTCCGGAAAAGCCGCGCCGGCCTTTGCCCCGCTTGACCGCGGGCGGCGCGGGCCTTGAGCCGCCCGCGGGCCGTCCCGCAAAACCAACCGCAGCCCGCGGCCCGGCCGTCGCCGGGCCGATGAACCATGATGACCAGTCTTTCGACGACCGCACCCGACTTCCCCGCCGCCGTGGCGCCTTCCCGGTTCGCCGCGATCGCACGCGCCGGCTGGCGCGCCGGGCTGCTGTGGGGGTTGGCGCTGGCCGCCCAGGCGGCGGGCACGGGCGGCGCGGGCGCCGTCCTGCGGTTCGAGGCGGGCGCCCACACCGGTCCGATCCGCCAGATCGCAGTGGACCGCACCGAGACCGTCGCCGTCACCGTCAGCGACGACAAGACCGCCAGGCTGTGGGACCTGCGCACCCAGGAACTGTTGTCCGTCCTGCGGGTCCCCATCGGCCCGGGCAAGGCCGGCAGCCTTTACGCCGCCGCGGTGTCGCCGCTGGGGCATGAAATCGCGGTGGCGGGCACCACCGCGGACGCCGGCTCGCACCGCATCCATGTCTTCAACATCAAGAGCGGCGCGCCCGCGGGCACGATCGACGCCCTGGCGGGCGACATCAAGAGCCTGACCTGGACACCCGACAGCCGCTACCTGGTCGCGACCTACGCCGGGTCGCACGGCATGCGCGTCTTCGACCGCAACGGGACGCTGTGGCACGAGAAGAAATTCGCCGGCGCCTCGTACGGCGCCGCCGTCTCGTCCACCGGCGGCATCGCCGTGACGGCTTTCGACGGGAGCGTCCACCTGTTCGCGGCCTCGGCCGACGGCGTCAAAGCGGCGGGTCGGGTGCCCTTGCCGCTGCCCGACCCGGTCAGCGTGAGCTATTCGCCGGACGGCCGGTCGCTGGCGGTCGGCTACTACTCGCGCAACGGAAACGACCAGGTCCAGGTGGACATCGTGGACGTCGAGGGCGGGCGCATCAGCAAGACGTTCACGTTCAGGGACGTCCGCCACGGCAACCTGATGCAGGTGGCCTGGTCGCGCGACGGCGCGAAGATCTTCTGCGCGGGCACCGGCTACCGCCAGGCCGACAAGTTCTTGCTGAAGACCATCCATTGGCCCTCCGGCGACGCCGAAGAGGCGGAGCTGGCGGGCAATTCGATCACACGTCTGGCGGCGCTTCCCAGTGGCCGGCTGGCCTTCTCGACGTTCGAGCCGTCCTGGGGCGTCTTCCAGGACAAGAAGGTTTCCGCGCGCAAATCCCCCGCGGCCGGCGTGGTCCAGGACGCGTCCTCTTTGAAAACGAGCCCTGACGGGACGGTCGTCGGCTGGACACGCAGGTCGGACGGCGCGTCGTTCGCCTTCGACCTGAAGGCGCGCGGCTTCATCGACGCGCGGGAGGCCGCCGCCCGCCGCCTGCAAGGCCCCCGGACTTTCTCCTTGTTCGGCTTCGGCGACTCGGTGTGGGAGAACACGCGGACGCCCCGGGTCAACGGCGTCCCTGTCGGGCTGGCCGCGGAAGAAGTGTCCCGGGCCTTCGCCGTGCTGCCGGACGACTCGGCCGCCCTGCTCGGCACCAGCTGGAACCTGCGCAAGCTCGACAAGGCCGGCAAGGAGCTGTGGCGCGTGCCCGTCGCCACCGAGGTGTCGGCGGTCAACACGACCGGCGATTCGCGCACCATCGTGATGGCCCTGGCGGACGGCACCGTCCACTGGTTGCGCGCGCTGGACGGCAAGACCCTGATGACGCTGTCGGCCACGGGCGACGGGCGCTGGGCGCTGGCCACGCCGGCGGGTTACTACGACGCCGGCGCCGGCGCCGAAAGCCTGCTCGGCTGGCATGTCAACCGGCCGGACGGGATGACCGCCGACTTCTTCCCGATTGGCAGGTTCCGGGACCGCTTCTACCGGCCCGACGTCATCGACCAGGGGCTGCTGTTCGACGACACCGAAGCCGCGCTGGCCGCGGCCAACAAGGCGCTGGAACTGCAGACGCTTTCCGCTCCCGCCGACCAGCGCGCCAGCGCCGACCTCCTGCTGCGCGCCCGGCCGCCCGCCGCCAGGGAATGGCCGCCCATCCTCGTCGCGGCCGGCGGCAGGAAGGTCCAGGCGGAAGGCCGAGTCCTGAAAATCGACTTCTCGGTGTTTTCCGACGCCGCCGCGCCGGTCACGCGGTGGCAGGTGAAAGTGAACGGCCGGCCCGCGGAGCCGATCTCGGTGCGGCTGCCCGCCATCGCCGACGGCCAGGCGCTGGGTCAGCTGAGCCTGCCGGCGCCTCCCGGCAACGCGCTGGTGCAGCTTTTCGTCGAGAACCCTTTCGGCGTCTCCGAACCGCTGACGGTGCAATCGACGTCGGCCGACACGCCGCCGGCACCGCCGGCCGAGGAGAAGAAACCCACGCTGTACCTTCTGGCCATCGGCGTGGCCCGCTACGCGGACCCGTCGCTCAACCTGCTGTTCCCCGCGAAGGACGCGCGCGACCTGGCCCGGGTGCTGCTGCAGCAGCAGGGCAGGCAATACGGGAAGGTGGTCAGCCGCGTGCTGGTCGACGAGCAGGCCACGCGGGAGGCGGCGACCGAGGCCCTGGCCTGGCTGCGCGACAGCCCCGGCGCCGACGACGTCTCGATCCTGTTCATGGCGGGCCACGGGATCACGCTGCCCGGCAACGTCTACCGCTTCCTGCCGCACAACGCCCGGCTCGCCGAGGCGCCCAACAACCTCATCACCGAGGAGCAGATCCGCAACACCCTGGTCAACATCAAGGGCAAATCCATCCTCTTCATCGACACCTGCTTCTCCGGCAAGGCCATCGGCAAATTCACGCGCCACGACACCAAGCTGATCGCCAACAGGCTGTCCAGCGCCGACAGCGGCGTGATCGTCTTTTCCTCGAGCGACGGCAAACAGGAGGCCCTGGAAAACCAGGACTGGGGCAACGGCGCCTTCACCAAGGAGCTGATCGCCGGCCTGGCCGGGAAGGCGGACTACCGCAACGAGGGCTTCGTGACGCACAAGGGCTTGGACTACTTCGTGTCGCACCAGGTCCGCCAGCTCACCGGCGGACTGCAGACGCCGGTCACGACCGTGCCCATCGGCATCCCGGACTACTCCCTGACGCGGGTGGGCCCGCCGTGAGCCGGTAGGCGCCGCGCCGCGGCGCGGGTTCAGCCGGCCATCGGCAGGAAGAGCATGGCCCTGGAGACCACGAACCGTTGCCCGTGCGGCGGCGTCCATTCGAGCGTCGCGGCCGCTTCGCCGGGCCCGCCGAGGCGGTCCAGCTCCACGCGGATGGGATAGAAGCGGCCGGCCGTCATCTCGAGCGCGGCCGGCCGCTCCGCGGACGACGGCGCCCGGACGGAAAAATCCACCGCGCCGACGACGATGCGCGCCTCGGCGTGGTCGAAATGGAAACGGTAGGGGCCCGGCAAGGGCGCTTTGACCCAGCCGATCCATCGCGCCGACCGGGCCGGTGGACCGCCCGCTTGCCGGGACAACGCCCGCAAGGCCTCCGAGCCCACCAGCCCATCGGTGCGCACCATCAAAGGCTGGCCGGTGCGGTTCTCGCGTTCGAAGTATTCGCCGCGCAGGCCCGCGCCGGCGGCGTTGCGCGGGCTGCAGAGCAGGCCCGCCTCGTCGGTGCCCGGCGCGCGGACAGTGGGCCGTTGCGACCGCCCGGCGCTCTTGCACAGGGCGGCGGCACCGCACAACGCGGACAGGGCGCCCCAGGCCATGAGTCGCCTGCGGTTCGACGGCGCGACTCGCGCGGCGGTGGTTTCTTCGGGCTGCATGGTGGTCGATCCCTCCCGGATCAGAAGCCGGTGCGGGGGGGGGGGGGGCGCCCAACCGCCCCCGCGCCCCCAGGGGGGGGAGCCCCCAATAACCGCGGGCCGCCCCCGCGGCCCCCCGCCCGGCGGTCCGCCGGGCGGGGCAGTAGGTGGCCCGGCCATCGCCCAACAAATGAGAGTGGCAGTCGCGGGCCGATCGCACGCAGTTGATGGCCCAGATGTCGGAAATCTCTTTCCTCCAGCCGTTGAACCAGTCGCCATGGGCCGAATAACCCGCGGGGCCGCTGTAGTTGTCCGACGACAGGCGCCAGGTCGCCGTCTGGTTGGGCCTGGTCACCGGGAAGAGCACGTGGAACGACACCTCGGGCAATGCGACCGGGTGGCTGGTGGGGCAACCCACGCCGGGCGTGCTGTAGGCCATGTGGCTCTTGTGGTCCGGGCTGTCCAGGTTCACGCCGTCCCAGCATTGCGGGAAACCGATGGACAGCTCCACCTGGTCGCCTACCGCGCAGTTGGGGATGGTTTCGCCTCGGTTGGTCCCCGCGTTGTGGCAGACCCATGTGTAAACCGGGTGCGCGTACGGATCAGCGCTCGGCCCGTTTTTCCTCGGATCGCCCGCAATCATGCGCAGGCCCACCGGCATGGGCTGGATCTGGCCGGGCTGAACGCCGAGGTAGGCGCTCTTGTAATAGAAGTCGCTGTCGTCGGCGATCACCGGCGTGTTCGTGGCAGTGTCGATGACCGCCGGCACCCAGTAGGCCGAGCGGTTGATGGTGCCGCCGCGGCAGGTCGAGTTGCCCGTGGTCCGGATCGATTCGGCCGTGCTGGCCGCGCTGGCGCCCGTGTTCCCGAAGAAAAGATGCAAGTGGGACGCGCCCGCCTGGCCCGGGAAGACGATGGGATCGTCATTCGCGAGGTGCGACGGCAGACAACGCGTGCGGAAATTGCCGGTCCCGTCGCCGCTGAGCGGGGCCACCTCGGTCGTCGGCTGGAGCTGATCGACGCCGACACCGGCGTTCAGCCGGACCACGTTCGTGGGCGGCGGCGGGGGCGGGGGCGGCTGCACCGCGCCTTGCGACACGTAGCAGGCCTTCACCACGCCCGGGGCGACGTCGGCGAACGTGGCGTTGTTGCAGGCCACGCTGCCTGTCATGGGGCGCGGCGTCGTCCAGGACGGGCCGGCACCGTAGACCACGTTGGCCGTGCCGTCGACGTTGCAAGCCTGGTTCTCCGCCGCGCACAGCGTGTAGCCCGAAGGCGGCGTGTCGCCGGGCCGGACGGTGGCGGGCGGCGGCGCCGCGCCGAGGGTGAACTGCAGCGCGCCGTTCCAAAGCATGTCCTCGCGGCCCTTCACCACATCGATGCCGTCCACGGCGCCCCTGTCGTAGGTGACGCCGGGGGCGGTCGATAGCTGCCTCACGCCGTTGGCGACGATGCTTTCGATGTACAGGTTCCTGTCCTCGGCGCCGTTCGCGAAATCGTTGCCGAAGAAGACCTCCAGCTTGCTGTCGGCCGGCAGGGCCTCCGGCAGGTTGAGGACGAAGTCTTCGTAGTCGCGGTTCACCACTTCGAACTCGGCGATGCTTTGCCCGTTGACCCGGACATTCATCAACGGCCCCTGGCCCGCCGCCAAGGTGGCCCTGGCCCGGATGGTCAACCTCTGGTTGCTGCTGTGCACGAAGCGCAGCGCGCCGTTCCAGAGCATGTCCTCCCGCCCCCGAACCACGTCGATGCCGTCGACTTCGCCTCTGTCGTAGGTCACCTCCTGCGAGGTGGGCTGCTGGGTCTTGCCGTCCACGGTGATCGACTGGACGTACAGGTTCCGGTCCTGGCCATTGACCACGCCGTCGTTGACGAACGCCACGTCGACCCTGGCGCCGTTGGCCACCCGCTGGGCCAGGCGGATGGGATAAGCCTGGTACGCGGCCGCCCGGACCTCGGTGCGGGCGACCACCACGCCGCCGACACGCACCTCCATGATCGGCCCCACGTTGGCGGCGAGCGAGCCGCGGGCCACCACCGTGATCTGGCTGCCCACCGCACTGGCCTTTTTCAGCCCGCCGGCTTGCTCCGCGCCGGCGCCCATCGCGCCCGCGCCCGCGCTTTCGACGTCACCGCCGCCGGTGCCGCCGCAGCCAACGACCGCGAACGCCGCCGCGATCGACATCGAGAGAACCTTTTTCCTGCCGCTGTTCATTCCAGCCTCCTCCATTTGCAATCAGATCCCTGGGGGACGACGCCGCCGGTGCATGGCTGGTTGCTCAGGCAGTCGGCGGATCCTGCCGCCACCCGCACCCGTTCAACGGGGCGCGGAGAAGCGACGGGACCGAATGATGGGAGGCCGGCGCATCACACGCCAATTGGAAATAGAGGTCGCGATCGGATCCGCTTATCGCGCCGCACGCCCGGTGGCCGGGCGCGGCGCCGGGCAGGGTGTCAACCCGCCGCGGGGGCCAGCGCGGAAGCGAGCACCTTGTCGATGCGCTTGCCGTCCATGTCCATCACCTCGAAACGCCAGCCTTCCCACTCGACCGAGTCGGTGACGTTGGGCAGGCGGCCCAGCAGCAGCATCACCATGCCGGCCAGGGTGTTGTAGCGGCCGCGGTCTTCCTCGGGCAGCTCTTTCATCTCGAGGTGGTCCTTCAGCTCCATCACCGGGATGAGGCCGTCGAAGAGCCAGCTGCCGTCTTCCCGGCGCACCGCCCAGGAATCGCCGCTGCTGGGCGTGGTGAACTCGCCGGTGATCGCCTCCAGGACGTCGCGCACGGTGATGATGCCCTGCACCTCGCCGTATTCATCCACGACGAACACCAGCTGCGTGCTGGAGGCGCGGAAGTGGTCGAGCAGTTCCATGCCGGACAGCGTCTCGGGCACGAAGACCGCCGTCTGCAGGCCCTCGGTCAGGGAGATCGCCTGGCCCTTGAGCAGCTGCTGCAACAGGCTCTGGGCCGACACGATGCCCACCACGTCGTCCAGGCCGCCGCGGCACACCGGGTAGCGCGAATGCTCGTCCTGGCTGACGATGGCCATCAGGTCCTCGACCGGCGCCTGCACGTCGAGCCAGACGATCTCGGCGCGCGGGATCATCATCGAGCCCACCTGGCGATCGTCGAGGCGGAACACGTTGCGCACCATCTGGTGCTCCTGCGCCTCGATCACGCCGGCGTCCAGGCCCTCTTCCAGGCTGGCGGCGATCTCCTCCTCCGTCACGCTGCGGCTGGGGCCGCCGCGGATGCCCATCACGCGAAGCGTGCCCTCGGTGCAGAAAGACAGCAGCTTGACGAAGGGCCGGGTGATCAGCGCCAGCCATTCCATCGGCTGCGCGACCAGCCGCGCGACCGACTCGGGGTACATCTGGCCCAGCCGCTTGGGCACCAGTTCGCCGAAGATGATGGTGAGGAAGGTGATGGCGACCACCACCATCGCGGTGGCGGTGATGTCGGCCGCCTTGTCGTGCAGCATGAAGGTCTCGTGCAGCCAACGCGCGAAGGGCGCCGAGAAGGCGGCGTCGCCCACGATGCCGTTGAGCACGCCGATCGAAGTGATGCCGATCTGCACCACCGAGAGGAATCGCGTCGGGTCATCGTGCAGCGCCATCGCCGCCCTGGCGCCCGCGTCGCCGGTCTCCACCATCACCTGAAGCCGAGCCTTCCTGCTGGCGGTGAGCGCCATCTCGGACATGGCGAACAGCGCGTTCAGGAAGATCAAAAAGACGAGTAAGGCGACGTCCATGCCGGGAGGCGGGGAGTGAAACAGACGCGCAGCGTAGCAGAATCACCCCATGATCTATCTTCTCGGCGACCTGCAAGGCTGCTGCGGCGCGCTCGACCGGATGCTGGCCAAGACCGGCTTCTCGGCCTCGCGCGACCGCCTCTACGTCCTGGGCGACCTGGTCAACCGCGGCCCCGAATCCCTGCGCACGCTGCAAACCCTGGCCGGCCTGGGCGGCAGCGCACACTGCCTTCTCGGCAACCACGACCTGCACTTGCTGGCCGCCGCCCACGGCGTGCGGCCGCTGCACCGCGGCGACACCCTGCAGGACATCCTCGAAAGCCCCGGCCGCGAGGGCTGGATCGACTGGGTGCGCCACCAGCCGCTCGCGATGCACGCCCACGGCTGGCTGATGGTGCACGCCGGCGTGCCGCCCCAGTGGGACCTGGCCACCACGCTGCAACTGGCCGAAGAAGTGCAGGCCCAGCTGCGCGGCCCCGGCCTCAAGGAATTCCTCGCCGCGATGTACGGCAACGAGCCGTCGCGCTGGTCGGCGGACCTGCGAGGCCCCGACCGGCTGCGCTTCGCGGTCAACGCCCTCACCCGCATCCGGTTCGTCCGGGCCGGCGACGGCGCGCTCGACCTGCGCAGCAAAGAGGGCGCCGGCCAGGCGCCCGAAGGCTGCGTGCCGTGGTTCGACGCGCCCGGCCGCGCCACCAGGGGGCAACCCATCGCCTTCGGCCATTGGTCCACCCTCGGCCTGCTGGAGCGGGACGACCTGCTGGCCATCGACACCGGCTGCGTCTGGGGCGGCGCGCTGACCGCGGTGCGCATCGACGGCGGTCGACGCGAAGTCGTCCAGCTGAAGTGCGAGCAAGCCCAGGCGCCGGGTTGACCACTGGAAAACGCTGGCCCCGACGCGTGGGCCAGCTGATATTCTTCCGGCCCCCGATCCAGCCCAGGCCGCCCGCACCGCCATGAGCGTGAAAAGCCCCACCATCCTCGTGATCGACGACGAGGCGGTCAACATCCACATCGCCGCGGAGATCCTGGGGGGCAGCTACCGCATCCTCGGCGCGACCGACGGCGAAGAAGGGCTCCGGGTGGCCCGGGCCGTCGTGCCCGACCTCGTCCTGCTGGACGTGAAGATGCCCGGCATGGACGGCTACGAAGTCTGCGCGCGGCTGCTGGGCGACCCGCTCACCGAAGCCGTGTCGGTGGTCTTCGTGACCGCGATGGACTCCACCGCGCAAGAACTGCGGGGGCTGGACGCCGGCGCCGTCGACTACCTCGCCAAGCCGCTGGAGCCGGAGATCGTCAAGGCCCGCGTGCGCAACCACCTCGACCTGCGCCGCAAGATGCGGCAGCCCCATGTCCATGCGCCGGAGGGCGGGGCCCAGGCCCAGGGCATCACGCCCCGGCAAAAGCAGATCCTGGAATGGATCCAGGCGGGCAAGACCAACGACGAGATCGCGACCATCATCGGCTCGTCGGTCGCCAACGTGAAATACCACATCGGCCAGGTCATGAAGAAGCTGGACGCCTACAACCGCACCCAGTTGATCTCAAAGGCGATCAGCCTGCGCGTCATCCCCCCGGGCAAGTGAGCCGTCACCGGGCCGGCCGGCTTTCATTTCGGCGGCCAGCGCCCGCAGCCCGGCGCGCGCCGCCTTGAAGTCGAAGCGGTCGAGCGCCTGGCCGATGCCGTCGAGCCTGTCGTCCAGGCCCGCGCCCCGCAATGCGCCGCGCCGCTCGTTGAAACGCGCACCGGCCCGCACATCGTTCTGCGCCGCGAGGTCCGCCACTTCGCCGATCCATGCCGAGGCGTCGGCCCGGACATCGCCGCCCGGTGCGGGCGCGTCCGGCGGCGATGCGCCGCGCTCGGCCGCCGCGTCGTCCCGCAAGCCGGCGGCGGCGGACAGGGCGACGCCCAGGTCGGCGTCGACGCGGGCGCACAACGCCGCCGCCCCGTCGAGCGGCAACCCCTCTTCCAGGCCGTCCAGCAGCGCACCCGTCGCATCGGCGAGCCGGTGCGCGCCGAGCGAGGCGGCGTTGCCTTTGAGCATGTGCGCGAGGTGCACCGCCTCTTCCCTGGAGCCCGATTGCAACGCCGCGCGCATCGACGCGCCGAAGCCGCCGAATTTCTCGCCGAAGAGCACGATCAGCCCGCGCAGCAACGGCCCATTGCCTCCGACCCGCGCCAGCGCGGCATCCAGGCCCTCGAAACCGGGCAGCGCCGCCGGCAGCCCCGCGCCGCGCGGGGCGCGGCGGGAAGGCGGCCGCGACGCCGCGGCATGGCCGATCCAGCGCGCCATCGCCTCGGCGAGCCTGCCCGGCTCCAGCGGCTTGGTCAGGTAGTCGTTCATGCCCGCGTCCAGGCAGCGCTGGCGCTCACCGGGGTGGGCGTGGGCCGTCAACGCGATGATCGGCAACTCGTGCCCGCCCGCATGCCGGCGGATCTCCGCGCACGCCTGCAAGCCGTCCATCCGCGGCATCTGCAGGTCCATCAGCACGAGGTCGGGAGGAAGCAGCGGGTCCAGCGCCAGCCGCACGGCCTCCAGCCCGTCGGTCGCCGCGCGGCACGCGACGCCCATCGCTTCCAGCGTTTCCTGCAGGATCTGGCGGTTGATCTCCTGGTCTTCGACGATGAGCACCCTCGCTCCGCCTGCGCGCCGCAGCGCCTGCGCCAGGGGGGCGTGGTCCCAGGCCCGCGGATCCCGGTCGGGCGACGGGCTCGGCACAGGCCCCGCCTGGACGCCGAAGACCGCCGTGAACGTGAAGGTGCTGCCCTGCCCCGGCGCGCTGCGCAGCCCGATGCCGCCGCCCATCGCCTCGACCAGTTGCTTGCAGATCGCCAGGCCCAGGCCGGTGCCGCCATAGCGCCGGGTGATGGAGCGGTCGGCCTGGTTGAACGACTGGAACAGGTGGCGCGACGCCTCCTGAGAAATGCCGATGCCGGTGTCGCGCACCCGCACCGCCAGCTCCACCTCGCCCCCCCCTTCACCCGCGCCGTGCCTGCGCCAGTTCTGCTGGATCGACACCGCCACTTCGCCCCGCTCGGTGAACTTGATCGCGTTGTTGACGAGGTTCAGCAGCACCTGGCCGAAGCGCAGCGCGTCGCCGACCAACCGGCGGTGCACCCCGGGGTCGATCCAGAAGGTCAGCGCGATGCCTTTGTCCTGCGCCTGCAGCGCGGTCATGGCCGAGACATTCCCGACCACGTCGCCGAGGTCGAAACCGGCCTGCTCGAGCTGGAGCTTGCCGGCTTCGAACTTGGAGAAATCGAGCACGTCGTCCAGCAAGCCGAGCAGGGACCGGGCCGCGCCCGTCACGCCCGACAGGTAGCTCCTCTGCTGCTTCGACAGCTCGGTGCGCAGCGCCAGGTGGGCGTAGCCGACGATGGCGTTCATCGGCGTGCGGATCTCGTGGCTCATGTTGGCCAGGAATTCGCTCTTGAACTGGGTGGCCTTTTCCGCCACTTCGCGCTGCGCGACCAGCTCCCGCGTCCGCTCCTGGACGCGGCTTTCGAGTTCTTGCAGGGTTTCCTGCTGGATCTTTTCCCGCTCCTGCCGGAGGATCTTGACCCGGTCGGCCAAGGCATAGGTCAACAGGATGAATTCGAAGAACGATCCGATCTGCACGCCGTATTCGGTGAGGAAGACACTCGGCAGCAGGTTGAAGTTTTTCAGGGCCAAAGCGATGACGCCGACCAGGAACCCTGTCCAGGCGATCAGGAAATAACGCGCCTGCCTGGGGCATTTGCGCAGACAGATCACCGACAGCGCAAAACAAACGACGACCGAAAAAAACAGGAGTGCCGTCCCTAATTGGATGGCCACCGCATGCCCGGTTACCAAAGACATGGACACGTTGAGCAACGCAACCAGCGACAGGACGTGCATCAGTCGATTCGCCCAAGGCAGATACTTTTTCAGGTCCAGGAATACCCTGACGAATTGCAGTACGGCACAGGTCGCCAGAGGAATGAATATAAAAACGAATTTGGCGGCAACGCTCGGACGACCGCCAGGAAATACATCAATGAAATGCCCGTTCAAGGCAAACTGGAGAAGACCAAATACCAGCAAATAAACCAAATAATAAACAAATACAATATCGCGTATGACCACGAAGGCAATCAGATTGACCAGGAATATCGCAACAATCGTCCCATAATAGATCCCCACGACCAACTGTTCGCGGTATCCCGTTTTGATGAATGCTTCGGGCTGCCACAACACCAGGGGAAGGGACATCGATCCCGCGGCTTTGGCGCGCATGAACAACGTGGTCTCGGCACCTGGCGGGAGGTTGATCCTGAAATTGGCGTGTCGGGCAGGAACGGCGCGCTTGGAAAACGGATGGTAAACACCGTCCTGCTGATGATCTTTCAGCTCGAAACCCTCTCCCAGCAGGTAAATGTCGATCGTCTCGATCCGTTGGGCCCGGACCTCCAGGATCCAGTCCTGCCTCTGGGAAGAATTTTTCAATTTGACCCGGATCCAGATGCTCGATCGCGTATGGCCGAAATTGGGGGTTTCGACCTGGCTGGGGCGAAACATCGATTGAAGATTTTCAGATTGAATGTCGGCAATCGATAAATCGTTGCTTGCATCTTCCAAATAGTCCAGATGCTTGCCGAGCACATGGCGCTCTACACCCTCCTCCAGCGCCACCGATCGGCCGCATATGCCTGCGTTTCCGAAAGACACCAGCGCTATCAGAAAAATAAGCCTCAGCATTCGCAACCCATCGTCCGTTTCATACCGATCGAAGCCTCTTTGATCCTGGCTTCAAACAGGTTATCGATGTAATCAAGGCTGAAATTATCAGCCCAACCTTATCGGTTACAGGTTGAGCCAACCGGTGAGGGAGGGATGGATATTTGCGTGTTGACAATCGATCTGCCAACGATTTTCTTGAGCAATCGATCAGCCACCGTGTGAATGGAAATTCAATACGAATTATTTCCCAGCGATCGGAGGACCTTGGGCATCGAGTCCAGCCCGCTTCCAACACAACGCGGAATCCGCAACCGCCGGCGAAGCAGGGAGTCACTGGCCGAGCGGATGCGAGCACGTCCCCGGCGGGCGGGGGAACACCTGCGAATACAATGCCCAGCTCTCCAGGAAGCGTGGCAGAGTGGTCGATTGCACCGGTCTTGAAAACCGGCGGCTCGCAAGGGCCCGTGAGTTCGAATCTCACCGCTTCCGCCAACCAGGTGCAAGTCTTAGCACCTGTCCGCTCAAGACCGGCCGCCGCACGACAACAGGTACGGGCAGCACTGCGGGACGTTGAATTTTGTCCGCATGCATGGCGCGCATGGTCGTCCAGCAAACGAATGTCTGGATCGTCTGAAGCCTACCGGCTGCCCAAGCGCAATCTGCATCGAACAAACGGTCGGACTGCAGTCTGATCGTTCAACAGGGCGCCACTGAGCTAAAGAACATTCCAAATCGCGGTACAGAGGGCGTGAAGTGGAATCCGTCGTCTCCGACCCTTTGCAAGTCAACCCTTCGTCGCGCTCCTGCGCCCCCAGCCAGAACTTGTGCCGTCGGCGCGCCATCACGGCAGTGCGGTCACGAGCTCCCCTGGTTGCCGCCGCATCGGCTGGTAGGCCGACCCATTGACTTGCTGGTCCGCCCAACATGTGGGAAAATATTCCACAGCATTCGCGGTATTGCGAATGCTGTCTTCCACGTCAGGACTTCGTCAAACCGGTTAAGGGCGTCGTGCCCCCGCGGCGCTACAGGCACCACCTTCCGGGGCATTCCCAGGGGGCGTGCACGCCCCGCGGACCCATGCCCGCTGGTCACACCACATGCGCCTTTCACACCTCAGCTCGGGCAGGGACAACAACCTCAACCTGTTGCGTTTCATGTCGGCCTTCGCGGTCGTCTTTTCACACAGCTTTCCCCTGTCGACGGGAATGCCGAGCGCCGAACCGCTCATGTCGTCGGTCGGCTTGCCCATGGGTTCGATCGCGGTGGATGTCTTTTTCCTGGTCAGCGGGTTCCTGGTCGCCGGCAGCATCTTGAGGACCCAGTCCTTGGTGGAGTTCACGGTGGCGCGTGCCCTGCGCATATTCCCTGGCCTGCTCGTGATGCTGGCGCTGACGGTGTTCGGCCTGGGTTTGGCTTTGACAAGCCTGACCTGGCGGGAATACCTGCAGTCCGAACGGACTTTCCATTACGTGAGCAAGTGCGCGACCCTCTTCACTGGAATGGCGTACGAGCTGCCGGGCGTCTTCGAAAACAACCCGCACAAGCGGGCGGTAAACGGATCGCTCTGGACACTGCCTTACGAGGCCAAGATGTACGCGGCCCTGGCGCTCACGTGGTTCATTTGCGCCGCTTCGACGCGGCTCAGGACTCGGGCCTTCGCGGCATCATGCGTGGTCGCCATGGCAGCCTCGGGGGCGGCCGTGCTGTCCACGCAAGCGCTTGGCGACGAAAGCGGTAAGTTCGCCCGGCTTTTCTTCATGTTTTTCACCGGCGCCTCCTACTTCGTTCTCAGGGAACACATCGTCCTGAAAACGGCGGCCGCGGCCATGCTGTGCGTGCTCCTGAGCGTCGCGGTGGCGGGTTGGGAAGCCGGGTTCATTCCTGCCTATCTCTTGAGCGTCCCCTACCTGACCTTCTATGCCGCCTTCGTCCCGGGCGGCTTCGTCCGCAAGTACAACGGAGTGGGCGATTTTTCCTATGGGATGTATATCTACGCTTTCCCGGTCCAACAAACCATCATCGCGCTCACGCCGGGAATATCACCCTTGACCCTGACAGCGTGGTCTGTCCCCGGCACACTGGCTTTGGCCGTGCCGAGCTGGTTCTTGGTCGAGAAACCCGCCATGCGACTGAAGGGCCGATTGATGCGCCGGTTGGCGGGTGGCGCAGGCAGCGGCTGCCTGAGACAGGACGCGGCTTCCGCGCGGTGACAGCCCACGGCAAAAGTCCGTTCAACCCCCGGTACGGCCCCTGCCCCCGGCGCGCCGCCAGGCGAACGCCAGGGCCGCCACCGCCAGGGCCACGCCGCAGGCCACTTCGAGCCAGATCGTGAGGTTCATCGCCAGGGTGTGCTCGGAACACAGCGCCAGCGCGTAGTGGCCCAGCCCATCCAGCCCGAGCGCGCCGTAGGCAGCCAGGCAAAGCGCCCCGGCGACGCGCCATCCGAAGCGCGACAGCGCGATGGCCACCGCCCCGACACCCGTGACGGCGAGCCAGGCGAGGTAAACCGTCTCGCGCGTCAGGCCGGCGGGCATGTTGGGATAGAAGGCGATGTATTCCGCGTTGTGCGAGAAATGCAGCAGGCTGGCGGCGAAATACGCCGTAGCCAATGCCCAGACATGGGCGGGGAGCAAGGGCGAAGTCAGCGGGAATCGGCGTGTCATGGCGGGGCGGCTTCCAAGGGGGGATCGGGGCGGCCGCTGTTCGGCCGCGTCGTTCGATTGTCTCCGTGGCCCGTCGGCCGGCCTGGAACCCTCCCCCGCGGCGGGGACGGGTCAGCGCCCCGCGCCGCTCACGCGGGGTGGCCCGAAGGGGCGGCGCCGGGCGGCCGCTCGCGCCCGTCGACGGCGGCGTGGATGGCTTCGGCCAACGCATCCACCTGGATCGGCTTGGCCACGTAGGCCTGGAAGCCCGCGGCCAGGCCGGCCTGCTCGTCGCGGCGCATCGCGAAGGCGCTCAAGGCCACGGCCGGCAGGCCGGCCCGCGCGGGGTCGGGAAGCCGGCGCACCGCGCGGATCAGCGACAGGCCGTCCATCTGCGGCATCCCGATGTCCGACACGATCACGTCGAAAACCTCGGCCCCGTGCGACAGCAGGGCCAGCGCGGACGGCGCGTCGACCGCGGCGCGGACGGTGGCACCGAGGCCTTCCAGGCAAGCCTGCCCCACGTCGCGCGCATCCTCCTCGTCGTCGACGAGCAAGACCCTCAGGCCCCGCAGTCCCGCCGACGGCCGAGACGCCGCCGCCGGACCACCGGCGGCCTCCGGCCGGGCCGCCGGGCCGGCTTCGCCGAGCGGCAGCCGCACTTCGAACACCGCGCCGCGGCCCGGCCCTTCGCTGCTGGCGTGGATCAGCCCCCCGTGCAGCTCGACGATGGCGCGGCTGATCGCCAGCCCCAGGCCGAGGCCCCCGGCGCGGCGGGTGATGGTGCCGTCTTCTTGCCGCAGCCGGTCGAACACGTGGGGCAGGAAGCCGGGCGAGATGCCGCAGCCCGAGTCGCTGACCCGCAGGACGGCCTGCCCGCCCTCGGCCCAGGCGCGCACCTCCACCCGACCGCCGGGCTCAGTGAACTTCAACGCGTTGCCGACGAGGTTGGCGATCACCTGGGCCAGGCGTTGGGCGTCGCCGCGCACGGGCAAAGGGCCGTCCCCGGCAAGGCTTTCCAGGGCGACGCCCCGGGCCTGGGCCGCGTGCGAGTGGGACAGCAGCGACTCGGCGGCCAGCTCCGCCAAGTCCAGCGGCGCGGGCTGCAGCGCGAGCTTGCCCGCGACGACCGCGCTCATGTCGAGCAGGTCGTTGATCATCCGCGTCTGAAGCTGCGCGTTGCGGCGGATCACCAGCGCCGCCTTGGTGACCAGCGGGTCCTGGCCGGACCGCTTCTCCAGGATGTCGGCCCAGCCGCTGATCGCGCTCAGCGGCGAGCGCAGCTCGTGAGAAAGCACCGCCAGGAACTGGTCCTTCAGCTCGTTGCTGCGCTCGGCCTCCTCCTTGGCGGCCAGCAGCTGGCGCGACGCTTCGTAAGCGGCCGTCACGTCGCGCAGGATCATGGAGAAACCGGTGTGCGCCCCCGCGTCGTTGTGGACGGGCGTGACCACTTTCTCGACCCGTATGCGGGCGCCGTCCCCGCGCAGCATCCACTGTTCGCCGCGGGCCGCGCCCTGCGACAGGGCGGCGGACAGGTCGGCGGGCAGCACGCCGGACGCGCGGTCCTCGGGCGTGCACAGAGAGTCGGCGTGGCGGCCCGCGAACTCGGCGAGCGGGTGGCCGAAGACCAGCCCGGCGGCGCGGTTCCATTGGCGGATCCGGCCCTCGCGGTCGAGCAGCAGCACGGCGTAGTCCCGCAAGGAGTCGACCACGCGGGCGTACAGCGCGTCGGCTTCGCGCAGCTGCGACTGCGCCAGTTGGCGCGCCGCCTTCTGGCGCACCTCGCGCAGCGCCCGCTCGATCACGATCGGCAGCCGCTCCAGCCTTCCCTTGATCACATAGTCGGTGGCGCCCTTCTTGAGCAGCTCCACGGTGTTCTCCTCGCCGATCACGCCCGAGACGAAGATGAACGGCGTGTCCGGCGCGGCCTGGAGCGCCTGCGCCAGGGCCTCGTCGCCGGAAAAGCCGGGCAACTGGTAGTCGGACAGGATCAGGTCGAAGGGCTCGCCGGAACGCAGCGCCGCGGAGAAGCCCGCCTCGTCGGCGACCCAGGCCACCGAAGCGGGCGGGCAGGAGGACTCCAGCTCGGCCAGCAGCAGCTCGCGGTCGAAGGCGGAGTCCTCCAGCAGCAGGATGCGCAGGCGCCCGGCCGCCGCCGCGTCCCCGTCACTCATAGCGGCGGCTCGTGCGCAGCGAACCCGGCGGCGGCTCGTTCAGCACCGCCCAGAAGACGCCCAGGTCGGCGATGGCCGAGACGAATTGCTTGAAGTCGACGGGTTTGACCACATAGGCGTTGACGCCCAGCTCGTAGCTCTGCACCACGTCGGATTCGGCCTGTGACGACGTCAGCATCACCACCGGCACGCTGCGCAGGTGGTCGGTGCCACGCACCGCCTTGAGCACTTCCAGGCCGTTGACCTTGGGCAGCTTCAGGTCCAGCAGGATGACCGCCGGGTTGCCTTCGGTGCGGCCGCCGTGTTCGCCCTCGCGGTTGAGGTAGTCCAGCGCCTCGGCCCCGTCGCGGACGACGACGACTTCGTTGGCGAGCTGGCTCTTTTCGAGCGCGACCAGGGTGAGTTCCAGGTCGCGGGGGTCGTCCTCGACCAGCAGGATGGGCTTGAGCATGGCGTCTTATCCTCCGTTTTCCTTGGGGGCCGCGGGCAGGGGCAGCACGAACGAGAAGCGCGCGCCGCGGTCCGGCTCGCCCACCGCCTCCACCGTGCCGCCGTGGCGCTCGACGATGCGGCGCACGCTGGCCAGCCCGATGCCGGTGCCCTCGAAAGCATCGGAGTGGTGCAGGCGCTGGAAGACGCCGAACAGCTTGCCGACGAATTTCATCTGGAAACCGACGCCGTTGTCGGCGACGGCCAGGCCGGTCCCGCCGGGCCCTTCGACCGCCGAGACCTCGATGCGGGCCGTTTCGCGGGTCCGGGTGTACTTGAAAGCGTTGCCGAGCAGGTTGCGCAGCGCCACTTGCAGCAGCACCGGGTCGGCCCAGAGCCTGGGCAGCGGCCGCTGGACCACCCATTCGACGTTCCGCTCGCGCTGCTGGCCCGCGAACTCGGCGACCAGGTCGTCCACCAGCTGCTGGGTGTCGACCCAGGCGAGCTTCAGCGCGGAGCGGCCCATGCGCGAGAAGTCGAGCAGGGCGTCCACCAGCAGGCCGGCGTGCGCCGAGGCTTCCTTGACGTGGGCGAGGTAGCGGCGCGAGCGGTCGCTGATCGTGTTGGCCTTCTCTTCCAGCACCAGGTCGACGAACCCCGCGATGTGGCGCATCGGCGCGCGCAGGTCGTGCGAGACGGTGTACGAGAACGCCTCCAACTCCTTGTTCACGCGGCCCAGCTCGGTGGCGACCTCGGCCATCTCCTCGGCCCGGCGCAGCACGATGCCGATCAAGGCCTGCCGGAGCTCGAGCGCGGCGTGCACCTCGGCCTGGCGCCAGGGCCGCGACCGGCCGCGCACTTCCTCGACCCAGCTGGCGAAGCTGCGCCGGGGGTGCAGCGCGGCGCCGCCGGCGAGCGCCGCCTCCTTGCGGGGGTCGCCGGCCCAGGTGAGGGTCTGCACGATCTCCGGCCGGAACCACACGATGTAGTGGCGGTGCAGCTTGGAGATCGAGATCGCCAGCAGGCCGGCCGCCGCGCCGGGCCCCCCGGCGAAAGCGGGCGCCTCCTCGGCCAGCCGGTCGGTGCAGGTCACTTCGTCGATCCGGTGGGCCAGCCATTGGCCCAGGCCCAGCAGCGACTCGCGCGCCGGCACCTCGCCCACCGTCCAGCACTGGTCGTTGAAGAGCACCGCGGCCCCGGCCGCGCCGCACAGCCTCAGCAGGGGCACCGGCTCGTCCACCAGGCGCTGCAGCGTGGAGTCGCTGTCGGCCAGGTGGGCGACGATCGCCAGTGTCAGCCGCCGCAGCTGCAATTGCTCGCTGACGAGCTCGTTCTCTTCCTTGGCTTCGATCTGCAGCGACAGCAGCTGCCCGAGGTGTTCGCAGGCCAGGCGCGTCTGGTAGGGGAGGCGGCGCGGCTCGTGGTCGTGGCAGGACACCAGTCCCCAAAGTTCGCCGCGCACGATGATCGACGCCGACATCGACGCCAGCGTGCCCATGTTGCGCATGTATTCGAGGTGGACCGGCGACACGCTGCGCAAGGCGGCCTGCGACATGTCCAGCGCCAGCGCGGCGCTGGCGCCGTCGGCCATGCGAACCGGGACCGGCGCGTAGCCGGCGTCGGGGATGAGCCGCAAATGGTTGAGCCGGTACAGCGCCCGTGCCTGCGCCGGGATGTCGGCGGCCGGGAAGCGATGGCCGGCGTAGGACTCGTAGCCCGCGTCCAGCACCTCGGCCAGCACCTCGCCGTCGCCCGCCGCATCGAAGCGGTACACGAGGCAACGGCCGAAGCCGGTCAATCGCTTCATCTCGGCGGCCACCAGGGCGCAGACGGCTTCCACCGAACCGGCCCGCTGCATCAGCGGCACCACGTGGCGGGCGAGCCCGTAGATCGGCGCCTGGGCGCCGAAGTCGGCGGCGTCGGTTTCGAACTCCAGCTGGACCAGGCCGCCGGCCCGATGGGCCGACAGGTGCAACCGCCGCCCGCCGAGCTCGACCGTCCCGAGCGAGACCGGGCCTTCGCCCTCGACCACGGATTCAGGCCGCAAGTCCACCTGGGACATCACCAGCCGCCCCAAGCCGCGCGGGGTCACGGGGGAACCGACGAGCGCGTCCCAGTTCTCGCTGTAGGCCGCGACTTCCAGGGTGCGGGCGTCGACGGCCAGCAGCCATCCGTGCGGCTGGATCGCGCCGGGCACGCGGATCGGCTCGCTGGCGCAAGTGTCCAGGCCCTGGGGGCCGGGGGATCGCGGCACGTTTTGCCGCGGGTCCGTCATGTTGGCGCGGCCCTCACGCCGCATGCGGCATGCGCCCCACCGGGAGCGCGGCGGGCCCCGCCCCCCACCGAAGGCTGGGCAGGGCCCTGGCCAAACTGCGACATGTCGTTCATTGAGATGGCTCCCCGAGCCCCACGCTTTCGTCATTCCTCCGGATCGGAGGCCGCACACCATACAGCAGCCGGGCGATTTTCACAGTGCGCCAAAGCACAGACACCGCATGTCGCGGGCCCATCCGCAGGCACGCGGATTGCCCCGTTGCCGCCTTTTCCGGACGTTGCAGGGAATGGAGGGCCTGTGGGTGCCGGACAACGCGGGGTGACACGGAGCGTCCGTCGCTTGGGGAACCGCCGTCCTCTCGCCACCACGGGGCTGCGCCTGGAAACGGCTGCGGGAAGGCCCTCTCCAGGGGCGCATGCGCCAGGGACATCGACCCGGGCGTCTTCCCCGCGGTAGCCGGGTGGGGCCGTCAAACCCCCTCGCCCCAGCGCCGCACGCCCTTGCACACCGGGTGCTTCGTGCAACCCCAGAACTTGCGGCCGGCGTGCCTGCCTTTGCGGGCGGTGCGCTCGCGCATCGGCGCGCCGCACAGCGGGCATGCCGGCACTTGGGGCGCCTCCTGGATCGAGGTGGTGGGGGAAAACTCGGACAGCATCTGCGTGTCCATCGCCGTGGGCCGGGCGGAGGGCTCGGTGTCCGCGCCGCCGGGGCCGGCGTCGGCATCGGGGCGGGTGCTCGCGGGCGCGAGCCGGGACTGCCATTGCTGCAGCATCGCCCCGTCGACGAGCAGGATCTGCGTCTCGCGGGCGAACTGCATCGCCGAACGCCCGAAACGCCCGGCGCTGACGACGACGCCGCCGCCGGCGCCGCGCGTGACCATGGCGGCGTAGAGCTCGCGCACCTCGTCCATGCCGAGCTTGCGGGACTTCCAGGATTTGGCGTGCACCAGGTAGGTCAGGCGGTTCTTGCGCAGCACCAGGTCGACCACCCCAGGGCGGTTGCCGGTCTCGCTCAGGTGGTAGCCCTGCTGCTCGAACATCTGGCACAGCAAGGGCTGGAACTCGGACCAATCCAGGCGCTGGATGCTGGACTGGCGGCGCTGCCGGCGGCGCCAACGGCGCCAAACCGGGAGCACCGAGCCGGCCAGCACCAGCAGCGGCAGGCCGGCGACGACCGCATCCGGCAAGCCGTGGGCGTCGGCATTGGCGCGGAGGAAGAAATACAGGGCCGCAGCCGCGACCGCGCCCAGCGCCAGGCCGGCCCAGGCGCGGGCGGAAATGCCCGGGCCCGCGGTCGCAGCGGCCTCCGCCGGCCGGCTGTGCGAAGGCAGCGACTGCCTGGATCTGGCGAATCTTCTGGATTGGCGGGACACGGTCGGTCAGCCGGCGCGGCGGCGCGGCGGTTCGGGCGGTTGCGGGGGATGGCGGGCGGCGGCGGTGGGCATGCTCAACCGATGCATGTGCGGTTCTTGCCCGTGCGCTTGGCTTCGTACAGGGCCTGGTCGGCGCGTTCGAGCGCGTCTTCGATGCGTTCGCCCTCGCGGTACCGGGTGACGCCGGCGGAGAAAGTGACGAAGATCTTCTTCTGCTCGTGCATGAACAGCCCGCCGGACAAAGAGCGCTGCAGCCGGGTGAGGATCTGCTGGCCTTCGTCGACCGGCGTGTCGGGCAGCAGCACCACGAACTCCTCGCCGCCGTAGCGGGCCACCATGTCGGTGGGCCGCAGTGTCTTGCTCACCACCGCGGCCAGGGACTTCAGCGCTTCGTCGCCGGCGGAGTGGCCGAGCTCGTCGTTGAGCTTCTTGAAGTTGTCGATGTCGAGCAGGCCGACGGCCAGGCTGGACACGGAGCCGTCGCCGCTGGCCGCGGCGCGCTCGATGCGGGCGCGCTGGTTCTCGAAGGCCTGGATCAGGCCGCGCCGGTTGGCCACCTGGGTCAGCTGGTCGGTGGAGACCTCCTGCGCCAGCCGGGTGAGTTCGCCTTCGAGCTGGCTGACGCGCTGGGTGAGCTCGTCGGCCTTGCTGTGCTCTTCCTGGAGGCGGGACTGGGTCTGCTGCACCAGGGCCTGGACGGTGCGGCTTTCCTCGACCATTTCCTTGACCACGCCGGCGAGGCTTTCGAGCGAATCGGCTTGTTCGATGACGTCGGCGTAGCGGCCGACGCTCTCGTGGAAACGGCCGGTCTGCGACCCGAGTTCGCCCAGCTCGCTGAGCATGCGGTTGATCAGCGATTTCAACGCGTCCCGGGCGCGCTCGCGGTCCTGCTTGAGCTGGTGCTGTCGCTGGCGGGTGTCCTGCAGCAGCTCGTTGACCGACTTCACGCCGCGCGAGGTGAGGCCGTCGGCCAGGGTGACGCGCATGGCTTCGCACTGGCCCTGCGCCCAGCTGTCGTTCTCGGCCAGGTCGGTGAGGCTGGCGGTGAGTTCCTGGCAAAGGCTGCCGAGCTGTTCGACGAGGTGGTGCCGGTGCTGGATGACCCGGTCGGCCTGGGCGCACAGCAGCGCCAGCTCGCCGGCCAGCGGCTCGGTGGCGCCGTCGGACTGGATGCGCCGCACCGCCTCGCCGATCAGCAGCGCCAGCTCGTGGGCGTTGGAATCGGCCGCGGGCAGCGCCAGCTGGACGGTGGAGCCCAGGCTGCCGACGGCGGGCGACCAGGCCATCGCGCCGGCGCCCTGCCCGGCCTGGCCCCGCAGGTCCGCGGCATGGCGGTCGGCGGCGCCCGCGCCCTCGTCGCCGCGCCGCGCTTGGGCGTCTTCACCGTTCAGCCGGACCAGCGGCAGGCTGGTTTCGATCTCGGCGGGCTGCGGCGCCGGCGGGGTCTCGTCCAACGGCGACATGTCGGTTTCGACGGCTTCGTCGAGCGTGTCGGAGTCCCAGCTGGCGACGAGCTGGTTGAGGCGCTGCTGCAGCTTGCCCGCGTCGCTGCGGCTGCCGCCGAGCACGCGCTGCAGGCTCTCCTTCTTGCGCGCGGTGGTCCACTGCCGGCCGCCCCGCCCCACGCCCTTGACCACTCGGTCGATCAGGTCGGCGAGTTGGGCGCCGGCCTCGTCCGGCACCGACAACAGGCGGTCGGCGGCGTCCCAGCGCCCCTCGAGCATGGCGCGGGCCAGGTCCGCCCCCGCGCGGGCGTCCAGCGCGCGGTTGGCCAGGCGCTCCAGCAGGCGCTGCGCCTTCTCGGGCAGGGCCGGCGGCGGGCTGTAGCTGCCGCCGGCTTCCTGCTGGTAGGCGCGTTCGTAGTTGACCGGCGTGGGCTCGAGCTTGTCGAGCAGCAGGCGGCGCAGCGCCGCTTTGGCGAGCTGGGCCGGCGCGTTGGGGTTGGGCGCCGCCGCGGCGGCCGCGGCGGCGGAGGCCGCGGCCGGGTTGGTCTTGGCACGGTCCTTGGCCGACCGCGTGGGGGGGGCGGGGCTCAATTCTGGG
>CBIHOD010000038.1:0-38282 GCA_966211815.1 uncultured Burkholderiales bacterium
CCGCTGGACTCCCGCATCGGCGCCTGGGCGTCGCCGCAGAGCCAGGTCATCGGCTCGCGCGCGGTGCTGGTGGCCAATGCCGCCAAGGTGGGCGCCCAGTACCTGATGAACCCGCCGCGCCCGCCGCACTGGGGCGGCTACCGGCTGCGGCCGGACCGCTGGGAGTTCTGGCAGGGCCGGCCCTCCCGGCTGCACGACCGGCTGCGCTACCGCCTGGATGAAGGCGCCGGCGGGGCGTGGATCCGGGAGCGCCTGGCCCCCTGACCGGCGCCGGCCGCCGGCGGTCGCCGCCGCGACGTCAGAACGCGATGCGCATGCCCGTCTTCACCGAGCGCCCCGGCAGCGGCGCCAGCTCGCGCACCGTCTGGATCGTCGACGCGTTGCGGGCCAGGGTGTCGCCGAGGTTGTTCACTTTCAGGAACCACAGCGCCCGGCCGCCGCCGAGCCTGAATTCGCGCGTCAGCGAGGCGTGCACCAGCGTGTAGGCCCCGGTGGGGGTGTCGGTGGCGGGGACACGGTCCTGCCGGGCCGCGTGTTCGATGCTGAGGCGGGCGGCCCACGGGCCCCGGCGGGCGTCCAGGCCGACGGCCACGCGCAGCGGCGCCACGCGCGGCAGCGGCTCGCCGGTGTCCAGGTTTTCGCCACGCGTCAGGTCGAGCTTGCCGGACCATCCCCAGCGCCACCCCGCCCGTGAAAAACCGACCGCGCCGTCCACCTCCACGCCGCGCAGCCTGGCGCGCACCGGGCGGAAGACATATTCGTCCGCGGACTCCACCCCGCCGCCCTCGCCCACCGTGTCGACCGTGGCGCCCGACGACTCCAGCGAGATGAAGCGCGAGAAGCGGTTGTCGAAGACGCCCACGCGCAGGTGGTCGGCACCCGACTTCCACTGCAGCGCCACGTCCAGGTTGGCGGCCTTTTCCTTGCCCAGCGACGCGTCGCCGCGCTCGTAGACGCCGGTGGCGGCGTGCAGGCCGTTGGCGAAAAGTTCGAAGGCCGTCGGCGCGCGTTCGGTCGCGCTCAATGACGCGGTCGCCGACCAGGGTCCGCCCAGCGGCAACAGGTTGGACACCGACGCGCTGCGCAGGTTGAAGCGCCGCTCCCCGGCCTGGCCGAACCGGCCGTCCGAGCCGTCGGTGTCGCCTTCGGAGCTGACGCGCGCCTGCTCCAGCCGCCCGCCGAGGGTGAGCACGCCGCCCGCCCAGCGACGTTCCTCGACGAGGAAGACCGCCTGCTTGCGCGTGCGGGTGCTCGGAACGAATGCCTCTTCGCCGAGGGCGGAGAAATCGAAGTCCTCCCACTGCAAGCCGAATTGGCCGCGCAGGCCCGCCCAGGCCGCGTGCTCGATCTCCAGGCGAGCTTCCTGTCCCGAGGTCTTGAAGGTGGTGCCGACCTCGCCGCTGGCGCCTTCGATTTCCTCATGCCGGTAGCGGCTGTCGCTGGCCTGGCCGCGCACCGCGGTGATCCAGCCCGGCAGGCCGCGGGCCTCGCCCTCCACGGCGAGCCGGTCGCGTCTCATGCGGATCGCGACGTCGGGCTCGGCGACCACGCCATAGCGGCTGTCATAGGTGTCGACCGACATCCCCAGGTGGCCGCGGTCGAAGAGCAGCGAGCCGCCCAGCGCGCCGCCTTGCGCCCGACCCGCCGAATTGGGCACCGTCCTGGTGGGACCGAGCGCTTCGCCGTCCCGCACCGGGCGGAACGATGGCACGCGCAGGTCGCCGGTGTCCCGCCCGAAAGCGTCGACGTGCAGGGCGTAGCGGCCGTTGCCGGTTTCCAGCAAGGCGGCGCCGCCGCGCTCGCGATCGGCACCGCCCAGGCGCAGCTCGGCGGAGCCGGTCGGACCGGAGAGCCGGTCCTTCGGGACGCGGTTGTCGATGGCGTTCACCACGCCGCCCACCGCGTTGCCGCCGTACTGCAGCGCACCGGGGCCGCGCAGCACTTCCACGCGCTCGACCACGAGCGGGTCGATCGGCACGGCGTGGTCGAAACTCAAGCTGGAGGCGTCCAATGAATGGCCGCCATTGCTCAGCATGCGGACCCGGTCGCCGTCCAGGCCGCGGATGATGGGCCGGCTCGCATTGGGCCCGAAGTAAGTCGCCGAGACGCCCGGCAGGCCGTCCAGCGTCTCGCCCAGGGTGCTGCCGCGGCGCAGCAGCAAGGCGTCGCCCTGCAGCGACTGCACAGGCGCGGCGGCTTCGCCGGCGCGCAAGGGGTTGCCCGTCACGATGACGGCGGGCAGCGCGGCGGCGCCGGGTGCCGCGGTGGCGGCGTCCGGGGTGGAAGGGCTTTGCGCCTGGGCGCAGGGCCAAGCCGACAACGCGGTGGCGACGGAGATCGAGAGCGCCAGCCGGCGGCTGGGCCCTTGGGGAGTTTTTTGATTCATGAATGCGTCCTGCCGGCCCGCGGGGTCGACCCGTGGACCGGTGCTGAATGAGGAGGGTGAAAGGCCGGGCGGCCGCTGTTCAGCTCAGGACGGAGGGCGGGCCGCGCGCAAGGAAACCCGCGGCCTGCGGGGCGATGCGGCCGTGGCGCACCGGCAAATCCGGCAAGGGCGGCGAGGCCTGCGCAAGGCAGGCGGCCTGCGCCGCCGGCAACGCGTACGCATGGGTCAGCGCATCGAACGCGTGGCAGTCCGACACGCTGTGGTGGTTGGCGAACAAGCCTTTGACCGGCCCGTCGGACGACGGAGACGGGCTGTGAGCGTGCCGCTCCACCGGCACCGCGCCGCCCACCCCGCCGTGCAGCACCGCGTGCGCCACGCCCAGCGACTGGCTGCACAGCAGCGCCAGCGCCAACAGGCAGGCCAGCAACGCGGATCGCGCGTTGTCGGCCTGCCGGGTCGGCATGCGGGCGGGGCGGCTCAAAGTGGGGAACACGGTATCGACCGTCGGCGCCATGGGGGCCCGGTCACGACATCAGGGGGCCGAGAGCATAACAACAAGCCTTCGCCCCGGCGGGCGCCGCCGCCAGGGCGGCGCTTCACCGCCGGGCTGTTCAGGGCCTGTGAGCCCCGCCCACGCAGGGGCGATTTAATCGTTAACCGGCCCTAGCCCGCTGCGCGAAGGTCTTGCGGAATTTCTCCACCTTGGGCGCCACCACGAAGGCGCAATAGCCCTGGCCGGGGTGGTTCGCGAAATAGTGCTGGTGGTAGTCCTCGGCGCGGCTGTAGTTGCGCTCCGGCAGCACTTCGGTGACGGCCTTGCCACCGTGGAGCTCCTGCACTTCTTCCAGCACCGACCTCGCCACGGCTTCCTGGCCGGGCTCGTGCCAATAGATGCCGGACCGGTATTGCGTGCCCACATCGTTGCCCTGGCGGTTCAACGTGGTCGGGTCGTGCACCACGAAGAAGATCTCCAGCACTTCGCGCAGGCTGATCTGTCCGGGGTCGAAGGTCACGCGCACGACTTCGTTGTGGCCGGTGCCGCCGGTGCACACCTGTTCATAGCTGGGGTTGTCCACATGGCCGTTGGTGTAGCCGCTCTCGACCGCCAGCACACCTCGCACCTGTTCGTACACCGCCTCGGTGCACCAGAAGCAGCCGCCGCCGAGGGTGATGGTTTCTGTCGTGGTCTTCATGCAAGCTCCTGTCGTTCGCCGCACGCGCGGGCCGCGCATGCCGGCGTCTGTCTGTCCCGGGAGGCGCCACCTTACACCCAGGCGGAGGCGTCGGGGCCCGGTTGGTTTTGACTGCAAAATCCGCAGGCCCGCCAGGGCGCCGCGCGCGCCTTCCCCCTCAACGCCCCATGACCGGACGAACCCCGTGAACAGTCTCCTGACACTGCTCGGCATCGAAGCCTGGAAACCCATCCTGGTGGCGCTGGCGCTCCCGCCGGTGCCTTTTCTCCTGATGGTGCTCGTCGGCGCGCGGCTGATCCTGCCCCGCCGCGGGCTGGGCTGGCTCGTGATCCTGCTGAGCGTGGCCGGCCTGTGGCTCAGCGCGTGCACCGGCACCGCCCGATTGCTGGAGACCCTGGTCTTCAAATCGCCGCCCGCGCTGAGCCGCGACCGCATCGCCGAACTCAAGGCCCAAGTCAAGGCGGACGGCAAGACCGCCCCGGTGGCCATCGTCGTGCTGGGCGGCGGCAAGGAAAACTACGCCCCGGAATACGGCATCTCCAACCTTTCCGCGACCTCGCTCGAACGGCTGCGTTACGGCATGTGGCTGGCGCGCGAGACCGGCGCCCCGGTGGGCTTCAGCGGCGGCACCGGCTGGTCGCAGAACGAAGGCGCCCCCGAGTCCGAGATCGCCGCGCGCATCGCGGCCCAGGAGTTCAACCGCCCATTGCGCTGGACGGAAACCGAATCGCGCGACACCCGCAGCAACGCGTCGGGCATGGTGGCCATCCTCAAGCCCCTGGGCGTCAAGCACGTGCTGCTGGTCACACACGGCTGGCACATGCCGCGGGCCGTCGCCGCTTTCGAGCGCGCCAGCGGCGGCGGCCTGTCGATCGAGCCGGCGCCGATGGGCCTGGCCCAGCGAGTGGACACGCCGGTGCTGGACTGGCTGCCCACGCCAGGCGGCCTGATGCGCGTGCATGTGCTCCTGCGCGAAGGGCTGGGCCGCCTGGTGGGCGCTTGAACCGCGCGCCGGCGCGGAAGGCCGGGCGCTTTCGGAGGTGTCCGGCCAGCGCGTCCAAAGCTGCCCGACCCAGGCAGCCTCGGCCCCTTACGCCGGCGGATCCTTGGCCCGCGTGCGGGACACGGCCATCATGACCCCGATGCCCAGCACGATGAGGCAGGTGATGCTGACGTAAGCCGCGGCCAGGCCGGCGAGGATCAGCGCCCAGGCGATCCCGCCGACCACCAGCGCCAGCCCGAAAAGGTAGAGAAGGAATGACATGTCGTTGTGCGTCCTTTTCTTGTCGATGAGGGGGAAGTGGATGCGTCCATCGGTTCCGCCGGGCCGGGTGGCCGGACCTTGACGGACCGTCGCTCCACTCTAGGCGGGCCCTGGGCGGCCGGCTGCAGGAAACGGACGGAAAACGCCGTAGGCGCCGGCCTACCGGCGCCGGGCACCGCGGTTGCCGCCGGGCAGGTGCGGAATTGCCCGCAGCACCGAGGACAGCATCATGGGACACAGCAGTTTGATTGGCATCGACCTGGCGACCTTGGAGCCCGGCGGCCGGGACCAGAACGCCCTGGGCCCCGGCGACAGCTCCGACACCGGCAGCGACATGGTGGGCATCGAAATGAACGACGAAGAGGATCCGGGCCTGCCGGTGGATGTCGCGTTGCGCGACGACATGCCCCATCCCCTGGTGTCCACCGGGCCTTCGGCGGCCTCAGGCACCAGCGACGCCGCCGGCACGGGCGAACGCCGCAGCGCCGCGTCCGACGCGCGCCTGCAGGAAGCGTCGGACATCGGCGTGGACCGGGTGTTCTCGATCGACGGCCTCGACGAGGAGCTTAGCGAGGAGGACCTGTCCCTCATCGCCGAACTGGAAGCCGGCGACCCCCTCGAAGACGAACCGGAAGGAACGACCTGAGCCGGGCGCCCGGGAATCCGGCGGAACGGGAGGACGCCGGGCATGCCGCCTGCCCTGTGGCGCCAGCATTCGCAGATTCGTTTCTATTGAACAGGAGGGCTCATGGAACACAGTATTTCCCCGGTCGCGGACACGATGTTCGATGCGATCTCTTCGATCGTCGCCATGCTGGCGCTGGCCCTGCTCATCGCTGGCGGGCTGAACTGGGCGCTGGTGGGTTTGTTCGACGTCGACCTGATCGCAGCTGTGCTGGGGCCGTTGAGCCTGGAGTCACGCGTCGTTTACTTGATGGTCGGGGCGGCGGCCATTTATGGCCTGACCTTCTTTCCCCGCCTGGCGCGGAAGATCTGACCGCTCCACGGGCCGTGTGGCGGCCCGCCGCGTCAGGCTTGTGGAAAAGAAGACGCCGTCGCCGAGTCGCGGCGGCGCCGCCTCCCGTTCAGATCATTTGCCGAAGACAGCGGCACCAGCGAGCCGCCTGCCCGCCGCAAGCGCGCGGGGCAGTGGCCTCGCCGCCATCGAAGGCCGGCAAGCGTGCGGAAAGCTTTCGATGAAATCCTTGTAGCTGTTGCGGTGCCATTCCGGATACCGCAGCTCCAATTGCCGCAGCTGCTCGCGGCGCCATTGCTGGTATTCCGCATCGGGACCGGACGGGTCTTCGAAGCGCATCGGCCCGGCATCGCCAGGCCCGACTTCGGCGTCGCGCTTCACAGGCGGTGCATGCTTGGACTGAGGTGCGGCCGCAACCACCGGGTCGGTCAAACTTTCAACAGGCGCCATCTCTGATCCTTTCTGAGGTGCAGTCAAGCCCGAAAGCGGTGCTAAGGCGTGAGTCGCCCGTCGCTTTAGCAAAGGTTGTGCCTGGATGGATTGGAGGCTTTTCCGGCGCAAAAAACCGTTTTCACTCGTAAGGAAACCTTCCTTCGAGGCCGGTTTTGTAAAGGCTGCGGCAAGTCTTACTGTCGGGGCCGTGCCGACGGTGCATCGCCGGGCACCCTGGCCGCCCCATCAGCGGCATCCCCGGCGCCGTGCGCGGTGCCTGGCCCGCCCCCTCAATCCCATTCGATCAACCCGGCGGCGAAAAGCCTGTCGAGTTCCCTTCCCGGCATCGTGATCTGCCGGACTTTGCCCCTGCCCCACCAGCTCAACAGCACGGTGTCGGCACCCCATTGGATGTCGCAGCAGCCTGCCGGCACGCTCACCTGGTTCGGCTCGTCGGGCGCGGAACACAACGGGCGCACGATTCGCGCCTGACACGGTCCGGACCAATCCAAGGCGTCCGCCGCGGTGCCGGTGCCCACCGGCTGCGAGTCCGCCGGAGTCGCGCCGGAAGGCTCGCCCCGCATTGCCGGGGCGGCCCGTTCAAGCTCAGTGGTCGTCGTCATGGGCGTTTTTTCTCTCCAAGGAATCTGTCAAAACATCGGAGTCGGGGCTGCCGCGGCGGTTGCGTACCACCGGTTGCGTACCACCATGGGGCAAGGGCTGCGGGCCCGTCGGCCCACAGCCCCTGCGCTACCTCGGTTTCACGCGGCGCCTAGGTCAAAAGACCCCGCGGCGCGGCGGTCAACGCTGCTGGTTGACATCGTTGCGCTGCTGGCCGCCTTGCTGGTTGTTGCGGCTGGAGTCTTGCTGGCTGCCCGCCTGGTTGCGGTTCTGGTTGCCTTGCTGCTCCTGCTGCGAACGGTTTTGGCCCTGGTCTTCGCGCTGGGCCTGGTTCTTGTTCTGCTGGTTCTGTTGGTCTTGCTGCTGGTTGCGGTTTTGTTCAGCCATGTTGCTTCTCCTTGGTGAAATGCATCGGCGGATTACCGACCCTGGAACTCGGCAATGGACATGCCCGGCCGCGTCAAACGGTTTCGCCCCCGCCGGCCGCGCCGCTGGCGGCCGACTGCCCGCCGCGCGCCGGGCGTGCCGGCTCGGAGATGTCGGCCAGCGCCTCCGCGGCCTCGCCGGTGTCACCCTTGACCGCCAGGTCGCCCAGGGAAAGCATCCCGGTCAACCGCTCCTCCCGGTCCAGGACCGGCAGCCTGCGGATCTGCGACTGCTGCATCTTGGCCGACACCTCGGTCAGGTCGTCGTCCTCATAGACGCATTCGACGCCTTTGCTCATCAACGCCTCCAGGTGCGTCGTGTCGATGGGCAGGTTCTGCGCGACGGCGCGGATGACGATGTCGCGGTCCGTCACCAAACCGACCACCCGGCCGCCATCGCAGACGGGGATCGCGCCCACATCAAGCTCTTCCATGGCCTGCGCGGCCAGCACGACCGTGTCGTTCGGCATCAAGGTGCGAACGCCCCGGGTCATCACATCAGCGACTTGTGTCATGTTCATCTCCTCGTCTAGGTAGGGACAGAAAAAATTACGGGAAGCGCGAAGTGGACGTGCGTCGTGCCGCGCGGCCGGCCGCTGCGCCAGAGCGCGGCCGCGCGGCCGCGCGCCCCACGCACGCCAGCGGGCACGCGCCGTTCCCGGGCACCTGGAAAAAGCTGCAGTCAAGCCGACACCGCGATGGGCACGGGCCTTGCCCCGACAGGCTTCATCCACTTCCCATCCACACACATCCCGGGGACCCGCATGAACACCAGCACCACGGCCCACGCGCCTTCCTTGTCCGAGATCTACCAGCAACTCCGACGTGGCCAGGGCCACCAGTGGGTCAACGACGACAACGTGTTCCAGTTGATCAAACAGGCCCAGCAAGACGGCAACCGCCTGATCGAGGAAACGCTGCGCGAATGGCAGTCGCCCTGCAAGCCCGCGCAGCCCTTGCCGAGCGAGGCGCGCCAGAAAACCCGCTGAGGGGCCGACCGCCTTCCGGCCAGGGCGGCTCGAAGACGCTCGGCCCCTGAGCCGGACGGCCCGGCCGCGGTCAAAGCACCGCGCGCACCGCGAACGGCAGCGACGGCCGCAGCAGCCGGCGCAACGCCGGCAGGTCGTCATCGGGCGGCGCAGGCGACCGGAGTTGTCCGGGTGCGAGCACGTCGCGCCAAGCGCCGCGGCGGCTCCCGTCGGGCAGCGACAGTTCGGCACCGCCCCAGCACTCCCCGGGCGCGGCCTGTTCCAGGCCGAACGGCCAACGGGCCGCGACCACGAGCAGGCGCTGGGCGCCCAGCCGGCGCTCGAAGGCGAGCAGGCGGCCGTCCTCCCCTTCCCCGCCGTTGATGGGCAAAGGCCGGTAGTCGCCTTCGGCGAAGAGGCGCGGCGCGGCGGCGCGGCAGGCCAGCAGACGATGGATCAGGGCCTGCTTGACGGCCCCGTCGCGCCAGCCCACGGCGAGGTCCGCCAGCGAGGAATCCCGGCACCGTTCTAGAACGGCGGCGCGGTCACGGAAGTCGACCGGCCTGCGGTTGTCCGGGTCCACCAGGCTCAAGTCCCAGAACTCGCAGCCCTGGTACAGGTCGGGCACGCCGGGCAGGGTGTACTTCAGCAGGGTCTGCAGCAAGCCGTTGCGCATGCCGTGGGCTTCGACGCGGGCCACCCAGCCGTGGAACCCCGCCAGGAATCCGGCCGACAGCGCGGTATCCAGCAAAGCGTCGAGGAAAGCCTTGCATTCGGCTTCGTAGGCTTCGTCAGGGGCGATCCAGTCGGTGGCCAGCTTCGCTTCGCGCAGCGCTTTCTCCTGCCAGCGCCAGATTCGGTCCCGGAAGGCGGCCAGGCCCCCGCGGTCGTCGGCGGACAAGCCGGTCGGCCAAGCGCCCAGCAGCACCTGGTAAAGCATCGCCTCGTCGCCGGGGCCCGGGCCGGCACCGGCCGCGCCGCGCAAGCCCCGGTTCATGGATTGCCAGGCCAGCACCGCTTCGCCCCATTCCCGCGGGCACTCGCTCAACACCGCCAGCCGCGCCCTGACATCCTCGCCGCGCTTGTGGTCGTGCGTCGCTGTCGCGAGCATCGCCTGGGGGAAAAGCCGCCGCCGCAGGGCGCAGCGGCGGTGGAACTCGCCGTTGCCGATCGAGAAGTCCCGGGGTTCGAAGCCCACGTCATTGCGCGACAGCAGCCGGCCGTGGCGATAGAAGGCGGTGTCTTCGACCGCCTTGGCCGCCAGAGGCGCGGTGAGCTGCTGGAAGCGGCGGATGGCCGCGCGCCGCAGGGCGAGGTCGCGCCCTTCGCTTTCGAAAGGGGGGCCGCCCAGCCAGCGGGCCAGCTCGTCCAGCACCGGCAGGTCCGCGCGCCGCAGGCTCCGCCGCGCGCCGTCCAAGGCTTGCCGCATGGCGGCTTCGTCGGCCTCGTCGCGGCCGGCGTCCCAGGCGTAGGTCCGGTAGACGGGGAAATGGACCAGCAATTCGATCAAGGCTCGGCGGATCGACGCGGCACTGGTGTCGCGTTTTTCCAGCCGGCCGCGCGCGACGGCGTGCAGCGCATCCACCGTGGAGTCCAGCTGGGCGGAGAAGCTCCGGCCGATCAATTCCCGGCGCGCCGCCTGGGCCTCGGGTTCGAAGCCGGCGCTGCGGCCGCTCAGCCGCTCCCACAGGCCGCCCAGCGGCGCCTCGCCGCCGGGGTGGTGCAGCCAGGCGCCGACATCGTTCATGAAGTCGTAGCCGGTACTGCCGTCCACCGCCCAGTCGGTGCGCAGGGTTTCGTCGCCGCAGAGGATCTTCTCCACCACAAGGTAGAAGGGGCGCTCGGCCGGGTCGTGCGGCCAGCGGCGCAGCGCCGCCCGCCTCAGCCGCCTGCCATAGGCGCCAGGGTCGGTCAGGCCGTCGACATGGTCCACGCGCAGGCCGTCGACGAGGCCTTCTCCCACCAGGCGCAGCACCGTCGCATGCATCGCGTCGAAGACTTCTTGCCGCTCGGCGTTCATGCCCACCAACTCGTGGACGTCGAAGAAACGGCGCCAGTTGATCTCGTCGGACGCCGTGCGCCACCAGGCCAGGCGGTAATGCTGGCGCTCCAGCAAAGCGTGCAAGGCGGCCCGGTCGGCGTTGAGCCCGGCGAGCCTGTCGTCGATGGCGCGCGCCCAGACCGCACCGGTCTCCAGCGCATCGGCCAGGGCGGCGCACGCCGCCTGGAAAGCGGCGGCGCCGTCCGGCCCACCCATGGCGTCGGCTCCGGCGAAGCGGCGTGCCGCCTGGGCTTCGGCGGGCTCGGCACGGGCCGTCGTGGCGCGCCCGGACAGGCGCTCCAGCAAGTCCGCGTGCGTGGCCGGCGAGAGCGGGAAGCGATGCTCGAAATAGGCCAGCTCGAAGCGGCCGGCGGCCGCGTCCAGCGTCACCGACAACTCGCCGGCCGCCAGCGCCTGGCCGTAGGGCCGGCCCAGCGCCGGCAGCAGCACCTTGCCGTGCAGTGCGGGATCGGCGGGCCGCCAGTCGATGTCGAACCAGTCGGCATGGCCGCTCCGGGCGCCCCAGGTGAGCACGTCGAGCCACCAGGGGTTCTGCGTCGACGCCGCGAGGTGGTTGGGGACGATGTCGACGATCAGGCCCAGGCCGTTCTCGCGCAGGGCCCCGACGAGGCGGCGCAGCGCCGCCTCACCGCCGAGTTCGGGGTTGATCGCCGTGGGGTCGATGCCGTCGTAGCCGTGCATCGAACCCGCGCGCGCCGCCAGCAGCGGCGAGGCGTAGACGTGGCTCACGCCCAGCGCGGCGAAATACGGCGCCTGGGCGGCGGCGTCGTCCAAGGTATAGCCCGCGTGGAACTGCAGGCGCAGCGTGGCGCGGGGCGGGCCCGACAGAGGTGAGGGGCGCGTCATGCCCGCCCCTCCTCGCCGCGCCCGCGGCTCAGGCGCGCGGCCCTCGACGAAACAGGCGCCTGCGCCAGCAAGCGGTCGGCGGGCGACGGCAGCCGCCGCCGCCAATTCGGGTGCTCGTCGACGGTGCCGGGCAGGTTCGGCTGCTCGGCCAGGCCGAGCAAATCCTCCAGCGGCACGATCGCCAGCACCGCCGGCGTGGCCGCCACTTGGTCGACCGCCAGGTCGACGGCCCCCTGCGCGCCGATCTCGCCGTCGGACGCGCCGCAGGCCCGGCGCAGGGCCTCGCGGTCGCGGGCGCGTTCCGTGCGCGACGCGGCCGCGTCGGCGCCGCCGATGCGCTCGCGCCAGTCGATGTCGCGCCCCAGCCACCATCCGGCGGCGGTCGCCAGGTCGTGGGTGGTGGTGAGCGCGACCGCGTCGCGCGGCCATTGCGCCGGGGGCAGGAATCCGGCGCCGTCCGGGGACGCCGGGTCGCGCTCGAACCACAGCACACGCATGCCGAGGATGGACAGGTCGGCGAGCTTGTCGCGCAGGCCCGACGGCACCGTGCCGAGGTCTTCGCCGATGACGATGGCGCGGTGCCGGTGGGACTCCAGCGCCACCAGGTTCAGCAGGTCGTCGAAGGGGTAGTGCAGGTAGGCGCCCTCGCCCGCGCCGGCGCCCTGCGGCACCAGCCACAGGCGCTTCAGGCCGAGCACGTGGTCGATGCGCACCCCGCCGGCGTGCCGCATCGCGGCCCGCAGCGTCGACAGGAAGGCCGCGAAGCCGCCTTCGCGCATCGCGCGCGGCGACAGCGCCGTCAGTCCCCAGGTCTGGCCGTCGGTGTTCAGCATGTCGGGCGGCGCGCCCACTTCCAGCCCGGCGAGCAGCTCGTCGGGGCGCGACCACGCGTGGCTGCCGCCGCTGTCCAGGCCCACCGCCAGGTCGCTGACCAGTCCGACGGCCATGCCGGCCCGGCGCGCCGCCTGTTGCGCCCGCGCCAGGCCGGTGTCGGCCAGCCATTGCAGGAAGGCATGGAAGCGCAGCTCGGCCGCATGCTCGCGCTTGAACCGGGCGACCTCTTCGCCGCGGGGGTCGCGCAACGCCTCGGGCCAGCGCCGCCAATCGCCCAGGCCTTGCGGCGCGAACTTGGCATGCAGCGCTTCGAAGCAGGCGTGCAGCGCGAGTGGCTCTCCCTGTTCCGCCGCGAAGCGGTCGAAGTCCCGCTTCCAGTCCGGGGACGCGCCATCGCCGCCGGCGACCTTGCCGGCGACGTCGCCCGGCGCATCGACGAGGTCGAACAGCGCGCGCAGCCAGCGCATTTTCACCGCGCCCGACCGCGGCCAGTCGATCTGCGGCGCATCGCGCAGGGCGGCCAACTCGGCCGCTTCGATGCCGGCGCGCCGCGCCGCCGCTTCGGCCACCGCGGCGCCGAACACCGCGGCCGGGTCGACGTGCAGCACATTGAAAAACCACCGGCTGGAAGGCGAATAAGGGCTGAACTTCGACGGGTCGGCCGCGAACTCCGCATGTGTGGGGCTGATGGCCAGCGCATGCGCGCCGGCTTCGGCGGCACCGCGCGCCAGCGCGGCCAGCGCGGTGAAGTCGCCGATGCCGGCATCGCCCAGCGGCCGGTCCGATTCGGGCGGCAACCCGTAGAGCTGGACCGCGGTGCCCCAGGCGCGGTCCGGGGCGCGGGTGCCGTGCGCTTGAGCTTGCGCCGCCAGCGCATCCTCCACCCGGTAAGCGTGCCGCGGCGCGATCGCCAGCGTCAAATGATGCGGCTGGCCGCCCGCGGTGACGGCGAGCCGGTGGTAGCCCGGCGTGCCGACCGGTCCGAGCGACAGCCCGATCGACAGGCCGGGCGCCTGTCCATTCCAGACTTCATCCGGCCGGGGCGAGGCCGGCGGCGACACGATGGCCGCCTTCATGTCGAGCGTTTCGCCGGTTTCGAGCGTCAGCTCGGCCCGCAATTCGCCCGACGCGGCCGACGGCGGCACCGGCACCAGCAAGGGCATGCCGACGCGGCCGGTGACCATCACCGGCCATTCCACCGCCGCGGTCAGCGCCTGCAGGCTTTGCGCCGCCTGCGCGGCGGTGTCGCAGGGGTGGCCCAGGGCCGCCAGCACCCGGCGCAGCGTGCCCGGCCGGACCGTCTGCGGCCGGCCCTGGTAGTCGTGCCATTCGACGGCGATGCCGGCGCACTCGGCCAGCCGCCTCAGGTCGGCATCCGACCCGCCTTCTTCCCTCGGGCTCATGGCGCCAGCCCTTGTGGATCGGCGCCGCCCTGGGCGGCCGGCGTCAGGAAGACCTGGGTGCAATGCGCCGGCAGCGCGTGCACCAGGCCGGTGTCCTGGTCGGTCCAGGCGACGGCCGACTCGTCGCTGGTGAAGAGCAGGTGCCGCAAGGCGGGCATGTCCTGGAACACTTCGGGCGACGGCCCGAGGTTGCAGGCGATGGTCAGGCGGGCGCCGTCGCCCAGCCTCCAGTGCGCCACCACCGCGCGGGGGCCGAGCACGCGGGCGCCCAGGCTGCGGGCGCCGGCCAGCCGCGGCACCACGTGCTCGCGGCGCAGCGACAGCAGGCGGCCGTAAAGCGCCCGCCATTCGGCGGCGTCGGGCCCGTCCTCGGGCCGGGAGGACTCGAACGTCGCGGCGGCGTTGGGATCGGGGATGCTGGCGCGCCGCGCTTCGTCGGCGAACGCCGGGAAGCCCGCGAACTCGCTGCGCCGGCCTTCCCTCACCTGTTCGGCCAATTCCCGGTGGTGGCTGGTGAAGTAGAGGAAGGGCGTGGGGCTGCCGGCTTCCTCGCCCATGAAGATCAAGGGCACTTGCGGCGAGAGCAGTTGCAGGGCCACCGCGGCGCGCAGCGGGCGGCGGTCGGCCAGCGACGCCAGGCGTTCCCCGAAGGCGCGGTTGCCGGTCTGGTCGTGGTTCTGCAGGAAAGAGACGAAGGCCGTCGGCGGCAGGTGGCTGCTGGCCGTGCCGCGCGGCGCGCCGCCGCGGTGCATCGACGGCTCGCCCTGGTAGGCGAAACCTTCGGCCAGCACCCGCGCCAGCCGCTCGGCGGGGCGGTCGGCGTAGTCGCGGTAGTAGCCGTCGGACTCGCCGGTCAGCAGCGTGTGCAGCGCATGGTGGGCGTCGTCGTTCCACTGGGCGTCGAAGCGCTTCGGCTCGGGCCCGAGGTGGCCGGCGGCGTTGTCGTCGTTCTCCAGGACCAGGTGCACATGCCGGCCCGGCCCGGCGACGGCTCGCACGGCCAGCGCCATCTCGTCGAGCCAGCCGGGGTCGGCGATCGCGTGGACCGCGTCGAAGCGCAGCCCGTCGATGCAGTACTCGTTGATCCACTGGATGGCGTTGCCGGTGAAGAAGGCCCGCACTTCGGGCAGGCGGAAGTCGATCGCCGGGCCCCAGGGTGTCTTCACGTCGTGGCGGAAAAACTGCGGCGCGGTCAGCGGGATGTAATTGCCGTCAGGCCCGAAGTGGTTGTAGACCACGTCGAGGAAGACCATGAGGCCGTGGGCGTGGGCGGTGTCGACCAGGTGGCACAGCTGCGCCGGCGTGCCGTAGGCTTCGTCGGGCGCGTAGTGCAGCACGCCGTCGTAGCCCCAGTTGCGCGGGCCGGGGAAGTCGGCCACCGGCATCAGCTCCACCGCGGTCACGCCCATCGCCGCCAGCACCGGCAGCCGCGCCTCGATGCCCTGGAAGCCGCCCATCAGGCCGGGGTGCAGCTCGTAGATCACCGCCTCTTCCCAGGGCCGGCCCCGCCAGTCGCGCGTCTGCCAGTCGTAGCGGCCGATGTCGACCACCACGCTCCAGCCGTGAACGTCGCCGTGCTGGGCGCGCGAAGCGGGGTCGGGCACCGTCATCGGCCGGCCCTCGTGCTCGATGCGGTAGCGGTAGCGGGTGCCGGCGCCGACCGGCATCTCGATCTCGAACCAGCCGCCGTCCAGGGCCGGCATCGCGATGCCCTCCTGGCCTTCGATTTCGAGCACGACGCGCTGCTGCGCCGGTGCCCAGAGGTGGAAACGGGTGCGGTCCGGCGCGATCGCGGTGGCGCCGAAGCGCGCGGTCTGTTGTCGGCCGGGAGGCAGGTGGGTGGCGATGGCGGTCATGGGCCGGTGTCCTTCAGAGGTTGGGAAATTGTTGGTCCTGGATTCGCACGCCGACACGCTCAGTGGGGAAAGGGCCCTGGTCCGCCGCGCGCCCCTCGCCGCCGCCCTCCCCCCCGGGTTCGAGGGAAAGGGCGTGAAACCCGTCCTCCCGCATCCGGGAGGGGGAGTAACGCGTGGCGTTCGGCATGGAAAGACGCTCCCTTTCCCGCTTGCGGGAGAGGGTCGGGGTGAGGGTGTGCGCGAACAAATGCCAGCTCATCCGGCCTCCCCGAGCCACTCCGCCGCCAGCAGCACCGCGCTGTGCGCCGCCAGCTCGATCGACTCGCCGGTGACCGGCCCGCCCTCGGGCAAGTCCGGTTCGGAGGTGTCGACCAGCATCCGCCAGGGCAGGTCGGGCGGCGGCAGGGTGAAGGACAGCGGCGCGGAAGAGGCGTTCAGCAGCAGCAGCGTCACGTCGACCGGGCTGTCGTCCTCGTGCGGCAGGAGCCGGGCGGCGCGGCGCATCGCCAGCGCGCGGCCCTCGGGGTTGTGCCAGTCGTCCGGCGGGATGGCGCCCGCGCGCTCGTCGAACCACGACAGGTCGGCGATGCCGGGCGCCGGTTCCTCCCGGCCGTGCAAGTAGCGCGGGCTGCGCAGCGATGGGTGGGCGCGGCGCAGGGCGATCAGGTGGCGGGTGAACTCGGTGAGCGCCCTGCCCTCGGAACTGTCGGCCTGCTTCCAGTCGAGCCAGGAGATCTCGTTGTTCTGGCAATAGGCGTTGTTGTTGCCGCGCTGGCTGCGGCCGAACTCGTCGCCGGCCAGCAGCATGGGCGTGCCGAGCGACGTCAGCAGCGTGGCCAGCATGGCGCGCTGGATGCGGGCGCGCTGGGCGAGGATGGCCGGGTCCCCGGTCGGGCCTTCCACGCCCCAGTTGCGGCTCAGGTTGTCGTTGTGGCCGTCGCGGTTGTTCTCGCCGTTGGCCTCGTTGTGCTTCTGCTCGTAGGCGGTGACGTCGGCCAGCGTGAAGCCGTCGTGCGCGGCGACGAAGTTCACCGACGCCCAGGGCCGGCGGGAACGCGCGTTGAACAGGTCGCTGGAGCCCGACAGCCGCGCCGCCAGCTCGGGCCGCTTGCCGGCGTCGCCGCGCCAGTAGGCGCGCACGGTGTCGCGGTAGCGGTCGTTCCACTCGGCCAGCCCCGTGGGATGCTGGCCGAGCTGGTAGCCGCCCGGGCCGATGTCCCAGGGCTCGAAGACGAGTTTCAGGCGCGACAGCAGCGGGTCCTGCCGCAGCGCGTCGAAGAAGCCCGCGTTCGGGTCGAAGCCGTGGGCCTCCCGGCCGAGCGTGGTGCCCAGGTCGAAGCGGAAGCCGTCGACGCGGAAGGAAGTGGCCCAGTGCCGCAGCGAGTCCATGATGAGCTGGATGACGCGCGGCGCGCCGGCGTTGACGGTGTTGCCGCAGCCGGTGTCGTTGATGTAGTAGCGCGGGTCCTCGGGCAGCAGGCGGTAGTAGCTCGCGTTGTCCAGCCCGCGGAAGGACAGCGTGGGCCCGAGTTCGCTGCCTTCGCAGGTGTGGTTGAACACCACGTCCAGGATCACCTCGATGCCGGCGGCGTGCAGCCGGCGCACCGCCACGCGCAGCTCGTCGAGCGAGCCGTCGGACAGGTAGCGCGGCTCGGGCGCGAAATAGCCGAGCGTGCTGTAGCCCCAGTAGTTCGCCAGCCCCTTCTGCACCAGGTAGGCGTCGTTGACGAAGGCGTGCACCGGCAGCAGCTCCAGCGTGGTCACGCCCAGCCGCCTCAGGTAGTCGATGACGCCGGGGTCGCCCAGGGCGGCGAAGGTGCCGCGCTCGTTGGCGCGGATGTGTTCGCGCAGCATGGTGAGGCCGCCGAGGTGGGCCTCGTAGATGACGGTCTCGTCCCAGGGCACCGCGGGCCGGCGGTCGTCGCCCCAATGGAAGGCGTCCCGCGTGACCACGCCCTTGGGCATGGCGGCGGCGCTGTCGCGGCGGTCGAAGGACAGGTCGGCCTTGGGCGAATGCACGCGGTAGCCGTGCAGCACGTCCGACCAGCGCACCGCGCCGCGGATCTGCCGGGCGTAAGGGTCCAGCAGCAGCTTGTGCGGGTTGAAGCGGTGGCCGCGCGCCGGCTCGTAAGGGCCGTAGGCGCGGTAGCCGTAGAGCAGCCCGGCGCGCGCGTTGGGCAGGTAGCCGTGCCAGACCTCGTCGGTGCATTCCGGCAGCGGGTAGCTGGCGATCTGGCGCTTGCCGGAAGGGTCGAATAGGCAGAGGTCGACGCGCTCGGCGTGGGCCGAGAAGACCGCGAAATTGACGCCGATGCCGTCGGGCGTGGCGCCCAGGGGATGGGGGGAACCGGGCAGGAGTCTGTCAGCGAGGGCGGGCATCGTGGCGCAGGATGAGGGTGGAAAGCGGCGGCAGCAGCAGCGACAGCGAGAACGGCTGCCCATGGGCGGGCTCGGCCTCGGCGTCGACGGCGCCTTGATTGCCCAGGTTGGAGCCGCCGTAGGCGCCGGCGTCAGTGTTCAACACCTCGCGCCAGGTGCCCGGCATGGGGACGCCCACCCGGTAGGCGCGGCGCGGCACGGGGGTGAAGTTGCAGGCGACCAGCAAGGGGGCCGGCGCGGCCGCGCCGCCTGGCGCCTGGCCCCCGCCCGCCAGGCGCAGGAAGGCGTAGGCGCTGTTCTGCCGGTCGTCGCCCACCAGCCACTGGAAGCCGGCGGGGTCGCTGTCCAGCAGGTGCAGCGCCGGCTCGGCGCGCAGCAGCCGGTTCAGGTCCCCCAGCAGGCGGTGCACCCCGGCGTGGGCGGGTTGGCCGAGCAGCGGCCAGTCCAGCTCGCGGTCGTGGTTCCATTCGCGGTCCTGGGCGAATTCGGCGCCCATGAAGACCAGCTTCTTGCCGGGGTGGGCCCACATGAAGCCGAGGTAGGCGCGCAGGTTCGCGAAGCGCTGCCAGTCGTCGCCCGGCATCTTGCGGATGAGCGCGCCCTTGCCGTGCACCACTTCGTCGTGCGACAGCGGCAGGACATAGCGCTCGGAATAGGCGTACACCATGCTGAAGGTCAGCTCGTCGTGGTGCCAGCGGCGGTGCAGCGGGTCGCGCTCGATGTATTTGAGCGAGTCGTGCATCCAGCCCATGTTCCATTTGTAGGTGAAGCCCAGGCCGCCGCTGTGCGCCGGCTGGGTCACGCCCGGCCAGGCGGTGGACTCCTCGGCGATCATCACCGCGCCCGGCACGCGTTCGCCGACCACGGTGTTGAGGTGGCGCAGGAAGGCCACGGCTTCGAGGTTCTCCCGCCCGCCGTGGGCATTCGGCACCCACTCGCCGGCCTTTCGGCTGTAGTCGCGGTAGAGCATCGAGGCCACGGCGTCGACCCGCAGCCCGTCGATGTGGAAGTGCTCCAGCCAGTGCAGGGCGCTGCCGATCAGGAAGCCCTGCACCTCGTTGCGGCCGAAGTTGTAGATGGCGGTGTTCCAGTCGGGGTGGAAGCCTTCCTTCGGGTCGGCATGCTCGTACAGCGCGGTGCCGTCGAAACGCGACAGGCCGTGCTCGTCGGTCGGGAAATGCGCCGGCACCCAGTCCAGGATCACGCCCAGGCCGGCGGCGTGGCAGGCGTCGACGAAGCGCGCGAACTGCTCGGGCGTGCCATGGCGGGCGGTCGGCGCGAACAGCGACAGCGGCTGGTAGCCCCAAGAGCCGCCGAAGGGGTGCTCCATGACCGGCAGCAGCTCGATGTGGGTGAAGCCCAGGCCGGTGGCGTAGGGGATGAGCTGCTCGGCCAGTTCGTCCCAGCTCAGCGTGCGCCAGCCGTCGGCGCGGCGCCAGGACGCGGTGTGCACCTCGTAGACCGAGATCGCCGCCTGAGGGCCCTGGCGATCGGCGCGGGCGCGCATCCATTCGCCGTCGGTCCAGGCGAAGGGCGTGGCCGGCGCGACGACCGAGCCGGTGGCCGGCGGCGCCTCGGCGCACAGGGCGACCGGGTCGGCCTTCAGCGGCAGCAGGCCCTGCGGCCCGAGCACCTCGTATTTGTAGACCTCGCCCGGCGCGAGCCGCGGGATGAAGAGTTCCCACACCCCGGCGCCGTGGCGCAGCCGCATCGGGTGGCGCCGGCCGTCCCAGCCGTTGAAATGGCCCACGACCGACACGCGCCGGGCGTTGGGCGCCCAGACGGCGAAGCGCACGCCGGACACCCCGTCCACCGTGACCAGCCGGGCCCCCAGCACCCGGCCCAGCTCGAAATGCCGGCCTTCGCCGATCAGGTGCAGGTCGAGCTCGCCGAGCAGCGCGCCGAAGGCATAGGGGTCTTCGGTCTCCTGCACCGAGCCGGGCCACTCGACGCGCAGCTCGTAGTGGGGGCGCGACGGCGCCCCGGGCGCGTGGCGGCGGGCATAAGCCTGTGCGTCGACGGTGTCGCTGGCGCGTATGCAGCCGGCGAACAAGCCCGGCGTGGGCGTGGGCTCCAGCCGGGCCAGCAGCTCGCCGCCGGCCTTGACCGCGGTGACGCCGCGGGCGCCCGGCAGGTAGGCGCGCACGATGGTGCAGCCGTCCGGCCCGGGATGCGGCCCGAGCACCGAGAACGGGTCGGCATGGCGGCCTTCGGCCAGGGCGGCGGCGTCGGCGGCGGACACCATCGGCGTCTTGGCGGCCTGGGGTTCGAGCACGGCGTTGTCAGATCGCATCGGCGGTTTCCTCTGGGGCGAATTGCTCGGCGATGGCCGCCAGCCCGCGCAGCGGGACCATCAGCCAGTCGGGCCGGTTGGCGGCTTCGTAGCAAAGCTCGTAGGCCGCCTTCTCCAGCGTGAACAGGGCCAGCAGCGAGTCGGGCCCGTTCTCGTGCCGCCACTCGTGGGTGAGCTGCGCGGTCTCCCGGTAGCCCTCCAGGAAGGCGGTTCGCGAAGCCGGCAGGAAGCGGTCCAGCAGTTGCTGCTTGCGGGCCAGCATCTCCCCGCTCATGGCCTCGGGGTTGTGCTGGGCGGCCACGGCCGCTGCGTAGGCGAAAGAGCGCACCATGCCGGCCACGTCGCGCCAGGGGCTGGCCTTGGCGCGGCGCGCCTGCAGCGGCTTGAGGGGCTCGCCTTCGAAGTCGATGAAACAGACGTCGCCCGAGGTCACCAGCACCTGGCCGAGGTGCAGGTCGCCGTGGATGCGGGTGACGAGCGAACCGACGCCCCCGGCGGCGAACTGGCGCACCGCCTCGGCCAGCGCCTCCCGCCGGGCGAGCAGTTTTTCCGCCAGCGCGCGCTCGGCCGGGCGGCCGGCGTCGGCGGCGGCGGACTCCAACACATCGAAGGCCAGGCCGAGCTGGGCCAGCGCGGCCTCGCCCCAGCGCGCGGCCTCCGCCTCGTCGGCGCGCACCGGCGCGAAGGCCGGGTCGTCGCTCGGCTGGGCCAGCGCCGCGTGCATCTCGCCCAGGCGCCGGCCCAGGGTGCGCGCGGCGCCGGCGAGCTCTTCGATCGAGCGCTCCGCGTCGAGCCGGCGGGCCTCGTCGGCTTGCGCGCCGTCGGGGGACATCGCCACGTCCTGGACCGCGCGGTCGAGCGTGGCCAGCGTCCATTCCCAGGCATCGCCCTGGTTGTGCACGAAGCTCTGGGCCACGGCGATGACGTGCGGCGTGCCGTTGGCGGCCACGCGCGTCACCTCGCCGAGCATCGGCGCGATGTTGGGGAAGCCGGCTTCGGTGAGGTAACGCGTCATCTCGGCTTCGGGGTGCACTCCGGGCTGGACGCGGCGGATCAGTTTCAGGATCACCGCGTTGCCCACCACCGCCGAGCTGTTGCTCTGCTCGGCGGACTGGTGGCGCAGCTCCGGGTCGGCCCGGTAGTTGGCCTGGGCCATGCGCGAACTCGGGATGAAACGCAGTTCGCCGCCGCCCGAAGCGGCGTCGACCGGCAGCCGCGCGCCTTCCTGCAGCAAGTCGAGCAACTTGTGGACGAAGCCCTGCAGCGCGAAGGCGTCGGTCAGCAGCCCTACTTTGCGGCCGCGCCGCACGCGCGCCAGCGCCAGCTGGTGCGGCAGGGCCGCCGTGCCCTCGTCTTCGGCGACGAAGCCCAGCGGCAACGCGTAGCGCTGGGTTTCGCCGCCGCGCAGCTGGACATCGATCTCGGCCAGGATGAAGGGCGCGGGCTCGGCCGGCACCACCACGCTGCCGGCGACCCGCAGTTGCTGGATCGACGCGTTCTTGGCCTGGTACCAGCGGCGCTTGCCGAGGTAGACGGGCAGGATTTCCTTTTCGAGCAGGGTGCGGGCGGGCGTGTCCAGCAGGTCACGGGCGCCGTTGCGCAGCACGAGCGTGGTGTATTCAGGCATGGTTTTCGGGGGGTCTTGGTGCCAAGGGGGCATCTGGCTGCGCGGCGCGAGGACGAACCAGTAGAAGCCGTACGGAGGCAGGGTGAGCAGGTAGGTGAGCTGGCCGATCGGCGGGAAGGCGGCGCCGCCCACCATCTCGACCGGCACCCGGCCGGCGAAGGCGGACAGGTCCAGCTCCACCGCCTGGGAGGCGCGCGACACGTTGGCCACGCACAGGATGGTCTCGGCGCTGCCGTCCTCGGCGGTGTGCTCGCGCAGGTAGGCGAACACCTTGCGGTTGGCCGGGTACAGCAGCCGCAGGCTGCCCCGGCCGAAGGACCGGTGCTGCGAGCGGATGGCCAGCATGCGGCGCATCCAGTTCAGGAGCGAGTGCGGGTCGCCGTGCTGGGCTTCGACATTCACGGCCTGGTAGCCGTAGAGCGGGTCCATGATGGGTGGCAGCACCAGCCGGGCCGGGTCGGCGCGGGAGAAACCGCCGTTGCGGTCGGGCGACCACTGCATCGGCGTGCGCACGCCGTCGCGGTCGCCGAGGTGGATGTTGTCGCCCATGCCGATCTCGTCGCCGTAGTAGATGACCGGGGTGCCCGGCATCGACAGCAGCAGGCCGTTCATCAGCTCGATGCGCCGGCGGTCGCGCTCCAGGAGCGGCGCCAGGCGGCGGCGGATGCCGAGGTTGATGCGGGCGCGGCGCTCGGAGGCGTAGTGGTTCCAGAGGTAGTCGCGCTCCTTGTCGGTGACCATCTCCAGCGTCAGCTCGTCGTGGTTGCGCAGGAAGATCGCCCACTGGCAGTTGGCCGGGATGTCCGGCGTCTGGCGCAGGATGTCGGTCATCGGGAAGCGGTCTTCCTGGGCGATGGCCATGTACATGCGCGGCATCAGGGGGAAGTGGAAGGCCATGTGGCATTCGTCGCCGTGCAGGCCGGTGCTGCCCACGGTGGACGCTCCCGGGGCCGACAGCGCGCCGCCGGGCGCCGCCGCGTCGGCGCCCGCCCCGGCGGCGGCGGCCGCGGCGCCGCCGAAGTACTGCTGCACGTCCTCCGGCCACATGTTGGCCTCGGCCAGCAGCATGCGGCCGGGGTAGTCGCGGTCGAGTTCGGCGCGGATGACCTTCAGGATGGCGTGCGTCTCCGGCAGGTTCTCGTTGCTGGTCCCCTCGCGTTCGATCAGGTAAGGCACGGCGTCCAGCCGCAGGCCGTCCACGCCCATGTCCAACCAGTGGCGCATCACGGCCAGCACCGCCCGCAGCACCTGCGGGTTGTCGAAGTTGAGGTCGGGCTGGTGCGAATAGAAGCGGTGCCAGAAATACGCCTCGGCCACCGGGTCCCAGGTCCAGTTGGACTTCTCGGTGTCGCAGAAGATGATGCGGGTGCCGGCGTAGCCGTTGTCGTCGTCGGCCCAGACGTAGAAGTCGCGGTGGCTGGAGCCCTTCTTGGCCCGCCGCGCGCGCTGGAACCACGGGTGCTGGTCGGAGGTGTGATTGACGATCAGCTCGGTGATCACGCGCAGGCCGCGGTCGTGGGCCTCTTTGATGAAGCGCTTGGCGTCGGCCATGGCGCCGTAGTCGGGGTGCACGCCTTTGTAGTCGGCGATGTCGTAACCGTCGTCGCGGCGCGGGCTCGGGTAGAAGGGCAGCAGCCAGATCGCGGTGACGCCGAGCGAGGCGATGTAGTCGAGCTTGCCGATCAGCCCGGCGAAGTCGCCGATGCCGTCGTTGTTGGAATCGAAGAAGGACTTGACGTGCACCTGGTAGATGACGGCGTCCTTGTACCAGAGCGGGTCGTCGGCGTGCACGGGCTTCGGGCCGGCGACCGAGGCGGCGGACACGGGCGCTTCGCCCGTGCTCTGCACATAGGCTTGCAAGGTGCTGGTGGAATCGATGTCGCGGGCCATGGCGGGGTTCTTTCTCCGGGTCGGGGTCGGGGTCGGGTCAGGCCGCCGCCGGCGGCGTGAGGCGCCACACCGCGAACGGCAGGCCGTGGTGCGGGTCCAGCCGCAGGCGCTGCACCTTGCCGCGCCATTCGAAGCGGCTGCCGTCGCCGTCGCGCATCAGGTCTTCGCACTGGATCGCGGCGTGGTCCGGCAGGCCGAATTCCCACAGCGGCACTTCGAAGTCGGCCTCCTGCGCGTTGTGCGGGTCCAGGTTCACCGCCACGAGGATGAAGTTGCCCAAGCCGGGCGTGGCCTTGCCGAAGTACAGCACCTTGTCGTTCCAGGCGTTGTAGAAGCGGATGCCGGTGTGGGTGTGCAGGGCCGGGTTGTCGCGGCGGATGCGGTTCAGCCGGGTGATTTCCGCGACGATGTTCGGGCCGCCGCCCACCGCCGGCCCGTTCCAGTCTCGCGGCTTGATCTCGTACTTCTCGGAGTCCAGGTATTCCTCCTTGCCCGGCACCGGCGCGGCCTCGCACAGCTCATAGCCGGCCACCATGCCCCACAGGCCGGACGACGTCGCGGCCAGCGCGGCGCGGACCAGGAAACCCGCGCGCCCCGAGGTCTGCAGGAAATACGGGTTGATGTCGGGCGTGTTGACGAAGAAATGCGGCCGGTACACCTCGCGCGCCTCGCCGTGGGCCAGCTCGTTGAGGTAGTCGGTGATTTCCGCCTTGTGGTTGCGCCAGGTGAAGTAGGTGTACGACTGAGAGAAGCCGATCTTGGCCAGCCGGTACATCATCTTCGGCCGGGTGAAGGCCTCGGCCAGGAACATGGCGTCCGGGTGCCTGGCGCGCACGTCGGCGATCAGCCATTCCCAGAAGGGCAGCGGCTTGGTGTGCGGGTTGTCGACGCGGAACATCTTCACGCCGCGCTTGACCCACAGCAGCACGACGTCGCGCAGCGCGATCCACAGCGAAGGCACCGCGCCTTCGGCGTAGAAGTCGACGTTGACGATGTCCTGGTACTTCTTCGGCGGGTTCTCGGCGTATTTGATGCTGCCGTCGGGCCGCCAGTCGAACCATTCCGGGTGCTGCTTCAGCCAGGGGTGGTCGGGCGCGCACTGCACGGCGAAGTCCAGCGCCAGCTCCAGGCCGTGCTCGGCCGCGGCGGCGCGCAGCCGCTCGAAGTCTTCGAGCGTGCCCAGCTCGGGGTGGATGGCCTCGTGGCCGCCCTCCCCGCTCCCGATGGCGTACGGGCTTCCGGGGTCGCCGGGCTGGGCCTGCAGGCTGTTGTTGCGCCCTTTGCGGTTGAGCAGGCCGATCGGGTGGATGGGCGGGAAGTACAGCACGTCGAACCCCATCGCGGCGATCGCCGGAAGGCGCTCGATCACGTCGTCGAAAGTGCCGTGGCGCGCGGCGTCTTTCGTCTGCGACCGCGGGAAAAGCTCGTACCAGCTGGCGAAGCCCGCCGCCCGGCGTTCCACGTCGATCGGCAGCGGCGGCTCCAGCCGGCTGAGGAAAGGCCGGTGGCCGGCCTGTTCGACCAGCGACTGCGTCTCGGCCGACATCAGCAGCGCCACCTGGGCCTGGCGGTCGGCCGGCGCCTGTGGCGCCGCGCCCGCCCCGGCCTCCAGCACCGCCTTGCCGCGTTTTTGCGCCTGCACGGCCAATTGCGTCACGGCGGTGTCGCCGCCGGCTTCGTCGTCGGCTCCCTCGCCGCCCTCGGCCTGGGCCGGCACCCGGGCTTCGGCGGACGGCGGCCCGCCCAACTGCAGCGCCAGCCGGGTGAGCTGGCCGCGCAGCCCCTGCTGCTCGGCGCCCTCGCCCGCGGCCAGGGCTTCGAGTTTCTGGCGCGCCTCTTCGATTTCGAGCGACACGTCCTGGCCCGCGGCGTGCTTCTTGCCCATGCCGGCGATGTGGCTGGCCCAGTCGTCCACCCAGGCTTCCACGGTGAATTCCACGCGGCCGACCTGCTCCACCGCGAAACGCGCCTGCCAGCGGTCGTTGACGAGCAGCTCCATCGGGACCTGCCGCCAGCCCTCCTCGCCCACCCGGCGCCACAGCGCGCGCGCGGCGAGCAGGTCATGGCCGTCGCAGACCAGGTCGGCCTGGACCACCACTTCCTCGCCCACCACCCGCTTGACCGGGAACACCTGGCCCGCCTGCGGTTCCACCGACGGGCTCACCCGCTCGATGGCGATGCGCGGCCGCCTGGCCGCCTCTTGGGCCGCGCGCTGCGCGCGCCTGGCGGCCGCGGCCGCCGCGGTGCGCGGCGAAGCGGGGGTTTTCTGGTTGGGCTCGGGGATGGGCGTCGGCATGGATGACAGGCGGGCGGAAAAATGGAGTGAAGGAACTGCGGCACATAGGGCGCCGTGCGCCCGGGCCTGGACGGCCGAGCCCTGTCATGGCAAACGGCGCGCCCGCGGCGCGGGCGCAACAGGCGCGTCCCGCCGGGCCGCAACGGCGTGAATTCATCCCCAATCACCCGCTTTCTCCGGGGAACCAAGCGCCCGTTCCGGATCACTATGGCGGACGGGCCGGGCGCAGCCCGCGCCCACCCGATCGTCCGTCCTTCAAACGCTGCGCGGCGCCTTCTCCGCCTTTTTCCCGCAGCAGAAAGCGAAAGTCGCCATGTCAGGAATCGCCACCCCGCCGCGCCCCGAAGTGGAGCCGCCCAACCTGGCCGACGCCGAATCGTCGGCGCTGCTGGAGCGTTGCGCCGCCGAATCGCTCGCGCTGCTCGAACGCAACCTCGCCCAAGGCGGCATCCTCGCCGCCAGCCGCACGGCCGCGGCCGAGGCGCGCAGCTACACCCGCATCTTCGGCCGCGACGCCGCCATCTGCGTGCTGGCGATGGCCGGCAGCGGCGTGGAGTCGCTCGAGCAAGGCGCGATCGACAGCCTGGATTCGCTGGCCTCGCTGCAGGCCCGCAACGGCCAGGTGCCGAAATACGTCGACCCCGAAGGCCGGGACGCCGACTTCTGGTACCTCGGCTGCATCGACGCCACGCTGTGGTGGCTGATCGCGGTCGACCACGTGCGGCGCAACAGCCGCCTGCCCGGTTTCAAGACCCGGGACCGCTGGCAGCCGCAGGTCGACCTGGCGCTGCAATGGCTGCTCGCGCAGGAGCACCAGCGCTTCTTCCTGCTGCAGCAGAACGAGGCCAGCGACTGGGCCGACATCATGCCGCGCTCAGGCTTCGTGCTGTACACCAATGCGCTGTGGTACCGGGTGAAACTGCTCTACGACCTGCCGGCGCTGGAGGAGACGCACAGCCATTTCAACCACCTCTTCCACCCCTTCAAGCGCGACCTGCCCGAATACCGCCGCGGCCGGCTGCTGGGCCACTACGCCCGCCGGGGGCAGCGCAACCCCGGGCTCTACCTCAGCTTCGTGAACCTGTCTTTCTGGGGCGACGAGGGAGACGTCTTCGGCAACGTGCTGGCCATGCTCTACGGCCTGGCCGGGGACTCGATGAGCGAGGAGATCGTCATCACGCTGCAGACCGCCGGCAGCAGCGACCCCTACCCGGTGCGCGCCGTGACGACGCCGATCCCGGTGGACCACGACCTGTGGCGCTCCTACATGGGCCGGCACCGGCAGAACCACCCGCACCAGTACCACAACGGCGGCGTCTGGCCCTTCATCGGCGGCTTCTGGGTGCTGGCCCTGGCCCTGCTGGGCAAGAAGGGCCTGGCCCGGCAGGAACTGGTCAAGCTCGCCCGCGCCAACAGCCAGGACGACTGGCGCTTCACCGAATGGTTCCACGGCCAGACGCTGAAACCCATGGGCATGGCCGGCCAGAGCTGGAACGCCGCGGCCTTCCTGATCGCCAAGCAGGCGTTGGAGACGGGGAAGTTCGCGATTTGAGGGGGCACGACGATGGATCGGCGCTCTTGTCACAAGAGTTCAGAATGCGCCGTCCTGCTACGGTGACTAGGCCTCTCCCATGAAAATCACTCTGAACTTAAACGACGACTTGTTGGTCCGGGCTCGCACTTTGGCGGCCCAGCGAAACATCAGCCTAAGTCGCTTGATCGAAGAATCACTGCAAATGCGATTGAGCACGCGGCCGAAAATTCCGCCTATGCCTGTTTTTCGCGGCAAAGGCGGCTTATCTTCCGGGCTCCGAGGATTGAGCAACAAGGAAATGTTGAACGCCGTAGACCATGACGATTGACTTTGACGATCCAGCCGCACCACTCGGTTCTGGATCCACAAGATAGGCGCTCCCATCTCGAAGCATCGATCCTTGACGGGCAGCAAGGATTTTTTCAATTCGGAGACTTTGTCGAACTGACAAGCCCGACCGGCACCCCTCCCCCCAGCGCCATCCGAGCAATGAAGCCCGAACGAGTTTCCCCGGCGGCGCGGGCCAATGCGTCCAACCGCCGCAGGACTCGCCGTGGCAGGCTGATGTTGACCCGTTCTACCACGTCGTCCAGGACGGCGGGGTCCACCGTGACGACGGCCCAGATCCACTGCCTGTATTCCTTGTGCGTTTTGCGCAAGGCGTCAATGGTCGAAGGCTCGGGAATGTCTTGGCCGGCGTCCAATGCGGCTTCGATCCAAGCCACGATGGCCTGCTCGGCTTGCGCCATCGCATCTTCCAACGTGTCGCCGGCTGAAAAGCAGCCCGGCAGGTCTGGCACCACGACACCGAAAGCGTCCGTGGCGCTGCCTTGTTCGATGGCGATGGGATAGCGCATGGCGAGGAGTACTTTCAAATTCCGGCTTGCCGCTTGATGGCGGCGACAAGCCCCTTTCCCAAGTCTTTCCTGGGATGGGGCACGACCACGATGCCGGAGGACGCAGGGTGCCTGAACACATGGTGCGAACCATTGACGCGTGCGAGTCGCCATCCGGCTGTCATGAGTTCGCGGACTAAGTCAGCGCTGCTCATTTGTGTATGATACACATGGTGTGTAGAGTGTGTTAGTTCTGATCGCGTAACCGGACGCAATACCCGCTCGGTCCACGCCCCCTTTCGTATACTGTATATCCATCCAGTTAAACCACGTTCCATCGGAAGGCGAACACCTGTCCGACCGTTGGCTACTCGCTAAACAACCGCTGCCATGCCGACCACTGTGTCCATCCAACCCCGCCGCGAGCACCTCGCCCGCCTGCGCGACATCTGGCGCTCCGCCGGCTGGCCGAGCCGGGACGACATCGAGATCGACCTGCTGGCCGCGGGCTGGGCGGCGCTGCGAGTCGCCGACACCGGCCACGAGACGCTGCGCCTGACCGACGCCGGCATCCAGCTGCTGGCCCAGGCGCGCCAGTCGGGCCGGCGCGCACTCAGTGCCCACGACCGCCTGGCCGACCGCTTCGCCGCCCATCTGGCCAGCGCCGGCCGGCTGGTCTGGCGCGAGCTGCCGCTGCGCGCCGCGGTGGCGGCGCCGGCGCTGCCGTCCATCCACCGCCAGGCGGCCAATGAAGCGCTCTGGCAGGCCGACGAAAACCGCCATTTCGCGGCGGAGGAACCCGCCGCGTCCAAGACCACCTGGCGCATGGCGCGGCCCGACCTGTTCTCGGTGCGCAACACCACGGTCGAGGGTTACCTGCGGCCGATGATCCACGAGGTGAAGGTCAGCCGCGCCGACCTGCAGTCCGACCTGCGCCACGCGGCCAAGCGCGAGTCTTACGAATGGCTGTGCTGCGAGTGCTACTACGTGCTGGCGGCCGACATCGCCCAGCCCGAGGAAATCCCGCCGGCCTGGGGCGTGTGGATGCTGCTCGGTCCGGTCGACGAGGGACGTCTCGAACTGCTGCGCCCGGCGCGCCACTCGCCCTGCACCCTGCCCTTCGCCGCCTGGATGGCCCTGGCCAAGGCGACGCCGGCGCACTGGAGCGGAGACGAGGCCCAGGCCCTGCTGGTCGACGACCGCCATGGCGGCGAAGGCCATGCCGGCGGTGACGCGTCGCCGACCGTCCCGGCCGCCACCTTCGACGAGCAAGCCGAGGCATGACCGCGTCATCGCGTCACCGCGGCCCGCGGCCGGACCACCTGCCCGGCCCCAGGCGCACGCCCGGCGCCGGGCCCTTCGACGGCCCGGCGCGCGGATGACACCCTTGCCCGCGGCAGCCCGTCCCTACACCGTCGCGGTGCGCACGCTGTGCGAGTTCGCCGCCAAGGAAGGCGACCTCGACCTGCGTTTCACGCCGTCGCCCACGTCGCAGCAAGGCCTGCAGGGCCACCAGGCGGTGACCGGCCGGCGCCCGTCGGGCTACCAGGCCGAGATGCCGCTGAGCGGTCGGTACAAGCACCTCACGGTGCGCGGCCGCGCCGACGGCTACGACCCCGGCAGGAAGCTGCTGGAAGAGATCAAGACCTTCAAGGGCGACCTCGGCCGCCAGCCCGCCAACCACCGCGCGCTGCACTGGGCCCAGGCCCAGGTCTACGGCGCCTTGCTCTGCGCCCAGGAGGGCCTGCCGTCGCTCACCGTCGCGCTGGTGTACTACGACGTCGTCGGGCGCGCCGAGGCCGCGCCGCTGCGCCGCGAATGCAGCGCCGCCGACTTGCAGGCCTTCTTCGAATCCTTGTGCGAGCGTTTCCTCCACTGGGTGGACTCCGAGACCGCCCACCGCCAGCGGCGCGACGAAGCCCTCGCCGCGATGCCCTTCCCGCACGCCGATTTCCGCGCCGGCCAACGTCGACTGGCCACATCGGTGTTCCAGGCGGCCCGGCTGGGCCGCTGCCTGCTGGCGCAGGCGCCCACCGGCATCGGCAAGACCCTGGCCACGCTCTTCCCGATGCTCAAATCCTGCCCGGGGGAAGGACTCGACAAAGTCTTTTTCCTGACCGCGAAAACCCCCGGCCGGGCGCTGGCGATGCAAGCCCTGCAGACGCTTCGCGGCGGCGGTGGCGGTGGCGGCGGCCGGGCGGGCGTGCCGCTGCGCACGATCGAACTCGTGGCGCGCGACAAATGCTGCGAACACCCCGGCAAGGCCTGCCACGGCGAGGCCTGCCCGCTGGCCCGGGGCTTCTACGACCGGCTGCCCGCCGCGCGCGCGGCCGCCTTGTCGCCGGCTTCGCCCCACCTGGACCGGGCCACCTTGCGCGGCATCGCCCTCGAACACGCCGTCTGCCCCTATTACCTGGCCCAGGAGGCCGCCAAGTGGTGCGACGTGGTCGTCGGCGACTACAACCATTTCTTCGACGGCACCGCCTTCCTGCACGGCTTGCTGCAAGCCAACGCCTGGCGAGCCGGCGTGCTGGTCGACGAAGCCCACAACCTGCTCGACCGGGCCCGCGACATGTACAGCGCCAGCCTGGCCCCCGCCCAGCTGCGCGCCCTGCGCGGCGCCGCGTCGCTGCCGCCGCACTTGAAAGCGCCGCTCAACCGCCTGCAGCGCCAGTGGCGTCAGCTGGCCGAGGGCCAGGCGGGCGACTATGCGGAGCTGCCGGAGCCGCCGGAGCCCTTCTGCGACGCGCTGCGCGAGCTGGTCCAGGCGATCGGCGCCCACCTGGCCGACCAGCCGGCCAGCGCGCCGCAGGACCCGGCCCTGCTCGATTTCTACTTCCAGGCGCTGCATTTCACGCGGCTGCTCGACAGCTGGGGCGGGCATTCGATGTTCGATGTCACCCGGCGCGGCGGCGGTGGCGTGACCGGGGGCGATTACGGCGGCCCCGCGGGCGGCGACCTGTTCACCCGGCAACCGCCGGCCGAGGCGCGGCGGCCCGGTGTGCAGGCCCTGCTGTGCATCCGCAACGTGGTGCCCGCGCCCTTCCTGAAGGCGCGTTTCGCCTCCGTGCGTTCGGCGGTGCTGTTCTCGGCCACGCTGGCGCCGGCCGATTTCTACGGCGACCTGCTCGGCTTGCCCCCGGACACCGCCTGGCTCGACGTGGACGCGCCCTTCGACGCCTCGCAGCTGTCGGTCAGCATCGTGCGTGGCGTGTCGACCCGCTATGCGCGGCGCGACGCCTCGCTCGCGCCCATCGCCCAATTGATCGCGTCGCAGTACGCCGCGGCCCCGGGCAACTACCTGGCCTTCTTCAGCAGCTTCGACTACCTGGAGCGCGCCGCCAGCGTTTTCGGCGCCCTCCACCCGCACATCCCAATGTGGCCGCAGGCCCGCCGCCTCGACGAAGCCGGCAAGGCCGCCTTCCTCGAACGCTTCCGCGAAGGCGGCCGCGGCGTCGGCTTCGCGGTGCTGGGCAGCGCCTTCTCCGAGGGCGTCGACCTGCCCGGTTCGCGCTTGATCGGGGCTTTCATCGCCACACTCGGCCTGCCGCAGTTCAACCCGGTGAACGAGGCGATGCGCCGGTGCATCGGCGACGGGTTCGGCGCGGGCTACGAATACGTCTACCTCTACCCCGGCCTGCGCAAGGTGGTGCAGGCCGCGGGCCGCGTCATCCGCACCCTGTCGGACCGCGGCAGCCTGCATTTGATCGACGACCGCTTCGCGCGGCCCGAAGTGCGCAGCCTGCTGCCGGCCTGGTGGCGGCCGGCCGAGGTGCGCCTGCGGGCCGGCCTGCCAGGGCGGGCGTCAGCGGATGTGCAGCGAGCCCATGCCGAACAGCCCCACCAGCCCGATGACGATCAGGTAGATGGCGACGATGTAGTTCAGCAACTTGGGCGCGACGAGGATCAGGATGCCGGCGATCAACGAGATGAGCGGCGTGAGGCTGAGGTGGATGTTCATGGACGGCTCCGGTGAAGGGAGGCCGATCCTATTCGATGGGGCCTCAGCCTCTCATCGCTCAAGCCATGAAAGCCAGGGCCGCCTGGTAGCAGCCCAGCAGCGTGGCGCCGACCAGCAGGTTGGCCAGCAGGTGGCGGCCGCCTGCGCCCACGCGGATGCCCAGCCGGGCGCAAAGGCAGCCCCACAGCGCCATGATCAGCAAGGCGCCGGCGTCCTGCCAGGCCACATCGACCCTGGAGGCCCGCATCAGCCCCAAGGCCAGCATCCACAGGCCCACCCCCATGATGGAAGCGGCGGTGAATTCGTTGAAAGACGGTTTGCGCAGGGGGATGCCGAGGAGTTTCATGGGCGGGCGGGGGTCGGGAAGGGATCAGCGCAAAGCATAGGCCGGCGCCCGGGTGTGGATGCCCCGAAATGCGGGCACTTCGCTTGCCATTTCACCGCGTCAGGCGATAGCGCGGGGCGTGCCCTCCAGCAGAATGACGATTCACCAGGCGAATGACGGCAGCGAAGGGGAAACACATGGGCGACATCAGGGTGGGCATCGGCGGCTGGACCTACGAGCCTTGGCGCGAAACCTTCTACCCGCAGGACCTCCCGGCGCGCCGCGAACTGGAATACGCCAGCCGCCGGCTCACCGCGATCGAGGTCAACGGCACCTTCTACAGCACCCAGAGCCCCTCCACCTTCGCGAAATGGCGCGACGAGACGCCGGAAGACTTCCGTTTCGCGCTCAAGGTCGTGCGTTACGCCACCAACCGGCGCGTGCTCGCCGAGGCGGGCGACTCGATCAACCGCTTCATGGCCAGCGGCCTGGAACAGCTCGGCGACAAGCTCGGGCCGTTGCTCTGGCAATTCGCGCCGACCAAGCAGTTCGACGCCGGCGACTTCGCCGCCTTCCTGAAGCTGCTGCCGCGCGAACTGCGCGGCCGCCCCTTGCGCCATGTGCTGGACGTGCGGCACGACAGCTTCATGACACCGCGCTTCATCGAACTGGCGCGCGCGCATGGCGCGGCCTGCGTGGTCACCGACTCGCCGAAATTCCCCTCTTTCGCCAACTTGACGGCCGACTTCGTCTACCTGCGGCTGATGCAATGCGAAAGCGGCCGCGCCACCGGCTACGCCCCGCCGGTGCTCGACGCCTGGGCCGCCTGCGCCCAGGCCTGGGCCGCCGGCGGCGAGCCGCAAGACGTGCCCAAGGTGCCCTACGACGGCGACCCGGAAGGGCACAGCCACCGGCCGCGGGACGTCTACATGTTCATGATCAACGGCGCCAAGGAGCGCGCCCCGGCCGCGGCGATGGAGGTGCTGAAGCGGCTGGGCGCGGCTGGCTGAAGCCCACGCCCGGTGCGGCATACGGCATCAAACCGAAGCAAACGCCGCCGCCGCCAGGCGCCCCAGTTCGGATTCCCGCGCCCGCAAGAAGCGCCCGAGCCGCGCCGCATAGTCCGGCGCCGCGGCCGACGCCACCGATTCCCGGCGGGCCAGCGCCGCGCGCCAGGCGGCGAGGCGGGCCAGTCCGTCCCAAAGCCCAAGGCCGGTGACCCGGTCGATCACGTCGAAGTACCGGAACACGGGTCCGAAGGCCGCATCGACCATGCTGAAGCCGCTGCCCGCGAAATACGGGCCCTCGCCCAGGGTCGCGTCCAGCCGTTCGAAACTCGCGCGCAGCTCCCGGGCCCGCGCTTTCAGCGCCGGGGCGTCCGGCGCGTTGTACAGGCCCGCGATCGCCTGCAGCAGGTGGGAGGCGAACTCCACCCAGCCGCGGTGCCGCGCGCGTTCCAGCGCGTCGCCGGGATGCAGCTTCGGCGGCAATGCGTCGTCGAGGTATTCGCAGATCACCGCGGACTCGAAAAGCGGCTCGCCGCCCTCCCCGCCCACCAGCAACAGCGGCACCTTGCCCAGCGGCGAGACGGCGAGGAACCAGGCCGGCTTGTCGGCCAGGTCGATGTCCCGGCGCTCGAAGGCCGCGCCTTTCTCCCGCAGCGCGATGGCCACCCTCTGGGCGTACGGGCACAAGGCGTGCGAGACCAGCAGCAGCGCGGCCGGGGGATGCGCACCAGCGTCTTGTCGGGGTTCCATGGTTTTTCCTTTCCGTCGGGGTGGATGTCGGTCGCGCACGGCCTCAGCGAGCCTCGGCCGCGGGCGTGAAGCGCGTGCTGCGCCGGACGGCGCCCCAGCCGTCGCCGGCCAGCCAGAGGGCGATGGACGCGACGAGCAGGAACACCGGGTACTCCCAGCCGCCGCCGGCGCTGGTGTGGGTCCAGCCGTTGGGCAGGTGCACCCAGGCCGCGGTGGCCATGACCGGCGCCAGCGCGAGCGAGACCTGCCGGGCGTAAAAGCCCAGCACCAGTGCGGCTCCGCCGAGCAGTTCGGCGGCGAACACCGGGTAGGCCAGGAAGCCGGGCAAGCCGACTCCGGCGAAATACTGCGCCGTGCCGGGCAGCGTGAAGACCAGCAGCTTGAGCAGCGCGTGGGCGATCCACATCGTGCCCAGGCTGACGCGCAGCAACGCGAGCCCCAAGTCGGTGGCGGATGGGTGCGGGGTGGCGTTCGTGTTCATGGCGGATCCTTCAGACGGGTTGGCGTGCAGCCACTGTAGGATTGCGCCGATGAATTGTTAATAAGAAAAATTCCAAACCATGATTGCAAGAACGCAATACCAAATCACCCCCTCCGACCTGGAGGTGGCGCTGGCCCTGGTGCGCGGCCGCACCCTGGCCGGCGCGGGCGAGCGCCTGCGGCTGGACGCTTCCACCGTGTTCCGCGCGCTTCAAAAACTGGAACGCGGCCTGGGCCAACCCTTGTTCGAACGCTCGCGCGGCGGCTACCTGCCCAATGAGCTGGCGCGCCAATTGGCCGAGCACGCGGAGCACGTCGAAGCGGCGGTCGAAGCCGCGCGCTCTTCGGCGGCGGCTTCGCCGGCGCAGGTCAGCGGCTCGGTGCGCATCACCACCACCGACACCCTGCTGCACGGGTTGGTGGCGCCGGCGCTGGCGCCGCTCAAGTCCAGGCACCCGCTGCTGCATTTCGAGCTGCACGCCGGCAACGAACTGGCCAGCCTGACCCGCCGCGACGCCGACATCGCGGTGCGCGCCACCAAGAAGCCCGCCCAGCACCTGGTGGGCAAGGAAGTCGGGGCCGTGCGGGTGGCGATCTATGCGCCCAGGGCGCGGCCCTCGACCCGGCTGGCCGACGTCGAGGCCGGCGCGGTGGACTGGATCGCGCCCGACGACGCCCTGCCCGACCACCCTTCGGTGATCTGGCGCAAGCGCCACCTGCCCCGGGCGGTGCCGCGCTACCGCGTGAACAGCATCCTGTCGGTGCTGGAGCTGGTCTCGCTCGGCCTGGGCGTGGGCATCGCCCCGCTCTTCCTCGCCGAGGGCCGCAAAGACGTGGTGCGCCTGGGCGAACCGCTGGACGACGCCCAGACCCCGCTGTGGCTGCTCACGCACCCGGAGTCGCGGCACCTGCGGCGCGTGGGCACGGTGTATTCGCACCTGGCGGAGGTGTTGCGGCTGCCTTGAGCCGTCCAGCGCGCGACCGCCATGGCCGCCGCCGCGGCGGCCGCGGTCCTGGCGACCGGATCGCGGCTGAAGCCGCTCCTACAAGCGTGGTCGCTCGTCGCGGCGCGCTTGGCCCCTCAGTTCCCGTTCCCGCCCCAGGCCGCGCCGTTGCCTTCGCGCACGGCCGCGAACACCGACGGCGTCCGCGGTTCGAGCGATGACACCTTGGCCGGCGGCGGTTCCAGCGGCTGGATCGCCGGTTCGACGCGCCGCCCGTCGGCCGACACGGCGCCGGGGCCGCCGGTGCCGGGGGCGCCGGTGGGCTGGCCCGGCTGACCGCTGGCGCCGGGCTGGCCGAGCACTTCGTCCAACTGCGCCAGCTTGGCGGGCAGCGAGCGGTCGCCGCGGTCGAGTTGCAGGGCTTTCTTGTATGACTGGCTGGCCAGCTGGGCGTAGACGTTGCCGAGGTTGTGGTGGGCGGTGACGTAGTCGGGCTTGGCGCGCAGCGCCCATTCGAGCGCGCTGCGCGCCGACTCGTATTCGCCCTGCCCGGCGTAGATGACGGCCAGGTTGTTGTAGGCCGAGGCTTCTTCGATCTTGCGCTGCACCATCGAACGCAGCACCTTGACCGCCTCGTCCTTGCGCTGTGCCATCGACAGCGCGGCGCCTTTGAGCAGCAGCATCTGGCCGTCGGCCGGGCGTTTCTTCAGTTCGGCGTCGATGGCCAGCAAGGCTTCGTCGTAGCGGCCTTCCTGCAGCATCCGCCGCGCCACGGTGTCGGGCGACACCTGGCCGAGCGCATCGGCCGCCGCCAGGGACAAGCCGATCAGCAGCAACGCCGCCAGACGCTGCCAGGGCCAGGGCCGCGGCGCGACAGCCAGCGGCAGCGCCGCCGCACGGCGGTCGGGGGGCATCGGGATGGACGCCGGTGGGCCGGCGCGGCGGTGGTCGTCAGGCGTGGTCATGGCGTGGGTTCCTTGTGCGGCGTGTCGGTCGGTGGTGCGGGTGGGCGCCCTTGCGGTGCCGCCGGGACCGTGCGGTCCCGCGGGTCGCGCGCCAGGTCAAGCAGCCCGCAGCAGGATGGGTTCGTGGCGGGCCGGCGCCGGGTCGCGGCCCAGGCCGGCCAGGAGCAGGTCGCGTCGGTGGGCGCGCGATGGCGGCCACAGCGCGATCGGCAGCACCGCGAAGGCGGCGCGGAAGCTTTCCATCGCGTGCCGGTCGGCCTGGATGGAAGCCGCCGTCTGCGGGCCGAGGTAGCGCGACAGCAGCGTGGCCAGGTCGCCGCAGCCGGTCTCGGCGCCGGCCAGCAGGGCGCAGGCCAGGTCGGTGGCGGCGCAGTGGCCCCGCACCCCCAACTGGGCCAGCCGCCGGCACAGGTCGTTGGACACCCGGTGGGTCAGCTTGACGGCGCAGAAGACCGAGCGGTCGGTGGCGGCCTCGCGCAGGCGCGACCCCAGGGAAGAAGGCCGCCGTGCGCGCAGGTCGGCGCGGATGCCGGCGCGCAGCGCGCGCACCGCGTCGTCGAAATATTCCCCGCCGAACTTGCGCAGCAGCGCCAGGGCCAGCGCGGCGGGCCGGATGCCCTCCGGCAGCGGCGGCGCGCTGGCGCCGATCTCGTGCACCGCCTGGCGCAGCAAGGCCGCGGCATTCGGCGGCGCCAAGCTGTCCAACGGTTTGAAGGCGTCCACCGTGTTCCGCAGGAAGGCCAGGGTCGGCGCCTCCTCCGAAGCGAGGCTGCGCGCCAAGGCCAGCACTTGCGGCCGGCCGGCGCCGGTGGCCGGCAGGGACTGCGCCAGGTGGTGCAGCAGCACCTGCTTTTCCAGCGGGTCCCTGGGCATCAGCGCGTGGCAGACGCCCTCGGCGCCGCGCGATTCGAGGTTCTCCTGCAAGTCCGCCAAGGCGGCCTGCAGCTTGGCCTGGGCGGCCTCGCCCCACAGGAAGCGGGCCTGGCGGGCATGGGAAGACGCCACCATGGACATCCACGCGCGCACCATCGACGACACCTTGCCGGGCACACGGGCTTCGCCGTACGGCGACAGGCCGTCGAAACCGCTGGCCGGGACGGAATGCCCGAAGCCGGAAGGGTGCGGCGAAGGCGGCGAGGCGTCCGGCACCACGCAGCGCAGCACCGGCAGCGGGCGGGGCTCCGGGGACCATCCGCGGGGGCGGCGGTGGGCGTCGGAAGGGGTGGGTACGGCGGCCAAGCCGGGATGCATCATGCGGTCTTGCGTCATGCGGCGGGCTCCAATGCGGTGTCGGCGGAAGGGGATCACGCGGGCGGGACGATCGCCTCGGCACATCGTCCCCGCCATCCATGCCCGATGAGTGGCCCCCATCCCGGCGGCGGTTCCACGCGGGTCGGCTTGTCGACGTCCCCTGCAAGAACGGAAGGGAAGTGCTTCGACCCGAATTGAGCGGAATACCTGCCGCCCTCTGTTCCCTCTGAGAGTTCTATGGTTTGGTCAAACCGGTGGCCCGTGCGACACCCTCACCCCACCCTCTCCCGCAAGCGGGAGAGGGAGCCATGAAAAACTCCCTCGCCCCCGGAACGGGGGAGGGGGTTGGGGTGAGGGGGTGGGCCCTTGTCACTTCAGTTCGTCGAAGCCCCGGCGATTCGGGGAAGGCTTCGACAGGCCTGTCCTGAGGTTCTATGGTTCAAGTCAAGCGGCGCTGTGGGTCGAAGCAATCGCCGGA
>CBIHOD010000039.1:0-38271 GCA_966211815.1 uncultured Burkholderiales bacterium
GCAAGGCCCGCGAGATGACGCGCCGCAAGGGCGTGCTCGACGGCATGGGCCTGCCCGGCAAGCTGGCCGACTGCCAGGAGAAGGACCCGGCGCTGTGCGAGATCTACATCGTGGAGGGCGACTCCGCCGGCGGCTCGGCCAAGCAGGGCCGCGACCGGAAGTTCCAGGCCATCCTGCCGCTGCGCGGCAAGATCCTGAACGTCGAGAAGGCCCGGTACGAGAAGCTGCTGTCCAGCAATGAAATCCTGACGCTGATCACCGCCCTGGGCACGGGCATCGGCAAGGTCGGCGGCACGAGCGGCGGCAGCGGCAACAACAGCGGCGCCGACGACTTCAACCCCGACAAGCTGCGCTACCACCGCATCATCATCATGACCGACGCCGACGTCGACGGCGCCCACATCCGCACGCTGCTGCTGACCTTCTTCTACCGCCAGATGCCCGAACTCGTCGAGCGCGGCCACATCTACATCGCGCAGCCGCCGCTCTACAAGGTCAAGCTCGGCAAGGAAGAGCAATACCTCAAGGACGGCCACGAACTCGACGCCTACCTGCTCAAGGTGGCGCTGAAAGAGGCGAGCCTCGACACCGGCGTGCCTGGCGCCGCGGTGCTGCAGGGCGAGGCGCTGGAAACGCTGGCCCGCCAATACGTGCTGGCCAACAACGTGGTCGAGCGCCTGTCCAGCTGGATGGACGTCGAAGCCCTGCGCGCCATCGCCAACGGGCAGGCCCTTGACCTGGACTCGCTCGAAGCCGCCGAGAAATCAGCCGCCGAACTCGCCGCCAGCGTGCACGACGCCCAGGTCACCGCCGAATTCGACGCCCGCACCGACAAGCACATCCTGCGCATCAGCCGCATGCACCATGGCAACTTGAAGAGCAGCGTCATCACCGCCGACTTCATCCACGGCGCCGACTACGAAGCCTTGCGCACGGCAGGCGTCACCTTCAAGGGCCTGGTCGCCGCCGACGCGACCGTCAGGCGCGGCGAAGGCGAACGCCAGAAGGAATCCAAAGTCTCCGACTTCCGCCAAGCCATGGCCTGGCTCATCCAACAAGCCGAAAGCGCCGTCGGCCGCCAACGCTACAAAGGCCTGGGCGAAATGAACCCCGAACAACTCTGGGAAACCACCATGGACCCCAACGTCCGCCGCCTGCTCAAGGTCCAGATCGAAGACGCGATCGAGGCCGACCGGGTGTTCACGATGCTGATGGGGGATGAGGTGGAGCCGCGGAGGAACTTCATTGAGACGAATGCGCTCCGGGCGGCGAATATTGATGTGTGAGGCGGTTGGCCGATGACACGGAAAGTGAGAGCTTTGCCAGGTAGGTAGAAACTGCTGTCACAGGAAGTCATGAGAGAGCCCGGGACACCGGGCTCTCTTCATTTCCATCACTGGCGCGATGAGTGACAGCCTTGCGACCTGCCGACCACGTCGCCCACGGCAATCACCCCTCGCCCGCCAGCCGCCCCGCAGCCCCTTGCAACCCCTCAAAAATGCTCTCCGCCACCCCCTCAGGAAACCCCACAGGCAGTTGGGCGCGCACAGCGTCGATGACATCGGGCGTGCGGGCCACGATGTCGTCGAGCAGGTGTTGGACTTGTCGGCCGTCGTCGGTCACGACGCCGTGGCGGGTGCCTAGGGCCAGCCAGTGGCGGCGCAGGATGTCGTGCATCTTCCAGTGCGCATTCTTCGAGCGCACGGCCATGGCCATCCTGGCTTTGAAGGGGGAGAGTTTGTTCGGCCCGTCTCCGAGGACCGGGTAGGCCGACAGCACGTCGTAGAGCGGGGTGAGCTGGTAGCGGCCGCCGGGGCGCAGGAACAGGCTGAAGTTTTTGGCGTGCCCGTCGGTGGCGCAGAGCATCCAGAAGACCAGCTGGGCCTTGAAGAAGTCGCGCCGGTCTTGTTCGCGGGTCATGGAGCCGTCGAGCACGTCCAGGATGCGGTCCATTCTCGGCCCGCCGTCGGCTTCGTATTTCGCTTCGGGCGCGACACCCGTGGCTTGGCACAGGTCTTCCTGGGGCAGGCGAAGGAGGCGGCTGTCGCCCGATGGGTGCTTCCACCAGGCGCGGTCGAAGCGCTCGACCACCAGCGCTTTGACGTCTTCGAATTGCAGGGGCCGGCAGTTCGCCACGGGCAGGCCGAACGCTTTCAGGATCAATGCGCAGAGCCATTCGTTCTCGACCGAGTCGCGCATGTCCAGCTTCATGCCGCCGATCAAACCGAGCGGCAGCTTGAAGATGTGGGTCGTGGGCGTGCCGCCCCGCGGCAGGCACCACCGGCCGTCGTGCAGGAGCAGGGCCGTTTTCTCCTGCGCGCCGGCGATGGAGATGCGGAAGTCGTCGTCGTCGGCTTCCCGTCCCATGGCATTCGGCGTTGTCGTCGCGCCGCGCAGGACCTGGGCGACCCGCGCCTCGCTCAGGGGCTCGGCCTGCAAGGGGGCGGTGCCTGTGGAGGCTTGGCCTTCGGGCAGGATTTCCAGGGCGCCCACGCAGTCCCGGCCGACTTCGGCCAGCAGCTGGAAGGCATCCGTCGAGCCGGTGTTGAAGCGGCGCGCCAGACGCTCGCGGATGTCTTTGCTGTCGGGCAGCAGGTTCTCGAAATAGGCGCGGACCTTGTCGCCGCGGTGGGCGGGATTGCCCGGCGTGAACGGCAGTGACAGGGACAAGGGACGGCCTTGTTCCGACCGCGTCCAGGCGGGGTCGTATTGCAGCGTGTCCGGCGCGTGGGGGGCCAGGCGCCAGGTGCCGACATAGGCCCCGTTCATCCACAGGCCGAGTGTGCGGGTGTGAGAGTGGCGCCCCATGGTGGTTCACCAGGCGGGCTTGTCCGCGCTGGAAACGCCGTGCGTTGGGTCCGGGTCGGGTACCGGCGACGGGGACTTCTCCAAGGCCAGTTCGACGCCCAGGATGTTCAGGAGCTTCAGCAACCTCGCCGTGCCCACCTTGTCGGCGTTGCGCTCCATCGCGGAATAGGTTTGCTGTGAAACGCCCAGGCGCAGGGCCACTTCGGACTGGGTAAGGCCCGCTTCTTTGCGGAAGGCCTGGAGCAGGGGCGGCAGCTGCTCGGCGGTGCGGACGGTGAATCGGGTCGCCATACAAATCCAATGCTGTGAGGTTGTTTTTACAGCTTTTGATGCGTATCTTTAGAATACATATCAAAAACTGTAAATGCAAGCTACAGCTTTTAAGCTGTGAACCTGGGCAAACTATCCGGCTGAACGGGTAGAGACGTGGCGGTCTCCCAGTGCCAAGGGGCCCACGAATTCCCTCACGACTTCCAAATTCTTTGCCGCCAGCACCTGGAATTCGCCGGACACCGGCAGTTCCAGTCTGCCGCCCTGCAGTGCGGACCAGAATTTCTCCGCCGCTTCCGCCGCCCTCTTCCAAACCCCGGGCTTGGCCCCGATCGTCCCGAGCTTCGGCGTGATCGGCAACAAGTCCGGGTCGACGCCACCGCCGATCGGCGCATAGCGCATCGGCAGGATGTCGTAGGCCGGTGCCAGGCCGGCGTATTCGCCGTCTTCGCCGAGCAAGAACGAGATGTTCTCGAAATGCCTGTCGCCGTTGCCGATGAGTTCGCTGAATGCGGCCATGGTGTCGATGTGGCGGGCGTCTTCGGTCGACAGGTAACGGGCTTGCTCGCAGCGGGCGGCGAACTCGGACCAGGTGTCGCGGCCGCCGAAGAATTCGTCGTCGATGGAGCCGCAGGACAGCATGCCGACGCGGCCGTGGCGGCCGACGCGGTCGAAGCGCTGGACTTCGAGGAAGACATAGCCGCCGGCCGCGTCCAGGCGGGTCTTGGAAGCGGGCACGCCGACTTCGGCGAGGCAGCGCAGGGCGAGGTGTTCGAGGGGCAGCAGGTCGGCCATGCGGTTGCCCTGCCTGGCGAACTTCACGATGACGTGGCCGGCGTCTTCGGCCAGGCTGAGGAATTTCGGCTGCTCGCCGCCGGCGCTGGAGCCATAGGCGGCGTCCTTGAGTTGGTTGGCCATGGCGACATAGTGGGCCAGGCGGTCGGCCGACGGCGTGGGGGCGATCTGGCGGAATTCCATTTCCCGCTGCAGCGAGGTGTCGCCGTAGACCAGGTTGCCGGCCAGGTTCAGGCCACGGGTGAAAAGGTAGGCGATGCGGTGGTCGTCGCCCCAGTCCTTCAGGCTTTCCGGTAGCGGCATTTCCGAGGCCGCGGCGCGGGCGACCTGGCGGCCGAGGAAACCGTTGGGGGAGGAGAAGGCCATGTAGGGCGGCAGGCCGTCGTACAGGGTGACTTGGCCCGAGGGGGTGCGCTCCAGGGTCGAGCCGCCGCTGAGGAATTCGACTTTCGCGAACGGCGCCATGGCCCCGGTGGCCAGGATGCGGTAGACGTCCTGGCGCGGATGGAGGCCGCCCGGCAGTGGGCGCAGCAGGCCGTAGCGCGGCGTGCGGTCGCCCGGCACGCGGAAGGCCGTTACCCTGTCGGGCAGGGCGTGAATCGTTCGCGACAAGGTCGGCTGGCTGATGGACAAGGCCAGCATCAGCGCTTGCGCTGACTGCGGCCCCAGGCGAAGTGCGCGCTCCAGGGCGTGCAGGCGCTGTGCGTTGTCGCGGGAAAGAGGGGCCTCGGCCATGACTTATGAATAGTCAGTGAATAGTTCGACGAATTGTAAATGCCTTGCTTTTGGCAAAGTAGCGCCATCGAAGGAAATCTCATTCATGTGCCGGATGCCGCAGTTCGACTTACGTCGCACCCGCCTGATCGACATCGCGGCTAAACTGCCCCGATGCCCGGCCCGCACCCCTCCCAGCTTCCCACTGCCCTGATGACGGCCGTGGCGGCTGCCGCGGTAACCCGCGCCAACGAGAAAAAATCAAAAACCCGGCTCATCTGACCGGAGCTGCGGTTCCGTCGTCGGATGAGCGACGGAACCGGCCTGTTTTTGACTTCTCCCCTTCTTTCTCCCGTCAGTCCAGTCAGGCACGAGACCTTCACGAATCCTTCGGCGGTTGAACCCTCGGTCAACCCTTTGAAAGGATTCGCCCATGTCTTCTTCTTCCTCCATGCCTACGACCTTCCGCGGGCTCTGGATCCCCCTGGTCACGCCTTTTCGTGACGGCGCGGTCGACCATGACGCCCTGGCCGCGTTGACGCGCGCGCTGGCACCCGCCGGCATCGCCGGCTTCGTGGTCTGCGGCTCCACCGGCGAAGCCGCCGCGCTGGACGCCGACGAGCAGTTGGACTGCCTGCGCACGGTGTCCCGCCATGCCGGCGGTCTGCCCCTGGTGATGGGCATGAGCGGCTACCACCTCGGCGAGGCGCGGGCCTGGGTGCGGCGCTTGTCGAGCCTGGCCGCTTCCGAAGTCACCGGCCTGGCCGGCCTGCTCGTGCCGCCGCCCCACTATGTGCGGCCCTCACAGGACGGCCTGCGTACCTGGTTCGAAACCCTGGCCGACGCCAGCACACTGCCGTTGATCGCCTACGACATCCCCTACCGCACCGGCGCGGTGATCGCACGCGACACCCTGCTGGCGCTGGCGGACCACCCGAACATCCGCGCGGTGAAGGACTGCGGCGGCGATGCCGGCAAGACGCTGGCGCTGATCGCGGACGGCCGCCTGTCGGTGCTGGCCGGCGAGGATTTGCAGCTTTTCGGCACGGTCGCGCAGGGCGGCGCGGGTGCGATCGCCGCGAGCGCGCACCTGCACACCCGGCGTTTCGTCTCGGTGGTGCAAGCCCTGGGTCGCGGCGACCTGGCCGAGGCGCGCGCAGCCTGGCTGCCCTTGGTGCCGCTGATCGAGGCCTTGTTCGCCGAACCCAACCCGGGCCCGGTCAAGGCGTTGCTGGCGGAGGCCGGCCTGATGGGGCCGGGGTTGCGTGCGCCGATGGGTGGGGTTTCGGCATCGCTGCGCGAGCGGCTGGAAAAGGTCGATGCAGCGCTGGGGGCATGAACGGGCCGTCGAGCCGATGGGCCCGGCCGACCCGTGGCACCCGCAGGTTCAATGACCCTGGCCCCCTCACCCCCGGTCGTTGAACGCCGAGATGTGGGCGACCTGGAACACATGGGAAAGCGATTCCAGCTCCATCCGGTGCTGCTGCGCCAGCCGTGCCAGGCAAGACTCGCCGGCGGGCGTGAGGCGAACCTGCACCTGCCGCCTGTCCTGCTGGCCGGGTGAACGGGTGACCAGGCCGAGGGCTTCGCAGCGCGTGACCAGGGCGACCACGCCGTGCTGCTGGGTCTGCAGGCGGTGGGCGAGTTCGCCGACGGTGGCCCAGTCGCGGCCAGGAAAGCCTTTGACGTGGAGCAACAGCTGGTATTGCAGCGGCGTCAGGCCCTCGGCCTGGGCGGCGTCTTCGCTGAAGCGCAGGAAGCGTCGCAGCTGGTGGCGGAATTCGGACAGCGCTTCGTAATCGGCTTTGGCGAGCGACTTGCTCTTTTGGTTCTTCACGGTTCGGGATGCTGCGCTGTCGGACATGGTGCGGCGGGGCGTCACGGCGGTCATGGGGATTCCGGGGGGCCGGGGCCTGTTTATGTCACATCATGATGTAATCAGCCTCCGCCGATTTTCCCCCGTTTCCATGGACCGAACGCATCCCAATTCGCCAGCAGCCATGCCCTGGTGGCAGGACCTGCTCCCCCAGAAAGCCGTGGTCAGCCAGCGCGAGCGGCTGCGCGCCGGCGCGGGGGCCTTGCTCGGCATTTTCCTCACCGGGCTGGCGAGCGCCTGGCTCGTCGACTCCCCGGTGACGGCTTTGTGGCTGGTGGCGCCGATGGGTGCCTCCGCGGTGCTGCTGTTCGGCGTGCCGGCCAGCCCGCTGGCCCAGCCGTGGCCGGTGGTGGTGGGCAACGTGTTGGCGGGTGTGATCGGCGTGGCTTGCGCCCGTTTGATCGAAGGCCGCCCGGCCATCGCCGCGGCCGCGGCCATCTTCTTTTCCATCGGGGCGATGCATGCGCTGCGCTGCCTGCACCCGCCCAGCGGCGCAGTCGCGTTGACGGCGGTGCTGGGCGGGCCCGAGGTCCACGCGGCGGGTTTCCATTTCGTCCTGGCGCCGGTGGCGTTGAACACCGTGCTGATGCTGGCCGTGGCGGTCGTCTACAACAACGCCACCGGGCGCCGCTATCCGCACGGCCAGCAGCCGGCCGAGGCGCCGCGACCGCACCGGACGGCCGACGGCCTGCCATCGGGCCGGCTGGGTTTCACGCCGGCCGACCTGCAGGCCGCGCTGAAGGATTACGACCAGGTCGTCGACATCAGCCTGGACGACCTGGAAGCGTTGTTCCACCGCACGGAGATGCACGCCTTCCGCCGGCGTTTCGGCGACACCCGCTGCGCGGCCATCATGTCCCGGGACGTGGTGACCGTCGAATTCGGCACCGAGCTGGCCGAGGCCTGGCGGCTGATGCAGGCGCACACGGTGCATGCCCTGCCGGTGGTCAACCGGGCGCGGCATGTGGTGGGCATCGTGACGCGGTCCGATTTCCTGCGCCACGCCGGGTTGCAGGACCAGCCGGGCCTGGGGCCGAGGCTGCGGGCCTTCCTGCGGCGCACGCCCCACACCCATTCGGACAAGCATGAAGTCGTCGGCCAAATCATGAGCGCCAGGGTCCGCACCGCGCTGGAATCGACGCCGGCCGTCGAACTGGTGCCGCTGATGTCCGACGCCGGCCACCACCACATCCCGGTGGTCGACGCCGAGCGCCGGCTGGTCGGCATGGTCACGCAGGCCGACCTGGTCGCCGCCTTGTACGACATCTGCCTGGCGGGGCTGGAACGCGGCGCCGCCGCGGCCACCTGAATTTTCCGGACTGGGTTTTCCGCACGATTCCCGCCCGCCTTCACCCCATCCGCCGCGCCGGCCCGTATCAGCCTCCAAGCGGCGGGCGCCGGGCATGCACCAGGGCTCCGCCGTTCCACTTCGGGAACAAAAGGAGAAGGAAGATGGCGGATGTTTTCACCCTCAGCCGGCGCAGGCTGTTGATCGGCGGCGCCGGTGGCGCGGCGGTGCTGTGCCTGGCCAGCAGCCCCTTGGGCGCGCAGACGAAGCCGGCCGCCGGCGTCGCGCCCTGGCCCGACATCCGGCCGCCGCGGCTGCTGGTGCAAGGCGCGGCGTCGCCGGTGCAGCTGCGCGCGGTGCGCGTCTCGGCCGAAATTTCGGGGCGCCTGGCGCTCACGTCGGTGGAGCTGGAGTTCTTCAATCCGAACACCCGGGTGCTGGAAGGCGAGCTGCAGTTCCCGCTGCTGGAGGGCCAGAGCGTCGTCGGCATGGCGATGCAGGTGGAGAACGGCGCGATGCGCGAGGCGGTCGTGGTCGACAAGGCGCGCGGCGAGCAGGTGTTCGAAGACGTGACGCGGGCGCGCATCGACCCGGCGCTGCTGTCGCAGACCCAGGGCGACAACTACAAGCTGCGCGTCTACCCGCTGCCGGCCCAGGGCGCCAAGCGGGTGGTGGTGCGTTACGCGGAGCAGCTCGCGCCGCATCCGCGGCCCGGCTGGCTGGGTTACCGCCTGCCGTTGGCTTATGCCGAATGGTTGCCCGAGTTGGCGGTGACTGTGCGCGTGGCCGGCATGGGTGCTGGAGCCGATGGGCGGTCGGGCGACGCGACGGTGCCGCGCGCGTCGAACGCCCATGCGGCCGTGCCGGATTTCGCGGCGCAAGGTACCGACCAGGTGCTGGAATGGATGCGCCGGGACGCGCGCCCCGCCGGGGTGCTGCAGGTGGATGTGCCGGTGCCGGGCGCGGCGGGCAGTGTCAGCGTCGGCGAGCACCGGGGCCGCAGCTATTTCGTCGCGCAGTGGCCGCCGGCGGTTTGGCGCACGGGCGCCGCGGCGCCGCAGGCCCGGCGCCTGCCCAAGGCCACGGCCCTGGTGTGGGACGCCTCGGGCTCGGGCGCCGAGCGCGACCATGGCCGCGAGTTCGCCCTGCTGGACGCCTATTTCGCCCGCGCGCGGCGGATGGAAGTGCACTTGCATTGGCTGCGCCACGCGGCCGAGGCGCCGCGCGTTTTCCAGGTGGAAGGCGGCGACTGGTCGGCGCTGCGCCGCGAGCTGGAGGCCACCGCCTACGACGGCGCCACCGACTTGCACGCCGCCCTGCACCCGGGCTGTTTCGCGCCGGCGGTCGGCGAGGTGCTGCTGTTCTCCGACGGCCTGTCCAACTTCGGCGACGCGGAAGACGCGCCGCTCACCCGCCTGCCGCTCTACGCGGTGCTGTCTTCCGGCCGCGCCGACGCCACGCGCTTGCGCAGCCTGGCCGAAGCCCGCGGCGGCGCGCTCATCGACCTGCTGGGCGGCGACGGCCCCTCCGCCGGAAAGGCGGTCTCGCTGCTGCTGGAACAGCCCACCCGCCTGGTGCGGATGGCGTCCAACGGCGCCCGGCACCTCGTGGCCGCGTCGATGCGGCCGCAGGACGGCTGGCTCACCGTCGCCGGCGAATTGACCGAGCGGCGCGCGGTGCTCAGGCTGGAGCTGGAGCACCCCGGCGGGGGCGCCAACCAACGCATCGAATTGCCGCTGCAGGCCGACCCGGCCGGCGGGCCGTCATGGCCGTCGAAAAAAGCGGGCGTGGATGGCAACGCCTCCGCCGCGGCGTCCAGCCTGGCCCCGCGCACCTGGGCCCAGTTGCGCATCCGCGCCTTGCAGGGCGAAGAGGCGCTGAACCGGGCGGAGATCCGCCGCCTGTCGCGCGACTTCTGCATCGTCACCCGCGAGACCTCGCTCATCATCCTGGACCGGGCCGAGGACTACGCGCGTTTCGAGATCGCGCCGCCGCCGGAGCTGGCGGCCGAAGTCGCCGCGCTGCAAGGCCTGGCGCAGGCCCAGCGCCTGCGCGAAACCCAGGATCAACTGGAACAGGTGGTGCGCAAGTTCGAGCGCAAGCGCGCCTGGTGGTCGCAAGGCCCGGCGCCCGCGCCGTGGAAGTGGGGCAGCCTCTCCAAAGAGCGCGGCCGTGCCCAGGCGGCGGACGTGTTGCGAAGGGAAAGCGAACGAAAGTCCGAGGCCATGTCCCAACCCATGCCAGCGGTGGCGCCGGTCCCCGCGGCTGCGGCCGCGCCGGCGTTCCGGGAAGACTCGGCAGCCCGGGCTTCGGGCGGTTCGGCCGACGCGGCTGATTTCCGCGGGAATGCGGCGGCGCCTGCGAAGTTGTCGTCCAACGGCGGCGGCGGGGGCCTCCCCACCGCCGCCGTCATCCGCCTGCGCCCCGCCGAGCGCGACGCGCCCTACCTGCGCCGCCTGGCGGCCCTGCCCACCGTCCAGCTCTACCGCGCCTACCTCGACGAGCGCGCGAGCCACCGCGACAGCACCGCTTTCTTCCTCGACGTCGCCGAGCTGTTGTTCGAACGCGGCCAGCACGAGCTGGCGGTGCGCGTGCTGTCCAACCTGGCCGAGATGGACCTGGAGAACCGCCAGGTGCTGCGCATCCTGGCCCAGCGCCTGTTGCAGGCGGACCTGCCCCACCTGGCGGTGCCGCTGCTGCGCAAGGTGCTGGCCTGGGCGCCGCACGAGCCGCAGTCCTACCGCGACCTCGGCTTGGCCCTGGCCGCCGCGGGCGAGCCGCAGGCAGCGGTGGACCTGCTGTACGACCTGGTGCGGCGCCCCTGGCCGCGCTCCCCCGAGGTCGAACTCATCGCCCTGGCCGAGCTGAATGCGATCGCCGCGGCGCCGGGCCTGTTCGTGCGAACCCCGCCGAACCCGCCGGGAGCGATGTTGCGCCCGGGGCACCGGACCTATTCGGTGGAAACCTCGCGCATCGACCCCCGCCTGCGGCACAACCTGCCGCTGGACCTGCGCGCGGTGCTGAGCTGGGACACGGACAACACCGACATCGACTTGTGGGTGACCGACCCGTCCGGCGAACCGGCCTATTTCGGCAGGCCGCTGACGCGCCAGGGCGGCCGCCTGTCGCAGGACGCCACTGGCGGTTATGGCCCCGAGGAGTTTTCATTGCGGCGGGCGATGCCGGGCATTTACCGGGTGGAGGTGCAGTTCTACGGCCACCGCCAGCAGGTCCTGTCGGCGGCCACCACGGTGCAGCTGGTGCTGAGCACCGGTTTCGGCACGCCGCGCCAGGTGGACCGCCGGGTGACTTTGCGCCTGCGCGACCCGCGCGACCGGGTGCTGGTGGGCGAATTCGATGTTTCGCCGGGGCAGGCCGATTGAAAGGCGGAGGCGACGGTCCAAGCCGCCGAGGCGAGGAAAAAGCCCGCGGAGGCAGGATGGGCGAAGCCTGGCGGATTGACCGGAACCAAAGCGGTCGCTAGGATCGATACTGTATATAAAAACAGTGTTCCATCGCCTCGGCGGGCGTGCCCATCCGCCGGATTGCCGCCGCCAACTCTTTCCCATGGACATCCACCGCAAACTCGCCATCCTGGCCGACGCCGCGAAGTACGACGCCTCGTGCGCGTCGAGCGGCACGGAAAAACGCGACTCGGCGGGCGGCCGGGGCATCGGCTCCACCGAGGGCATGGGCATCTGCCACAGCTATGCGCCTGACGGCCGCTGCATCTCGCTGCTCAAGGTGCTGCTGACCAACTTTTGCACCTACGACTGCCTGTATTGCGTCAACCGGGTGTCCAGCAACGTGCCGCGGGCCCGCTTCACCGTCGAGGAAGTCGTGCGCCTCACGCTCGACTTCTACCGCCGCAACTGCATCGAGGGCTTGTTCCTCAGCAGCGGCATCATCCGATCGCCCGACCACACGATGGAACAGGTCGTCGAGGTGGCGCGGGTGCTGCGCGAAGAGCACGACTTCCGCGGCTACATCCACCTCAAGACTATCCCCGAAGCCAGCGAGCTGCTGCTGGCGCGCGCCGGGCGCTACGCCGACCGGCTGAGCATCAATGTCGAGCTGCCGAGCGAGCAGTCGCTGGGCCTGCTGGCACCCGAGAAAAGCGCCAGCGGCATCCGCGGCACGATGGCGCGGCTGCGCCTGCGCATCGAAGACGCGAAAGACGCCGCGCGGCCGCGGCCGGCGGCATCGGCCGCGCGCCTGCCGCCCCGGCGGGCCGCCCCGCCACGCTTCGCCCCGGCCGGCCAGAGCACGCAGATGATCGTCGGCGCCGACGACGCCGACGACCGCGCCATCCTGTCCACCAGCGCCCGGCTCTACGGCGACTACCGCCTCAAGCGCGTCTACTACTCCGCTTTCAGCCCCATCCCCGACGCCGCCCGGGCGCTGCCCTTGAAGGCGCCGCCGCTGGCGCGCGAGCACCGGCTCTACCAGGCCGACTGGCTGATGCGCTTCTACGGTTTCGAGCACCACGAGATCGTGCCCGGCGACGGCGGCATGCTGTCGTTGCAGTTCGACCCCAAGCTGGCGTGGGCGCTGGCCCACCCGGAGCGGTTCCCGGTCGACCTCAACACCGCGCCGAAGGAGCTGCTGCTGCGCGTGCCCGGCCTGGGCGTCAAGGCGGTGCAGCGGCTGCTGCTGTCGCGCCGCGTGCGGACGCTGCGCGCTGAAGACCTGGGCCGGCTGCATGTGCCGTTGAAGAAGGTGCTGCCCTTCGTCGTCCTGCCCAACCACCGGCCGACCCACGAGCCGGGCTCGGCCGGCATGGCGCGGCAGTGGGCCGGTGCGGCCCCGCCTGCCTTGCCGACCGCGGGCGCGGCGCCGGTGCAGCATGCGCTGTTCTGAGGCGGGGCCGGGCGACGGCGTGCGCCGGGCCCGCACCGTGGTGCTGGCCCACGCCACCGATGCCGAAGGCTTCCGCGGCTGGGCGCGCGCGCTGCTGGCGCAGGGGGTGCCCCCCGCCGAAACCGATTGGGCGGTGGCGGGCGGCGGCGACTTGTTCTCGGACGCCGGCGCGGCCCAGCCGCCGCCGTGGCCGGCGACCCAGGCCCGCATCGCGGTGCCCGCCGCTTTCGTCGAACTCATGAACGACGTGCTGCTCCACAGCGACCCGGCCCGCTTCGGCCTGCTCTACCGCCTGCTGTGGCGGCTGGTGCACGAGCCTGGGTTGCGCCACGACGCGCTCGACGCCGACCGCGCGCGGGCCGCGGCGATGGCGCGCGCGGTGCGCCGCGACATCCACAAGATGCGGGCCTTCGTGCGCTTCCGCCCGGTCGAATCAACCGACGGCGGCCCACCGCTGCACGTGGCCTGGTTCGAGCCGGGGCACCACATCGTCGAAGCCAACGCGGCTTTCTTCGCCCGGCGCTTCGCCGGCATGCGCTGGGCCATCCTCACGCCCGGGCGCAGCGTTCGCTGGGACGGCGAGCGGCTCGAATTCGGCCCGGGCGCCGACCGCGCCGACGCGCCCGGCGCCGATGCCGGCGAGGCGCTCTGGCTCACCTACTACCGGCACATCTTCAACCCGGCGCGGCTCAAGGTCGCCGCGATGAAGAAGGAGATGCCGGTGCGCTACTGGCGCAACCTGCCCGAGGCGGCGTTGATCTCGCCGCTGGTCGGCCAGGCGGCCGAGCAGTGCGGCCGCATGGTCGAGGCCGGGCCCACGGTGACGCGCCGGCGCCTGCCCGGCGGCGGCCCGAAAGAAGCGCCGGCTTGAACCGCCCCCTTTTCTTTTGTAGGAGCGGCTTCAGCCGCGATGCGGTGCCCCGGATCGCGGCCGAAGCCGCTCCTACGGAGCCAACCTGAACCGACGGAAGGCTTCCGCGAAGCCGCCGAAATCCCCATCCCTGCTGAGGCCATGCGCCCGGCAGCGGCGGCGTCCAAAGAAAATCCCGGCATGGAACTTTTGACCGACCCCCAAGCCTGGATCGCTTTCGCCACCCTCACGATGCTGGAACTCGTGCTGGGCATCGACAACATCATCTTCATCTCCATCCTGGTGGACAAGCTGCCCAAGGCGCGCCGCGAGTTCGCCCGGCGCCTGGGCCTGTTCATGGCGATGTTCATGCGCATCGGCCTGCTGCTGATCCTGGCCTGGATCGTCGGTCTGGTGGAGCCTTTGTTCACCGTGCTGGGCAAGGCCATCTCCGGGCGCGACCTGATCCTCATCCTCGGCGGCCTCTTCCTGATCTGGAAGAGCACCGGCGAAATCCACCAGTCGCTCGAAGGCGGCGGCGAGGAAAGCCATGGCGCCAAGGCGGTGAAGGCCACCATGGCGGCGGTCATCTTCCAGATCATGCTGATCGACCTGGTCTTCTCGCTGGACTCCATCATCACCGCCGTGGGCATGGTCGACGACGTGAAGATCATGATCGCCGCGGTGATCGCTTCGGTCGGCCTGATGATGCTGTTCGCCGGTCCGATCGGCCGTTTCGTCTCCGACCACCCGACGATCAAGATGCTGGCGCTGGCCTTCCTGGTGGTGGTGGGCGTGGTGCTGGTGGCCGAGGGCTTCGGCCACCATGTGCCCAAGGGTTACATCTACTTCGGCATGGCCTTCTCGCTGGGCGTGGAGATGCTCAACATCAGGATGCGCAAGAAATCCGACCGTCCGCTGAAGCTGCACGCGCCGGAGATGCCGGGCAGCGATTGACCGGCCGATCAAGGATTGCACGAGCGAAAAAGGCCGCCCCGCAAGGGCGGCCTTTTCTTTGATGGCGCGGCGGTCGCGACGGCGACGGGCGCCACGAGAAGGATTCACGCTGAAAAATCCGCGTTTTCCCCCGCCGTTGAAATTCGGGCTTGGGTCGCGGCGGCGGCGGCCGATAAAGTGGCCACGTCGATCTCGCAAACCGCGTGAAAGCGCGGGACGCAAAGCCTCCGGCCTACAGCGCGAATGCGTGCCAGGGTAGCGGGGCTGCCGGTCCGCCGCAGCGGGCTGGCCTCAAAGAAAAGAGGCGTTTCCATGGCTCACCCCTTCGATCGGATTCCCGCGGCATTGGCCGCCGCCTTGCTGGGCGGCCTCCTGCAGCCTGCTGCCGCGCAGACCGCGCCGGCCGACGCCGTGCGCATCAACACCGCGGTCCCCGACCAGGCCGCGCCCACCGACAGGGTGATCGTGAAATACCGCGACGGCGGCGCGGCCCTCAGCCGGGCGCGCGCGATGTCGGCGGCCCACCGGGCGTCGGCGTCGCAAGTGGCCATGCAGGTGGCGGCCAACCGGCACGGTGTGCGCTTCAGCCTGCTGCGGCAGACCGCCGGCGGCGCCCATGTCATGCAACTGAGCCGGCGCCTCAGCGCGGGCGAGGCCGAAAGCTTCGCGCAGCAGCTGCGCGAAGGCGATTCGAACGTGGAATACGCCGAGCCGGACAAGGTGCTGGCGCCGATGCTGGTGCCCAACGACGCGATGTTCGCTCAGCAGTGGAGCCTGTCGGACGCCGTCGGCGGCATCCGGGCACCCGCCGCCTGGGACCGCTCCACCGGCGCCGGCGTCAACGTGGCGGTGATCGACACCGGCGTGCGCCCGCACGCCGACCTGGCGGGCAGTCTGTTGCCGGGCTATGACTTCATCCGGGACCTCAACGTCGCTGGCGACGGCACCGGCCGCGACGGCGACGCGTTCGACCCGGGCGACGGCGTGGCCGCCGGCGCTTGCGGCGCGGGGTCCGCGGCGAGCAACAGCTCCTGGCACGGCACCCACGTCGCCGGCATCGTGGCCGCGACGGCGGGCAACGGCGCGGGCGTGGCCGGCGTCGCGTTCAACGCCAAAGTGCTGCCGCTGCGCGCGGTGGGCCGCTGCGGCGGCTATGCGTCCGACGTCGCCGATGCCATCGTCTGGGCCTCGGGCGGCGCCGTGGCGGGCGTGCCCGCCAACGCCAACCCGGCGCGGGTCATCAACATTTCGCTCGGCGGCGCGGGGGCCTGCGACCGCACAACCCAGGAGGCCATCAACACCGCACGCGCCCGGGGCTCGGTGGTGGTCGTCGCGGCGGGCAACGCCAACACCAACGCCTCCAACTCGTCGCCGGCCAATTGCACCGGGGTGGTCACCGTGGCGGCCACCGGCAAGACCGGCGGCAAGGCGTCGTATTCCAACTTCGGCGCCAACGTGGCCCTGGCCGCGCCCGGCGGCGACCGCGACGGCGGCATTTGGTCCACCTTGAACGCGGGCGCGATGGCGCCGGGGGCGGACTCTTACGCCTCCTACGCCGGCACGTCGATGGCCGCGCCGGTGGTCAGCGGCGTCGCGGCCCTGATGCTGTCGGCCAACAAGAGCCTCACGCCGGACCAGGTCGCGGCGCTGCTCAAATCCACGGCCCGCGCTTTCCCGGCGGCCTGCGCCAGCTGCGGCGCCGGCCTGGTGGACGCCAACGCCGCGGTGGCCGCGGCTTTGGGCTCGACGACACCGCCGCCCTCCACGCCGGCCCCCGCGCCGACGACGCCCGCCCCCGCGCCCTCGGCCGCCGGCGACACCGAGCCCAACGACAGCATCGCCACCGCCCAAGTCGTGGCGAGCGTGCCGGCGTCGCTGTCGGGCACCCTGGGCAGCAACACCGACAACGATCACTTCAAGGTCAGCGCCAATCCGGGCAAGGTCCTGACGATCTCTCTGGCCCCTAACGCCACGCTCGGCGCGGGTTTGGGCGTTTACCTGACCAGCGGCCAGCAATTGCTGCTGATCGGCGGCGCGGCGGGGCAGAAGCTCCAGGTGCAGCTGACGAATTCTGGTTCGGCGGCGGTGCCGGTGGTGGTGCGGGTGCTCCGCAGCAACGGCGTGGCCGGCGCCTACCAGTTGTCGTTCAGCCAGTAGTGGCGGTCAGCAAGACCGGGCGGCTCAGCCCGCCCGCTGCGCCATCGCCTCGCCCATGCGGATGGGGCCGCCGGCGGCCCAACCGGGGTTGAAGCGCATCGGCCCCGCGGGGAACAGCATCACCACGGTGGAGCCGAGCAGGAAGCGGCCCATTTCCTGGCCCTGCTTCAACGACATCCCGGGCGTCGCGCCGCCGCCGTCGTCGCCGTAGTCCCAGGTGCGCACTTCGCGCGTGCGCGGCGGGTTGACGACGCCGTGCCACACCGTGGCCATGCTGCCGACGATGGTGGCGCCCACGAGCGCCAGCACCATCGGGCCCAGCGGCGTGTCGAACACGCAGACGACCCGCTCATTGCGCGCGAACAGCCCCGGCACGCCCTGGGCGGTGGTCGGGTTGACGGAGAACAGGTCGCCCGGCACGTAGACCATGCGGCGCAGCAGGCCGTCGCAAGGCATGTGGATGCGGTGGTAGTCGCGCGGGCTGAGGTAGAGGGTGGCGAAATGGCCGTCCTGGAACCGGGCGGCCAGCGCGGCGTCGCCGCCCACCAGCGCGGTGGTGCTGTAGCGGTGCCCCTTGGCCTGGTAGACCTGGTCGCGTTCGATGGGGCCGAACTGGCTGATCGCGCCGTCCACCGGGCTGGTCCAGTCGGCTTGCGCCAGGGGGCGCGCGCCGGGTTTGAGCGCGCGGGTGAAGAAATCGTTGAAGCTGGCGTAGTGCGAAGGGTCGGGGTCGGCCGCTTCGGCCATGTCGACGCCGTAGCGCCGGATGAACCACTCGATCAAGCGCGTGGTGCGCGCGCCGCTTCGCTTGTTGGCCACGAAGCCGGCGAAACGGGTCAAGCCGTGCTGCGGGATCAGGTGCTGGTGCAGGACGCGCCACCGCGCCGCGGCGCCTGCGGCATCGCGCTGTTTGGAAACCGCATGGGAAGGGGGATGAGACAAGAGCGCGCCCGGTTCGCCGAAAAGAAGGCGACGATTGTATCGAGCGCGCCCCGGTCGCCGCGCCGCGGCGGCGCGGGGAGACCCTGCCGCCGGCGGTGCTTCACAGGCCGGCTTCGCGCAGGCGCTGGAGCAGGTCTTTCTCTTCGCGGTTGACGGCCCGGCGCTCCGCCTGGTGCCTGCCCGCCTTGCGCCGCATGACGAAGGCGACGAAGGGGTTGCGCGGCTTCGGCGCGGTGACGCGGATGGTTTTGTCTTGTTGTGTTTTCATGTTGGCGCTCCCTGGTGTCTTCTCTATCGGTATTTCTGTTGCAAAAAGTAGTTCACTGGTTCATTGAGGTTGGAAAACCGCCGGCCGAAGAAAAAAAGCCCGGTTCCACTGCGGGGAACCGGGCCTCTTTTCGAGGAGCAGAAGGGTGAGCCTCAGGCTGAGCCTTCTCCCGGCGGTTTCGGAATTCGGTTGGACGGTTGTTGGGTTTTCGCGCCCGCAACGGCCTGCCACCGCGGTTTCGCGGTGAAGCAGCAGGTCGGAAACGGTGCGCGGAAGGTCATGCTTGGTCTGGAAGTTGGGGGGTGGGGGCCTCGGGCCGCCTTGATTCAAATGTAAAGGCTCTTTACTCCATGCGCAAGCGTTTTCTCACCCCCTGGTTGAGGGGCCGATGGTGCGACAATGAAAAAGTTGAGACTCTTTACAACTTCGCATGACAGCCACCGACCCTGCGGCCAGCCTGAGCCCGGCCAAACTGACCGCTGCGCGGCGGCGCAACGCGCTCAGCCTGTTCCAGGAGTTCGCCGAGGCGCAGGTGGCCCAGGGCGCTTCGCCCAAGGGGCTGGAGCAGGCGTTCGCACAGTCGCTGGAGATCTCGCCGAGCATGTGGAGCCAGGTGAAGTCGGCCAGGCCGATCGGCCACAAGCTGGCGCGGCAGATCGAAGCCCACTGCGGCAAGCCCGCCGGCTGGCTCGACGAGGAACGCGAGGCGGCCGGGCTGACGCCGGCCGAGCAGCAATGGCTGGCCTTGGCGCTCAGGGCCTGGCGGGCGACCAATGCGGACGGCCGCAAGCGGTTGCGCAGCCACCTGCGCGCGGTGGCCGACACCGGCCAATGGCCCAAGCCTTGACGTGGGCGTTGGCTGGCCCGCCGCCAGCATTGCGCGCGGCGGCCCCGGGTGTCGCCCGCCGGTCCGTCCTGGCATCCATCGGTGCCTGGGCGCTGTCGGCTTGCGCCGCCCCGCCCGACCCGGCGCCGGCGTGGGCCCGCCGCCTGGGCGGCGACACGGTGGCCTTGCTGGGCGAAGTGCACGACAACGCCGCGCTGCATGGGCTGCGCCTGGCCGGGTTGCGCGCGGCCGTCCAGGCGGGTTGGCGGCCGCTGATCGCCATGGAGCAATTCGACACCGACCGCCAGGCCGACATCGACCTCGCCCGGCGCGAGCGCCCCTTGGACGCCGACCACCTGATCGCCCGGGCGACGTCGGGGCGGGCCGGCGGATGGGATTGGCGCCACTACCGCCCGCTGGTCGAATTGGCACTGGCCCATGGCCTGCCGCTGGTGGCGGCCAACCTGCCGCGCGGCCAAGCGCGGTTGCTGGCGCGGGGCGGCTGGTCCGCCGCGTTCGGCGACGAGGCGCGGGCCGGCCTCGGCCTGGAAGGCCCGCTGCCCGCGCGTCTGCAGGCGGCGCAGGAAAAAGCCGTCGGCGACGGCCACTGCGGCGCCCTGCCCGCCTCGCTGCTGCCCGGCATGGCCCGCGCCCAGCTGGCGCGCGACGCGGTGATGGCCCAGGCGCTGCGCGGGCCGGCGCTGGCGCGGCCCGGCCAGGGCGCGGTGTTGATCGCCGGCAATGGACACGTGCGGCGCGACCAGGGTGTGCCGGCTTGGCTGGTGCATGTCGCGCCGGGCCTGCGGGCCGACCGCCTCTGGGCGGTGGGTTTCATCGAACCGCCCGAAGGCCCGCCGCCCGCCGGCCTCTACGACGCCTGGGTGCGGGCGCCGGCGGTGGACAGGCCCGACCCCTGCGAAGGTTTGACCGGCGCCCTCGCGCCCGCGCCGGCGCCGGAGTGACGCGGCGCCCCGGCTCAATCGGTGATCCGGCCCTTGTCCCCGATCATCACGATGTTGACGTACCGGCTCGCCACCCGCTTGCCCGGGCCGAACTGCAAACGGTAGTGCCCAGGCCCGTCCAACCGCTCGGTTTCGAGGGCGCGGACGAATTTCGATCGGTCCAGGTCGCCGCCGGCCCGGCGCAGCGCCTGGACGGCGAACTGCCCGGCGATGAAGCCCTCGAACTCGGCGAAGTCGGGCGCCGCGGCCGGGTCGCGGCGTTGCAGCCGCTGCCGGTATTCCTGCACCAGCGGGTGCACGCTGCCGCGGAAGGGGTTGGGCACGAGCTGGGTCACCATGATGCCGCGGGCTTCTTCCCCGAGTTCGCGCATCAGCAGGGAGATGTCGACCAGGCCGCGCGCGAGGTATTTGGCCGGCGGGCAGCCATGGCGTTTCATCGCCCGCACCAGCGCAGCCGCGTCACGGCCTGAGACGCCCAGCACGACCACCTTGGGGCAGGCCTTGGAAAGCGCCGCGGCGGCCGGTTCGGCGGCCTGGGCCGGGTCCGGCGGGTTCAGCGGCATACCGGCGGAGGCGACGAGGCCGCGGCCGACGCGCCGAAGCCCGGCCGACACTTCCTCCCTCAGCTCGTCGCCCAGCGGGTTGATGTAGTGGACCAGCGCGATGTTGTCGTAGCCCACGGTGTCGATGTGGCGCACCAGCGTGGCCAGCTCGTCGGCGAAGCTGGCGCGGATCGCGAACACGTCGCGCTGGCTGCCGTCGTAAAGCTCGGGGAAGCCGGTGTAGGGCGCGATCATCGGGATCCCGGCCTCGCGCACGATCGGCAGCACTGCCTTGACGGTGTTGGTGAATGTGTGGCCGATCAAGGCGAAGGCGTGGTGCTCTTCGATCAGCGCCTTCGTGTTGGCCATCGCTTTGCCGGGGTTGATCTCGTCGTCGAGCGAGACCAGTTCGATGCGCCGCCCGTGCACGCCGCCGGCCTGGTTGGCCGCGTCGAAGGCCAGCAGCAGGCCTTGCCGGTATTGCTTGCCCGCCTGAGTCCCCCCGGTGCCGCTGAGCTTGGCCGACTGCCCGAAAACCACCCGGTCGGGGTGCACGCCGATGGCGGCGTTGGCCGGCGCCTTCTGCGCCATGCCGTCGCCGGCCGGCAGCCAGGCGGCGCAGGCCGCGAGGAGTCCTTGGATCAAAGTCGTGCGCGTCGACCGCCGCGCCAGTCGGTTGCAGGCCATCCGGTTCCCCTTCGGATTGGGCCGCCGAGACAGTCGGCGGCCGTCGGGGAAACTATCGGGCGCCGCCGCCGCGGGCGCCAGCGACAAAAGCGCGGGCCGCTATGTCCTCGTGTCATCGGCCGCGCGTGCGCCATTTCACGGCGCGGCTCGCCCGATGACGCCCCGGTCACTCCGCCGCTTGTTTAAGCAGCCAGGCTTTGAAGGCGGCGATGGCCGGCGTGTCGGCCCGCGAACGCAGCACGCAGAAGTAATAGCCGCGCCCGGTGGAGACGGGCCTGTCGATCGGAACCGCCAGCCGGCCTTCGGCGAGCTCGCGCTCGACGAGGCAGCGCTGCATGACGGCCACGCCCATTTGCGCGCCCACCGCCTCGATGATGCCGGCCGCCAGGTCGAAGCCGGGGCCCAGCTTGGGCTTGCCGGTGCTCAGGCCCTGGGAACGGAACCACAGCGCCCAGTTGTCCGGGTGGTTGACGTGGTGCAGCAGCGGGAAACGCAGGAAATCCCCGGGCGCCTTGATGTGGCCGGCGACGTCCGGGTGGCAGATCGGGACCACCTCCCGGCCGATCAGGTAGGTGCCCTGGACGTGCCGCGGCCAGCGGCTGGAGGAGGTGGGGCGGGTCTGGATCCAGCAGTCGACGTCGCTGCGGCGGAAGTCGTCGTCCGCCAGGTAGGCCTTGAACGCCAGGCTCAGCCCGGGTTCCTCGGCCGCCAGCGTGGGCAGCCGCGGCACCAGCCAGCGCATGTTCAGGGTCGAGATCGCGGCGACGCGCAATTGCTCCTTCGGCTGCTTCGACGGTTCGGCCATCGGGACGGCGGCCTCCAAGTCGCTGAGCGCGCGGTGGATGCGGTCGTAATAGGCCTGCCCGGCCGCGGTCGGCCGCACGCCGCTGGGGTGGCGTTCGAGCAGGTCGATGCCCAGCCGCGCCTCCAGCCGCATCACCGCCCGGCTGACGGCGCCCTGGGTGACCGTCAGCCGCACCGCCGCCTGGGAAAAGCTGCCCGATTCGACCACGCCGATGAAGGCGTGCAGTTCGGGCAGCGAGGGGGAGCGGATGCGCATCGTCTTCCCTCCTTCGGTTGGGATCGAAGAAACGTGCGGCTATTGTGGTCCAAGGTCATGCGGGCAGGGTGGACCTGACGCCGAACTGCAGGAACAGCACATCCTTGCCGAACACCCAGGCGGCCAGGCGGATCGCGGCCTGTCGCAGCAAGGGCTGGCCCGAGAGGATGGAGTTGACGCCTTCGATGCGCTCGATGAGCAGGCCGTGGTCGCGCAGCGTGCGCGCGAGGCTTTTCCTGGTGAAGAACCTCAGGTGGGTGCGGTCGAGCACGCCTTCTTCGCGGTACCGCCAGTCCTTGCGGACCAGCAATTCGAAAAGGCAGGCCAGGTGCCGCATGTTGGGCACCGAAAGGATCAAGTGGCCACCCGGCGACAGCTTGGCTTTCAGGGTGTCGAGGAACCGGTCGTGGTCCGGCATGTGTTCCATCACGTCATTGCAGACGATCAGGTCGAAATAGCCGTCCGGGATTTCGGGCGCCTTGGCCAGGAAGTCGCCCTGTAGCACCCGGTCGAGGCGGCAAGCCGCCAGCGCGGCGGCGGGTTCCGCGATCTCCACGCCCCAGTATTCGTTGGCCCGGTCGAGATGGGCCCTGAAGCCGCCGGCGCCGCAGCCGACCTCCAGGACGCGCGCGTAGCTTGGCGGCAGGAAAGGCGTCATTTCCTTGCGTGTGTGGCGGTAGTAGCAATTCATTCGGGTGCGCTTGTCTCCCCCGCGGCGCGACCGTCCGGCCTGGACAGCCGGCGGCGGCGGGGCGGCTCCTGGAGCCTTGTGCATGGGACGACGGCCGGCGCGGCGGCCGGCCGGATCGGTGCGGTGGGCGGCGGTGCCTTCACACCGCCCAGCCCGGCCTCAGGGGCTTTGCGCCTCCCGGATCAACTTGGCCGCCACTTGTTCCTCTGTCAACCCGCTGGCGGTGAACTGGGCATGCTGGTTGCGCAGCACCTGGAAGCGGCGCTTCATCGTGCGCCAGTCGAAGGGCGCGGGCGCGAGCGGGTGGTTGAAGGCATAAATGCCGTTCTTGATGTTGGCGATGCCGATGGGCGAGCCGCCCGACTTGCTGATGTCGGGCACATTGGCGGTGGTGGTGTCGTCGGCGATCTTCTGCACCGGCCCGCCGCGGGTGGCCATCCAAGCGCGGGTGTAAAACTGGCCGGTGGCGTAGTGCAACTTGATGTGGAAGGCCCAGGCTTCCTTGACGCCGACCGAGCCCTGCGGCCAGTTCGGGTCAGAGTAGCCGGTGTAGCTGGTGCCGAAATACTTGCCGGCCCTGCCGCCGGGCAGCCAGTTGGCCTGATGCCAGGCTTTGAATTTCTTGTTGGCGCCGTCCCATTCATGCCGTGCGATGTCGACCGTGCGGTAGCCGTTCGGGAAGGCGGGGCTGGAAGAAACCGTCAGCGCGACATAAGGCAGCGTGCCGCTGTAGGCGTCGCCGGTGGGGGCATGCAGCTGCAGCAAGGTGGCTTCATCGACGTCTTCCTTGCTCCGCGCCTTGAGCTGCCCCAGGCCGCCCTCGGTTGGCGTGAACCATTCGAAAACGATCCAGACTTCGTCGCCCAGGTCCAGCATCTTGTGCGTGGATTCCTCCGAGCGCATCACGGGCTTGCTGGCGGTTCCGTGCGAATTGCCGTCGGTGCTGATCACGCGGTGCTGCAGCCAGGGCCCGTCGCCCTGGTTGAGCGGGTCGGGCACCTTGCCGTAGCCCAGGCCCCCGTCGGCGTTGCGAACGCCGGTGGCTTCGGCGAGGTTGACGATGCGGGGGTCGGGCCTGTTGGGCTGCAGCGGGTCGGCCAGTTGGAGCGACGCGTTCGAGTCGCCCGCGCAGGCGAACGGCACCTCGCCCGAGGTGTTGAACCACAACGTCTGCTGGCCGGCGACGACGGTGACCGGCGTGGCGGACCCGTTGCTGGACTGGTGGGCGGTGTCGCCGCTGTAGCTGGCGGAGATCTGGTGGGAGCCGGCGGCGGCGAAGGAGGTGGTGAGCGAGGCCTTGCCGTCGACGAGCTTGATGGCCGGCGCGATGGCCGCGCCGTTGTCCTTGAAAGTGACGGTGCCGGTGGGGTTGGCGCCGCCGGTGAGGCTGGCGGTGATCGTGACCGGCTGGCAGGCTTGCGCGGACATCGGGCTGGGGATGGCCTGGATGCGCGGCGCGAGCTTCTGCACCACGGTCAGGCTGGCGGCCGAGGCCGTCTCGCCCGGGCCGTTGGCGGTGTCGCCGGAATATCGCGCGGCCAGCGAATGGCTGCCGGTGGCCTGGTAGGCGACCGAGGTGGAGGCCGTGCCGGCGTTGCCGAGGGGGACCGTGGCGATGACCTGGCCGTTGTCGATGAAGTCGACCGAACCGCCGGGCGCGGCCGCGTTGCCGCGCGCGACTTGGGCGGTGAGCGCGACGCTTTGCTGGCGGTAGGCCTGGCCCGCCGGGTTGACCGTCAAGCCGACGGTCGAGGGCGGGCAGGCGCCGGTGCAGGCGGCCTGGGCGGCCCAAGGCGCCGAGAGCAGGACAGCGGGGAAGAGGACCAGCTGGGCCAGGCGGTGGGCGCGAAGCTGGGGCGATGGGTTGTCGGATTGGTTTCTCATGGGGCTCCCTGGTTGCCCGCGCCTGGCGGGTTTGCCGGCGGCGAGTAACAAAAGATTAGAGAGCCCGGCGGGATCTGCCTAGTGACATTCCGACCCTATCCAATGACTTTTGGTCATAGCGGGTTACCGTGCGGTTACGTGGCCGGCGGCGCCTCACTGGTCGTTCAAGTGGCAGGCGGACAAATGGCCGGGACCGATCTGGCGCAGCGCCGGGGCCTCGGCCTTGCAGCGCGCGATGGCGTGCGGGCAGCGCGGGTGGAAGTGGCAGCCCGACGGCGGGTTCAGCGGCGACGGGATCTCGCCGCGGATGGCGACGAAGGTCTTCTTGCGCACCGTCAGCGTCGGCGCCTCGGCCAGCAGCGCCTGCGCGTAAGGGTGGTTGGGCCGCTCGAACAACGTGACGGCGTCGGCGGTTTCCACCACGCGGCCGAGGTACATGATGACGACGCGGTCGCTGATGTGGCGCACCACGCCCAGGTCGTGGCTGATGAAGAGGTAGGTCAGCCCCAGCTCCTCGCGCAACCGCGAGAAGAGGTTGATCACCTGCGCCTGGATCGACACGTCCAGCGCCGCCACCGCTTCGTCGCAGACGAGGAATTCCGACTGCAGCGCCAGGGCGCGGGCGATGCCGACGCGCGCGCGCTGGCCGCCGGAGAACTGGTGCGGGAAGCGCTTGATCACGTTGGGGTCCAGCCCGACGCGCTGCAGCAGTTGCGCGACGAAGTCGTTCTGCTCGCGCCGCGGCACCAGTCCGTGCGCCACCGCGGCCTCGCCGACGATGTCGCTCACGCGCATGCGCGGGTTGAGCGAGGCGTAGGGGTCCTGGAAGACCATCTGCATCTTCAGCCGCACCTGGTGCTGTTCCGCGGCGTCCATCTCGTCGATGTCCCGGCCTTTCCAGAGCCGGCGGCCGTCGGACAGCGTGTGCAGGCCGACCGCCATGCGGCCCAGCGTGGACTTGCCGCAGCCGGATTCGCCGACCAGGCCGACCACTTCGCCCGGGAAGATCCGCAGCGAGGCGTTGTCCACCGCGTGCACCGTGGGCGGCGGCTTGGCGAGCTTCATCTTGACGGCCAGCTTCTGCGCGAAGTCGGGCTTCTTGCGGAAGCGCTTGGAGACTTCGCGCAGTTCCAGCAGCGGCGTGGCGTCTTGCGGCGCGGCGGCCGCCGTGGATGCGTGGGGCGTGTTCATCATCGTCATCAGGCCACCTCGTGGGCAGTGAAGGGAGACCAGCAGCGCACCAGGCTCTTGTGCAACTGCTGCTCCTTGGGTTCGGACGCGCATTGCGGCGCGGCGGCGGGGCAGCGCTCGCGGAAGGCGCAGCCGCTGGGCAGGGCCAGCAGCGACGGCGTCATGCCGTGGATCTGCTTGAGCGGCTGGCCACGCGGGTTGCGGCTGGGCAGCGATTCGATCAGGCCGCGGGTGTAGGGGTGAAGCGGCTGCTCCAGCACGTCCTGCACCGGGCCTTGCTCGACGATGCGTCCGGCGTACATCACGGCCACGGTGTCGGCCAGGCCGGCGACGACCGAGAGGTCGTGGGTGATCCAGATCAGCGCGGCCCCGGTTTCGCGGCACAGCTTCTGCATCTCGAACAGGATCTGCGCCTGGATGGTGACGTCCAGCGCGGTGGTCGGCTCGTCGGCGATGATGAGGTCGGGCTTGTTCAACAGCGCGATGGCGATCGCCACGCGCTGGCGCATGCCGCCGCTGAACTGGTGCGGGTAGGCGTTCAGGCGCTCGTCGGGCGAAGGGATGCCGACTTTGGCCAGCGCCTCGCGGGCCCGCTCGCGGGCCGCGCTCTTGCTGACGCGGTCGTGCGCCAGCACCGCCTCGATCATCTGGGTGTCGATGCGCAGCACCGGGTTGAGCGTCATCATCGGATCCTGGAAGATCATCGCGATGCGGTTGCCGCGCAGCTTGCGCAGGCGCTCCGGGCCCATGCGGCGCAGGTCCTGCCCCTGGAACAGGATTCGGCCGCCCACCACCTCGCCGGGCGGGTCGACCAGGCCGACGATGGAGTAGCCGGTCATCGACTTGCCGGAGCCGGACTCGCCGACCAGGCCCATGACTTCGCCGGGGTTGAGCGTGAAGCTGACGCCGTCCACCGCCTTGGCCACGCCGGCCTTGGTGAAGAAGCAGGTCTTGAGGTCCTCCACCTGCAGGGTGGGCACGGCGGCGCCGGGACGGGGGGGTTGGTGGTGTTGCATGGCGTCCTGCCTCACTGGGTTTGCAGCCGCGGGTTGAGCACGTCGCGCAGCTGGTCGGCGACGAGGTTGATGCTGACGATCAGCAGCACCAGCGCGATGCCGGGGAAAAAGCTCATCCAGTACTTGCCGGACAGCATGTGCTGGAAGCCGTTGGCGATCAGCAGGCCGAGCGAAGGCTCGGTGATCGGCAGGCCCAGGCCGAGGAAGGACAGCGTGGCCTCCAGCGAGATCGCCGCCGCGACCTGCAGCGCCGCCACCACGATCACCGGCGGCAGGCAGTTGGGCAGCAGGTGGCGCAGCACGATGCGGGCGTGCGACAGGCCCTGCAGCACCGCGGCTTCGACGTATTCCTTGCGCCGCTCGACCAGTGCCGCGCTGCGCGTGGTGCGTGCGTAGTAGGCCCACTGCACCGCCACGAGGGCGAAAATGATCTTGCCCACGCCCTGCCCCAGCACCGCCAGCAGGATCAGCGCGATCAGGATGGCCGGGAAGGACAGCTGGATGTCGGCCAGCCGCATGATGAAAGTCTCGGTGCGGCCGCCCTTGTAGCCCGCCAAAAGGCCCAGCACCACGCCCAGCGCCATCGCGATCAGCGTGCTGGTCACGCCCACCAGCAGGCTGATGCGCAAGCCGTAGAAGATGGCCGACAGCATGTCGCGGCCCTGCTCGTCGGTGCCCAGCAGATAGGTGCTGCCGGCCCGGTCGCTCCATTCGGTGCCCGGGGGCTGGCGCGAGTCCATCAGGTTGAGCTGGCTCAGGTCGTAGGGCTGCTGCGGCGCCAGCCACGGCGCCAGCAGCGCGGCGAAGACGAAGGCCAGCAGCAGCGCCATGCCGAAGATCGCGATGCGGCTTTGCGCGTAGGCGCGGGCCAGGCGGAAGAAGGATGTGTCCATGGGGGTCGCCTCTGTGGGGTTCGGTGGGGCCGCCGCGGGCGCGGCGGCGTCGGTCATTCGTTGTCGGCCAGACGCACGCGCGGGTCGATGACGGAATAGGCCAGGTCCACCAGCAGGTTCAACCCGACGAACATCGTCACGATGATCAGCAGGTAGGCCACCACCACCGGCCGGTCCAGCAGGTTGATCGACTCGATCAGCAGCTTGCCCATGCCGGGCCAGGCGAAGATCGTCTCGGTGATCACGGCGAAGGCGATCAGCGAGCCGAACTCCAGGCCCACCACGGTGACGATGGGGATGAGGATGTTCTTGAGCACGTGCACGCCGATGACGCGCCGGGCGCGCAGGCCCTTGGCGCGGGCGAACTTCACGTAGTCCTGCAGCAGCGCCTCGCGCGCGCCGGAGCGCGTCAGCCGGATCACCATCGACAGCTTGGCCAGCGACAGCGTCAGCGCCGGCATCAGCATGTATTTCCAGCCGGTGGCGGTGAAGATCGACAGGTCCATGCCCAGCACGTGGGCGGTGGGCCCCCGGCCGTTGGACGGCAGCCAGCCCAGTTGCACGGAGAACAGCATGATCATCATCAAGCCCATCCAGAACGTGGGCAGCGAGAAGCCCAGGATGGAGCCGGCCATGATGGTCTTGCCGCTGACCGAGTCGGGGCGCAGTCCGGACCACAGGCCCAGCGGGATGCCGAGTAGGACCGCGAAGAGCATCGCGGCCACGGCCAGCTCCAGCGTGGCGGGCATGCGCGACAGGATCAGCTGCAGCGCCGGCTCGTTGTGCACGAAGGACGAACCGAGGTTGCCGGCGGCTGCGGCGCTGATGAACTTCAGGTACTGCATCCACATCGGCAGGTCCAGCCCGAGCGCCCGGGTGACGCGTTCGATTTCTTCCTGGTCGGCCTGGGGGCTGATCAGGAGGTCCACCGGGTTGCCGATGGCGAACACGCCGACGAACACGATCACCGACATCACCAGCAGCACCAGCAGGCCCTGCAGCACGCGTCTCAAGAGGAAAACTGCCATAACCGTCACCCGGAAACTGAATGTGAGCGGAATGCTAAGCAGCCCCCCCGGAACGGCGAAGTGACTTAATTTCGCCCGGGTATTCCAAGCTTTCATAGCAACGCGGCGCGGCCCGCGGTCCGGGGATTCCAACGCGCGGCGAAGCCGGTCCTGGGCACGCGGAATGCGGCCGGACAAGAAAAAAGGACAAGGGCGTGCGCCGCCCTTGTCCTCGGGTTCCGGAAAAAAGGAGATGCCTGTCAGGGCTGCTGCAGCACGAAATCGAAAGCGAAGGTGCGCTCGTCGGCGCGGCCGCCGTAGGACAGCGGCTTGCGCGCCGCCCACAAGTTGACCTGATGGTGCAGCGGGATCAGCGCGGCGTCGGCCATCGCCAGCTCGGTGGCCTGCTGCAAGAGCTGGTCGCGTTCGCCGTCGTTGATCATGGTGGTGGCCCTGTCGATCAGCTGGTCCACCTTGGGGTTGCTGTAGCGGCCGGCGTTGAAGATGCCCAGGCCCCTGTCCCTGTCCGGGGTGGCGATGAGCGCGCGCAGCGGCGAAGAGGCTTCGAAGGTGCCCGAGCCCCAGCCCGTCAGCGAGACGGAGTAGTCTCCCTTGTTCTGCCGAGGGAAGAACATCGCCGCGGGCTGCGCCTCCACCTTGGCCGCGATGCCGGCGCGGCTGAGCATCTGTGCCACGGTCTGCAGGATCTGGTCGTCCTGCACGTAGCGGTTGTTGGGGCCGTGCAGCGTCAGGCCGAAGCCGTTGGGGTAACCGGCCTCGGCGAGCAACTTTTTGGCGCCCTCCACGTCCAACGGCTCGGGTTTCAGCGTTTCGCTGTAGCCCGGCAGCCCGGGGATCATCAACTGCGCGGTGGGCCGCGACGCGCCTTCCATCACGCGGGCGCGGATCATCTCGCGGTCGATCGCCTTGGACAGCGCCTTGCGCACGCGCACGTCCTTCAGCGGATTGGCCGCGAGCGGTTTGCCGTCCTTGTCGGTGACGAAGGGCGACGGTTCGCGCGAGGAGTCGATGTTGAGGAAGATGAGGCGGGATGAGGCGCGCTGGATGACGCTGACGTCGGGGTTGGCCGTCATCCGCTTCAAGTCAGCCACCGGCAGGGCTTCGATGATCTGCACGTCGTTCGACAGCAGTGCGGCCACGCGCGCCGCGTCGTTGGGCAGGATCTTCATGACGACGTTCTGCACCTGGGGCCTCTTGCCCCAGTAGTTTTCATTGCGCGCGAGTTCAATCCGGTCGCCGCGGGCGTAGCGCACCAGTTTGTAGGGGCCGGTGCCGATGGCGGCCTTGCCGGAGTTGAAGTCGGCCGTGGTCGCGCCGGCCGCCGCTTTCTTGGAGACGATGGCGATGGTGGCCACCTCCGCGGGCAGCAGCGGATGGGGCGCGGCCGTCTTGAAGCGCACGGTCAGCGGATCCACCACCGTCATGCCCGCGATGGCCTTGGTGTAGACGGTGAAAGGCCCCGGGCTGTCCTTGATGGTGGCGACGCGCTCGATCGAGAACACCACGTCGTCGGCGGTGAAAGGGCTGCCGTCGTGGAAGGTCACGTTGGGCCGGAGTTTGAATTCCCAGGTGGTGTCGTCCACCGCCCGCCAGGACAGCGCCAGCCCCGGCAGCATGCGCAGCTGGTCGTTGCGTTCGATCAGGCGGTTGAAGATGTGATCGCTGACGTTTTGGTTCGAGGTGACCAGGTGGTAATGGGGGTCGGCCGAGGTGATGTCGGCCGAAAGGCCCACCGCCACGGTCTGGGCCCCGGCGGGCGTGGCCGCCGCCAAGCAGGCTCCGAGGCAGGCCGCCAGGCCCGCTTCGCGCAAAGACGCTGAGATCGTCGTCATGGGAAAGTCTCCGTCAGGTGAGGGCCAGTGGGAGCGCCGCTGTCGCGCTTGGATCGAGGCTTCAGGTTAGGGCCGCGCGCCGGCGCGGGCAATCGACAGTTGGACGGTTGCCATGACCGGATGACATAGCGTGCATCCGTCACGCGCCGGCCCCCGGCGTGTCGCCCCGTCAGGGTTGCAGGATGAAATCCGCGGCCAGCGTGCGTTCGTCGGAGCGCCCGCTGAAAGCGACTTCCTTGCGCGAAGCCCACAGGTTCACCTGGTGGTGCAGCGGGATCACGGCCACGTCGGTGCCGACGGCCAGCTGGGTGGCCTGCTGCAGCAGCTTGTCGCGCTCGGCGTCGTTGATCGTGCCCAGGGCCGTCTCCAGCAGCTGGTCCACCTTGGGGTTGCTGTAGTTGCCGGCGTTGTAGTTGCCCAGGCCCTTGTCCTTGTTGCGGGTGGCGATGAAGGCGCGCAGCAGCGAGGACGCCTCGGCGCTGTCGGGCGACCAGCCGCTCATCGACACCGAGTATTCGCTCTTGTTCTGCCGGCCGAAGAAGACGGCGGCGGGCTGCGCTTCCACCTTGGTGGCCACGCCGATGCGGCTGAACATCTGGGCCAGCACCTGCAGGATCTGGTCGTCCTGCACGTAGCGGTTGTTGGTGCCGTGCAGCGTGATGCCGAAGCCGTTGGGGTAGCCGGCATCGGCCAGCAGCTTTTTAGCGCCTTCGACGTCGGCGGCCTCCACTTTCATGGCATCGACGTGGCCCGGCAGGCCGGGGATGACCAACTGGGCCGTCGGACGCGAAGCGCCGTCCATGGCGCGGGCCTTGATCGCTTCGCGGTCGATGGCCTTGGACAGAGCCTGGCGAACGCGCACGTCCTTCAGTGGGTTGACGGCCAGCGGCTTGCCGTCCTTGTCAGTGACGAAGGGCGACTGGTCGCGCGAAACGTCCAGGTAGAGGTAGATCAACCTCGTGCTGGTGCGCTGGGCCACCCGCAGCTCGGGGTTGGCGAGCAGGCGCTTGACGTCGGCCACCGGCACGGCGTCGATCAGCTGCACGTCGTTGGCCATCAGCGCCGCCACGCGCGCCGCGTCGTTGGTCAGGATCTTGAAGGTCAGGTTCTGCATCTGGGGCTTCTTGCCCCAATAGGCCTCGTTGCGCGCCAGCTCCACCCTTTCGCCGCGGGCGAAGCGGACCAGCTTGAAGGGCCCGGTGCCGACGGCGGCCTTGCCGGAGTTGAAGTCGGCGGTGGTCGCGCCCGCCGCGGCCTTCTTCGAGACGATGGAGATGGCCGACAGGTCGTTGGGCAGCAGCGGGTAGGGTTGGGCCGTCTTGAAGCGGATGGTCAGCGGGTCCACCACCGTCATGCCAGCGATCGCCTTGGTGTACGAGGAAAACAGGCCGGGGCTGTCCTTGACGGTGGGCACGCGCTCCACCGAGAACACCACGTCGTCGGCGGTGAAGGGGCTGCCGTCGTGGAAGGTCACGCCCGGACGCAGTTTGAACTCCCAGGTGGTGTCGTCCACCGCGCGCCAGGACAGCGCCAGGCCGGGCACCATGCGCAATGCGTCGTTGCGCTCCACCAGGCGGTTGAAGACGTGGTCGGCGATGTTCTGGTTGGGGGTGTAGTTGTGGAAGTGGGGGTCGGTGGACGTGACGTCGGCCGACAGGCCGACCGTCACGTTCTGCGCGTGGCTGCACAGGGCGGCCGCGGCCAGTGCGGCGAGCAAGCCGGCCTTGCGCAAAGAAGCACGGATCATCGCGAAATCTCCAGGGGATGGGTGGAAGACCCGCCCGGTGTGGCTGGGCGGTACCTGGGCGCGCTCGCGCCATGCGAAGCCGCCCGCGTCCCCCAACATCGGAAGTTCGCCGGAAAACTGAAGCGGCCGGCGCGGCGCGCCGCCGGCCGGCCGCTCGGATTGCCGCGCAGGCTCAGCCGGCCAGGTGGGCGACCAGCCTGCCCAGGAACTCTTCGCAGGCCCCCAGTTCCGACAGCGCGATGTATTCGTCGGGCCGGTGCGCCTGTTCGATGCTGCCGGGCCCGCAGATCACCGTGGGCAGGCCGTGCTGCTGGAAGAGCCCCGCCTCGGTGCTGTAGGCCACGCGCTCCATGCGCTGGGCCCCGGCCAGCCGCTGCAGCGTGCGCACGAGCGCCGCTTTCTCGTCGATCTCGAATCCCGGCGTGTCGTTGACCAGCTCCAGCGCCACCGAAGTCTGCGGCCAAGACTGCCGCATCTGCGGGAGCACTTCCTGCGCGATGAATGCCTCGATCTCGTCGACCAGCCGCTGCGGCCGCTCGCCGGGCGGGTAGCGCATCTCGATGGAGAACTCGCAATCCTTGGGCACGGTGTTGGGCGCGATGCCGCCGCGCACCGTGCCGCACTGCAGCGTGGTGTAGGGCACGTCGTAGCCCGGCCAGCGCGGCCCTTGCGCGGCCTCGCGGCGCGCCAGGCGCTGCACGAAGGCGATGATCTGCGCGCCGTGTTCGATGGCGTTGACGCCCAGGGCCGGCAGGGACGAATGCGCCTCCTTGCCTCGCACGCAGCAGCGCAATTCGCGCCGGCCCTTGTTCGCCACCACCAGTTGCATCTCGGTGGGTTCGCCGACGATGCAGGCGGCCGCGCGCAGGTTCTGCTCGGCCAGGTCCGCCAGCAGGTGCCGCACGCCGAGGCAGCCCACCTCTTCGTCGAAAGACAGCGCCAGGTGGAAGGGCGCGCGGCCGGTGTGGGCCAGCATCTGCGGCACCGCGGCCAGCGCGCAGGCGATGAAGCCTTTCATGTCGCAGCTGCCGCGGCCGTAGAGGCGACCGTCGCGCAGCTCGGCGCGGAAGGGGTCGCTGCCCCATGCCTGGCCGTCCACGGGGACCACGTCGGTGTGGCCCGACAGGATCAAGCCCGGTTCAGCGCCCTCGCCCACCGTCGCGAACAGGTTGGCCTTGCGCTTGTCGGCGTCGTGGCTCAGCCTGATCTGCTGAACCCCCATGCGGCGCAAGTGGTCGCGCACCCATTCGATCAAGCCGAGGTTGGACTCGCGGCTGGTGGTGTCGAAGGCGATCAGGCTGCGCAGCAGTTCGAGCGTCTCGGGGCGGGGTTGGGCGGGGGCTGTCATCGGGCGGTGCTCGCTGGGGGTCGGGAAGTCGTGCACGGGACAGGCATGCGATGGCCCGAACCGCGATGGATTGCATGCTAGGTAGCCCCCTCGGAAGGGGGAAGTGACTTATATTCTTCGAAGTATTCCGAGACCGAATGGGTAAGTGCCAGCATGGGTTCCGAGCGAGCGATCTTTCCCTCCACCATGGCCCTGAGGGTCTTCGAAGCCGCGGCGCGCCACCTGAGCTGCACCGGCGCGGCCGACGAGCTCTTCCTCACGCAAAGCGCGGTGAGCAAGCAGATCCGCACGCTGGAGGTGATGTTGAACGCCACGCTGTTCGTGCGCGTCAACCGGGGCCTGGTGCTGACCGATGCCGGCCGCTCCTACCTCGACGACGTGCGCCCGCTGTTGGCGCAGCTGGCCGCCGCCTCGGCCCGGGTGGCCCAGCGCGCCAACGACCCCGCCACGCTGACGCTGCGCATCGTCGCCATCGTCGGCGACCGCTGGCTGCTGCCGCGTTTCCCGTCCTTCGCCAAGGAACATCCGCTGATCAACGTTCAATTCACCAGCCTGCTGTCCAAGGACGGCAGGGAGCAGTCGCCCACCGACGGCGAGTTCCGCTTCGGCGACGGCGATTGGCCCGGCTTCGTGGCCGACTACCTGTTCGGCCGCGAGTTGCTGCTCGTCGGTTCGCCGGCGTTGGTGCAGTCGCTGCCGCCGTCGCTGCAGCCCGCCGACGTGCTGCGCCAGCCGCTGCTGCAGCACTTCCAGGTGCCCCAGGCCTGGACGGAGTTCATGCAGGCCCACCAGCTCAAGCCGCTGGAGACGCCCAGGGTGACCCGCTACGAGTTCTATTCGACGTTGCTCAAGGCCGCCGCGGCCGGCATGGGGTTCGCGCTCGTGCCGAGGGTGTTCGTGCAGGAGGAGCTGGCGCGCGGCGAGCTGGTCAACCCGATGGCTTGCAGCGTGCAGAGCCGCTCGGGCTACTACTTCGTCTCCGCCGAGCACCGCCAGGCCGACCCGGCGCTGGCCACGCTGCGCGCCTGGCTGCTCGACCAGGCCGAGGAGACCGAGGGGCTGGGCGGCTCTTCGCCGCCGCCGGGCTGGCGTGACGGGCGTTCAGCGGATGAGGCGTCCCTGGCGGTCGAGCAGGGTGATGTCGACGGGCTGCAGTGACTTGCGCGACGCGGGCGAATAGCTGACGCGGAAGTCCGCGACGTCCATGTCGCCGGCGGCCAGGGCGGCTTGCAGCACCGCTTCCCGCGTCGGCGATTTGGCGCGGCGCACCGCCTCCAGCATCACGCGCGCGGCCACATAACCCTCCAGCATCATGTAGGTGGGCTGCAGCTCGGGCTTGAAGCGCAGGCGCTCGGCCGAGAACTCGCGGCAGATGCGCTTGTCCACGCTGGAAGGCGACGGCATCACCTGGGTGAGGCTCAGGCCGCGGGCCGCCTCCGGGCCGATCTCCGAGACCAGGGCCTCCACGTTGACCTGCCCCAGCGCGTAGATCGGCAGCCAGGCGCCGTAACGGCGCCGCAGCGCGGCGATGGCGCTGGACTGCGCGCCGCCGAAGCCGATCAGCACCACCGCGTCGGGCGTGCCGGTCCAGGCGGCCAGGGCCGATTCGCTTTCCTGGCGCTGTTCGGCGGCCGTCTTGCGGATGTCCAGGCCGGTGTTGGCCACCAACGTGGCGCCGAGGGTCATCGCCCATCCGGGCGCGAGCTGGGACAGGTCCGGCCCGGCGCCGGCCTTGAGATACAGGAAGGCCACCTTCTTGCGCCCCAGGCCCACCGCATGGGCGAACATCGCCTTGGCTTCGTCGTCGAAGCTGGCGCGCACCGGGAAGACATTCGGCGCGGCCTGGGCCCGGCGCAGGCCGGTGAAGGGCCCGAAACTGGCCAATTGGTGGTTCTCCAGCACGCGCTCCTGGACCAGGCGGAGCAGGGTCTGGGTGCCCAGGCAGGCCACGAGCGCGGACGCGCCGTGCTGGCGCACCAGGGTTTCGGCCAGGGCGACGGTCTTGGCGGGGTCGAAGCCGTCGTCCAGCCGCACGACTTTGACGCGGCTGCCGTGGATGCCCCCAGCCGCGTTGGCCTGGCTGACGGCGACATCCACGCCGGCGGCCAGCTCGGCGGAGGTGGCCTGGTTTGCCGGGTTGGACAGCGAAACCAACTGGCCCACCACGATGTCCCGGCCCTGGGCGCGGGCGGCGAAGGGGCCGGCGGCGCCCAGGCAGGCCAGCGCCGCGGCGGCGCCCAGGCGCCGGCGGGAAAGCGTCGCCGCCAGCGGGTTCGTGCCGCGTGGCGCGGAGGAAGGGTCAGAAGGCGTCTTCGTTCGGGATGGCATGGCGGATTCCTGTTCGTGGAAGAAGGCGTGGCGGGTTCGGTGTGTCGATCCGGACGCGGGCCGCCGCGGGGCGGCCCGGCGTCGCAGGCGCGATGGCCTGCTCTCTCCTCTTGGAATCTCGGCGTGTGCGGTGTTCTTGTGTCGGTCGCCGGGCGCGGCGGCGGTTGGCCGCCGCCGCGGTGCGCGCCCGGGTCAGGGCTGCTGCAGCACCAGGTCGAACGCGTAGGTGCGTTCGTCCGAGCGGCCGCCGTACTGCACGCCCTTGCGCGAAGCCCAGAGGCTGACCTGGTGGTGCAGCGGGATCACCGCCACGTCGGTGCCGATGGCCAGCTGGATGGCCTGCTGCAGCAGCTTGTCGCGCTCGCCGTCGTTGATGGTCGCCAGCGCGGTGTCGAGCAGCTGGTCCACCTTCGGGTTGCTGTAGTTGCCGGCGTTGATCGCGCCCAGGCCCTTGTCCTTGTTGCGGGTGGCGATGTAGGCGCGCAATGCGGCCGAGGCTTCGAAGGAGTCGGGGATGAAGCCGCTCATCGACACCGAGAACTCGCTCTTGGTCTGCCGGCCGAAGAACATCGCGGCGGGTTGCGCGTCCACCTTCACGTTCACGCCGATGCGGCTGAACATTTGCGCCAGGGTCTGCAGGATCTGGTCGTCCTGCACGTAGCGGTTGTTGGTGCCGTGCAGCGTGATCCCGAAGCCGTTGGGGTAGCCGGCCTCGGCCAGCAGCTTCTTGGCGCCTTCGATGTCCACCGGTTCCACCTTCAGGGCATCGGTGTAGCCCGGCAGCCCGGGGATCATCAGCTGCGCCGCCGGCCGGGACGCGCCCTCCATCACGCGGCTGCGGATGGCTTCGCGGTCGATGGCCTTGGACAAGGCCTGGCGCACCCGCACGTCTTTCAGCGGGTTGGCGGCCAGCGGCTTGCCGTCCTTGTCGGTGACGAAGGGCGACTGGTCGCGCGAGACGTCCAGGTGCATGTAGATCAGCCGCACGCTGGTGCGCTGGGCGACGCTCAGGTCGGGGTTGGCGGCCAGGCGTTTGAGGTCGCCGACCGGCACGGCGTCGATCAACTGCACGTCGTTGGACATCAGCGCCGCCACGCGTGCCGCGTCGTTGGTCAGGATCTTGAAGACCAGGTGCTGGACCTGGGGTTTCTTGCCCCAGTAGTTGTCGTTGCGCACGAGTTCGATCCGGTCGCCGCGGGCGTAGCGCACCAGTTTGTAGGGACCGGTGCCGATGGCGGCCTTGCCGGCGTTGAAGTCGGCGGTGGACGCGCCGCTGGCGGCCTTCTTCGACACGATGGGCACGACGGCCATGTCGTTGGGCATCAGCGGATAAGGCCGTGCGGTCTTGAAGCGGATGGTCAAAGGGTCGACGACCTGGATGCCGGTGATCTCCTTGGTGTAGAGCGTGAAAGGCCCGGGGCTGTCCTTGATGGTGGGCACGCGCTCGATCGAGAAGGCGACGTCGTCGGCGGTGAAGGGGCTGCCGTCATGGAAGGTGACGCCGGGGCGCAGCTTGAACTCCCAAGTGGTGTCGTCCACCGCGCGCCAGGACAGCGCCAGGCCCGGCACCATGCGCAGCGCGTCGTTGCGTTCGATCAGCCGGTTGAAGACGTGGTCGGCCAGGCTCTGGTTGGGGGACAGCAGGTGGTAGTGCGGGTCGATCGACGTCACGTCGGCCGACAGGCCCACGGTGATGTTCTGGGCGTGGCCCGCGAGCGAGGCCAGGGCCAACGCGGCGGACAAGGCGGTGTTGCGCAGCAGGGTGCGGAGGGTCATCGGTAACTCCATGTCGTTGGTTGTCGGACAGGGGCAGTGTCTTCACCGCGGCCGCGCTCAACAAACGAGAAATAGTCCAAGTCGCCATTCCGGCCAGGAATACGGGGAGTTACACGGATGGTCGTATGCACGCCGGTGCGAGCGCGACCCAGGATGGGGCGGCTGGGCCCGGTCCGTGTTCAGTCCGGTGCGGTCAGGGCCTCGATGCCGCCCAGCCAGCGCATGGCTTGTTCGCGGGAGTCGCCGCACATGTCTTCCGAGGGCTGCAGCGAACCGCAGACGGCCGGGCGGTCGGGGTGGCCGAAGATGGCGCAGCGTTCGTCCGCCATGAGCTGCACGCAGCGCACGCCGGCCGGCTTGCCGTCGGGCATGCCGGGGATGGGGCTGGAAATCGAAGGGGCTGTGCAGCAGGCGCCGCAGCCGGGTCGGCAGTTCATGGGGTTGGGTGGGTTGAATGCTTGGGGGGATGGGAATTTATCGTCTGGAAACGATTGGGCTGAAGCTTTGTGGTGTGCGGAGAGCCTATGACGAGGGTGCGTCGCGAAGGACCAGCGGTGGCGTGCAAAGAGGCTCAAACTTCTCCGATGGTTACGGAGCGTTGCGATGGGCGTGGGATGCCCTGCGCAGTGAAGCCATGGCGGTGCGGGCGAAGCCCGCGGGGGACATGAACGGAGC
>CBIHOD010000040.1:0-37710 GCA_966211815.1 uncultured Burkholderiales bacterium
GGCGCTACAACCGCGAGACGCTGGAGGTGCTCTACAAGGGCAAGAACATCACCGAGGTGCTGGACATGACGGTGGAGGACGCCCACGCCTACCTCGGCGCCGTGCCCGGCATCGCCCGCAAGCTTCAGACGCTGCTCGACGTGGGCCTGGGCTACATCCGCCTCGGCCAGAGCGCCACCACGCTCAGCGGCGGCGAAGCGCAACGCGTCAAGCTGGCGCTGGAGCTGAGCAAGCGCGACACCGGCCGCACGCTCTACATCCTGGACGAGCCCACCACCGGCCTGCACTTCGCCGACATCGCGCTGCTGCTGAAAGTGCTGCACCAGCTGCGCGACGCCGGCAACACCATCGTCGTCATCGAGCACAACCTGGACGTCATCAAGACCGCCGACTGGCTGATCGACATGGGCCCGGAGGGCGGCACCGGCGGCGGCACGGTGGTGGCGGTGGGCACGCCGGAAGACGTGGCCGCCAACCCGGCCAGCTTCACAGGCCGCTACCTGAAGCCGCTGCTGGCCGCGCCGCGGGGCCTGTGAACAAGCCTGTTGACAACCGGTGCACCGGCGGTTGACGGCGCGTGGAGAACCGGGCGCCGCTTATACCCCTGCGCCGGGCCGGGGCGGCGCGGCGCCCGGCATCCCATCACGCGGCCAAGGGAGTTGCCGCGCGGCCGGCGCGAAGCCGCGGGCAAGGCCTAGACTCCGCAGCCTCCACGACCGCCACGCACCGGAGCAACTGCCATGGCCCTCGCCGTCGACTACTACTTCGCCCCCCAGTCGCCCTACGCCTACCTCGGCCACGCGCGTTTCGTCGACCTGGCGCGCCGCGCCGGCGCCGCGGTGAACGTGCTGCCGGTGGACCTGGGTGGCAAGGTCTTCCCCAGCACCGGCGGGCTGCCGCTGGCCAAGCGCGCGCCGCAGCGCCAGGCCTACCGCCTGCTGGAACTGCGCCGCTTCAGCGAATGGCTGGGGCTGCCGCTGAACCCGCAGCCGCGCTTTTTCCCGGTCAACGGCGACGACGCGGCCCGGCTCATCACCGCGGTGGCGATGAAGGACGGCGCCGACGCGGCGCTGAAGCTGACGCAGGCCGTGCTCGCCGCCGTCTGGGTGCAGGAACGCCACATCGCCGACGAAGCCACGCTGGCGGCGTTGCTGTCCGAACAAGGCCTGGAACCGGCGCGCCTGGAAGACTCGCACTCGCAGGCGGCCCACGAGCGCTATGAATTGAACACGCAGCAGGCCATCGGCGCCGGCGTGTTCGGCTCGCCCAGCTACGTGGTCGAGGGCGAGATCTTCTGGGGCCAGGACCGCCTGGATTTCCTGCAGCGCCGCCTCGGACGGACCTGAAGACAGGGGGGTGGCGCGGGGGTCCTGTTGCCCCACAATCGCGCGATGCCCACTGCCGCGACCCCGCCCGACGAAGAGCAACGCCTGCAAGTCCTGCGGGAGTCGGGGCTTCTCGACTCGGCGCCCGAGGAGAATTTCGACGCCCTGGTGAGCAGCCTGGCCAGCACCACCGGTTGCCCGATCGCCCTGCTGAGCCTGATCGACTCGGGGCGGCAGTGGTTCAAGGCGGTGCACGGCCTGGAGGTCAGGCAGACGCCGCGCAAAGTCGCCTTCTGCGCCCACACCATCCTGCAGGAGGGCCTGCTCGAAGTCTGCGACGCCAGCCTGGACCCGCGCTTCGCGGACCATGAATTCGTCGACGCCGGCGCGCACCGCATCGGCTACTACGCGGGCGTGCCGCTGACCGTCGAGGGGCGGCGCCTGGGCACCCTGTGCGTGGCCGACCGGCGTCCCAGGCCGCGGCTCAGCGACGACAACGTCAAGCTGCTGTTCAACCTCGCCAAGATCGCCAGCGCCCTGATCGAGAGCCGGCGCCACTTGCTGTTGCTCAAGCGGGAGCGCGAGCGCATGGGCGACTTCGCGCGCGCCTCCGGCGACTGGATGTGGGAGGTGGACGCAGACTTCCGCTGCACCTGGCTGTCGGAATCTTTCGAGGCCATCACCCGCATCCCGGTGCGCGAGACGCTGGGCACGCGGCTGGCCGATTCGCCGCTGCTCGACGCGCAGGGCGAGATCATCCCCGGCAAGACCTATATGCAATTGCTGTCCCAGCAGCAGCCTTTCGTGCGCGTCACCACCCTGCGCAGCACCTCCGACGGCAGTCCGATGCAGGTCTCGCGCAGCGCCGTGCCCTATTACGACGAGAAGGGCGCCTTCGCCGGCTTCCGCGGCACGGCGCGCGACGTGTCGGAGTCGATCCGCATCCACCGCCGCCTGGCGGTGCAGGACCAGTTGCTGCGCAAGCTGTCGTCCCAGGTGCCCGGCGTGATCTTCCAGTACCTCCAGCCGGCCGAAGGCCCGGGCCGCTACGTGTACGCCAGCGACGCGGTGCGCGAGATGCTCGGCGTGGAGCCGCCCTCCGCGGGCAACGACGTGGACGCCTCCGTGCCCTACCGGATGCTGCACCCCGACGACAAGGCCAGCTACCTGGAGAGCATCTCCGCCGCCTACAAGAGCGCCAGGCCCTGGCTGCACGAATACCGCGTGCGCCTGGACGACGGCCGGCTGCGCTGGATGGAGACCCGCGCGTCGCCCGAGCCGCTGCCGGACGGCAGCACGATGTGGCACGGCTTCACCGCCGACGTCACCGACCGCAAGCAGACGGAACTGGCCCTGCGCGAATCGCAAGAGCGGGTCGAGGTGGCCTCCGAAGCGGCGGGCATCGGCATCGTCGAACTCGACCTGGTGCACGGACTCGTGGTGCTGGACCGCCGCGCCTGCGCCAACCACGGCCTGCCCTTCCCGCAGCCCGGCCTCGGCCTGCAGGCCTGGATGGACGCGCTGCACCCCGAGGACCAGCCCGAGGTCCAGCGCGCGCTGCAGGCCGCGCTGGCCAGCGGCGAGGCGCTGGAGCTGCGCTACCGCGCCCGTTCCGGCGGCGACGGCCGCGCGCCCACGCTGGAGATGCTGGCCCGCGGGGTCTACGGCCTGGACGGCAGGCCCAGCGGCCTGGTCGGCACCTGCCGCGACATCAGCGCCGCCTTGACGAGCCAGCGCCTGCAGCGCGAGAAGGAGGCGGCGGAGCGCGCCAACCGCGCCAAGAGCGAGTTCCTGTCGCGCGTCAGCCATGAGCTGCGCACGCCGCTGAACGGCATCCTCGGCTTCGCCCAGCTGATGCAGCTCGACCGCGCCCAGCCGCTGCAAGGCGACCAGCAGCGGCGCCTGGAAAGCGTGCTGCGCGCCGGCCGGCACTTGCTGGACCTGATCAACGAAGTGCTGGACCTGAGCCGCATCGAGAGCGAGGACTTCAGCCTGCAGTTGCAGCCGGTGGACGTCGGCGCCGCCGTGCAGGCCTGCCTGAACCTGGTGCAGCCGCTGGCCGAAGGCTCGGGCGTGCGGCTGCCGTCCAGCCAGCCCCTGCCGGCCCACTGGGTGCTGGCCGACCCGCGCGCGCTGGAGCAGGTGCTGATGAACCTGCTGTCCAACGCCATCAAATACAACCGGCCGCACGGCGCGGTGCACGTCTCGGCCGAAGTGCGCGGCGAGCAACTGGTGCTGGCGCTGCGCGACGAAGGCCTGGGGCTGTCCGCCGAGCAGCAGGCCGCCCTGTTCCAGCCCTTCAACCGCCTCGGTGCGGAACGCAGCCGCATCGAGGGCAGCGGCCTGGGCCTGGTCATCTCGCGCGACCTGATGCGCGCGATGAACGGCACGCTGCAAGTGAGCAGCCAGCCGGGCCAGGGTTCGACCTTCAGCATCAGCCTGCCCCTGAGCGTCGACGGCGCCGGCCGGGCGGCCGAGCCCGGCGCGCCGCAAGGCGCGGCGGCGCCGGGGGCCGCGCCCTGCGAGCGCACCGTGCTCTACGTGGAGGACGAGCCGCTCAACACCGTCCTGATGCAGGAGATCTTCCGCCAGCGGCCGGGGTGGACGCTGCACGCGGCGGCCGACGGCCGGCAGGGGCTGGCCGCGGCGCGGTCGCTCAAACCCGACCTGGTGCTGATCGACATGAACCTGCCCGACATGAACGGCTCGGACCTGCTGGCGCTGCTGCGCGGGGACGCCGCCACCCGCGGCCTGCGCTGCATCGCGCTGTCGGCGGACGCCCTGCCCGAGCAGATCTCCGGCGCGCTGTCGGCCGGCTTCAGCGACTACTGGACCAAGCCGATCGACGTGACCCTGGTGCTCAACAAGCTCAGCCAGTGCCTGGCGGGCTGAGGGCGGCGGCCGGCCAACGCCGCGGTGGCGAAAAAAAAGCCGGTGCATGCACCGGCTTCTTGCTGGGCTGGCGGGCAGCCCGGGAACTCACTTCAGGTGGCCGTTGATCAGCTTGGTCATCTCGAACATCGAGACCTGGGCCTTCTTGAAGATCTCCTTCAGCTTGGCGTCGGCGTTGATCATCGTGCGCTTGGCCTTGTCTTGAAGGTCGTTCTTCTTGATGTACTCCCACACCTTCTTGGTCACTTCCGTGCGGGGCACAGGGGTGGCGCCGATGATGGCGGACAGCTGTGCGCTCGGGGTCATGGCCTTCATGAAGGCGGCGTTCGGGGTGCGCTTCTTGGCGGGAGCGGCCTTCTTGGCGGCCGGTGCCTTCTTCGCGGGGGCGGCCTTCTTCGCCGGTGCGGCCTTCTTGGCAGCCGGGGCCGCCTTCTTCGCCGCCGGGGCTTTCTTGGCCGGCGCCGCCTTCTTGGCCGGTGCGGCCTTCTTCGCTGGTGCAGCTTTCTTTGCAGTTGCCATTTTCAATTTCTCCATCAAGTGATTGGTTGATGTGCCGGGCTGGGTGAAGACCGCGTGGGCCTTCGGTTTTTCTCTCAGTTACCGTGCGGAGCGAATGGTACTGCCTGCCTTCCTGCTTGAGAAGCCGTTTTCATAGGTAAAACCAGCTTTCTTCCCAGGTAAACCGCGCTTTTGTGTCTCTGAGGCGTCATTCGCCGCCACGCGGTGGCGCGCGGGGGCGCGGTGGCGGATGCCGCGCGGCCGCGGCGTCGTGAACGCGCGGTGCGCGGCGGTCCGTCCAGAGAACAGCCGCGCGCAAGCGCGGCGCAGTCCGGCGGCGGCAACGCGAACACGCGGCCGCGCCGCCGCGGCACGACTCCGCGACGGCGCCGGTGCTCCGCCGAACCTGGCGACCACATGGGCAATCCGCCCATTCGCCGGCGGTCCCTTGGGCGCGGACGAAAGCTAATTGCGAACCATTCGCATTGACGTGCGACAATCGCGGGATCCAGCCAGCCAAAGAGCTTGCACACGCAGGTGTCGAGTTTCGGTCAGCCAGCCACCAACCTCCTGATGGAAGCCCGTCATGTCCCACCGCAAGTCCCCCGCACGCCAGCGGGCCGCAGCGCAATCGAAGCGCCGAGCGGCCGTCGCACCCACCACCCCCGCCAACGCCTCCGGCGCAGCCTTCCTGCCGCTGGGCGCGATGCTGCTCGCCGGTTCCGTCTCGGCCATGGCCCAGAGCGCGCCCGCCGGCGCTGAGAAGTCGCTGCCCAGCGTTTCCGTGAAAGCCAAGGCCGAGGCGCCCGAGGGCAAAGAGAGCGTGCGCGCCACCGAGACCACCATCGGCAAGGGCCGCCAGCAGCTGCGCGACATCCCGCAGTCGCTGACCGTGGTCACCGAGAAGCTGATCGACGACCGCAACTACGAGACGATGAAGGACGTGCTGCGCAGCGCCGGCGGCATCTCCTTCCTGGCGGCCGAAGGCGGCGAGGAGGACATCCGCCTGCGCGGCTTCTCGCTGCAGGGCACCGGCGACGTCTTCATCGACGGCATGCGCGACCCCGCTTTCTACGAGCGCGACACCTTCAACCTCGACCGCGTGGAGATCCTGCGCGGCTCGGCGTCGATGCTGTTCGGCCGCGGCTCCACCGGCGGCGCCGTCAACATGGTCAACAAGGCGCCGCGGCTGATCAACGAGAACCAGGTCGACCTGACCCTGGGCAGCCACAAGTACCGCCGCGCGGTGGGCGACTTCAACATCGCCACCGGCGAGAGCTCGGCGCTGCGCATCGGCGCGATGGCCACCAAGGCCGACAACAACGGTTCGGGCTCCAGCATCGACAAGCGCGGCATCGCCGCCGCCTACCGCTTTGGCATCGGCGAGAAGGACGAGTTCCAGGCGAGCCTGTACTACCTGGACAACAACAACGGCATGAACTACGGCATGCCGTGGATCCGGCCGACCCCGGCGCAGTCCGCGACGAACCCGAACGGCTCGCCCCCCGGCGCGACCACCATCCTGCCGATCGACCCGAAAAACTATTACGGCATGGCCAGCGACCGCAACGACGGCTCGGCCGGCTACGTGACGCTGGCCCACACCCACCGCTTCGACTTCGACAACGAGATCACGACCAGGCTGCGCAAGGGCAAGTACGAGCGCGACCAGCGCGCCGGCACCGTGCGTTTCGCGGCCGCCGCCCTGCAGCCCGACGGCCAACCCGTCAGCCTGGCGACCTTCAGCGACCGCACCGTCATCACCCGCGGCTTCCAGCCGAAGATCCAGGACCTGGACACCGTCTACCTGCAGTCGGACTACAGCGGCAAGTTCAACGCGCTGGGCGTCAAGCACGAGCTGCAGGCGGGCGTCGATTTCGCCCAGGAAGAAAAAGTGGTCTACGGCGTGCGCACCGCGGCGCAAGGCGGCGTGAACATCACCAAGCCCACCACCACCATCGGCACGCCCGACGACGGCGCCTGGGTCGACGAAGGCTCGCGCGTGCTGCGCGAGACCAGCCGCTACAAGTCCAAGGCCTACGGCGCCTACGTGCAGGACCTGGTCCAGGTGGCGCCGGCCTGGAAGGTGCTGGCCGGCCTGCGCTACGACAACCTGGAAGGCAACTACGACACCTACGCCATACCCGCGACCGCGCCCGGCCCGGTCACCACCGCGTCCTATCGGATGAAGGTGTCGGAATTCAGCCAGCGCGCGGGCATCCTGTACCAGCCCAACCCGCTGCATTCCTACCACCTGTCGGCCGCCACTTCGTTCAACACTTCGGGCGACGCCTATTCGCTGGGCGCGGGCAACCAGGGCATCCCGCCGGAAGAGTCGATCAATTACGAGCTGGGCGCCAAGCTCGACTCCGCGGACCGCCAATGGACCACCCGGCTGGCCATCTTCAAGGCCATCAAGAAGCACGAACGCAACACCGACCCCTTGGTCACGGACCTGATCACGTTGTCGGGCAAGCGACATGTCGAAGGCTTCGAGGCCGAGATCTCCGGCCGCTTGACGCCGAAGTGGGAAGTGTTCGGCTCCTATGTGTGGATGCCGCACGCCAAGATCGACAAGGGCGTGGAGGGTTCGGAAGGCCAGGGCACGCGCCCGTCGCTCATCCCCGTGCATTCCGGCACCGTGTGGACCACCTACCAGTTCACCCCGGCCCTGCGCGCCGGCGCCGGCATCAACTTCCGCGGCAGCCAGACGCCGATCCGCAACCCGGGCTGGGACGTCGAGAGCTGGGTCACCGGCGATTTGATGGCCGAGTACACCGTCAACAAGTCCTTCACCGTCAAGGCCAACCTGACCAACGTGTCCAACAAGCTGTACGCCGACCAGCTCTACAGCGGGCATTACATCCCCGGTGCCGGCCGCACGCTGCAGGTCACGGGCAGCGTCAAGTTCTGACCACGCGCCGACCGATGGGCGGAGCCCGCCGCATGCGGGCCCCGCCCAGGCACGACAATCGACCCCCTGGGGAAACCGGCGTCCCACACACCCGCGTGCATGGAATCGACGAGCCTTGCGCGCGGGTGTGTGGGGCGGGATCCTAGGTTCTGCCGCCCCAGCCGGAATGCCAGGGCGGCTTTTTTCCATTCATGGGGCGTGCTACCGACATGCTGCTGACCCTCCCCGACATCCTGTCCGCCGACGAGTTGGCCGCCGCGCGGCGACTGTGCGACCAAGCCGACTGGTCCGACGGCCGCGACAGCGCCGGGCCGCAGGCCCGCGGCGTGAAGAACAACGAGCAGCTGCCCCACGACAGCGAGGCGGCGCGGCGCATCCGCGAGATGGTGCTCGGCGGCCTCAACCGCTCGCCGCTGTTCCTGAGCGCCGCGCTGCCGCTGCGCATCTTCACGCCGCGCGTCAACCGCTACGGCGGCGCCGCCAACGCCTACGGGGAGCACGTCGACAACGCCATCCGGCTGATGCCGGCGGAGCACGGCGGCGTGCAGCCGGTGCGCACCGACATCTCGTGCACCGTCTTCCTGAACGACCCCGGCGAGTACGACGGCGGCGAACTGGCGCTGCGCGACACCTTCGGCACCCATGCCGTGAAGCTGCCGGCCGGCCAGGCGGTGCTCTACCCCGGAACGAGCGTGCACCAGGTGACGCCCGTGACGCGCGGGCGGCGCCTGGCGTGTTTCTTCTGGGTGCAGAGCATGGTGCGCGACGGCGAGCGTCGGCGCCTGCTGTTCGACATGGACATGGCCCTGCTGGCGCTGCGCGCGCGCCACGGCGAAAGCGCGGAGACCACCGCCCTGACGGGCACTTACCACAACCTGTTGCGGCAGTGGGCCGAGACCTGAGAAGCACCGGGAGACGCCGCGCCATGCAAGCCCTCACGCCCGTCCCGGCCCATGTGGTCAACCTGCACGACCACGAAACCGAAGCCCGCCGCGCGCTCGACGAGCCGGCATGGGCTTATTTCTCGGGCGGCGCCGCCGACGAACTCACGCTGCGGGCCAACGCCGCCGCCTGGCAGGGCTTATCGCTGCTGCCGCGCGTGCTGGCGCCGCTGCGGGGCGGCCACACCCGGGTGCGCCTGCTCGGCCGCGAGCTGCCCCATCCCATCCTGTTGGCGCCGGTGGCCTACCAACGCCTGGCCCACGCCGACGGCGAACTCGCCACCGCGGTGGCCGCGGCGGCGCAAGGCGCCGGCCTGGTGCTCAGCACCCAGTCCAGCACGCTGATGGAACACGTCGCGCAGGCCTTCGTCCAGGGGCCGGCGGCCGAGGCGCCGCCGGCCGCGCGCGGCGGCGGCCCGCTGTGGTTCCAGCTTTACTGGCAGCCCGACCGCCAGGTCACGCAAGGTTTGATCGAACGGGCCGAAGCCGCCGGTTTCGAGGCGCTGGTGCTCACCGTGGATGCGCCGGTGCACGGCGCGCGCGACCGCGAGCGCCGCGCCGGCTTCGTGCTGCCGGCGGGCGTCCGGGCGGTGAACCTGCCGCCCGCCGCGGCACAACGGCAAACGCCGAGGCAAGGCGGCCCAGTGGAGCCGGCCAGCGCCTTCGACAGTGTGCTGGGCCAGGCGCCCACCTGGGACGACGTGCGACGGCTGGTCGAGGATTCGCCGCTGCCGGTGCTGCTCAAAGGCATCCTGCACCCCGACGACGCCCGCGCCGCGATGGATTGCGGCGCGGCCGGCGTGATCGTGTCCAACCATGGCGGCCGCACGCTCGACACCGCGGTCGCCACCGCGCACGCCTTGCCCGCCATCGCCCGGGCCGTCGGCGGGCGGATGGCGGTGGTGGTGGACGGCGGCATCCGCCGCGGCACCGACGTGTTCAAGGCGCTGGCCCTCGGCGCCCATGCGGTGATGGTCGGCCGGCCTTACGCCTACGGCCTGGCGCATGGCGGGGCGATGGGCGTGGCACACGTCATCCGCCTGCTGCGCGACGAACTGGAGATCGCGATGGGCCTGTGCGGCTGCGCGACGCTGGCTCAGGCCGGTCCGGACCACCTCCTCCCGGCGGGCGCCGCTCCCGCGGACGATCTCAGCCCTGCGGGTCGCAGTGCGGCTCCTTGACGTTCTCCCTGTCGGAATAAGGGCTCATCTTGCTGTAGACCAGGAAAGCGGAGCCCCGGTGCGCGATGAACATGAACCGGCACTGGACGCCCAGGGTCTGGTGCCCGACCTTGGCGTCGCGGAATTCCGCCCTGTACTGCGTGACGGGTGGTTCGTCCAGCACCGTCGAGAAGCTGGAAATCCTCGGGCTGCCGAGTGAAACCTGCACCGACGGCGGCGCCCCCAGCAACAGCTCCGCGACCAGCGCGACCTCCTGCGCGGCATGCCGCTTCAAGTAGGACCGCATGAAGCGGTCTTCCTCGCCGAGAGGGATGGCGGCGCCGGGGTCGATCTTGTACCGGGCGCCGTTCGCCTCGATCCAGCTGAGCCGCTGCGGCGCCTCCAGCTTCACGCCCCAGGGGGTTTCCTGCTTGGGCCGGAAGTCGAAGCCCCGCCGCTTGATGGCCTCCTCCTGCGGCGACTGGGCGAGCGCGCAGGAGGCGGCCAAGGCGAGGGGCAGGAAGGCGCTGGGAAGGAGGCGGGGCATGGGGGATCCTGAGGTCGATTCAGACAGTCGGGCACGCGCCTGAAAGGGCGGTGCCCGTCCGAAGACGTTATCACCCGCGCCGCAGCGCCACCCAGTGGTTGTCCATGCGCAGGTCCGCCGCCAACGGCCAGGGCGCGGCGGGCTGCGCCTGCGCGACCCGCAGCGCCCGTCCTTCGCCCGCGCACCACAGCACGCCTTCCGGCGACTCGGCGAGGGCGCACGCCTGAGGCAACTCGAGCGCGGGCAACCAGCCCGCGCCGGGCCGCCACGACGCGGCAAGGCCGGCCTTGGGCGAGCTGACGACGAAGCCCCCGTGCCGCGACGCGGCGATGTCGCCGCCATAGCCGTGCATCGAAACGCCGTCGGGCAAGGGCACGGCCTCGAAGCCGTCGCCGTCGAACACCGCCAGCACCGGCGCGGCCTGGCGCGTGTCCCGCGCGTCGTGTTCCGCCTGCAGCGCCACGCCGATGCGCCCGCCGGCGCCCAGGGCGAGGTGGCGCACGCTCAGGCGCGGATCGGGCAGCCGCCACTGGCCGAGCAGGCGGCCGGTCAGCGGATCCAGGCAGACCAGCGACGGGTCCATGCGGTGCAGCCCCACCTTGGCTCGGCCGGTCTCCGGTTGCGTCGGGATCCCGCCGTTGGCGACCCACAGGCCGCGTTCGTCGAGCAGCATCTCGTGGGGGTCCATGCCGTGGGTGGGCCACTCGCGCAGCTTGGCCAGGGTGCGCGCGTCGCGCACGCCGACCAGGCCCAGGCCGGTGTCCAAGTCGGTCTCGGTGGTGAACATCCAGCGCGGCGATGGTGACCCGCCGCCGCGCGGGCCCGCGGCAACGTGGCCGTTGAAGCTGCGGCCCGCTTCATTCCAGACCCACTGCGCGGCGGTGTTTTTCGCCGTGCCGGGCCGCCAGCGCAGCAGCCAGTCGCCCGGCCGGCGCGCGACCGCCAGCAGGCTGGCGCCGCCGGCTTCGACAAGGATGCCGTGCGCGCGCGTGGGCACATCGATGGAGGCGATCGTGGACAACGACGGCAACGCCCGGCCCGCGGACGGGGCGCCGCCGAGCACGCCCACGCGGTGGCCCTGCGCTTCGTCCCAGGCGGCGGCCAGGCGCACCGGCCTGCCCGCGGCGGCTGCGGACGAAGGCGCCGCCGGGCCGGCATCGGCCGCCGCGCCGGGGCGGCCGAACGCGGCCGCCGCCGCGCCCGCCAACCAGGCGCGCCTCGACATCCCACCAGCGCGTCGGCGCGGATCAGTCACCGTCGGCGTCCGAGAAACCGATGCCGACTTCGAGCGCCGGCGCCACCTCGGCCTCGGCCAGGCGCTTGACCTGGGCGAGTTCGCGGCCTGCCGCGAGCACGCGCGCGGCAGGCGCGGGCTGCAGCGCGCGCAATGCGGCGCCGGCGCGTTCGACCTGCCGGACCCAGGCGTCGGCCAAGGGGTTCAAGCCGCGGCCGCGCAGGTAAGTCTCCAGCGGCACCACACCCTGCCCCGCGGCCGGGGCCGGCGCGTCGGCCTCGCCGGTGAACACCGCCAGCTCGCGCAGCGCCTGCCATTGGCGGGCCCAGCTGGCGGCAGTGCCGCCGCTGGCGCGGCGCGGGAAACCTTCGGGCGACGCGGCCGCGCGGTCCGCGCGGCTGGCGGCTTCGCGCAGCGGTTTTTCCATGTGGGCCCAGCGCAGCCGTTCGAGGGCGCCCAACCATTGGTTGATGAATTCGGAGAAGGCGGCGTCGCCGGCTTCGGTGTCGCTGTCCCAGTCGCGCCCGGCGCCGGCCTGGAAGGCGGCCTGCAGGGCCAGTGCGTCGCGGGCGAGTTCGGCCGCCACCTGCACCGCGTAGGCGCAGGCGGGACCGCCCGGCCGCAGCAGCGTGGGCTGCGACCACAGCAGCCACTCCAGCGCCGGCAGGCCTTTGGCCGGGGTGCCGACGCGCTCCATGTCGGCGGCGCCGGCGGGCGCGCGTTCGATCGCGCGCTGGATCAGCGCCGGCCGGGTGGGCGTGAAGTCGACCTGGCGCGACGAGCGCCGTTCGATCAGCGGGCCGAACTGCACCGTGGCCAGCCGCTCCCAGGCGTCCACCGCTTGCAGCCAGGCAGCCCGGGCCTGCTCGCGCGCCGGCGCGGCGGCGGCGGGCGCGGCGTCCGACAAGTCCCGCAGCGCCGACACCAGCCGGCCGGTGGCCGCCACCCAGGCTTGCGCGCGCGGCGGCGCCCAGTGCTCGTACAAGCCGGCGGCGACGTCGGTGGGCCGGTAGAAAGGCACGGCCCAGGTGGTGTGGCTGCGCTGGGCCCAGGCGGGCGCGCGGCAAGCCACGGCCAGGCCGGCGGCGGTGCGCAGCAGTTGCCGGCGGCGGAGGGATTCGGCGCTCGTCGTCATCACAGCGACTCCAGGAATTTGACCAGCGCTTCGCGCTCGGCCTTCTTGAAAGCCAGCACTTTGTCCCGGCTGGCCCGGGCTTCGCCGCCGTGCCAGAGGATGGCCTGCAGGACGCCGTCGGCGCGGCCGTCGTGCAGCAGCCGGGTGTGGCCGTTGACATCTTTGAGCAGGCCGATGCCCCACAGCGGCGGCGTGCGCCACTGGCGGCCATGCGCCCGGAAATCCGGGCGCCCGTCGGCCAGGCCTTCGCCCATGTCGTGCAGCAGCAGGTCGGTGTAGGGCCAGATCGTCTGGCCCTTCAGCGCCGGGCTGCTCATCCCGGGGATGGGCGCGTCGCCGGTCACATAGCTCGGGCGGTGGCAGGCGGCGCAGCCGGCGTCGGCGAAGAGCCTCTGGCCGCGTTGCACCTGCGGGTCGTTGGCGCGGCGGCGGGCAGGCGGTGCCAGGACCGCTTGATAGAAGACGACATCGGACAGCGTCTTGTCGTCGATCTCCGGGGCTTCGCCGGCGCCGCTGGCGCGGTCGGCTGCGCGGCCGCCGCGGGGCGCCTTCAGGCAGTCGGTCTGCGTCTGGGTGCAGGCCTCGCTCGGGAAGCGGGCCGAGGTGATGCCGATGTCGCCGACGAAAGCGCCGGCCGTCTGGTGGGCGATGGTGGCGACGTTGGCCTTCCAGCCGAAGCGGCCCAGGGCCTCGCGCTGCAGGAAGGCGTCCCACACCCGGTTGGGCTCGCCCTTGACGGGCCCGCCGGCGGCGGCCTGGTCGGCGGCGTTGCGCAGGACCTCGGCTTCGGGAATGGATTCGAGCAGGCCGACGCCGATCAACTGGGGCGCGATGCGAGGGCTGACCATGACGTCGCGCGCCATCGGCCCGTAGCCGAGGTTGCTGAAACCGTAGACCGGCTTTTGCAGGGTGTAAGGCGTGCCGTCCGCGAAGCGGCCGCGCAACGGCTGCCAGCGCATCGTCACGTCACCCTCGGGCACCACGCCCTGCACGGCGGCGGTGTTGAACTGGTCGCCGTAGACCGGTTCGGGCGCGGGCCCGCCGTGGGCGCCGGTGCCGGGCACCGACAAGCGCAGCAACAGGGCCACCGGCGCCTCGCTGTTGCGGCGGCCCCCCGGCTGGGATTCCGGCGGCGCGCCGCGGCCGTCCAGCGCGTGGCAACCGCCGCAGGAACGGGCGATGAAATGCGGGCCCAGGCCGTCGCGCGCGGTGGTGGAGGCCGGCGCCTCCACCCAATTGCGCTTGAAGAAAGAGTTGCCGATGGCGAATCGCGTGCGCTCTTCGTCGGCGAGGTTGGCGGCGGGGAAAGAAAAAGCGTTCTTGCCGTCGGCCCAGACGGTGGTCTGCCCGCCGGTGAGTTCGCCCAGGCGGTCGGACGCCGGCGCCGCCCGCAGCCAGGCGCCGCCCGCGAGCAACCCCGCAGCCGCCAGCGCGACCGCCACGACGGCGCGGTGTCCTCGTCGTTTCGTGCGCCCGTCCACGGCCCGTCCTGGCTCCCGGCCCCTCAAGGCTTGGACAGGGTGAGTTTCTTGATGCCGATCGCAGAGGCGGCTTCGACCAGGTCCTTGCTCTGCTGCGTCAGGCTGTCGATCACCTGCTGCACGCGTTGCCGGCCGGGCGCGTCCTTGGCGCCGGTGATCTCACGGTCGAAGGGCGGCTGGATGGCCTCCGCGGCCTGCACAGAGCCGTGGATCTGCCGGGTGGCCTTGTCGGCGACGGCGGGATCGTTGGCGGCCACCAAATCGCGCAGGCCCGGGCCCTGCAGCATGCTGCCGTCGGCGCGCTGGTAGCGGCCGAGCCAGACGTTCTCGATGCCCTTGGCGTTGTTGACGGCGTCGCGGTGGGTGTTGTCGGAGAAACAGCTGTGCTCGTCCTCCTGGTCCTGGCTGTTCAGCGCCACTTCGAGGCGTTCGCCGGCGAGTTCGCCGCGCGACAGCGAGCCCAGGCCGACCAGCATCTTGCGCACCGACTCGGCGCCGCCCTTCTCGAAGCGTGCGCGGTAGTTGTCCTTGACGCCGGGCGTCCAGGCCTTCACGAGCGAGCCGAGGTCGTCGAGCAGCAGCTCGGTGACGACCGCGAGGTACTGGCGGCGGCGGTCGGCGTTGGGGCGCTTGCCGTCGACGTAGTCCTCGAAGCCGCGGTCGCCGGGGCCGGTCTCGGACAGGTCCTGGCCCCAGAGCAAGAATTCGATCGCGTGCCAGCCGGTGGCGATGTTCTCTTCGCCGCCGCGTTCGTTCAGCGCGGCCAGCGCCTTCTTGGTGATGGGCTGCGAGCGGTTGTTGACGAGGCCGGCGTTGGGTTTGCCTTTGACGTAGTCGACATAGGACTCGTCCATCGGCCAGGCGTTGATGCGGCCTTCCGGGCCTTTCTCGCCGTCGATCGGGCCGCCGTAGAAGCGGAAGGCTTCGGTCTGGCCGTAGGACTCGCGCGCGGCCAGCCAGGCTTTGCGGGCGGCGGCGAGCAGGTCGGCCGAAGGCGCCGCGGTGAACGCGAGGATGGCCTGCTGCATCCGGCGCGCGGACGACAGCGTGTCGTCGTACCCGGCGTGCACCAGCGCCGCGTAGTGCGCGGCCACCGAGGCCGGCGTGGCCGCGGCCGGCGCCGGCTGGGCCTGAGCAGCGGGGAGAACGGCGGCGGCGATCAGGCCGGCGGCGATGAGGGAACGGAGCGTCGTGGCGAACGTCATGGCCGGGGCCTCCAGGCTTCGTCGATCGGTCGGCGGGAAAGAAAAAGGTGGGAGGCCGCTGCCCTCAGGGCGTCGGCTCGGTGATGAAGCCGAGCTTGAGCAGGCCCGAGCGCTGCACCGCGGCCATGGCCTTGGCGACGTGCTCGTATTCCACCTTGCGGTCGCCGCGGATGAAGATCTCGGGCTGGGGTTCGGCCTTGGCCGCGGCTTCCAGCTTCGACCGCAGCTGGGCCTCGTCGAGCTTCTCGTCGTTCCAGAACACGGCGCCGTCCGGCGCGATCGAGAGGTTGACCGACTGCGGCTTGATGGGCTGCGGGGTGTTGTCGGCCCGCGGCAGGTCGAGCTTGACCGAGTGGGTGAGCACCGGCACGGTGATGATGAAGATGATGAGCAGCACCATCATCACGTCGATCAGCGGCACCATGTTGATGTCGCTGACGACGTCGTCTCCGTTGTCGAGTCCGCTACCGAAAGCCATCTCAAGCCTCCTTGGTGTTGCGGCGCAGCGGCGTCACGGCGGTGCGCGCGGCGTCGGCGCCCTTGGTCACCGGCGAGCCCGTCAGGAAATAGGCGTGCAGCTGGCGGGCGAAGCGGTGCAGCTTGTTGGAGATGCCCTTGTTGGTGCGGATCAGCGCGTTGTAGCCCAGCACCGCCGGGATCGCCACCGCCAGGCCGAAGGCCGTCATGATCAGCGCCTCGCCGACCGGGCCCGCGACCTTGTCGATGCTCGCCTGGCCGGACGCGCCGATGCCCACCAGTGCGTGGTAGATGCCCCAGACGGTGCCGAACAGGCCGACGAAGGGCGCGGTGGAGCCCACCGAGGCCAGCACCGCCAGGCCGCCCTGCATGCGCTCGGCGCTCTCGTCGATCGCGCCGCGCAGGCTTTCGGTCAGCCACTCGGCCAGGCTGAGCTGGCCGTGCAGGTCGTCCTTGTTGTTGACGTGGTGGTCCACCGCGGCCTGGCCTTCCAGGGCCAGGTGGCGGAAGGGGTTGTCGGCGCCGTGCTGGTCGAGCAACGCCATGCCTTCGGCGAAGCTGTGGGTGTGCCAGAAGGCGGCAAGGGCGCGCGCCGCGCGCCGCAGCCTCACCGCGCGCCAGGTGCGGGTGACGATCACGTACCAGGACACGATGGACATCAGCAGCAGCACCACGGCCACGGTCTTGATGATGGCGTCGCCCTGCGCCCAAAGCGCGGCCAGGCCATAGGGGTTGTCGGTCATTTGAAATCTCCGGGGCGGTGAAGGGGGAATGGAAGCGGGAGCGGTGGGCTGGCCGGCAGCGGCCTTCAACGCTCGAGCGAGAAATTCATCGGGAAGTCGTACCACATCGAGATGGTTTCATTCCCGCGGCGGGCCGGCTGGAAGCGCCAGCGCTTCACGGTGTCCAGCGCGGACTGGTCCAGCTTGGGGTAGCCGCTGGAGCGCTTGAGCTTGATGTCGCCGACCGTGCCGTCGGACAGGATGTACAGGGACATCAGCACGGTGCCCTCTTCGCCCAACCGCTTGGACTGGGCGGGATAAGGCGGCAGGGGGTTGTTGAGGTGGGCCGCGTCGGACCTCGGTGGCACCACCGGCTCGGGCGCGGGTGGCGGCGGCGCGGGCGGCGCGGGCGGCGCGGGCGGTGCCGGGGGAGCCGGGACGGGCGCCGCGGGCTCGGGCGCGGGGGCTGGGGGCGCGACAGGCGCGGGCGGCGGCGCGCTCACCGCGCGCTCCGATGGCGCGGCGACCGGTGCCGGCGCAACGGGCCTGGGCCGGGGTTCCGGTCGCGGCACCGGCTTGGGCTGCTCGACAGCGGGAAGGGGCACCGGCTCAACGACCGGCGGCGTCACCAGCATGCCCACCAGCGCGGGTGGCACGACGGGCTGGGGCGGCTGCGCGAAGTTGTGGGCCAGCCAACCCAGCGCGGCCAGGTGCAGCGCCCCCACTGCCGCCAGCACCCAGGGGTTCTCCCCCGCCGAGCCGGGCCAGGCCGGGTCGGCCAGCACCTCGGGCTGGGCCGGCGCAGGTGCAGGGGACGGAACACCGCCCGGGGCCCGGGTTGCGGCGGGCGAAGAAGGCAGCGAACGGGAAAACGCGGACATGTGAATGAAGCCTCTGGCAACGGAAGCGGGCTCAAGCCATTCGATCGGCCAATCGGAGCGGCAAGCCGGCACGCCCGGTAGAAGGCCGTCATTATAGCCAACAAATGAGAATGATTTCTATTTGTATTCCATGCATTGGCCAGATGTCGCCGACGCTTCGCCTTTGATTGCGCCATGGGAGGTGGCCGAGTCAAAGCACAGCGCACAACGCCAATGAGAGTGATTTCCATTCATTGACAGGCACAAGTCTTGCAGTGAGGTGATGCATCAGGCGCACAATGCGTGTTTCGCCGGCGTTCGCCGCCTCCCGATTCACCTCCACGGAGCCCTGCCCATGAAAGGCGACCCCCAAGTCATCGCCGCGCTGCAAGCGCAGCTGAAAAACGAACTCACCGCGATCAACCAGTACTTCGTGCACTACCGCATGTTCAAGCACTGGGGTTTCGAGAAGATCGCGAAAAAGGAATACGAAGAGTCGATCGGCGAGATGAAGCATGCCGATGCGCTGATGGACCGCATCTTCACGCTCGACGGCCTGCCCAACCTGCAGGACCTGGGCAAGCTGTTGATCGGCGAGACGCTGCTGGAGGCACTGAGCTGCGACCTGACCTCGGAGCAAGGCGCCCAAAAAACCATCAAGGACGGCATCGCCGCCTGCGAAGCGGCGCGCGACTACGTCTCGCGCGACCTGCTGCAAGGCATCCTCGAAGACACCGAGGAACACATCGACTTCCTCGAAACCCAGCTCGACCTGGCGAGCAAGGTCGGCGAAGCCAACTACTTGCAGTCGCAGATGTCCTGATGGCGACGGCCGGCGCGGCGTCACGCGGCGCGGTCAGGAATCGTTTTCGGTGACGGGCCGCGTGCGCCACGCGAACAGCCGGTCGCCGTGAGCGCTGCGCGCCTTCAGGCCGCCCGGGACGGGCGCACAGCAGGGGCACCGCAGGACCGCCGCTTTGCCGCGCGCGGAGGGCGGCGCCCAGGGCCGGTCCGGGTCAGGGCGCGTTTCGGCGGGACCCTCGTGGCGCGACACCCTGCGGGCCGGCGGTCCGGGTCGTTTTCCCAGTGGTTTCATGGTCAGCAAGCGAATGGCGCGGCGCGCATCGGCCGGGCACCGGCCCAGCGACAGCCCCGCCTCATTGAACATGCGGCGGGGCCGGCATCCACAACGCGGTGTCTTCGTCCCTGGACAAGCCAGCGAAACGCGCGGACTCGGCCTGGTTGCGCAGCTGGATTTCCCAACGCGCCCGCAGCCCGCGCAGCATCGACCTGAAATCTTCCGAGAGCATCGGGTGCTCCGAAAGCTTCGACAGGTTGCGCACCACATGGCGCGCCAGTTCGTCGCGGCACGGCGCTTCGTGGCACTGGGCATGGCAGGTCATCAACGCCAGCGTTCCGGCCAGGCCGGCCTCCGGATAGCACCGCGTTTCTTCGTCGGCGTGTGGCGGGGGTGTCATACCGAATCATCCTACATGAGAATGATTTTCATTTAAAGTCTGGTTGGCCTCATTCACGGCAGGGGCTTGCACCTGCTGGAGACGCTGGCCATTTGCAACGAAAAGCGCCCTACACCATCCATGGAATTCGACGGCACTTGCAAATGAGAATAATTCTCGTTAATCTCTGAGCCATCTTGGGTGGGAAACCACCCGGCCATGCCCTGTTGCCCCGATGTGCGAGGAGCCCCGTCCATGATCGTTTGTGTTTGCCACCGTGTGTCCGACCATGACATCCGCCGCGCCGTCCATGCGGATGGCTGCGACAGCTTCGAAGCGCTGCAAGACGAGTTGCGCGTGGCGACCGCCTGCGGCGCCTGCAAAGGCTGCGCCGAGCAGCTCTTCGGCGAACAGCGCCTGGTCTGCCAGCGCAACAATCATGGCGGCACGCAAGCCCAACCCCTGCTGGAGGCCGCATGATGAACGACACCTTGATGAACAAACGGGCGACGGAAACGGCTGTGGCCCAGGGCGCGGCCCAGCCCCGCCTGGCCGCCGCCGAGGCCGCCACCGCCGGCGGTTTCGTCTTCACGCCGGCCCACCGCAACGCCGGGCAACCGGTGCGGCGCCTGAGCAGCAGCCAACTGTTCGGCGACAGCCGTGAAATCGAGATCGAACACGGCGGCAGCTGCTACCGCCTGCGCCAGACGGCGCTGGGCAAGCTGATCATGACCAAGTGACGACCCGGGCCGCCGCCCGTACCCGCTCCACCCGAGCCATCGCCCGACCGGACCGCACCCCCCCATCCGCTTTCCTGCTTGCCTGCCACCCGACGGCGCGCGCGGCCGCATCGCGGCCCCTCCTCCAGCCCACAGCGCGCCCACACCGCACCCGCCAGCGTCGCGCCAGCCGTGCTGCCTTCCCTCGAGGAGCCAACCGTGCCCGCCGCCGCCGCCACCATCGCCGCTGTCTCATCTTCCACGCCCCTGGTTCTTCCCCAAGGCGCCGACACCGGCTCGCGCCGCCGCCGCGTCTGGGAGCTCGGATCGCATGCGCATTGCCCGGTGCTGGGGGTCTGCCTGCCGATCGGCGTGCTGCGCCGGCTGCTCGACAAGGTATTGGGCGGCCAGACCCAGGCCGAGGACTACGAGATCCATTGCGGCGCCATCGCCGAGTGCGCGCGCCGCACGCCGATCGCCGAAGCCATCCAGCGCGAGCTCGACCGGCGCTGCGCCGGCGCGCTGCGCCAGGCCGCGCTGGCCAAGAGCACAGTCGCGCTGGAGGCCTGGTGGCGCCAGGCCTCCACCGGCAGCGACCTGCCCGGCGCGCTGTGGGCGACCCTCACCCACCCGCGCTGCAACCTCGAGCTGGAGCAGGAAGTGCTGGCGGAAGTCCACATGCTGCAGCACCAGGTCGGCAGCGCCCGCCGCGTCGACCAGCAGCGCTTGGACGAACTGGTGGCGGAGAACGCGGTGCTCGCGCGCGAGCTTGCCGTCATCCAGCAGCGCGTCACGCGGCAATCGGCCCGGCAAGCCCAGCGCATCGAGGCCCAGCAGGGCGAGATCATCCGCCTGCGTGCCGAGCTGATGGGCCGGGACACCGCGCTGGCCACGCTGCGCCGGGACCAGGCCACGCTCGAAGCGGCCGCGCCCGGCCTGAAACAGCGCTTCGAGTTGACGCGGCAGACGCAGGCCCAGCTGGAGCGCATCCACGAACTGCAGCGGGCCCTGCTGCTGTCGGAACAGGCGCGGGAGAACCTGCGCGAGCAAGTCAACGCCGCGCGCGCCGAACTGGCGCAGGCGTTGGACGCCGGGCCCGCCCAGGCCGCCATGCCACCGCCGGCATCCACCACCGCGCCCGGCGGGCCGGCGCTCGAACTGCGCGACCGCGCCGTGCTGTGCGTCGGCGGCCGGACCGCCAGCGTGCCCGCCTACCGCCAGGTGATCGAGAAGACCGGTGGGCGCTTCCTGCACCATGACGGCGGAGAAGAAGACAACCCGAACCAGCTCGACAACACCTTGGCCGCGGCCGACCTGGTCATCTGCCAGACCGGTTGCATCAGCCACGACGCCTATTGGCGGGTGAAAGACCACTGCAAACGCACCGGCAAGCGCTGCGTCTTCGTGGACACCCCGAGCCGCAGCAGCCTGGAGCGCGCGTTGCAAGGCCTGCAGCCGCCGCTGCGGGTCGGCGGCGAAACGGCGACCGCACCCGACGCGTGAAGTCGGGCCGCCAGGCCTCACCCGCGGCGCGCGCCCGACAGCCCTTCCGGCGTCAAGGCGAACCGGCCCGGCGCGCCGGCGCTATGCTCGCCCCATGAAGATCATCGTGCGCTGGTTCCTGCTCGCCGCCGCCTTGCTGCTGGTGGCCCACCTGTACCCCGGCGTGACGGTCACGAGCTTCGGCTCGGCGCTGGCCGCCGCCCTCGTGCTGGGCCTGCTCAACACGCTGCTGCGCCCGGTGCTGGTGCTGCTGACGCTGCCGGTCACCGTCATCACGCTGGGGCTCTTCCTGTTCGTCATCAATGCCGCCATGTTCTACATGGCCGCCTCTTTGCTGAACGGCCTGAGCGTCGCCGGTTTCACTGCCGCGCTGATCGGCTCGCTGATCTACAGCCTGTGCGGCGTGGTGATCGACGTGGCGATCGAGCGGATCTTCGAATCCAAGGGTTGACCGCCACCGCGCCCGGGGCGGGGACCGCGGTCGAAAGGTGCGCAGGCGCCCGTGGCGTCCGCGCCGGCCGTCGGCGGGGTCCGGCCGGCTCAGTGCCCACGCTGCTCTTGCATGAAGCGCTTTTGCTCGGCCTCGAGCGCGCGCAGGCGGGCATCGATCACGGACACCTCGATGAAGTCCTGTGGCCCTTGCTGGCCACCGCGGGCCAGGGATTGGCCGCTGCGCAGGCGGTCCATCGCGCCGGTCAGGTCGCCCAAGGCATAGCGGCTTTCCGCCTCCGCGCGCACCGACCTCAGCCGCTGGCCCAGGCTTGCCCACAGGCGGGACAAGGCCGACCACGCCTGCGAATCCGCGGGATGGGCGGCCAGCCAGCGCTGCAGCGCATCGGCGCTGGCTTGCTGGGCCGGCGCCGCGTCGGCCCCGGCCTGCCGCGCGGCCGCCACCTGCGCGGACAGCAACAGCACCGCGCGCTCGGCGGCCCCGGGGACGCCGTCGCTCTTGCGTTCGTCCTGGCTGGCCGCATGGCGCTGCACCAGCGGGCCCGCGCGCGCCGCGTCGCCCCTTTGGAGGAAGGACTGCGCCTGGATGAGGTCGAGCCAGCGCCGCGCCGTTTCCTGGGCCGCAGGCGGCGCGGCGAACGCCGCCGCGCCCAGCAGTTGGCCGGCTTGGGCCATGGCGGCGTCCGAACGCGCCCAGTCGCGCAGCAGGTGCGACGCGACCGCGCTTTCGACACAGGCGAGCAAAGCCTCGTGGGCGGCGTCCGGCGAGGCGGGCGAGGCGCCCAGGCAGGCGTTCGCATCCAGGGCCTGCCAGCGCCTGAGGGCATCGACGCGCGTATCGCCCAGCACGCGCGCGTACGCCTGCATCACCGAGTGGTCCAGCGTGCGCGGTGCCGCGACCGCCGGTGCGGGCGAAGGGGCGCTGGAAGCCGCCGGGGCGGCGACCGCCAGGCCACTGGGACCCAGCCTCGCCCGGGCTTCGCCCAGCCGTTCGCTCGTCAATGGGTGGCTGCGCAGGTAGGGGAAGGCGCCGTTGTCGTTCAAACGCGACGACACCGCCAGCTTCTCGAACATCGACGCCATGCCGGGCGCGCCGAAGCCCGCGCCGGTGAGCACGGAAAAACCGATGCGGTCAGCCTCGCGTTCCATGTCGCGCGAGAAATTGAGCTGGCCCTGCGCCGCCGCGGCCTGCCCGCCGACCAGCACGGCGTTGGCGGCGTCGGGGTTGGCGCCGCTGCGGGTCGCCGCGAGCACGCCGATGATCATCGAGGCCAGGCCGATCAGGCTCTGGCGCTTGCTGTTGGCGAAGCCGCGCGCGATGTGGCGCTGGGTGACGTGCGTGAGCTCATGGGCCAGCACCGCGGCCAGCTCGTCGCGGCTGGTGGTCATGCCGATCAGGCCGGCGTGCACGCCCACATAGCCGCCCGGCAGCGCGAAGGCGTTCACGCTGCGGTCGCGCAACAGGAAGATCTCGAAAGGAAAGCGCTCGTCGACGTCGGGGCCCAACTGGCCCTGCGCTTTCGACGCGGCCACCAGAGGCTGCCAGATGGACTGCACATAACCCAGCAACAGCGGGTCGTCGAGGTAGTCGGCGTCCCGGCGGATCTCGCGCATGATCTGGTCGCCGAGCTTGCGTTCGGCGCCGATGCCGAAATCTTCCGACGCGGTGTCGCCCAGCGAAGGCAGGTTGTTCTGGGCCTGCGCCGCGGCGGGCCAGGCGGCCGCCGCGTTGCAGAACGCCGCGGCCAACAGCCATGCGGCCTGGCGGCGTCGCCGGCGACAGGCGGGGTACGGGCGCGGCAAGGAGGATGGCAAGTTCAAACGGGATCCTTTCGCGGGAGTGCCTGTGTCGCCAGGTTGGAGCGGGCGTTGGCGCTAGAGTTCACCTCCTCCGCTGCCCCTCCTGCCGCGCCGACCGCGGTCAGCCAGCCATCATGCCATCGACCACCCCCCCGTCCGGTGCCAGCGCCGCGCCTTCCCCGCTCACGCATTTCGATGCACAAGGGCAAGCGCACATGGTGGATGTCTCGGGCAAACGGGAAACCCACCGCCAGGCCCTGGCCAGCGGTGTCATCCGCATGCGGCCCTCCACGCTGGAACTGATCCTTTCCGGCCAATCGAAAAAAGGCGATGTGCTCGGCATCGCCCGCATCGCGGCGATCCAAGGCGCCAAGCGGACCGCCGACCTGGTGCCGCTGTGCCATCCCCTGCCCCTGACCCGCGTCACCGTGGAGCTGGAACCCGACCCCGGCCTGCCCGGCGTGCGCTGCACCGTGCAAGCCGAGACCTGGGGCCGCACCGGCGTCGAAATGGAAGCCCTCACCGCGGTGCAAGTGGGACTGCTGACCATTTACGACATGTGCAAAGCGGTGGATCGCGGCATGGTCATGGGCGAGATCAGGTTGCTGGAGAAACGAGGGGGTGCATCGGGGGATTGGGTGGCCGCCGATGACGACACCGCCTGAAGCCTGGCCGGGTTCGCGCCAACGGCAAACCCCGGGCGGAAGCCGTGGCGTTCATGACAGGCGGCGCACCGTTTGTGCGATCAACCCCCTTGGCCGCGGGGCCTCACCTGAAATCGCGCCAGTCCATGCGCCGGGTGGGCGACGTGCACTGGAAAGGAAGCGGCTCGGCGGCGCTTGGCGGTGAGGGCGTCTTGCAGGGCTCGAAGAAGGCTTCCGAGTTCGGGTTGCCGAACTCTCGCAATCTGGCTGCCAGGTGGCGGGCCCGTTCGACATCGCCTTGCGCATTCAATGCCTTGGCCCACGCGATCATCAGGCGGGTGTCCAAGAGGTGGTGAGTGGCCACCTGGAAAGCCTGCGCGGCGGAACCCTCGGCCGGCGCCAAAGTGGTGGCCTGCGCATAGTAGGCATGGTGGGCGAACAGCAGGCTGCGCTGTCCCGCCTCAATGCGCTCCTCCAGCGGCCGCGCGCCGACCGGTGGCGAGAAGATGACGACGACCCGCCAGTAGTCGAGCACCGCGCCCGCGCCGGCCACACCCATCAAAACCGCCCCCACCCTCAGGAAAGGAAGCAGCCGCATGGACCCACCCTGACGTACCCGCCGGGCCGGGCCGTCGGTGGCGACATCGCGGGGGCCGTCATCCATCAGGCACAAGCCCCAGACGAATGCCGTGGGCAACAGGAAATAGGCATACCAAAGCGGATATTCCAATTGGCTGTGCAGCATCACCAGGAGCAACAACATCCAGCCGCTGCGCAGCACCGTGCGTTGCGGACCCGGCGCGGCGCGGTAGGCGGTCGCACCCGCGCGCCATAGCGCCCAGCCCAGAAGGGCCAGCACCAGCCCCGCCAATGGCAGACCCAACTCCACGGCCCATTGCAAGGCCAGGTTGTGGGTGTGGTCGAAAAAAGCCGTCGGCCTGCCGGGGAAAGGCGTCAGCGACCAGGCGAAATTGAATTCACCCCAGCCTACGCCCCACCACGGATGCCGCGCGATCAAAGACAAAGCGTTGGCCCAGATCCCAAAGCGCGAACTGGACACATCCCCCTGCACAGAAAAGCGGGCGGCGCCGCCAAAAGCGTGGCCGGTGGCGTCCGCCCAGGCGGTCAAACCCATCCAAATCACCGCGTACATCACAGGGGCTGCCCACAGCAACATGCGGGACGGCCTCGATAGTCCCCGGTCCAGCAACCCCCAGAAAGCCAACAACAGCAACCCCAGGACCGAGGTGCGGGAAGCGCTCATGACGATGCCGGCGATCAGGCAGGTCATCAAGGCCCACGGGGCAAAAGCCGTCCGTATCCGTGCCAGCACCGAAGTCTTTGATTCCTGAACAGGCGGCGACCACACGGCGGGGCGTCGCCATCGAGAGTGGATTTCACTCAACGCGATCATGGCCACGATGGCCCAAACCAGCAGACTGCCCAAATGATTGGGCTGCCTCAGGTTGCCTGTGGCCCGGCCTTCCAAAGCGCTGACAGCCACCCATCGGCCGTCGGCCCAGTCAGGCGCGAATACTTGCACGGCCCCAACGGCGGCACCCAATACTCCCGCACCTACCAGGCCGGCAGCCACGGCCTTGAACGCAGCGACCCGCTGCCCCGAGGCTGCCACCACCATCCCTGTCAATCCGGTGCCTAAAGCCGCCAAGAGGAGCAGCATGCTGGAAAGCGCCAGGGATCTGGGCAAACCGCCGAAAACAGCGGAAGCCATGGATGCCAAAACCAGGAGAGAGACTGCGATTGCCAGTGCCCAGCACGCCCGCCATGGATTGCCGTCAGACTCTGATGACATGCGGAGCCGGCCATTCAGTAGGACCGATAAAAATACTGCCCAGCCCACGACCGACGCCGCTTGATTTAAAAAGGTGGCGGAAGGGGGTACCGAATACGCCAGCAGAGCGGGTCCACAAGCAGCAAGCGAGGCGGTCAGATACCAGGCTGGGCGGGTGAAATGGGGATCGAGCCCATCATTTCGGTCACTTTGAAAGCCCACCTTGTCTTTCATTGATTCGTCGATCGTCCCATGCTTTGATTGATCAGAAATCGATTGTTCAAGCTACCGAGTTCGCGACTGAAAGATTACTGCAACTCGAATAAATCTATTTGAAATCTCTGAAACTATACGTGCCTTTGGGATGGCGACATTGGAATGGTTTCTCTGAATTTTCTTGCTGACACACCGCGAAAAATTCTTCTGCCTCGGGCTTTTTAAACTCTCTCAACCTGTCTGCCACATAAGAGGCTTTGTCTGTTTCACCACGTTCATTCAAATATCTCGCATAAGCCATGAGCAGATGCGAATTCATGCGAGTGTGAACGGCACGTTCCATCTGTGCATCCAGGCCGGCAAAAGATTCTGCCTGCCCTACAACGGCATAGTCGACCCAATCACCGAATAAAAAGCTTTTCCGAGCCTCGTTCACCCTGGTTTGCAAATCTTGGTAGAAACCATAGCCAAAAGGTGTAAAAGCTTGGATGACTCGCGAATAATCCCATGCCGCATAGATAGAACCAAAAACGATCGATATACCGAGAATTTTTATTGATACCGATGTCCAGGCTGGATAGCGCGGCAAATCGTTCATGGATCCGCTGGAAAAATCCTTCACTCTCAACCTGGCGGCTCGGTCTCCAATCTGGAGAAATTGTCCTGCGATAAAAGCAGCGGGAAAAAGGAAAAATGTATACCAGAGTGGATACTCAAGCAGACTGTGAAGTCCTAGCATGCACATCATCATGAATAGACAACGCGCCCGAAAAGTATCTTCTTGGCTCAATACAGCATACTTCAGCGCATGACGTGCGCGCCATATTGCCCAACCGGCCAATCCCATCAGTGACACCGCCAGGGGAATACCCAACTCAACCAGGAGATGCATGGGTAAATTGTGCGCATTGTCGAATGCCGCCGACGGACGACCTGGAAACGGCGTCAAATTCCAGGCTATCGCAAAATTTCCCCAACCTACCCCAGTCCAGGGATGCATGGCGATCAAACTGAGTGTGTTCTTCCATATGCCAAAGCGGGAACTTGAGATATCACTTCCGACACCTTGTTGAATTTCAAAATGCGTCAATTGCCCACTGGAATGCGCGGCTAACAGCATCAGCGACATGGCGACCGCGCAACCTGCTGCCGCTTTTAAAGGCGTGCGACGAGCCGGCGATGGCAATTTTGAATCTAATGCCGTCCAGATGACCAATATAAAAAGACCGAGAAATCCGGTTCGAGATTGACTGAAAGCGATACCGGCACCCAAAAACCCGGCAACCAAGCTGTATGCCCAGGCCGGAATCTTTTCAAATTGCGACCGCAAAAAAATCCATCCGATGATACCCAGCAATAAGAGCTGCGCAAACAGATTGGGTTGACGCAGGTTTGCAGTAGCGCGGTTGGGGTAGGCCAAGGGTGCGATCAACGCGAGGTCTACGCCTGGATACAGAAGCTGAATCAGCGCGATCCAGACACTGATGACCGCAGCAATAACGATCGACATTAAAAGAGACCTCAACCACCGAGGTTCGTTGTTATATCGACCGAAAATAAAAACAAGAATCCCGATCAAAATCAGCAAAGTATTGATCGGAGTGGTATAGGTATAAAACAACAAGCCGGCAACGATCGCTATGGCCACGAAGATTTGCCATGAAGAACGATTTTGATGGGCCTCTTCTTTAGAGAAGACAGGCAGCCCGCCCGACAGAACAATTCCCCAGGTGATCGTCGCTAGCCAGAGCAGGGCAAACAGCGTCTCTGGCAGGAAATACAAAGGAATAATATAACTACTTATCCAGAAAACCATGCAAAGCAGAGAGGCTCTGAAATTAATATCCGCCGTCGCTTTTTTTGTTTTTTGCATGATCCTTTGATCAATTTGATTAAAGAAAAAAGGCGCTTTGAAAGCGCCTTTTTTGGATTGAACAAATCTTATTTGCAAGAGCTGGGGACGTAGCGAGCATCCACAGTGGACTTGGCCGTACCGGTCAAGGTCACGCCACTCGGAGTAGTCGCATAACCGCAAACCCAGCTGATGTTGGAAGCTTTGTCCAGACCAGCATTGATGGACAGGGTTTTGGTATCGGCTTGCTTGTTGATCTTGTTGCCCAGAGTCACCGTGATGGAACCCGTACCAACGTCAATCTGAGAAACATAGTTACCCTTGTTGTCGGTGTTGGTGGCGGTGCAGCCGGAAGTCGTGCTGTCTCCGCAAACAGCATGCTGGATGTCAGCCGGGAAAGCGCCAGAGGCGGCGAAATAATCGGCCACGGAAGACTTCAAACCGCCGGTCATGGCCAGTGCCTCAGACACCTGGGCCCGCACTTGATAGTCTTGATAAGCGGGCAAAGCCACTGCCGCCAAGATGCCGATGATCGCCACAACGATCATCAATTCGATCAGGGTGAAACCCTTTTGGACCACACGTTTCATGCTGTTCATAAGTCGCTCCTAGGAGTTAAGGGGAGGAAGGTTGCGATCTTTTCGATGCACAACCCATGCCAACGCTCCAGCTGGAAAAGTCGTGAATTTTGCCTCCTGACCTGACCGATCCAGTCACATCGAGCCGCGACTTTGATTGCGAACTCCAGTCACCACTGACACAAAGCGTCACATGCGCGAGCGAGCGAATGGAGCAGGTGTCAGGGGCTATTCAAACGGGCTAATGCTTGTACTACTTCTCGTTGCTGCGAATAACCGAACGGAGCGGGAACGGTCGCGAATTCTTTGAGGACAGGGGCGATTTCAGCCCAGCGTTGGTCGTGTACCAAGGCCAGCAGTACACCTGAAAGCGCCATCGGATCGAAATCCTGGTGAAGGAACTGGTCGTCGGCTTTGTGCAGCAGCCATTCGCGGCCGAGCTTTTCCATTGCACCGTAGTCACGCTGGGCATGCGCTTGAAGCAAACTCATCAAACGCGGGTAATCCGGAGGCAACGAACTACATTGCATCCACTTGGGATGAATCCACACGCCTTCGAGAAGATCGGGAGGCAAGAAACCCATCGTCGCAGCTGCCACCTTCTGTAAATTCAAGGAAAGCACGTGCCGGTTTTGTGGCGTAAGCGGCTTTGTGCAACTCGACAAAGACCTGACCAACGTCACCGAATCAAAGGTGTTGTCGACTTGGCCACGCATCGCATCAGCAATGAAGCGTGCCCGGCGCGTCAACACATCGGCTGGATAGTTATCACGGGGCGACGGCTCCACAGACGAGGGCAGGGGTTGGCGTATGGAAAGGGCTTCCAATAGCTCGGGATTTTTGAAAGGCACCGATAAAAGCGCATCCGCAGACTCGCCTTTGAATCTGGTTCTTGGAGCGTTTAAACCCAAAATAGGGCGATAGTCGGAATTGGCCGGCAGATCTTCATGAATTTTCCCAAACGCCCGCAGCATTTTTGCATTTGCCACTTGCCTGAAAGAGAGATATGAATTTTCCGTCAATCCCAAGCGGCCAAATTCCTGGCTTAATACCTTTGATGCCAGCAATCGCTCGATGTCTACTTTTGGCAAAGGCTTTTTAGGACTCGCCACAATAATCAGGTCAGTAGCGCCACTCAGCCAAGCGGAATAATCGGCAAACACGGGCGTAAGCGCTTTAAAAATAGAACCGACCAAAGCATCGTCTATTTCATACAGCTGAACCCATTGCACGAACAAACCATCTTCGTTCAGGTGAGCGGGTATATATTTGTAAAACTCTTCGGAAAACAAAGAACCTACGCCGCTGATCCATGGATTCGACGGCTCAGAAATGATGACGTCGTATTTTGATTTTTGGCTGGCGAAATACGCCTTTGCATCATCAATCACGATTTTCGAACGCGGGTCTTGATAGGCCCTTTGAACGCGAGGCCCAAAAATCCTGGCACCCTCCACCATCGTGGGTTCGATTTCGATCGTGTCTACCTGTTGAACGCGTGGATCACCCAACAATGTGTGTGTGCTCATTCCTGAGCCGAAGCCGATCACACCCACCCGTTTGGGTTGGTCCAGCATGGTCAGCGGCAACCCGGCGAGCAGCGCCATGGTCGGCTCGTCGTTCATCGGATGGCCCTCTGGACTCATCATGATCGCTGCGTCCGGTTTGCCGTTGGTCGCGATGCTTGTGGAGCCGTCAGGCGTCATCACGACCGAAACACTGGAGGTTTTGCCGTCACGGTGGAAAACCACGCGCTGGCCTTCGGGCACAGTCGCATTGCCATGGCGATACACCCCTGAAGCCAGATTGACAGGGTTGAAATGCACTCGCATACCCAGCGCGAGGGCGACGCCCGATAGTCCCAATGCGATCCCAAATCGCATCAGGTCCTGATTGGTGACGGCCTGCTTACGAATCAGCACCAAGCCGATTCCCAGATCGAGCAGCGCCGCCATGCACAAGGTCAATTTCAGCCCAAGGCTGGGAATCAACAGATGGATAGACAAAAACACGCCGAAAATCGCACCCAGGGTGTTCCATGCATAAACGCGGCCGATCGCGCGTTCGCCTTGACCCTCCCGTAGCAAACCCACCGTGAAGAGCGGCAAGGTGGTGCCCGCGAAAAATGCCGCGGGCAGCATGACCAGAATGGCAATACTCGCGGTGCCGAAGTTGTACAGGGCATACCCGCCGTTGGTCTTGGCCAGTGAAGCCATCAACCAACCCACCCAATCGAAAGAGTTCGCATACACGGCCAGGGAAGCAAGAGCTGCAACCCCCATGCCCACTTGCATCCACCCAGCCAAACGCAGAGGCGAATCGGTCGCATCGGCGTGCCGGCGTATCCAAAGGCCACCCAGCGCCAAGCCGGCAATGAATGCCGCCAACATCAATTCAAAAGCATGCATCGTGCTGCCGACAGCCATGCTCAGCATGCGGATCCAGACGATCTCATACACAAACGAGGCTGCACTCGACAAGGCCGTACTGAAAAGCACCAAGCGCAGCAAAGGGTTGTGCCGAACACTTTGTTCAGTCCCCACGATGTCGACAAGGACCTGCTGGGGTTCCGGCTCTTTGGCAATCCACCAAGCGAATGCCGCGACGACGAAATTCAAGATACCGGCGACCACCATGGCCCCCGGCAGACCAACCCACGGCAAAAGCACAAAAACGGCGACCAGCGCGCCAAATGCTGCACCAATACTGTTGGTGAAATAAAGCCCACCGAGCAAACTACCTTCCTGACCTTCAAACCGTCGGATCAATCCGCCGCTCATCAAGGGAAAGGTCATGCCCAGCAAAATCGTTTGGGGAATGATCAACAGGGCCGCAATCAGCCAGCGCGCAAGATTGATGAGCCATGGCGACCCAATAGCGGGAATCAGCCAGTCATAACTTAGACCGATAACAGCTCCGAAAATCCAATGGAAAAGCAGACCGAACACGCCGATAATCAATTCCACCAGCGCGTATATTCGAATCAGATTTCGCCACCTCTGTCCAACCCGGGCAATCCATGCTGCGCCGGCGGCCATTCCGCCCATGAATATAGCAAGAACTAAAGCCTGGGCATAAGCTGCATGACCCAAGAACAATCCAAGATAATGAGACCAAATCGATTGGTAAATTAACCCGGCAAATCCTGAGAGAATAAAAATAATCAACAACCAGTGCTTTTTACTGTTTTCTTGAATAGTCATCGATTGAAGCTCCGGATCAATGCTGGGCTTTTTAGGAATTATTCTATCGGTCGAGCAATAGCTAATTTTTTAACAGCACATATACCAAGGAAGAAGTCTAAAAAAAGAAGTGTCTTTGAGACACTGGGTAATTAGCGGATGTGCTTTGATCTTTTCCACCGTGAGGCCGCCGGCCTCAGCTGAGCTTCAAAAGCTCATCAATTCGCCGGCCACGAGCATGTCGACCCGGTGCTGAGTGGACAAACGTCGCACCTGCGCCATCACGGCCTCTCCCTCGCCCGGTTTGATATGCGTGACATGCACCCGCACATGGCCATCGAGTTGCTGTAATTGCTGTCCAAGCGTTTTCGGGCAGAGGTGCCGGCTCAATTCGGCCAATGCATGTTCTTCGTCGCTGAAAGCTGTTTCGATGATCAAGTGGGCAATCCGCATCGAACGCAAACGTTCCCACAAAGCAGGATTGGGGCCCGTGTCGCCAGTGAAAACCCAGGAGCCTTCACCGCCTTGAACCGCGAACCCAACAGCCGGTACGGTATGGGAGGCACTCAGCACTTCGATTTGCCGGTTGGCCAAGGTCAATATTTCACCCACTTCGAACGGTCTCATTCGCAATGCCGGAGCTTGCGGTGTGGGAAGCCTGGTGAAATCAGGCCAGATGATCCCATTGAAGATGTGATCCCGCAGCGCGGCGATGGTCTGTGGCAGTGCATGGACCGTGATGGGCCCTGCGTGGCGTGCCGTCCTGGCCCGCATCACCGCATCGGCCAACAGGCCGATAGACAGCACATGATCCAGGTGGGAATGGGTGATACAGATGTGGTCGACGCGGCTCAGTTCAGCCAAACTCAGGTCGCCCACACCAGTGCCCGCATCAATCAAGATGGCCTCGTCCAGCAGGAACGAGGTTGTGCGGCAACCTGCCGCAATGGCGCCTGAGCAGCCAAGGACGCGAATCGTCATGTGATGGGGACATCAAGTGCCAAACCGAGGGCCTGATGCTGCGATGCCATCGGGGTTAGCGCAAGAGGTGGCTTGCCCGTTTATGGCCAAAAGTAGCGCACCGGCTCAAATATCGGGAATTTGGACGGCCGCGCCGCCCATCGAGCGTGAGGTAGCGCACGGCTGCCTGTGGCGCCCGAACATCGCAGGCGAAGCCAGTGCTGGAGGGATGGTCAGCGACCGGCTACGACGGCTACCGGCGCAAGTGGATGTGGGTGTGAGGTGCGCTTCTCAGTTCTGCACGAACTGCATGCGGGTGCCTGCCAACTCGATCACGTCGCCGTTTTTCAAGTGGACGCTGTCGCTGGCCAAGGGACCGCCGTTGATGGTCGGACGGGCTGCGCCTTCGACATGGGCGAAGGCATAACCCCCCGGCCGCTTAGTGATCGACGCCACTTGAACCCCCGGCTTGCCGACCGTTGTGACGACCTTGGTCAACATGACTTCGCGGCCGGCAGCGGCACCGTTCAGCACTTTGATAGAGGCCGGGGGAACGGGTGCGTTGAGGCCCCCAAAATTGGAGGGCGCGCCGAAGCCCGAGGAATTTCCGAAACCACCGGTGTTCGCATAGGACGGTGGCGCGGGAGGACGGGCTCCCGCTTTCATGATCATCGTCTTTTCAAAGTCCGTACCCTCGTCCACCAGGTACTTGAGCTTGTATTTCCCGATTTCTACGGTGTCGTTGTTCGCAAGCAACTGCTTCTTGACGGCCTTGCCATTGATATAGGTGCCGTTGGTGCTGTTGAGGTCTTCGATGAACACGTCGGCGCCCACCATTTGAAGCACAGCATGTTCGCCACTCACGGCCAGGTTGTCGATGACGATGTCGTTGTAAGGCCGGCGACCGAGCGACGTCTTGTCTTTGCTCAGGTGGACCTCCTTGATCACAACGCCATCGAGTGATACGACCAATTTACCCATGCTTGACCTCGTGCCTCTTCAATTCTGTCCGTCCACGCGCCGCCACTCGGCAAATGGCCAGCGGCGCGCGGATTCGTTGTTGTTTGCGTGTGGGGGGCGTCTTTGATTCAAGTGGTGCGCCGGAAAGGCCACCATGATTTGGCCGAACCGCCGCCATGCACGCGTGCCAGTATCACCGAAATATTATCTTTGCCGCCAGCGTCATTGGCTGCGGCGACCAGCGCATTGGCACCGTCGGCCAAGGAGTCGTGGGCTTGCAACAACTGCTGGATGGTTTCATCACTCAGCATATCGGAGAGGCCATCCGAGCACAGCAGGTAGGTATCGCCCGGCAGCAGGTCGTGCATGTGGTTTTCCAGCAGCACGGTGTCTTCGACGCCCACCGCCCGGGTGACGAGGTTTTTATTGGCGGAAAAGGCGGCCTGCTCGGCGGTGATCAAGCCGGCGTCGATCTGCTCTTGCAGGAGGGAATGGTCTTTGGTGATCTGGTTCATGCGGCCAGCCCGCAGGCGGTAGGCGCGGGAGTCGCCGACGTGGCCGACGAGCAAGCGTCCTTCACGGAACACGCCGACCACCAGGGTGGTCCCCATGCCGGTGTACTGGGGGTTGGAGTTGGCGGCGTTGAAGATGGCGCGGTTGGCGTTGTCGACGCAGATGTCCATGGCGCGGCGCACATCGGTGTCGGAGGCGTTGCTGGAAGCCTCCGTCAGCCAACGGCCCAGCTCGGCCTTGATGAAAGAAGTGGCCATGCCGCTGGCCACTTCGCCCGCGTTGTAGCCGCCCATGCCATCGGCCAGCACGACCATGGCGGCCGCTTCATCGACAGCGACCGAGTCTTCGTTGTTGTTGCGCGCCCTTCCCGTGTCGGTGGCGCTGAAAAACTCGAAATTCATGGATTGCTATGGCAGGCCGGGATGTTGTTGGTGAATGCAGGCCGGGTGATCGCACAAATTCAACGCGTTGGATTGTGCCCTGGATCCGAGCAATCCATGGCTAGGGTTGCCTCGAAACCCACCGGAACATTGTCCGCGGCGGGCGCATCACGCATCTGGAATTGGCTGAACCGCCCCTGGTCCAGGCCCGACTGCAGCACGAGCGACTCCGCCCGCTGCAAGGCCTGCGCCAACGCGTGTCCGTCCGTGAACCGGTTCTCCGGGCGCTTTCCCATGGCTTGAGAGACGATCTGCGCCACCAGTTCAGGCAGCTCGGGACGCAGGCTGCGCACGTCGGGTGCTGTCTCATTGGCGATCTGGAACATCAGCTTCGACATCGTTTCCGCCTGGTGGGGCAACCGCCCCGTCAACAGTTGAAACAACATGACGCCCAACGAATAGAGGTCGGAGCGCCCGTCGACGCGTTGGCCGGCCATCTGCTCCGGCGACATGAAACTGGGCGAACCGAGCACGAGGCCGGTGCGGGTGCGGCTAGCGTCTGCGGCGATCCGGGCGATGCCGAAATCGGTCACTTTGACCGAATCCGCGGCGAGGTCGACCATCACATTGGCCGGTTTGATGTCGCGGTGGACCACGCCCTGGCTGTGCGCGTAATGCAGCGCCTCCGCCACCCGGGCCATGCAGCGCAAGACCACGGCCACGGGAAGCAGCCGATCCGGCTGGGTGTGGGCTTGCAAATCGGTGCCCGGCAGGTATTCCATGGCGATGTAGGCCAGCCCGTGCTCCTCGCCGGCGTCGTAGATGGTGACGATGTCCCGGTGTTTGAGACGGCCGGCGGTCTCGGCTTCCCTGAAGAACCGGGCACGCGCCTCCTTGAGTTCCGTGCCCTCGAATTCGCGGCTCAGCGCCAGGGTTTTGATCGCCACGGCACGGCCGACTTTGGGGTCCATGCCGGCGTACACGGCACCCATCGAGCCGCGGCCGATCTGGCGCTCGATGCGGTAGCGCCCGAGCTGTGTCCGGTCGGGGCGTTGCTGCCCCGGGCCCCGGGACGCCGTGTCCGCGCCTGGCGCCGGAGCGGGGGCGTCGGAGAAGGTCATCGGGATCGTCTCGGCCGGTGGTAGGTCGCGAAGTCGAAGCTCAGGGGTCAACGCGGCCCTGGTTTGGCCCCCGTGATTCGAGCGGCCGGCAAGCCCGGCACGTCGGCCCCACCACCAGGCGGCATGCGCCAAGGCCAATGCCGCGGCAGCTGCGCCAAGTCCCAGCGCCCCCAAAGGCTGTGCGACAAAGGCGGCGCCCACCAGGAGGGTCAGCAGGCCGGCGCTGAGCCATGGGGCCGCCGGTAGCCGGGGCAGGACGGCATAGGCGTAGATCGCCGCGCCAGCCGTGCCCAAAAGCACGGCGGTCAGCGATGTCGACAGCGTCAAAGACCCATCCAGCAAGACCGTCCCTCCCAGGTCGCGAGCTTAACGCTCAATTGGCAACCTGGAAAACGGACAAACACTGCCCTGCTGGGAAGAAAGAGGCTGGCGTGGAAACGGTTCAGTTCGTCGGTTCCGCCGGGGCCGAAGCTTTTCTCTTGCGCCTGGCCAGCCAGTTGCCCATGAGGACGACGCCGACGGCACCCGCCACTTCGATGATCGTGGTGGAGGCGTGGCCGACGCCGCGGAACCAGCCAGCGACCGCTGGATCGGACACCAGCATTTCGCCCGCCACGAACCCGAGCAGCGCAGCGCCCAGGGTGATGATGACGGGGAAGCGTTGCATCACACCCAGCAGCAGCTGGCTGCCGAAAATGATCAATGGGATCGACAAGCCCAAGCCGACGATCAACAGCAGCAGGCGTGACTCGGCGGGGCCGCTGTCGGCCGCCGCGGCGACCGCCAACACGTTGTCCACGCTCATGACCAGGTCGGCCAGCAAGATGGTGCGGATGGCAGACCAGAGGTGGTCGGAGGATTCGATGCCGCCGTCGCCTTCGTCTTCAGGCAGCAGCAGCTGCACGCCGATCCAGAACAACAGCACGGCGCCCACCAGCTTCAGATAAGGGAATTGCAGCAGGCTGACCGCGAAAACGGTGAGCACCACGCGCAGGATGATCGCGGCGGCGCTGCCGGCGAAGATCGCCTTGCGTCGCTGGTGTTCGGGAAGGCTGCGGGCGGCCAGCGCGATGACGACCGCGTTGTCGCCGGACAGGAGGATGTTGACCCAGATGATCTTGCCAAGGGCAACCCAAAATGCGGCCTGCGCGAAATGTTCCATGCTTGCTTTCTCTGTGGGCGCCGGGGACCAGGCGCTTGCTCGGTATCGGGGTGACGGAAATCACCGCAGCGCGAAAGTGTAAGTGCGCTAGCTGTCAATCAGCTACGTGACTTCCACAAGGTGACAGTGCCCCCTGGTGCTGGGCCAGGCCGAGTTCGCAGCGGGTCAGGCGCTGTTTTTTGACGGCGGCCAGGATGGCGCCGTTGTCTTTCGCCTGCTGGCGCGACGTGGCGGGGTGATCGAGGTGGAACTGCAACGCCCGTCCGACCACGAATTTCTTGCGGCGGCCGAGGTGGTACAGCCGAACGGTGACTTCGCGGTCTTCGGATCCCCAACCGATGAAGGCCTCGTTGAAACCGTTGACCGATTCCAGGTCGGCGCGCCACATGGCCATGTTGCTGCCCAGGGCACGCTCGCGAAAGTCGCCCGTCTGCCGCCACACCACGGGCAGCGGCCAGCGCAACCCGTACGCCGCGCGCCACAGCCAGCCGCGGCGCAACAGCGCCCAGCCCCGGGCATCGGCCGCATCGGCCTGCTTCGCGAACCGCTCACGGATCTGTGCCCTTTTGCCTTGCACCCAGAAACCCGGCTCCGCCAGGCGTTCATGGTCGGCGACGAAGTGGCGGTGGGGGAGGCAATCGCCGTCGGTGAAGACGACATAGTCGGCCGTGCAGGCCGCCACGCCCATGTTCAGGATCCTCGAGCGGCGGTAGCCCTTGTTTTCTTGCCAGACATGCAGAAGGGGGTAAGGCGCCCGCGCCCGCCAATGCTCGATCAATTCCCGGGTGGCCGCGCCGGACCCATCGTCCGCCACCACCACCTCGTCGGGCACCCGGCTTTGCAGCGCATAACCCTCAAGGACCTTGGACAAGGCCTGCGGCGACTCATAGGTGGTCATGACGACGGCGATGCGCATGGCGGGAAGACTCCGGACGGCAGCGCACCCCGGGCAACCGGCACCCGGGGCCGGCGTCCGGGGGGCGCGAGGGGGGCGGGCAATTAAACCAGGCCCGTTAGCAGCGTTGCCCAC
>CBIHOD010000041.1:0-37575 GCA_966211815.1 uncultured Burkholderiales bacterium
GCGACACCTTCCTGGGCGGCGAGGACTTCGACCAGCGCATCATCGACTACATCGTCACCGAGTTCCGCAAGGAGCAAGGCGTCGATCTGACCAAGGACGTGCTGGCCCTGCAGCGCCTGAAGGAAGCGGCCGAGAAGGCCAAGATCGAGCTGTCCAACAGCGCTCAGACCGACATCAACCTGCCTTACATCACCGCCGACGCGTCGGGTCCGAAACACCTGAACATCAAGCTCACCCGCGCCAAGCTGGAGTCCCTGGTCGAAGACCTGATCGAGCGCACCATCGCGCCTTGCCGCACCGCGATCAAGGACGCCGGCGTCGCCGTGGGCGCGATCGACGACGTGATCCTGGTCGGCGGCATGACCCGCATGCCCAAGGTGCAGGAGAAGGTCAAGGAGTTCTTCGGCAAGGAGCCGCGCAAGGACGTCAACCCCGACGAGGCCGTTGCCGTGGGCGCCGCCATCCAGGGCCAGGTGCTGGGCGGCGAGCGCAAGGACGTGCTGCTGCTGGACGTCACCCCGCTGAGCCTGGGCATCGAGACCCTGGGCGGCGTGATGACGAAGATGATCAAGAAGAACACGACCATCCCGACCAAGTTCAGCCAGACCTTCTCCACCGCCGACGACAACCAGCCGGCCGTGACGATCAAGGTCTACCAGGGCGAGCGCGAGCTGGCCTCGGGCAACAAGAGCCTGGGCGAGTTCAACCTGGAAGGCATCCCGCCGGCGCCGCGCGGCACGCCGCAGATCGAGGTGAGCTTCGACATCGACGCCAACGGCATCCTGCACGTCGGCGCCAAAGACAAGGGCACCGGCAAGGAGAACAAGATCACCATCAAGGCCAACTCCGGCCTGAGCGAGGCCGAGATCGCGCAGATGGTCAAGGACGCGGAGGTCAACGCCGCGGAAGACAAGAAAAAGCTCGAACTCGTGCAGGCCCGCAACGCCGCCGACGCCATGGTCCACAGCGTGAAGAAGAGCCTCTCCGAGCACGGCGACAAGCTCGAAGCCGCCGACAAGGAGAAGATCGAATCCGCGCTGAAGGATGCCGAGGAAGCACTCAAGGGCGAGGACAAGGCCGAGATCGAGGCCAAGACCGAAGCCCTGGTGGCCGCCAGCCAGAAGCTGGGCGAGAAGGTCTACGCCGACGCGCAGGCCGCCCAGCAGGCTGCGGCCGGCGCGGAGCAGGCGGCGCCCGGCGCCCAGGCGGCGGGCGGCGGCAAACCCGCGGCGGACGACGACGTGGTGGACGCCGAGTTCACGGAAGTCAAAGACAAGAAATAAGCTCGACGAGCGGCCAGGCCTTGGCCGTCTGCGCCGCGTCGGAGGGCCCACCTTCGCCGCGGCGTCTTCATTTCCATTGTTGTAGGTGAGTTGATGGCATCAGCAAAGCGCGACTATTACGAAGTCCTGGGCGTGGGGAAGAACGCCTCCGAGGACGACATCAAGAAGGCCTATCGCAAGCTCGCGATGAAGCACCACCCCGACCGCAACCAGGGTGACGACGCGAAGAAGGCGGAAGAGAAGTTCAAGGAGGCCAAGGAGGCCTACGAGATGCTCTCCGACCCGCAGAAGCGCGCGGCCTACGACCAGTACGGCCACGCGGGCGTCGACCCCAATATGGGCGGCTTCCGCCCGGGCGGCTCCGGCGAAGGCATGGGCGGGTTCGCGGAGGCCTTCGGGGACATCTTCGGCGACATCTTCGGCGGACAACGCCGCGGCGCCGGGGGCGGCCAGCAGGTCTACCGCGGCAGCGACCTGTCCTACGCCATGGAAATCACGCTGGAGGAAGCGGCCAACGGCAAAGAGACGCAGATCCGCATCCCCGCCTGGGACAACTGCGAAACCTGCAAAGGAACCGGCGCCAAGCCCGGCACGTCGCCCAAGATGTGCTCCACCTGCAACGGCTCGGGCACCGTCCACATGCGCCAGGGCTTCTTCAGCATCCAACAGACCTGCCCGCACTGCCACGGCACCGGCAAGATCATCCCGGAGCCCTGCACCACCTGCAACGGCCAGGGCAAGATCAAGAAGACCAAGACGCTGGAAGTGAAGATCCCGGCCGGCATCGGCGAGGGCATGCGCATCCGCTCCGCCGGCAACGGCGAGCCCGGCACCAATGGCGGCCCGCCGGGGGACCTCTACATCGAGATCCGCGTCAAGCAACACGAGATCTTCGAGCGCGACGGGGACGACCTGCACTGCACCGTTCCGGTGTCGCTGGTCACCGCCGCGTTGGGCGGCACCATCGCGGTGCCTACCCTGGGAGGCCATGCCGAAATCGAGTTGCCCGAGGGCACGCAGCACGGCAAGCAATTCCGCTTGAAGGGCAAAGGCATCAAGGGCGTGCGGTCGAGTTATCCGGGAGACCTGTATTGCCATATTCAGGTCGAGACGCCGGTCAAACTGACCGAGCATCAGCGCAAATTGCTCAAGGAGCTGGACGAATCCCTGCGCAAGGGTGGCGACAAACATTCACCGAACAGCAAAACCTGGTCGGACCGGGTGAAAGATTTGTTCAAGTAATACTCGGCCTCTGCGATTTAATAAAAGCGGGCTGCATCAACATGCAGCCCGCTTTTTATTTTTTCTCTGGCATCAGAAGGCCTTGATCGAAAGATCCACCGCGACGGTTGAATAGTTTGAAGCTGCTGCAGCTCAACCTTCCATTCAATCGCTGCGCACCACAATGAATGGAAAATCGATTCGATCGCAGTCGTGGAAGCCGGCCCGAAACATTTCCAGGAATTTGGCGGAATGAAACAAACCGAATTCCAAGGGTCTCGGCATATCGGGCATCGATACTAAGAACATCTCATGGCATTGGTGAAAAAACACCAAACTCTCGGGATGAGAAAAAGCATCGCTCCCTACTCAGCACTTCGTCAGACGTGCTAAAAAAACCAACCATTCCACCGCTTTGAGCAAATGAAAATCTTTTCGATGATTGATTCCATCGAAAAGGCAGTCGATATTCATACCGGATAAACGATGTAGGCGGCCTGGAAGCATTTGCCGCTGCCGCGGGGCCCAACAAAAAAGGCTGGGAGAATTTCGACGACCGTCACGGCCAGGAACGCCGATTGCTCAACGCCGCAACACAGTTGCAGATCGGGAATGTCCGGCAACCTTTTGCACCAGCGGGGTGCCTGGGCACGGCCTCCACGCGAATCCACGCAAAGAATTTTTACATCCCCGGCATTCAGCAGCGACGGGCACTTTATCGGTGCAGAAACACCCACCCAACCCCGATTCGGGCCTTGGGGTTGCCGCTTGATTCAACCGTTACAGTCGTGAGTTTTTATTATAAATCAACAACTTACAAAGGTTTTGAGCGGTCTTCCGATGGTTTGGATGACGCGATTCGGAGCAGTAGTCCGAACGGACTATCGACAAGGGATTACCCCTAAACATAGGATGAAATCGTCCTCAATCTTCGGGAGATCCCTATGAGAGTTAGCCCCTTGTTCAAGACCGCGGCCGCCGTAGCAGTTTTGGCTTCCGTTTCCCTGCAGGCCCAAGCCACCACCTCCGACCTCGGAAGCGTGACGGCTGGCGCCCCTACCTCTTTCAATGCCGCCGCAACCTCGGCCGGTCCGTTCAGCGACATCTTCACGTTCTCGCTGCCGACTTCCAGCAGCATCGGCTTCAGCGCGATCAATTTCCCGGTTTCCAACCTGTTCAATGCTGTCCTGACATCCGCCAGCCTTTTCTCCAACAAGGATGGCGCCCTGTTCAACAGCGATGACACCCTGGTTGGCACTGGCTCGCTGAACAACAACAAAATCACCTTCTCTTCCGGTTCGCTCAATGCTGGTTCTTACTATTTGAACGTTTCCGGCATTGCGAATGGCTCGCAAGGCGGTTTGTACAACGGCGCCATCAGCGTGACCGCTGTGCCCGAACCCGAAACCTATGCCATGCTATTGGCTGGTTTGGGCGTAATGGGCTTTATTGCGCGTCGCCGTAATAAAACTCTTTAATTCAGGCACCCGGATTGCCGGAAAAAGGACTGTTTCGAGCAGTCCTTTTTTTTCCCTCACCGGAAGTCACTGTTACTTACATATTTCACCCGCCTCGACCGGGTCGTCGAGATCGAAAAATGCTGCACTGCAGTAAAATCGACGCAACTGCTCTTCACAATATCTTTAGTTACATGAGACTGGGTATTTTCCATGCTGGGAAATTCCCCTTCCACCATTTCAACTGAATAAGCATCTCCATGGCTTTTTTCCCTTCCATGTCATCTGCGGATATTCACGACTATCACCAGGTCGTGGCGCGTTCGATGAACATGCGCAGCCATTTTGATCTGCTCATCTGGTTGCAAGGCGACATGCAGCGCTATCTCCCCCACCACATCATGGTGGCCGCATGGGGCGATTTCGATGGAGGAACGGTTCAATACGATGTTCTTTCTCCTCTTGATGGTGTGCGCTCACATACTACCAATCCATTGACCATCGTGCCAATGCTTCAACGCTTATTCATGCGTTGGTGTGAATTTGGCAACAAACCCTTTTCCGTGGCGGTCGGTTCCGACGGCCTCATGTCCCAGGGCGACGACGCCCTCGGCCCCTGCGGCCTGCGCACGGCCTTGGTCCGGATGCGCAGTGCCCTGGTGCATGGCATCCGGGATGCCCGCGGCAGCCACGACTGCCTCTATGTGGCGTTCAGCGCGCAGGACCAGGAAACCGAAGCGCAGAACCACGCCATGGCCATGGTGCTGCCCTATGTGGACATCGCGCTTCGCCAGGTGGCCCACCTCCCGCTGCAGGCCTTCCCGAACTCGATGCTCGAACAGGACGACACCGCCGAGGCGGCCCTGTCGCCGCAGTTCGGCTTGACCGACCGCGAAGCGGAAATCGTCAACTGGGTCGCGCTGGGCAAGACCAACGCCGACATCGGGATGATCCTGGGCATCAGCGAGTTCACGGTGAAGAACCACATGCAGCGCATCTTCAAGAAGCTCGACGTGAGCAACCGCGCGCAAGCCGTCAGCAAGCTCAACAACCTCCTTGCCGATGTTTAAAGCCAACCCCCCCATGTCCTCCACCGTCTCCCTGGTCAAACGGTCGGAAGCCCCGGCCCTGGGCAAGGACGACCTGCTGAGCCTGTTCGAAACCTCGGTCGGCCCGGTGGCCCTGGTGCTGTCGCTCTGGGCGGCGGCCTGGCACGTGGACGGCGACATCACGCCGCCCTACCTGATCCTGTCGGTGCTGGTGTTCGCGCTGACCTTCCCGGGCCAGTCTCGGCTGCACGCGTCCTTGTCGGCGGTCACGGTGGACATCCTCGTCAACTGGGCCTGCATCGCCGGCCTGCTGCTGGTGACGGGCTGGGCCACCCGGTACATCAAGGAGTTCTCCAGCGACGCGATCCGCCTGTGGCTGTGGTTGGCGCCGCTGTCCGAGCTGGGTGCCTACCTCGCGCTGCGCGGCGCCGCGCCCTACCTGGTCAAGCTGCAGGGACCGCCGCAGCGGGCGATCATCGTCGGCATGAACGAACAGGGCCTGGCCCTGGCCTCGCAGATGCAGAACGCGAAATATTCGCGCATCGAGCTGAGCGGTTTCGTCGACAGCCGCGGGCCGGACCGCCTGAACGCCGAGAACCCGCGCCTCCTGCTCGGCGGCCTGGACCAATTGCCCGCCCTGGTGAAGGCGCGCCAGATCCGCCTGATCTACCTGTCGCTGCCGATGGCCTCGCAGCCCCGCATCCTGCACATCCTGGACGAGTTGAAGGACACGACGGCCTCCGTCTATTTCGTCCCCGACATGTTCGTGACCGACCTGATCCAGGGCCAGCAGAGCTCGGTGTTCGGCATGCCGGTGATCTCGGTCTGCGAGTCGCCCTTCAAGGGGCAGGCCGGGGCGATCAAGCGCCTGAGCGACATCGCGCTGTCGCTGCTCATCCTCACGCTCATCTCGCCGTTGCTGCTGGTGATCGGCATCGCCGTCAAGCTGGGCTCGCCGGGCCCGGTCATCTTCAAGCAGCGCCGCTACGGCTTGGACGGCGAGGAGATCCTGGTCTACAAATTCAGGTCGATGACCGTGACCGAGGACGGCGGCACGATCCAGCAGGCCCAGAAGAACGACCGCCGCATCACCCCGCTGGGCGCCTTCCTGCGCAAGACATCGCTCGACGAGCTGCCCCAGTTCGTCAACGTGCTGCAGGGCCGCATGAGCATCGTGGGCCCGCGTCCCCACGCGGTGGCGCACAACGAGCTGTACCGCAAGCTCATCAAGGGCTACATGGTGCGCCACAAGGTCAAGCCAGGCATCACCGGCTGGGCGCAGGTCAACGGCTACCGCGGCGAGACCGAGACGCTCGACAAGATGCAGGGCCGCATCGACCACGACCTGGACTACTTGAGGAACTGGTCTTTGCGCCTGGACCTCTACATCATCCTCAAAACCGTGCAATTGGTCATCAAGGACCAGAAGGCTTATTGAAACGATGGCTCTCCAGCGAATACTCCAAGCCGGCCTGGCCTCGCTCGTGCTGTCCGCGCCGCCGGCCTGGGCGCTGTGGAACGACACGGTCGAGGTCAAGGCGGCCACCGGGCTGCGCTACGACGACAACGTGTTCCGCCTGTCCTCCGGCGCCGACACCCGGGCCCTGACGGGCCGCGACGACCGCGACGACCAGGCCGTGGTCTCCTCGTTGGGCCTGGGGATCAACAAGTCGTACAGCCTGCAGCGGTTCGAGGCGGACTTCAACCTGGTGGACTACCGCTACAAGAATTTCGATTTCCTCAACTTCACCGCCAACAACTACAGCGCCGCCTGGCACTGGAGCCTCACGCCCGATTTCCGCGGCACGCTCGGCACCAAGCGGACCGAGACCCTGAACAGCTACGGCGACGTCCAGAACATCGGCCGGCGCAACCAGCGCACCGAGGTGCAGTCCAGGCTGGAGGGCGAGTACGGCGTCAAGGGCGCGTGGACCCTGCTGGGCGGGCTCAGGCGGGAATCCCTCACCAACGAAGAGGCCGTGATCGGCGAGGACGACTTCCGCGCCACGTCGGTGCAGGCCGGCGTGCGCCGCAACTTCGCTTCCGGCGCCAGCGTCAGCTACATGCTGGGAAGCACCGAGGGCCGCTACCTGAACCGAGCGCCGTCCGCCGCGTCCCTGGTGGACGACGAGTTCAAGCAGACCGACCACGGCGTGAAATTGTCCTGGCCGTTCTCCGGCAAGAGCACCGCCAGCGTGGGCGTCTCGCACGCCGACCGCCGGCACGCGCATTTCGGCGAGCGCGATTTCAGCGGCTTCACCGGCAGCGCCAGCCTCGCGTGGGCGGCGACCGACAAGCTCTCCCTGGACGTGGCCTACGCGGAACGGCTGGCCGGCTATCAGACCAGCAACACCAACTACACCCGCACCCGCCGCCTTTCGCTGGCGCCGACCTGGAAGATCGGCGCCAAGACCGCGCTGCGGCTGCGGCACGAGTTCGCCGAAGTCGATTTCCGCGGCGCGCCGCCCGGCGCCGTCCCCAGCGGGCGCTCCGACACCCTGAACGACACCAGCCTGTCGTTCCTGTGGCAGCCCACCCGGCCGGTGACGCTGAGCGCTTCGTTGCAGAACAGCCGCCGCACCTCTTCGGCCAGCGGCGCCGACTACGACAGCACGCAGGCTTCGGTGGGCGCGCAATTCAGCTTCTAACCCGAGTTCAGCAGCAGGCAGGACCCCATGACGACCCCCACCATCCACACCGCAAGACGCATTCCGATGGCGCTCGCCGCCGCCGGCCTCGGGCTCATGCTCGCGGCCTGCGGCGACAAGGGCGCCAAGCAAGTCGCCACCCAAGTGGCCGCCAAAGTCGGTTCGGAGGAGATCTCCGTCCACCAGGTGAACCAGGTGCTGCAGCGTTCCAGCGCGGCGGGCGCGTCGCCCGAGGCGGTGCAGCGCGCCAAGCGTGACGTGCTGGAGAAGCTGATCGACCAGCAATTGGCGGTCGAGCAGGCCACCGAAGCCAAGCTGCACCGCTCGCCCGAGGTGGTCGCGCAGGTCGAGGCGGCGCGCCGCGAGATCCTGGTGCGCGCCTACATGCAAAAGATCGCCGGCACGCTGCCCAGGCCGTCGGAAGAAGAACTCAAGAAGTACCACGCCGAGCACCCCGAGCTTTTCTCCCAGCGCCGGGTCTTCAACGTGCAGGAAGTCGTGGTCCCGGCCGCGCCCGGCATCGAGGGCCAGTTGCGCCGCTTCGCCGCCGCGGCCAGGTCGGTCGAGGAGGCGTCGTCCTGGCTCAAGGAGCAGAACATCGCCTTCAACTCGGGCGGCGCCACGCGCGCGGCCGAGCAACTGCCCATGGACGTGCTGGCCCAGCTGCAGGGCCTGCAGGACGGCCAGAGCACGGTCCTGGTGTCGCCCCAGGCCGTGACGCTGCTGCGCGTGGTCTCGTCGCAGGCCACGCCGATCGCCGAGGCCGACGCGCTGCCGCGCATCGAGCAGTTCCTGCGCAACCAGCGCACGTCGGAGGCGGTCACCGCCAACCTGCGGCAGCTCCGCGAAAGCACGCCCATTGTCTACATGGGCGAATTCGACGGCGCGGCGAACACCGCCGCCACCGCGCAACCCGCCGCCAAGCCGGCCACCGCGGCGGCCCATCCGGCCGGGGCGACACCGCCGGCCGGCCCGTCGACCATGGAAAAAGGCGTGGCTGGACTGAAATGAACATGCGAGAACGACGACTCCCCCGGCCCGCCCGCGCGAGGGTGCCCCTGCTGTCGGCCTGCCTGGCTTTCCTCGCCTGCGCGGCCGGTACCGCTGCCGCCCAGCAGCAACCGATGCAACCCCAGCTGCAGGCGCCGCAAGCGCCGGCGAACCTGTCGCCCGCCTTGCCCGTGGCCGTCAACCCCGACTACACCCTGGGCGCCGGCGACGCCATCCGCGTGCAGGTGTTCCAGAACCCCGACCTGACCATCGAGACGCGCGTCTCCGAGAACGGCTCTGTGAGCTATCCGCTGATCGGTTCGGTGCAGCTCGGCGGCCTGTCCATCGGCGCGGCCGAGAAGAAGATCGCCGACGCGTTGCAGCAGGGCGGCTTCCTCAACAAGCCCCAGGTCAACATCATGCTGCTGCAGATCCGCGGCAACCAGGTGTCGGTGCTGGGCCAGGTCAGCCGGCCGGGCCGCTATCCGCTGGAGACCGCCAACACCCGGCTGAGCGACATGCTGGCCACGGCGGGCGGCGCCGCTCCCACCGGCGACGACGTGGTGGTGGTGGTGGGCACCCGCAACGGCCAGCCCTTCCGCAAGCAGATCGACATCCCTTCCATCTTCCTGGCCGAACGCGCCCAGGAGAACATCGTGCTGCAAGGCGGCGACAGCGTCTACGTGCACCGCGCGCCGGTGTTCTACGTGTACGGCGAAGTCCAGCGCCCCGGCGCATTCCGGATCGACCGCGGCATGACGATCATGCAGGCCCTCGCGCTCGGCGGCGGCCCGACGGCACGGGGCTCGGAGAAGCGGCTGCGCCTGCACCGCGCGCCCACCGGCGGCGCGGTGGTGCAGAGCACGCCCCAGTTGACCGACACGGTGCAGCCCAACGACGTGATCTACGTCGGCGAGAGCCTTTTCTGAGGATCCGAGGAACGAGCCCATGACCCTGCACCAGCTCCTGACCATCCTGCGCGCCCGCTGGGGCGTGATCCTCCTCACGCTGCTGTTCACCGTCTCCGTGGCGGTGGGCCTGAGCCTGTGGCTGCCCAAGCAGTACACGGCCACCACGTCGGTGGTGATCGACATGCGCCAGCCCGACTCCGTCACGGGCGCCATGCTGCAGAGCGCGGTGGGCACCAGCTACATGTCGACCCAGGTCGACATCATCAACAGCGACCGCGTCGCGCTGGCCGTCGTCAAGCGCCTGGGCATGCTGGACAGCCCCCTGGTCCGGCAGCAGTGGATGGAAGCGACCGAGGGCAACGGCCAGCTCGCCGACTGGCTGACCGCCCTCTTGAAGAAGAAGCTGGAGGTCCGGCCCTCCGCTTCGCGCGACAGCAACGTGATCGCCATCAACTACACCGCCACCGAGCCCGAGTTCGCCGCGGCGGTGGCCAACGCCTTCGCCCGCGAATACATCGACCTGAACCTGGAGCTGCGCGTCTCGCCGGCGCGCCAGTTCGCCGCTTTCTTCGAAGAGCAGACGCAGGCCGCCCGAAACCGGCTGGAAGCCGCGCAGAACGCCTTGTCCGCCTACCAGCAGGCCAACGGCATCACCTCGGTCGACGAGCGGCTGGACTTCGAAGTCGCCAAGCTCAACGAGACCAGCAGCCAGTTGACAGCCCTGCAGGGCCAGACCACCGACAGCCAGAGCAAGCGGGACAGCGGCAAGAGCGACACGTTGGCCGAGGTGATGCAGAACCCCCTGATCAACAGCCTGAAGGCGGACATCACGAGGCTGGAGGCCAAGCTCAAGGAGAGCAGCATCAACCTCGGCGTCAACCATCCGCAGACCCAGCGCACCCTGGCCGAGCTGGCCACGTTGCGCTCCGAGCTGGAATCCGAGACCCGCAAAGTCACCAGTGCGATCGAAACCACCTACCAGGTCAGCAAACAGCGCGAGGCCCAGCTCAAAGGCGCCCTGGCGGCGCAGAAGGCCCGGGTCCTGGCGCTCAACAAGCAACGCGACGAGCTCAACGTGCTCAAGCGCGATATCGAGACGGCGCAGCAGGCGTTCGAACTGGTGAGCCAGCGCGCTTCGCAGACCGGCATCGAGAGCCGCTCCGACCAGACCAACATCGCCGTGCTGACGCCTGCGGTCACGCCGGCGACGCATTCCAGCCCGAGACTGGTGCTCAACACCGCGGCCGGGGTCGTCCTGGGCCTGATGCTGGGCGTGGGCCTGGCCCTCGCCCTGGAACTGGCCAACCGCCGCGTGCGCAGCGTCGAAGACCTCGCCGGCGCGCTGGGCGTCCCCGTGCTCGGCACGATTTCCAAGACCGGAGTCCGCGCATGAACGCCCTTCCCCGTTTCATCAAACCCCAGCTGGCCACGGTCAAGCACCCGTCCGCCCGCGCCATCGGCGACATCCTTGTCGCGTCCGGCCGGCTGAGCGCCGCCGACCTGGAGCGCATCCTGGAGCGCCAGAAGCAGGACCAGTCGCAGTTCGGCGACGCCGCGTTGAAGTTGAAGCTGCTGCGCAAGGAAGACATCGATTTCGCCCTGAGCAAGCAGTTCGACTACGCCTACCTCACCGACCGGGGGGCCGGCCTCAGCCCCGAGCTGGTGGCTGCCTACCAGCCCTTCAGCCGCGTGGGCGAGAACCTGCGCGCCGTGCGCAGCCAGCTAATGCTGCGCTGGTTCGACGCCGAGCAGAAGAACAAGGCGCTGGCCGTGGTCAGCCCCGGCCGCGGCGACGGGCGCAGCTTCGTGGCCGCCAACCTGGCGATCGTCTTCGCCCAGCACGAGGAACGCACGCTGCTGATCGACGCCGACCTGCGCGAGGGCCGCCAGCACGCGTTGTTCAAGCTGCCCCGCGGCCCGGGGCTGTCGGGCCTGCTCGCCGGGCGGGCCACGCTGCAAGAGGCCACGCTGAACGTGCCCGGCCTGCCCGGTCTGTCGGTGCTGCCGGCGGGCGCCGTCCCGCCGAACCCGCAGGAACTGCTCGGCCGGCCGGCCTTCGCCGCCATGTTGCGAGAAGCCGCGCTCGACTACGACGCGGTCATCATCGACACGCCCGCCGCCGCGGCCTTCGCCGACGCCGACATCGTCGCGGCGCGCGCCGGCGCCGCGCTGGTGCTGGCCCGCAAGCACGCCAGCCTGCTGCCGGCCACCGTCGCCATGGCGGAGCGCCTCAGCCAAGGCGGCGTCGCCCTGGTCGGTTCGGTCCTGAACAACGCTTGAGCGGCCGCCCCGGCACGCGCATCCACAGACTCCGCCCCACACCGCCCATGGCCCGCGACCCGTCCAGTCTCCCGTCGATCCCCTCAGGCCCCGGGCCCGGCCTGTCCTTCGGCGGCGCGGCGGGGAGACGGCGCCCACCGCGCCGCCCAAGCGCCCAGCACGGCGCCCAGCGCGTCCGCGGCGAGGTCGTCCCAACCGGCGTTGCGGCCCGGCAGGCGGACCTGGTGCCATTCGTCCAGCATGCCCACGAGCACGGCGCCGGCCAGCGCCAGCGCCCACATGCGGCCGCCGCGCAAGCCGCTGGCCAGCGCGATGGCGCAAGCCAGCACGGCGAACACGGCCACATGGGCCAGCTTGTCCCAGGGGCTGGGGATCAAGCCGGCCGCGAAAGGCTGAGCGCCGCCGAACCACAGGCCGGCCGGCACGAACAAGACCACCGCCCCCGCCGCAAGCCGCAGCCCCGCGGCGGCCCGGCCGCCCGGGCATTTTGATTTCATGAGCATCCCGTCCCCGTTTGTCCCGGCCACTCCCGTCGTGACCCCGCCCAGCGCTTCTTCGACGACCGCCGAAGCGGCCAAGCGCGCGTTGCCGTGGCTGCTGCTCCTGGTGGGCCTGGGCGCCGCCTACGGGCCGACGGCGGTCGACCTGTTCACCGGCATCTGGCGCACCGAGCAGAACGCGCACGGCCCGATTGTGCTGGCCGTGGGGCTCTGCTTCTTCTATTTCAAGGCGCGGGCCCTGGCCCGGGAAGGCTTCGGCGGCTACCGCCCCGCGCCTCGGGCCGGCGCCGCGCTGCTGCTGGCGGGGCTGGCCGCCTACGTCCTGGGCCGCTCGCAGACCGTCTACATGCTGGAGGTCGGCTCCTTCGTGCTGGTGCTGGCGGCGGTGGTCCTGCTCTTCTTCGGCCCCGCGCTGCTCAAGCGGCTGTGGTTCGGCTTCTTCTTCCTGCTGTTCATGGTGCCGCTACCGGGTTCGGTGGTCGACGCGGTCACGCAGCCGATGAAGGTCGCCGTCTCCTATGCGGCCGAGCACCTGCTCTACCTGCTCGGCTACCCGGTCGCGCGCAGCGGCGTGGTGCTGAGCCTGGGCCAGTACCAGCTGCTCGTGGCCGACGCCTGCGCCGGCTTGAATTCCCTGTTCACCCTGGAGGCCCTGGGCCTGCTCTACCTGAACGTGATGCGGCACGAGTCCGCCCTGCGCAACGCGGTGCTGGCCGTGCTGATCGTGCCGATCAGCATGTCGTCCAACATCATCCGGGTGCTGATCCTCGCGCTGGTGACCTTCCATTTCGGCGACGAGGCCGGGCAGGGCTTCGTCCACAGCTTCTCGGGCATCGTCCTGTTCGTCACCGCGCTTTTGCTGACCATCGGCCTGGACTCGCTGCTGCGGTTCGGCGTGGCGCGCGCCCGCGACCGGGAGGCCCTGCCATGAGCGTGGCCGTACGCATCATGCGCGCGCCGAAGATCCCGCTGCTGGGCAGCCTGCTGGTGTGCGGCGCGCTCGTGCTGGCGACCTGGGCGGCCGACTGGGCCACGCCGCGCCTGCTGGGCGTGGAGGACGCGCCCCAGCTGGAGGACACCGTGCCCCGCCAGTTCGGCGACTGGAAGGAACTGCCCAACCCTTACGCGCAGGTGTCGCTCAGCACGGGGCTGGACCCCAGCATGGACCAGCCCTACGACCAGACCGTGATGCGCACCTACGTGAACAGCCAGGGCCGGCGCGTCATGCTGGCGCTGGCCTGGGGCAAGCGCCAGCGGCAGGAAGTGAAGATCCACCGGCCCGACCTGTGCTACGTCGCCCAGGGCTACGAGATTTCGAGCCTGTCGCCGCACACCTTCGCGTCGCTGCCCACCGACAAGGCGGTGCAGGGCAAGCACATGGTGGCCACCAGCGCCAAGGGCGGCGAAGCGGTGGCCTACTGGATCCGCATCGGCGGCATCTACAGCGAGAGCGCGCTGGAGACGCGTGCGCACATCCTGCGGGAGGGCTTCGCCGGGCGCGTCCCCGACGGCATCCTGGTCCGCGCCTCGCACGTCATCCGCTCGCCCGACGAGGCGCAGGCGCTGTTCCCCGTGCTGGAGCAATTCCTGGCCGCGCTCTACGAGGCCACCCCCGCGCAGACCCGGCCGCTGCTGATCCGATGAGCGCGCGCGTGGAAATCAGCGCCTGCCGGCCCGCACCCCACGGCGACAGGGACCCCGCCTTGAGCAAAAAAACCCTCCTGGCCCGCACCTCCATCCTGCTCACCGGCCACATGGGCGTGGTGCTCCTGCAGGGCCTGCAATTCATCCTCCTGGCCAGGCTGCTGGGCGCGGCCGAGTTCGGGCGGGTGGCGGCCATCACCGCGCTGCTCACCATGGCGGCGCCGCTTTCGGGGCTGGGCTACGGCAACGTGATGCTGATGCAGGTCTCGCGCGACCGCCGCGCCGCCGCGTCCGCCTACGCCAACGCGGTGGTGATGGCCGCGGGCATGGCGGCGGTGCTGGCGCCCGTCCTGGTGGGCGTCAACCGTTTCATCTACGGGAACGACGTGTCTTGGCCGCTGGTGCTGATGATGTCGGCCACCGAGCTGATGGCCGTGCGGATCTGCGTGGTGTCCGCCCAGCTCTACCAGGCGGTCGACCGGGTGCAGCACACCAGCCTGGTCAACACCCTGGTCAGCGCCTGCCGCCTGGCCGGCGTGGCGCCGCTGGCCCTGATGGCCCACCCGTCGGCCGAGGCCTGGGCGCTCACGGTCATGCTGCTGATGGCCTGCCTGACCGCCGGCGTGCTCCACAAGGGCGTCAAGAACGCGGGCGGCTTCCGCTGGGACGGCGCCAAGGCCTGGCGCGACAAGAAGGATTCGGCGCACTTCACCTTCGGCACCCTGGCCAAGGCGGCCTACACCGACGCCGACAAGGTGCTGCTCGGCGTGTTCCACAGCCCCGCGGCGCTGGGCGCCTACAGCAGCGCCTACCGCCTCGTCGTGATGGCATTCATGCCGGTCCGCGCGTTGCTGGACGGCGTGGCCTCGCGCTTCTTCAAGGCGGGCGCGCAAGGCGGCCGGGACACCTTCATCCTGGCCAAGCGCCTGATCATGTTTTCGCTGCCCTACGGCGCGGCCGTGGGCGCCTTCCTGTACTTCTTCGCGCCCTACCTGCCCTGGGTGCTGGGCGCGAGCTACGCGGGCGCGGTGCCGGCGCTGCGCGCGCTGTGCGTGCTGCCCGCCATCCAGGCCATCCATTACGTCTTCTCCGACGCCCTGACCGGCGCGGGGCACCAGAAACTGCGCACCCAGCTGCAGTTCGCCGCCCTGCTCGCCTACCTGGCGCTCGGTTTCACCTTGATCCCCGCCCACGGCTGGCTCGGCGCCGCATGGACCTGCATCGCCGCCGAGTCCCTGCTCGCGGTGATGGTCGTCGCGGCGGCCCGGATCAAATCCCGCAAGGAAGCGGTCCTCCCATGAACCCCACAGGCAAGCACATCCTGCTGGTCACCCACGAGTACCCGCCCTACCCCGGCGGCGTGGGCCGCTATTGCGCCAGTCTGGCCGCGGCGGCCGCGCGCCTGGGCCACCGCGTCACGGTGCTGGCGCCGACGCACGGCGACGGCGCCCCTTCCCAGGCGGCGGACGGCGTCGTGCGCGTCGAACGATTCCCCGGCAACGTCTTCCACTTCCGCGAGCTGCGGGCCTACACCGAGCGCGTCGGGGCGGTGCTGGGCTCCGCGGATTTCGACCTGGTGCACGCCGCCGACTGGCCCGCGCTCATCGCCGTCGGGAAGATCAAGCCGAAGCAACCCTGCATCGGCACCCTCCACGGCACCGACATCCTGCTGATCAAGAACTCCATCCGCGCGCGCCTGGCCCGCGCGGGCGCGGCGCTGCGCCACTTCGAGCGCCTGTGCTGCAACAGCCGCTACACGCAGGACCTGCTGCGCGCCAACTTCCCCCGGCTGGCCGGCCGCTCCGCCGTGACCTTCCTCGGCGTGGACGCGCAATGGTTCGAGCCGCCCACGGCGCAAGGCGTGGCCGCGTTCAGGCGGCGCATCGGTGCCGCCGACGGCGACCGCGTGGTGCTCACGGTGGCCCGGCTCGACAGCCGCAAGGGCCAGCTCAGCGCCATCCAGGCGCTGGCGGCGCTGCCGGCCCGGGAGCGGCAGTCGCTGCGCTACGTCTGCGTCGGCAAGGAAGTCGAAGCCGGCTATTCGGAAACCCTCCGGCACGCGGCCGCGCAAGGCGGGGTGAAGCTCGTGCTCACCGGCCGCATCCCCGACGACGAACTGCACGCGGCCTATTCCTGCGCCGACGTGTTCGCCCTGACCGGCGTCGAGCAGCCGCGCAATGTCGAAGGCTTCGGACTCGTGCTGCTCGAAGCGGCGGCCCAGGGCCTGCCGGCCGTCGTGACCGACGTGCAGGCGATCCCCGAAGTGGTCGCCCGCGGCAAGACGGGCTGGATCGCCGGGCGCCCTTCCGAACTCACCCAATGCTTCGCGGACGCGCTGGCCGGCGGCCGCGAAACCCTGAGAAACCAATGCATCGCCCACGCCCGTTCCTACACCTGGGAGCGATGCGCCGCTCAAACCTACGGGGAGGCCCCATGAAGGTCTGTTTCATCAATTCTTTCTACGCCCCCGAAGAAGTCGGCGGCGCCGAGCGCTCCGTGCGCACGCTGGCCGAAGCGCTGGTGCAGGGCGGCCACGAGGCGCTCGTCGTCTGCAACGGCCGGACGCGCGAATCCACCCGCATCGCGGGCGTTCGGGTCGAGCGGCTGCCCATCCAGAACCTCTACCACCCGCTCGACGCCGGCGGCAAGTCGGCCCTGTCCAAGATGCTCTGGCACACGGTGGACAGCTACAACCCGATGAACGACAGGCTGGTGCGCGAGCTGCTCGCCGGGTTCCGCCCCGACGTGCTGCACACCAACACCCTGGCCGGGCTGTCGGTGCGCGTCTGGGGCATCGCCAAGGCCCTGGGCCTGCCGATCGTGCACACCCTGCGCGACTACTACCTGGTCTGCCCCAACACCGCCATGTACAAGAACCAGGAGCCTTGCGGCGCCGGCCGTTGCGCCTCTTGCCGCATGCTGTCCACGCCGCGCATCTCGGCGACCAAGGACGTCGCGGCCGTGGTCGGCAACAGCCGGTTCATCCTGGACAAGCACCTGGCCCACGGTTGCTTCGCCCAGTCTTCCCACCACGTCATCTACAACGCCTACCAGCCCCCCGCGCCCGTCCAGGTGCGCGCGCCGCTTGCCGGCAAGCCGGCCGTCGCCATCGGCTACATCGGCCGCCTCGCGCGCACGAAAGGCGTGGAGATGCTGATCCAGGCCTACCTGGCGATCCGCCGCGAACGCGCCGACCTGCCGCTCAAACTCGTGGTCGCCGGCCGCGGCGACGCGGACTACGAGCGGTCCCTTCGCGACATGGCCGCCGTGGACGGCACCATCACCTTCCTGGGCCAGGTCAAGCCCGAGGCTTTCTACGAGCAGGTCGACTTCCCCGTCGTGCCTTCGCTGTGGGACGAACCGCTGGCCCGCGTCCTGTTCGAGTCGTTCGCCCACGGACTGCCCGTCATCGCCTCGACCACGGGCGGGAGCCCCGAACTCATCCGCGACGGCGAGAACGGCTGGCTGTTCGACCCGGCGCGCCCGGACGCCCTGCTCGACAAGCTCAGGCTCGCGTTGTCCCAGCTGGACCGCTACCCCCAATGGAGCGCCACCGCGCTGGAAGACGCCACCCGCTTCGTGCCCCAGCGCACCTTGTCCGACTATGTCCGGCTGTACGAGTCGGCGGCGGCCGCGGCACCGTCCCGCGCCGCGGAGCAGGCCTCGGCCTGAACGCGCCCGGCCGCACCACCGTCTCCCATGAAGCTGACGCTCTTCCTCCCCATCTTCCTCGCCATGGCGATCTACGCCATGACCGGCGTGCGCAGGTGGGCGTGGATGATCGGCTTCTCGGCCTTCTTCCAGGCCGCCAGCCCCATCGTCATCGCCGGCGGCGGGCGCTACGTGGGCATCGCGCCCGTGTACTGCCTGATGTTCATCGGGTTGTGGCACGTGTACGGCAGCTACTACAACCGCGGCCTCGCGGGGCGGGACGCCCCGGCGCGCCCGCCGGGCAGCACCGCGGCGCCGCTGCTGCTGGGGCTGTTCGTGCTGATCGGCGTCACGGGAGCCGTCTTCCTGCCGCGGCTGCTGCAGGGCATGGTGCAGGTGCTGCCCCCCCGCGCCGGCATGGAGTCGGGCTTCACCGTCCCGCTCGGGCCGTCCACCACCAACTACATCCAGTCGTTCTACCTGGCCTGCATCCTCGGCCTGTTCCTGATGGTGCGGCACGTCACCATCAAGAAATCCGTGCCGCCGCAGTGTTTCCTCGACGGCATCGTCGCCGGCACCCTGCTGGCCGTGTTCCTGGGCTACTACCAGCTCGCCGCCTACCGGTTCGGCCTGCCCTGGCCGGCCGAAGTCGTCAACTCGAACGCGGGCATCGCCCAGCTCCAGGACCAGACGACCTTCGGCATGAAACGGATCTCCTCGCTGTTCATGGAGCCCAGCACGATGTCGCAGCACATGCTGGCCGGCATCGGCGTGCTGGTGTTCGGCTTCCAGCGCAAGCTGCTGGGCCTGCTGGCGCTGGGAGTGCTGCTGCTGTCCACCTCGTCGATGGCCTATTTCGGGTTGCTGGCGCTGTCGGCCATCTGGTTGCTCGCCTCGCGCTACCAGCGGCCCGGCGGGAAGTGGTCCCTCGTGGCGCTGGTGGCGGCCATCCTGGCGCTGGCCGTCGCCGTCGACGCCTTCTTCATGTCGGGCCAGGTCACGAAAGGCCTGCTGTTGGAGAAGTTGGAAAGCGGCTCGGGCCGCGCCCGCATGAACGCGGACGCGCTGGCGGCGGCTTCCTTCGTCCAGTCTTTCGGGCTGGGCTCGGGCGTGGGCAGCGCGCGGGCGTCCAGCCTGCCCGCGTCCCTGGCGGCCACCGTCGGACTGCCCGGCCTGCTGGTTTTCGCCGCGTTCCTCTGGTCGGTCTTCGCCTGCGTCCGCAAGCAACGCAACGACCAGGAACGCGCCATCCTGTTCGGCATGCTGGGCCTGCTGATCGCCTGGCTGCTGGCGGCGCCGGACATCAACATCGCGCTTTTCTGGATCCTCGCCGGCCTGGCCAGCAGCACCGCGCCACCGCCGACCCGGAAGGACGAACCCGCCCCGTCGATGCCGCCCGGGCGGCGTCAGGAAGTGAACGCATGAAGAACCACCCCCGCATCCTCCTGGGCGCCGTCCTGGCGCTCGCAGCCGCGGCCGCGCCGGCGGCCGAACGGGCCTGCAAGAACCCGCAGTTCTACATCGGCGCGGGCACCCACATGGGCCAGAACAAGCTCGACTACGGCAGGGCGCAGTGGTTCTTCAAGTACGCCCAGGTCAACTCCTTCAGGGACGAGTTCTACTGGCAACGCCTCGAAAAGGACAAGCCGGGCGAACTGAAGATCCCCGACAACCTGGCCGACCTGGACAGGACCGTCAAGAACCACAGCTCGTCCGGCGGCCCCCTTCCGTTGATCGCCCTGGACTACGGCAACAAGTTCTACGACAAGGGCGACCTGCCCCGCTCGCCGGAGGCGGTGCAGGCCTATGCGCGCTATGCCGAGTTCGTGGCCAGGCACTACAGCGCCTCGGCCCCGATCTTCGAGATCTGGAACGAATGGAACGCCGGCTTCGGCTCCAACGTGACGCCGCGGCAGAAGGGCAGCGCCGAGGATTACATGCAGCTGGTGCAGGCCGCCGTGCCGTTGATCCGCAAAGCGTCGCCCCAGTCGCTGATCCTGGTCGGCGCCACCGCCGGCCTGGACATGAAGTGGTCGCTCAAGCTCGCCGAGATGGGCGGTTTGAAATCCGTCGACGGCTTTTCCATCCACCCTTACAACTACAGGCACCACTCGAGCCGGTCGCCCGAGGACGCAGTGGAAGGGTTGAAAGTCCTGCATGACGGCTTGGCCCAGGCGACCGGCCAGGCCACGGTCCCGATCTACATCACCGAAACGGGTGTGCCGTCGAGCAAAGGCAAGAACGGTTACCCCGAAGACGCAGTGGCCGTTTACGCCATGCGTTTGCTCCTGCTGGTCCGGGCTCAGCCCTACATCTGCGGCGTCTGGTGGTACGAGCTGTTCGACAGCGGCGACCGCGACGACGAGGACGAGCACCGGTTCGGCCTGTTCCGGCGGGACGGCGGCGCCAAGCCGGCCGCCAAGGCCATCGCCCAGGTCGCAGACTTCTTGAAGGAAGGCACGGGCTTCGCCCAGAAGAGGACGGGGAACGTGCAATCCGTCAGCTGGCGCATGCCCGACGGCTCCGAACATGTGGCTTATTGGGCGATCAAGGGGAAGGACTCGATTTCCTTCGACAAAGGCAAGCATGCCCAGGTCGACGTGCCGTTCGGCAACGACGAGGCCGAGGCGACCGTCCGGGCCGCGGCCCGGCAAGCGGCCAAGGACGGCGAACTGGAGGTCGACGCCAAGCCGCAGATATTCAAACGGCTCAACAGACCATGACGGCCCGGCCCATCCTCGACGCCCCCCCGGCGCCCGCGACTGCGGTCCGGCCGGACGCCCCTGCCTCCCGCCGAGGCCCGGACCGCCCCGCGCGATCGGGCACCGCGGACATCATGCGCACGCTGGCGATGCTCCTCGTGGTGGCAGGCCATTCCGACTGGCTGGCCAAAACCCATCCGGAGGCGCACCGGTTCATCTACCTGTTCCACATGCCAGTCTTCTTCTTCGTGTCGGGTTGCGTCTTCAGGTCCAAATCCCTCGGCGCCCTCATCTCGAACCGGGCGGAGCGCCTCTTGGTGCCCTATGTGTCGGTCGGCGTCCTGGCGACGCTCTACTACATCCAAACCCGACGGCCCTTCGCCGTGGACAACCCCTGGCTGGGGTTGGCCTGGGGCACCGGCCACAGCATCCCTTGGACGCCGCTTTGGTTCCTGCCCGCGCTCTTCCTGATCACCGCCGGCCACGGTGCCCTGGCAACCATTCAAAGGAAGGGGAAGTTCGGACCGTGGTTCCTGGCCGCCGCCTTGCCCGCGCTCTTGCTGCTCCAAGCCGGCGTCATCGCCGTCCAGGAAGCCTTCCCCCTGCAAGACAATTTCGGCAGGCCGCTCGGCTGGCCCTGGGGACTGGACCTGGTCCCCGCAGGCATGGCCTTTTTCGCGATGGGCGCTCTCTTCAATGCGCCGCCCATCGAATCGAGGACGGCCTCTTTGTCCACGCCCCTGAATCTCGCGGCGTTCGCCGCGTCCCTGGCCCTGCTCGTCGCCCTGTTCCAGGCGGGCGCCTCGCTGGATTTCAACTACCGCAGGTTCGAGCCTTTCATTGGTGCGATTTCCGCCTCGGCCGCGGGCATCCTCATGGTCCTGTTCGCCTCGCGGGTGCTGGCCGGCTCGGCCAGGTTGTCGGCCTGGGCCCATGGTTTCAGCGGACACATCATGGTCATCTTCCTGTTTCATTCGCCCATCCAGGCGGCGTTGCTGCGCGCCCTGCCGCAAGGGCGCTTTTCCTCCGCCGTGGTGGCTTACTTGGCCGCCATCGCGTTGCCCGTCCTGGTGCACGGCCTTTTCGTCAAGCGTTGGCCGATGGCCAATTTCTTGCTCGGCGGTGGACGGCAGCCCGCGCGTCTTTCACCGGCTTGACCCCTGCATGGCAAACACGACGAACACGGTGAGCATCAACGGCCGCTTCCTGGGCAGGAAGCCGACCGGCGTCGACCGCTTCGCCCATGAACTCCTCGCCGTGGTGGACCGCCTGTTCGCCCAGGGCGACGCCGCGGTGGCCGGGCTGTCCATGCAGCTGCTGGTGCCGCCCGGCGCCGAGCACGCGCGACGCTTCGCCCACCTGCCGCTGCGGCCTGTGGGCGGCTTGAAGGGCCAGGCCTGGGAGCAATGGGACCTGCCGCGCGCCGTGCCCCGGGGCGGGCTGCTGCTGAGCCTGTGCAACACCGCGCCGGCGATGGGCGCCATGCAGGTGGTGGCGATCCACGACGCGGCCACCGTGGCCGTGCCGCAGGCGTTCAGCCGCGGGTTCCGGGCCTGGTACCGGGTGCTGATGCCGCTGCTGGGGCGGCGCTCGCGGGCGGTGCTCACCGTCTCGGAGTTCTCGCGCACCGAATTGCAGCGCGCTTTCGGCGTGCCTTCCGGCAAGCTGTCGGTCGTCTGCGAAGGCGGGGAACACATCCTGCGCACGCCGGCGGACCGCGACGCGCTCGGGCGCATGGGCCTGGGCGCGGGCGGCCGCCCTTACGTGCTGGCGGTCAGCAGCATGGCCGCCCACAAGAATTTCGCGCTCGTGCTGCAAGCCCTGTCGCGCCTGCCGGACGCGCCGTTCGACGTGGCCATCGCCGGCGGCAGCAATCCCAAGGTGTTCGGCCACGCCGGCCACTTGCGGTCGGAGCGGGTGAAATGGCTGGGCTACGTCAGCGACGCCGAACTGCGCGCCTTGTACGAAGGCGCGCTCGCCTTCGTCTTCCCGTCGCTGTACGAGGGCTTCGGCATCCCGCCGCTGGAAGCCATGCACTGCGGCTGCCCGGTCCTGGCCGCACGGGCGGCGTCCATCCCCGAGGTCTGCGGCGACGCGGCCCTTTACTTCGACCCGCATTCGGCCGACGACCTCGCCGCGGCGCTCACGCGCATCGCCGGCGACGCGGCGCTGCGCGACACCCTGCGCGCGGCGGGCCTGGCGCAGGCGCGGCGTTTCTCCTGGGAGACGGGGGCCCGCCAGGTCCTGAAAGTCTGCCGCGACGCGATGGGGGCCGACGCATGAACGGGCCCGTCCGCATCCTGCACTGCGCCGAGACGATCAAGGGCGGCATCGCTTCTTACCTGCGCGAGCTCATCCCGCTGCAGTGCGCAGAATTCGGCGCGGCCCATGTCGCGGCGCTGGTCCCGGCTTCCCAAGCCGGCGAGCTGCCGGTGCCGCCGGGCGTGCGCGTCGAACTGTTCGACGACGCGGGCGGGCGGGTCGGCAATGCGCTGGCGCTGGCCCGGCAGGCCGTGGCGCTGGCCCGCTCGTTCCAGCCGACCGTCGTCCATGTGCACTCCACCTTCGCAGGCGCCACCGTGCGCCCCGCGCTGGCGCTGGGCTACCGCCGGGCCCGGGTGGTCTATTGCCCGCACGGCTGGGCCTGGGACCGCCCGATGGGCCGCCTGTCCAGGCGGCTGGCCTGCCTGGCGGAGCGCCTGCTGGCCCACCTGTCGGACCAGATCGTCTGCATCTCGGCGCACGAGGTGCGCACCGCGCGGCATTGCGGCATCCCCGCCGACAAACTGGCCCTGGTGCGCAACGCGGTCAACACCGTGTCCCCCGACCGCCGCGCGCTCGCGCGGCCCCTGGACTGGCCCGCCGGCACGCGGCGCATCCTTTTCGTCGGCCGGCTGGACCGGCAAAAAGGCGTCGACGTGCTGTGGCGCGCGCTGGAAAAACTCGGCCCCGGCGCGCACGCCCTGGTGGCCGGCGCGGCGGTGCTGGCCGACGGTTCCGCCGCGCGGCTGCCCCGCAACGCCACGCTGGTGGGCTGGGTGGGCCCGGGCGAACTGGAAACCCTGTTCGCCCGGGCCGAACTGTTGGTCGTGCCGTCCCGCTGGGAGGGGTTCGGCCTGGTCGCGGCCGAAGCCATGCGCTCCGGGCTGCCGGTGGTCGCCAGCGCCGTGGGCGGTCTCGCCGAAGTCGTCGAACACGGGGTCACCGGCCTGCTGGTCGAGCCGGACTCGCCCGACGCCCTGGCCGACGCCATCGGTGGGCTGACCGCGGCCGACCTCGCCCGGATGGGCCGCGCCGGCCGCGAGCGCGTCCAGGCCCATTTCACGATGCCCCGCCTGCACCGCGACCTGTGCGCCGTGTACCAGGCGCAATCCGGCGGCGCGTGAGGGCGACGATGCCGCCGATCCTCGAAGTCACCCCAACCCGGTCCGGCGCCGACGTCCGCCGGCCCCCGTCATCCCGTCATTTGCAAAGGAAGTCGCCGCGTGAACACCGTTGAAAACCCCACCACCCTGGTCCAGCCCGTCGTCCTGTCGGGCGGCTCGGGCACCCGCCTTTGGCCGCTGTCGCGCGAGAAGTACCCCAAGCAGCTGCTGCCGCTGATCGGCGAAGACTCGCTGCTGCAAGCCACGGTGCGCCGCGTGCAGGGCACGGCGGGTGTGGCGCTGGCCGAGCCGATGGTGGTCAGCAACGAGGAATACCGCTTCGTCATCGCCGAGCAGCTGCGCCAGATGGGCAGCCCGGGCCGCGTCGTGCTCGAACCGGCCGGGCGCAACACCGCGCCGGCGTTGACGCTGGCCGCGATGGCGGTGCCCTCCGGCGACCCGGTGCTGCTGGTCATGCCGGCGGACCACGTGATGGTCGACACCGCCGCGTTCCAGGCGGCCGTCAAGCAAGGCGCCGAGCTGGCGCGGCAAGGCGCGGTGGTCACCTTCGGCATCGCGCCCGATTCGCCGGAGACCGGCTACGGCTACATCCAGTCGGGCGACCCGCACGGGAACCACCGGGACGAGACGGCCTACCGCATCGCCCGTTTCGTCGAGAAACCCGACGCGGCCACCGCCCAACGCTACCTCGACGCCGGCAACTACTGGTGGAACAGCGGCATCTTCATGGTCAAGGCCTCCGTCTGGCTGGCGGCGATCAAGGCCTGCCGGGCCGACATCCTCGGGGCCTGCGAGGCCGCCTGGCGCGAAAGCCGCGGCGACGGCGACTTCGTGCGCGTCGGCAAGGAGGCCTTCGCCGCCTGCCCGAGCGACTCGATCGACTACGCCGTGATGGAACGCCTGGCCTCCTCGACCGCCGCGAGCGACGCGCCGCGCGGCTCCGCGTCGCTGCCGCCGGGCGTGGTGATCCCGATGAGCGCCGGCTGGTCCGACGTCGGCTCCTGGGACGCGCTGTGGCAAGTGCTGCCCAAGGACGCCGCCGGCAACGTGCCCATCGGCGACGTGCTGCTGCAGGACTGCGCCGACACCCTGGCGCTGTCCGAAGGCCGGCTCATCGCCTGCGTGGGCGTGAAGGACCTGATCGTGGTGGAGACCGCCGACGCCATCCTGGTGGCGCACAAGGACAAGACCCAGGACGTGAAGAAGGTGGTCGACCGCCTGAAGGGCCAGGACCGGCCCGAGGGCCGCATCCACCGCAAGGTGTTCCGCCCCTGGGGCTGGTACGACGGCGTGGACGCCGGCAGCCGCTTCCAGGTCAAGCGCATCGTCGTCAAGCCGCAGGGCATCCTGTCGCTGCAGATGCACCACCACCGGGCCGAGCACTGGATCGTCGTCAGCGGCACCGCCAAGGTCACCCGCGGCGAGGAGACCTACCTCGTGTCGGAGAACCAGTCCACCTTCATCCCCCTAGGCACCACCCACCGCCTGGAGAACCCGGGCCGGGTGCCCCTGGAAATGATCGAAGTGCAGTCGGGCTCCTACCTCGGCGAGGACGACATCGTGCGCTTCGAAGACGTCTACGGGCGGTGAACGCATGAAGGCTTCCGCGACCATCCGCGACTTCCGGCTGGACATCAATGGGCTGAGGGCCTGGGCCGTGGCGGCCGTCGTCCTCTTCCACTTCGATGTGCCGGGCTTCAAGGGCGGCTTCGTGGGCGTGGACATGTTCTTCGTCATCTCCGGCTTCCTGATGACCGGCATCGTCGTCAAGGGCCTGGAGCAGGGCCGCTTTTCCCTGGGGGGCTTCTACATGGCCCGGGTCCGGCGCATCGTGCCGGCCCTGGTGGCCCTGTGCGCCGCGCTGCTGACCCTGGGCTGGTGGCTGCTGACACCCACCGACTACAAAGTGCTGGGCTCGCACGCGGCCTCCAGCCTGGCGTTCCTGTCCAACTTCAAGTACTACTTCGAGCACGGCTACTTCGACGCCACCTCGCACGAGAAGTGGCTGCTCCACACCTGGTCGCTGTCGCTGGAGTGGCAGTTCTACATGCTGCTTCCCCTGGCCCTGATGGTCATTTGGAAGCTCAAGCCGGGACGGCGGCCGGTGCTGCTGGCCATGGCGCTGGCGACGGCCTCGTCCTACCTGCTGTGCGCGGTGTTGACGCCGGCCAAGCCCCCCTCCTCTTTCTTCCTGCTGCACACCCGCTCCTGGGAGATGCTGGCCGGTGGGCTCGTCTTCCTGGTTTCACCCCGGTTGAAATGGACCGGCGTCCAGCGCCGCTGGGTGGAGGGCCTGGCATGGGCGCTCGCCCTGGCCTGCATCTTGGGGCTGGAAGGCTCCACCGCATGGCCGGGCTGGCGCGCGCTGGGGCCGGTGCTGGCAACGGCGCTGATATTGGCCGCGGCCCGGCCCGATTCCGCCTGGACGCGGACCGCCTTGGCGCAGTGGCTGGGGACACGCTCGTATTCCATCTACCTTTGGCACTGGCCGGTGGCGGTCGCCTTGCTTTACCTCGGGCAAAAGCAAAACCCACTCGCGGTGGGATGCGGGTTGTTGACGACACTGTTGCTCGGGCATTTGTCGCACCGCTGGGTGGAGCTGCCCACGCAGTCGAAAGCCGAGAGGGCCAGGTTCGGCCCTGCGCCGGCGGCCGCGACCGCCGCCATCGCACTCGCTGCGGCCGGCCTGGGCGTCCACTTCGCCAACGGCATACCGGGTCGGCTCGACCCCGCCATCGAATTGATGAGCAGCGAGGCCGTCAACAAAAACCCCAGGAGGGGCGAGTGCCACACGCTCAGCGGCGTCACCTCGGCATCGTGCATGTACGGCGGCCCGCGACTCCAGGCCGTCGTCCTGGGGGACAGCCACGCCGACTCGGTGGTCAACGCTGTCGCCGCGGCGGTCGCCGACCCGGCGCAGGATGGCGTGATGCAGTGGTCCTACAGCAGCTGCCCCACGGTGCAGGGCGCGCGCCGGGTGCGTGACCCGGGCAACCGCTGCGGGGAGTTCGTCGACTGGGCCATCGGCCGGCTGCGCGACCTGCCACCCGGCATCCCGGTGATCATCGTGAACCGGCACGCCTCCGCGGTGTGGGGCGAGAACGGGCGCAGCGATGCGTTGCCGGGCCCGAAGGTGTATTTCTCGAGGGTGTACTCCCATGCGGACGACGCCTTCATCGCGGAATATTCCGGGCACCTGGTCGACACGGTCTGCCGCATCGCCGCGACCCGCCCCGTCTACCTGGTCAGGCCCATCCCCGAGATGGGCTTGCACGTGCCCAACACGGCCAGGGCCATGGTCTGGGGCCGGCGCACGGTCACGGACATCACCATGGCCGCCTACCGCCAGCGGAACGACTTCGCATGGGCGGCCCAGGACGCCGCCCGCGAACGCTGCGGCGCGAGAATCCTGGACCCGTTGCCTTACCTGTGCTCGGACGGCGTGTGCCATGGCGCGGTGGGCGGCCGCCCGCTTTACTATGACGACGAGCACATGAGCGAGTCGGGCAACAGGCGGCTGGTCCCCATGTTCAAGGCCGTGTTCGAAGCCGCGCCTGCGCCCCCGCCCGACCGCTTGATCGCCACCGGGATGCCAGACCCGCACCCGGCGCGCAAACCATGACGACATGCGCGGCAGCCCAACCCGGCTGCCCATGCCACCTCCCGAATCCCCTTTTTTCCATGCATTTCAAAAGGACAAACTCATGAAAATCACCGTCATCGGCACCGGCTACGTGGGCCTGGTCAGCGGGGCCTGCCTGGCCGAAGTGGGCAACGACGTCCTGTGCCTGGACGTGGACCCGGCCAAGATCCAGCTGCTGGAAGACGGCGGCATCCCCATCTACGAACCGGGCCTCAAGGAGATGGTGCGCCGCAACGTGGCCGCCGGCCGCTTGCACTTCACCACCGACCCCGAGCGCGCCGCGCACTTCGGCACGGTCCAGTTCATCGCCGTCGGCACCCCGCCCGACGAGGACGGCTCGGCCGACATGAAGTACGTGGCCGCCGCCGCCCGCAACATCGGCAAATACATGACGGACTACAAGGTGGTGGTCGACAAGAGCACGGTGCCGGTGGGCACCGCCGACACCGTGCGCGCCGCGGTGGCCGAAGAGCTCGCACGGCGCGGCGTGGACATCCCCTACAGCGTCGTCTCCAACCCCGAATTCCTGAAGGAAGGCGCGGCCATCGACGACTTCATGAAGCCGGACCGCATCATCATCGGCTGCGACGACGAACAGGCTGCGCTGAACATGCGCGCCTTGTACGCGCCCTTCCAGCGCAACCACGACCGCTTGATCCAGATGGACGTGCGCAGCGCCGAGCTGACCAAGTACGCCGCCAACGCCATGCTGGCCACCCGCATCAGTTTCATGAACGAGCTGGCCAACGTCGCCGAGAAGCTGGGCGCCGACATCGAGCACGTGCGCCGCGGCATCGGCAGCGACCCGCGCATCGGCTACGACTTCCTGTACGCCGGCGCCGGCTACGGCGGCTCCTGCTTCCCGAAAGACGTCAAGGCCTTGATCAAGACGGCCGCCGACAACGCAGGCATCGAGCTGCGGGTGCTCAAGGCGGTGGAAGAGGCCAACGACGCCCAGAAGCACGTGCTCGGCCGCAAGGTCAAGGCGCGTTTCGGCGAGGACCTGTCGGGCAAGCACTTCGCCCTGTGGGGCCTGGCCTTCAAGGCCAACACCGACGACCTGCGGGAGGCCACCAGCCGCGAGGTCATCAAGGACTTGCTCGCCGCCGGCGCCACCGTGACCGCCTACGACCCGGTGGCGATGCACGAGGCCCAGCGCTGCTTCGCGGGCGAGGGCCGCCTGAGCTACGCGGACAACCAGAGCGCCGCGCTGGAAGGGGCGGACGCCCTGGTCATCGTGACGGAATGGAAGGAATTCCGCAGCCCCGACTTCGCCGCGCTCAAGGCCAAGCTCAGGCACCCGGTGGTGTTCGACGGCCGCAACTTGTACGACCCGGCCCTGGTGCGCGGCATGGGCCTGGAATACTTCGCCATCGGCCGATAAATAGAAGGAGAGACGCGACATGGCAAAAGGAATGATCCTGGCGGCGGGGCAAGGCACGCGCGTGCGCCCGCTGACCAAAGACCTGCCCAAACCGATGGTGCCCATCCTGGGCAAGCCGGTGATGGAATACCTGATCGAGCACCTGGCCAACTACGGCATCACCGAGATCATGGTGAACGTGGCCTACCACCACCACAAGATCGAGCAGTATTTCGGCGACGGCCACCGCTGGGGCGTGCAGATCGGCTACGCCTACGAGGGCGTGCGCGAGCACGGCGACATCATCCCCAAGCCCTTCGGCTCGGCCGGCGGCATGCGCCGCATCCAGGACTTCAGCGGCTTCTTCGACGAGACCACCCTGGTGCTGTGCGGCGACGCGCTGATCGACCTGGACATCGGCGCCGCGCTGCACGAGCACAAGACCAAGGGCGCCATGGCCAGCGTGGTCACGCTGGACGTGCCGCTGAACGAAGTGTCCAACTACGGCATCGTGGTGGCCGACAAGGAAGGCCAGATCGAGTCCTTCCAGGAAAAGCCCAAGCCCGAGGAGGCCAAGTCGACCCTGGCCAGCACCGGCATCTACATCTTCGAGCCCGAGGTGCTGAACCTCGTGCCTTCGGGCAAGGTCTACGACATCGGCTCGCAGCTGTTCCCCAAGCTGGTGGCCGAGAAGCTTCCCTTCTTCGCCCAGAACCGCTTCTTCAACTGGATCGACATCGGCCGCGTCAGCGACTACTGGTCGGTGCTGCAGCGCGTCATGCGGGGCGAGGTGGCCCAGCTGAACATGCCGGGCCGCGAGGTCAAGCCGGGCATCTGGGTCGGCATCAACACCAGCGTGCCCTGGGACCAGGTGAACATCCAGGGGCCGGTCTACCTCGGTTCCAGCGTGAAGGTCGAGCCGGGCGCCACCATCATCGGCCCGAGCTGGATCGGTCACGGCAGCGTGGTGCGTTCGGGCGCCAAGATCACCCGCAGCGTCCTGTTCGAATACACCCGCATCGCGGCCGACATGCATTTCAACGAAATGATCGTCTCGCCGAGCTATTGCGTCGACCGCACGGGGGAAACCCTCTACCGGGGCGACGACATGGCGCAGCTGCGCTGGGGGGACTCGCGGGCTTGACCTGGCGGGGGCGCCGTGGACCACGGATGGTGGCCCGCGGCCCCTCACCCCAACCCTCTCCCGGAGGGAGAGGGTTGGGGTGAGGGCTCGCGGGCCCCAGTGGCCACTCGGGGCCAGCTTGCCCCCGCGACAAGGCAGCCTCAAGCCGGCGCGGAAACGGCCGATAAGCCCTGGGAATCACCCCAGGAACCGCCCCATGTCCAGCCCCAGCGCCTCGAAAGCGGCATTGCCCGCGGCCTTCACCGTGGCCAAGAAGGCCGCCCCGCAGGCCAAAACGAATGCCGTCGCGCTGCCTTCCGCTTTCCAGAAGGCGCCGAAGAAGCTCCCGCCGGCGGCCACCAACCCCGCCGCGCCGCGCGGCGGGCGGCTGATCTACCCGGACGTGCAGGACTGCCGGGCGCTGATCATCGACGGCAACCCCACTTCCCGCAGCATCCTGGCCGCGATGCTGCGCGACATGGGCGTGGGCCACGTCGTCCAGGTCAGCCGCGTGCTGGACGCCCGGAGGACGCTGGAGAACCGCACTTTCGACATCGTGCTGTGCGACTACCACTTCGAGAATTCCGAGATCTCGGGCCAGGACCTGCTGGACGACCTGCGGCGCTCGCAGATGCTGCCCTACTCCACCGTGTTCGTGATGGTCACCGGCGAGGCCTCCTACGCCCGCGTGGCCGAAGCGGCCGAGGCGGCGCTGGACAGCTACCTGCTCAAGCCGCACACCTCGCAGTCGCTGGAGCAGCGGCTCATGCAGGCCCGGCACCGCAAGACGGTGCTGAAGTCCATCTTCGAAGCCATCGAGCGCAACGAGTTCGACGTGGCCGCCGAGCTGTGCCAGCATCGTTTCGCCCAGAAAGGCGAATACTGGCTGTACGCCGCCCGGATCGGCGCGGAGCTTTACATCCGCCTGGGCAACCATGCGGCCGCCAAAGCGCTGTACGCCGCGGTGGCGGCGACCAACGCCTTGCCCTGGGCCAAGCTGGGCGTGGCGCGCGCCGAGCTGGAAGAAGGCCAGCTGCCGCAGGCGCGGCGCACGCTGGAAGCGCTGATCAGCGCCGAGCCGGGTTATGCCGACGCCTACGACGTCATGGGCCGGGTGCAGGTGGAATCCGGCGACCTGCAAGGCGCGCTGGAGACCTTCCGCAACGCCACCAACAGCACGCCGCACAGCATCGCCCGGCTCCAGAAGCAGGGCTTCCTGGCGTTCTACATGAACGAGACCGAAGAGGCGCTGCAGATGCTGGAGCGTTGCGTGCGCATCGGCATCAGCTCCAAGATGTTCGATTGCCAGAGCCTGGTTTTCCTCGCGCTGGTGTATTTCGACAAGAAAGAAAGCAAGGCGTTCGCCCGCACCTACGACAACCTGCTGGCAGTGCTGGAGCGCAACCCGGGCTCCCTGCGCGTGCAGCGCTTCGTCCAGGCGGTGGAGGTGTTCAAGGCGCTTAACGAGCGGCAAGTCGGCGACTGCGTCGCCAAGGTCAAGCAGCTGGCCTCCGAACTGCGCGCGGAAGATTTCGACTTCGAAGCCGCGACCAACCTGCTGGCGGTGCTGTCGCGCCTGCGCACCACCGAGATCCAGCTGGAGGACGCCGAGCCCTGGATCAAGGTGATCTCGTTGCGCTTTTGCGTTTCCAAGACCGCCACCGAGATGCTCGCCAAGTCGGTGCAGGGCTACGAGGCCTATGAGAAAGTCATCCGCGACAGCCAGCTCGAAATCAGCACCATGGCGGAAAAGGCGATGACCCACAGCGTGACGGGTTCGCCCACGGTGGCCGTCAAGGCGTTGATGATCAAAGGGTCCGAGACCCTGAACGCCAAGCTGATCGAACTCGCCGGCATGGTGCTGAACCGCCACGCGATGAAGATCGACGAATGCGCCGACCTGTCGATGATGATCAACGACCTGAAGCTGAAGTACTGCACGAAGGGGATGCAGGTCAGCCTCGGCCAGACCACCGGCCGCTCGGCGGGCGGGCTGAACCTGCGCGGCTCGGCGGCGCCGGCGCCTGCGGCGGGCCAGCCGGAGTGAAGGCGCCAGCCTGGCGGCGCTCCGACCCGCGGGCTTACGCCCGGCCGGCCTCGCCGAGTCGATGGGCGAGGAAGAACCGCAGCATTTCGCTGGAAGCGTCCGGACCGCGGCCATCGGTGTAAGAACCGGCCGCCTGGCCGCCCGCCCAGGCGTGGCCGGCGCCATGCACCAGCCAATGCTCCACCGTCGCCCCGGCCTGCCCGCCCCGGTGGACCGACCGGGTGTAGCGGCGACCCTGGGCCGACACGCCCGTCTCCACCTGGGCCGCGCCTGCCGCGGCCCGCGAGCCGAGCGCCGCGTCCACCACCTGCTCCCCGTTGCGCGGGTGCACGGTCTTGTCCATGTCGCCATGGAAGACGATCACCGGCTGGGGGAGCACCGGGCCAGCGGCGCGGGGCGGCGGGGGACGGGGGCCGCCCGCCCCAAACGCCCCCCCCCCCCCGGGCGGGGCCCGCAAAGCCGCCCACCCCGGGGGCAGGTTGCGGGCGGCGCCGGGAGCCAGGCCCGAATGCACGCCCACCGCGGCGAACAGGTCGGGGTAGGCGGCGCCGACGATGGCGGCCATCGCGCCGCCGGCGGACAGGCCGGCCACATAGACGCGCCGCGGGTCGACGGGGTGCCCACGCATCACCGCCCGCGTCATCGAGGCGATCAGCGCCGGCTCGCCGCGGCCGCGCTCCTGGTGGTTGTGCTTGAACCAGTTCCAGCATCCCGAAGGGTTGGCCACGTGGCCCTGGGCGGGGTAGAGGACGAACACGCCTTGCTCCCGGGCCAGCCGGTTCATGCCGGTGCCGGCGGCGAAGTCGTCAGGGTCCTGCTTGCAACCATGCAGCATCACCACCAGGGGCAGCGGCGAGCCCTGGTCCGCCTGCGGCGGGATGAACAACTTGTAGGCGCGGGTGAGCGAAGCATCGGTGTGGGAGCCCGCGAGGAACACGCCGGAGCCCGGATGCGAAGCCGGGGCGGGGGGAACGCCCGGCACGGCGTCTTCCCAGCGGCTGTCCACGGCGACCACGTCGTCAGGTCCCAGGTCCCAGACATCGGCATCGACATCCTTGGCGGGCGGCACGGCCGGCGCCGGGCCGCGCTCTGCGCCACCCCATGCGCGCCGCAGCAGGACGGTCGCCTCCTGCAGGCGGCCGGCCTGCGTCAAACGGGCGGCGTCGCGCATCATTTCTTGCAAATGGGGATTCATGCTTTCCTTCAGGGATGGAGGGGAAAAGGCGGCGTCAGCGCCGCGGCAACCCGGCCAGCGCCGCCTTGACGGCCGGGCTGGCCTGCAGTGCGCCCAGCACCTCGACCGATTCGATCGCGGCCAAGGCCAACTCGGGGCTGACGTCATGGGCGATCGACGCCAGCCCCAGCACTTTGATGCGCAGTTTTTGGCCGGAAGCCCGGACGGCTTGCAAATCGGCCGCGCTGAAATGCTGCAAGCCGAGCACCAGGGTTTTGCGCGACACCGCTTGTTTCACGCTGTCGGCATGCAGGCCGAGCTGGTTGCGGATGGCGGTGCGGATGAAATCGCTGCGGTTGCTGTAGAACGATTCAGCCACCAGCAAATCGATCTGCCCCAGGTCGACGAACCCGAGGTTGATGGTGATCTTCTCGCTTTCGGATGTCTTTTCGGAAGACGGGGCGAGCAAAGAGGAGGAAGCAGATTGACGGGCCATGGATCCATGATACACCATCCACATGGATGGTTCATGGAATCCATACAGATGGCATCGAGCGAATCGCCTCAACCGCTGCAGCACGCAGACACGTCAAGGCAGCGTGGAGGGCTCCGCGGGTGCCGGCGCCGGGACCACCAGTTCGCGGTGTTCCTTGATCACGCCGCCGCCCTTGACCGAACCGGAGCGTGTGCCCCCGCCCAAGGCCATGGCTTGGCATGCCTGCCTGTCCTCGGCGGCGACCCGGTCGCAGCGGGCCACGGCGTTGCGGGTGAGCGTGTCCTCGGTTTCCGCGTTGTCCAGCCGGCCGCGCCGCGCCTCGGCCTGGGCGGCGCCGGCTTCTTTGAGGCAGGTCGCGGTGTCCTGGCCGCTTTCGCCGCGCAGGCAGGCTTGGCGTTCGGCCTGGTAGGTCGACTTGGCGTGCGCGCCCACCGGGTCGGCGGCTTGCACCGATGGCCAGAACATCAATCCGAGGCTGCCGAACAAGGCCGTCAGCATCGGGACCCAGAACAATCGGTTCGTCGCGTTTCGTGACATGGTGGGGCTCCTTGAAACCTTGAATGGGGGCGCCGAAGCGGCTGGGGCGGTTGTCCCTCCCCTGGGGGCCGGGTCCGCGCGCCCATGCGGCCCGGCATGGGTCTCATCCTAGGCATCGCCCGCGCCCGAGCCATCGGCCAACGACGGACCCGCTTGTAGGAGGACTGCACCCCACGCTGCGGGACATGGGACAGGGTGCCGCGGCGGCGGCAATGGCTCCCTTCCTACGCGCGCTGCGCCTGGCTTCCGATGGCCACGCGCCCGGGTCGGCGGAACAATGCCGCGTCTTCCCAGCGGATCACCCCATGCCCGAACCCACCGCCCAACCATCCCTCTTCGGCATCGAGTGCTCGCTCGGTTACCGGGTCGAAGGCCCCACCGACTTCCTGTTCCAGCTGCATGCGATGGACGGCATGAACCAGCGGCTGCTGTCCGAATCGCTGGTGCTGGACCCACCCGTGGCCGTGCACATCTATGCCGACCCGCACCTCGGCCACCGTTTCGCGCGGCTGCGGGCCGGGCCCGGCGACATGCGCCTGCGGTACGAGGCGCAAGTCGAGGTGCAACCCCCCCGGGTCGACGAAAAGGCGGGGGAACTGCCCGTCGGCGAGCTGCCCGACAACGTGCTGCACAACCTGATGCCCACCCGCTATTGCGAGTCCGACCTGCTCGGCCGCGCGGCCTGGAAGCTCTTCGGCGAATTGGCGCCGGGCCATGCCCGCGTGCAGGCGATCGCCGACTGGATCCACGACAACCTCGACTACGAGCGCGGCAGCACCCAGTCGACGACCACCGCGGCCGACGTGTTCCTGTCGCGCGCCGGCGTCTGCCGCGATTTCGCCCACCTCGGGGTGGCCTTTTGCCGCGCCCTGAACATCCCGGCGCGGCTGGTCGCGGGTTACGCCGTCTTCGACGAGCCGCCGCCGGACTTCCATGCCGTGTTCGAGGCCTACCTGGAGGGGGGCTGGACGGTGTTCGACCCGACGCGCATGGCGCGCCGGGAAGACATGGTGCGCATCGCCCAGGGCCGGGACGCCAAGGATGTGGCGTTCGCCACGTTGTTCGGACCCGCGCAGCTGGTCGAGTTGGACCCGCGGATCCAACGGATGCCCCGGCGGGCCTCTCGCAACGCAGGCTGAACCGGGCCGGCTGCGTCAAGCGCGGGCACGCCGATTGCCCAGCGGCCGGGTTGCCCCTGTCCAGCGCTGAATTCCCAGGGCGCGGATGCCCGAACGCCTTATTTATCATGCACGGCCGTTTTCGCGCCGGAGTTTTTCCATGACCGTCCAACCCACCGCCAAGACGATCCGACGCGGGCGTCGTAGCGTCTTGCCCATGCCCGTGGGCACGCTCGCCGCCTTCTGCGTGGCCGTTCTGTCGGTCTTGCTGATCGCCTACTTCTCCTGGCAGACCTTGCAGAGCCGCGCCTACACGGCCAATCGAATCAAGCATTCGCTGCAGGTGATGGAACAGTTCCCGGCGCTGCTTTCGACGCTCGCGGACGCCGAAACCGGCCAGCGCGGCTTCCTGCTCACGAGCCAGGAACGCTACCTCGACCCTTACAACACGGCCAAGACCGGGCTGCCCAGCCAGATCAAGCGCTTGCGCCAGCTGCACCAAGGGAACGCGGCGCAGCAGGAAAGGCTGGACCAGCTGGAAGCCTTGACCGCGGACAAGCTGAAGGAGCTGTCCGAGACCGTCAACCTGCACCGGTTGGGCAAGGCCGACGAGGCGATGGCGATGGTGCAGTCCGACCGCGGCCGGCTCGCGATGGACCGCATCCGCGCGCTGCTGGCCGAGATGCAGATGCAGGAGCGGGACTCGCTGGCCCGTTTGCAGGCGGAATGGGAACGGGACCTTTTCCTCTCCGACGTCGTCACCTGGGGCGGCGCTGCCGTCCTGCTGGCGCTGATCCTGGCCTCGGCGGCGCTCGCCTCGCGCGACTTCCGCACCCGCGAGACCGAAACCTGGCTGCGCACCACCCAGCTGGAACTCAGCCAGCAGCTGCAAGGCGGCCAGCAGCTCGGGCAGCTGGGGGACAAGGCGCTGCGCTACCTGGCGGGGCGGCTGGAAGCGCCGGTGGCCGCCTTCTACGTCGACGACGACAAGGACGGCTTCGAGCGCATCGCCGGCTATGCATTGCCGCCGGGCTCGCCGACGAACCTCAAGGCGGGCGACAGCCTGCCGGGCCAGGCGGTCAAGGAGAACCGCAGCCTGGTGGTGCGCGAACTGCCGGCCGACTACTGGCCCGTCGCGTCGGCGGTGGGCGGCGCCAAGCCGCGGGAAGTGCTCGTGGTGCCGGTGAGCGTGCACGGCGTGGTGCAGGCAGTGCTGGAGTTCGGCTTTTTCCGGCAGGTCGAGCCCGTCGACGAGGAACTGTTCTCGCGTGTCGCCGAACCGCTGGGCATGGCCATCCGCAGCGCCAAGGACCGCCTGCGCCTGCAGGCGCTGCTGGAAGAGACGCAGTCCCAGGCCGAGGAGCTGCAGGTCCAGCAGGAGGAACTGCGCGTCGGCAATGAAGAACTGGAAGAGCAGAGCCGCACGCTGAAGGAATCCAAGACCCAGCTGGAGACGCAGCAAGCCGAGCTGGAGCAGATCAACGCCGACCTGGCCCAGCAGACGCTGCTGCTGGAGGGGCAGAAGGCGGCGCTGTCGCAGTCCCAGGCTTCGCTGCTGGAGAAGTCCGCCGAGCTGGAGCGGTCCAACCGCGTCAAGAGCGAGTTCCTGGCCAACATGAGCCACGAGCTGCGCACCCCGCTGAATTCGTCGCTGATCCTGTCCAAGCTGCTGGCCGACAACAAGCAGGGCAACCTGACGCCGGAACAGGTCACCTTCGCGCAAACCATCCACGGCGCGGGCAACGACCTGCTCGCGCTGATCAACGACATCCTCGACCTCTCCAAGATCGAGGCCGGCAAGATGGACGTGTCGGCCGACCCGGTGTTCCTGGAGCGCGCCGTCGACGGCCTGGTCAAGACCTTCCTGCCCCAGGCCCAGCAGAAGGGCCTGGCGCTGACCGCGGCGTTCGAGCCCGGCGTGCCGGAGCAGATCGACACCGACCCGCAGCGGCTGGCGCAGATCCTGCGCAACCTGCTGGGCAACGCGCTGAAATTCACCGCCAGCGGCGAAGTGGCGCTGCGCGTGCACGCCGACGACCCCGGGACGGTGAGCTTCTCCGTGCGCGACACCGGCATCGGCATCGCGCCCGAGCACCAGGAGCTGGTGTTCGAGGCCTTCCGCCAGGCCGACGGCGCGACGCACCGCAAATACGGGGGCACCGGGCTGGGCCTGTCGATCTCACGCGACCTGGCGCGCCTGCTCGGCGGCGACATCTCGCTGCAAAGCGCCCCGGGCCAGGGCAGCGTCTTCACGCTGACGCTGCCGCGCCGGCCCGCCGCGGGCGGCGCGGGTACGGCGTCGCAGCGGCAACGCGCCGCCGCCGCGCCGGCGCCCACCCCGGCCGGCCGCCC
>CBIHOD010000042.1:0-36801 GCA_966211815.1 uncultured Burkholderiales bacterium
CGGGGCCGTCCGACTCCGTCGTGGCGCAAGCCGCCGTCAACACCGCCAGCAGAACCGCGCCGCAGCGCGCGAGCAGCGAAGGCCGCACGCGGGCGAGGGCGCCGCCGGACTGGAGGAGGGACCGGCAAGGGGCGGCGCCGAGGGTGGGATTCGCTTTCATGGTTCAGCTCCTGAAGGACGCAAGAGGTGGGTCAAGAAGGGTGGGAACCGCGTAGGTGGCTATTGGATTCGATTTATGTGGGGCGCACCAGGGCCGGCGACACTAGGGGGCCAGTCCACTGCGGCGGCGGTCGAGGGCCTCGGCCGGCCGCCCGGGGCCGCCTGACGCCGCCCCCCCGCCCGACCGAGCAGGGGTGGCGGCTCAACGGCACTGGGTGCGCAGGAAATGCCGCTCGTCGGCGGACAGGTCTTCCAGGCCGGCGCGCTGGCGGATGTCGTTGCAACGGGCCTGGGACGCGTTCGAACGGGGCGTGGGGCTGGCCGTCTCGGACCGTGGAGCAACCCGCGGGTTCAGCACGATCGGCGAGTCTTCCTCCTCGCGCGGCGCACGGACCGGGGGCTGCTGGCCGAGCCGCATGGCGGGCGCGCCGTTGCCGCCGCTGTTGTTGGCCGCGTTGCCGCCGGGCGCCACACGCGCCGGGGCCGGGGCCGGAGCAGGCGCAGCGGCTGCAGGCTGCGGCACCGGCGGGTTGTGGTTGGCCGTCGGCGCGGCCGGTGCTTCGACGGCAGGGGGCGCGGGGGTGGGGGTGGGTGCCGCCGCGGGCGCGGGCATCGGCGAATTAGAGGGTGCGGGCGGGGAGATGGCCTTGGCGGGCGCCTCGGTTTCGATGATCTCTTCCGTGTCGGGCGCCGGACGGGTGAAAGTCCAGGCGGCCACCAAGGCGGCCAGCGCCAGCGCCGCGCCGCTGAGCCACAAGCTGAGGTGCTGCGGCGCCGCTGGGGCGGGCGCAGCCGCCGTCGGGCCGATCGGGGGCGGCGCAGACAAGGGCCGGCCATCCGCGGCGCCCAGCGGCGCCGCAGGCAGCAGCGACGGCATGGCGGTGCGTTCGGCCACTGGCGGCCTGGGCGGCATCGGCTGCGCGGGATGGGCGCCGCCCGACAGCGGAGCCAACCCCGCGCCGAAGGCGCCAGCCGGGGCCGGCGCGGGCCAAGCGGCGGCCATCCCGGGCTCGACCAGCGGCGGCGGCTGGGAAGGCAGCCAGGGCGATGGCTGGCCGGACGCCGCGCCATCGGGCAAGCCCGAGTCCCCGAATCCAGAGGGCGCCGCCGGCGCCGCGGCGGACGCCCGCCAGCCGGCGGGTTGGGCGGGTTGGGGCCGGGGCTGCGGTTCGGTCCGGCGCACCAGCACGGTCCGCTCTTGCGCTGGCGCCGGGGCATGCGGGCCCGTGTGCGGCGCGGCGGCGGCCGGCGGCAGCGTGCGTTGGCCAGGCTGGGAAGGCGCGAAGTTCGCCGGCGGGGCGGACCGGGGCGGCCGGAGGTCCGGCGCCGCGGCGAAATCCGTCGGCGGCCAGGCCCCGGTCGCCGGGCCGCCCGCTTGGGCCGCGCCCGGTCCGGCGGCGGGATGGCCCGGCACCCCGCGCAGCGGCACCGTGCGCGGCTGACGGTGGTCTTCCGACTGGCCGGCCGGAAGCGGCGCGGCGGCGGGCGGCAAGGGCATCTCGGTGGGCGCGTCGTCGTCGGCCCAAAGGTGCAAGTCGGTGTCCGACGCGTCGGCGGCGCCGTTCATCAAGGCCCGGAACGCGGCCACGTTCTGCGGGCGGTCCTGCGGCCGCACCGCCAGGGCGGTGTCGACCGCGGCCAGCAGGGCATGGCTGTAGCGACCCGCTACGCGGTGGCTGAGCGGTTCGAGCTTGTCGTCCATCAGCCGTTCCACCGCGCTCATCGGCGGGCGGCCGGTGATGGCGTAGTAGACGACGCTGGCCAGCGCGTACAGGTCGGTCCAGGCGCCCTGGCTCATGGACGCGGCGTCGCCGTACTGCTCGATCGGCGCGAAGCCGGGCTTGAGCACCACGGTCAAGGCCTGGGTCATGTCGCCGATGACCCGGCGCGCGGCGCCGAAGTCCAGCAGCAACGGTCCGGCGGCGGTGAGCAGGATGTTGTCGGGCGCGATGTCGCGGTGGTAGCAGCTGAAGCGGTGGATCTCCTCCAGCGCGTCGAGCATCGGCTCCAGCCAGGTGCGCAGCGTGGCTTCGTCCGGCGGCTGGGCCAGCGCGGCCAGCGCCTGCTTCAGCGTCGGGCCTTCGTAGAACGGCATCGTCATGTAGGCGGTGCCGTTGGCCTGCCAGAACCGGTAGACCTTCACGAGGGACGGGTGGTCGAACTGCGCCAGCAACCGGGCTTCGTTGATGAAGCTCTTCATGCCGGCCTGGAAGGTCTCGGTGTGGTGCTTGGACTTCACCACGATGGCCAGCGTCGCGTTCTCGCGGGTGGCCAGCGAGGAGGGCATGTACTCCTTCAGCGCCACGTAGCGGTCCAGGGCCTGGTCGTAGCAAAGGTAGACGATGCCGAAGCCGCCCTCGCCGATCAACCTGTGCACTTCGAATTCGCCGATGCGCGAACCCACCGGCAGGGCATGCGGCGAAGTGGGGAACACCGATTTCGGCGCCACCGTGCCCGGGGCGAACACCTCGGTCAGCTCGTCCGGCGTAGAGACGCCTGGCGCCTGCGCGGGGTGGACTGAAGAAGGGGGTGGAGAGCTCATTCTGGACAAATGGCGCGGGACGAAGGCTTGCGGCGACCGAGTCGCGGCCCGCCGGTACCAACCGGCATTGTCGCAGAGCGTGTCGCGCGCCCCTGCGCGCCACGGGTCGCGGGCGGAACGACCGGCAATGACCCACCGCGGATGGATGGCGGATGCAACAACTTACACAAAGCCCCCCTAACGGTTGTTTTAGTCTGAATGGTCGATGTAAATCCCTCTTTTGGCGGATAAAAATTCCGCCCACGAAAAGCAAAGGGGTTTTTTCCATGAAATTGCGTCTGGCGCTGCTGAGCGTTTGTCTGGGTATGTTTTGCGCGGGGGCGGTGCAAGCGTTGCCCGTGGTCACGATCGGCGGTGTCGCCGTGCCGAACGAGGGGCAGACCAGCAGCCAGCCGGGCGTCGCGGTGCTCGATTTCAACGGGGGCGCGTTGCCGGCCGACGTCACCCTGACGGCCGGGCCGGGCAATTTCGTGAGCGGCAGCGTGGCGGGCCAATACGCCGCGCCCCCCGGCGACACGTCCCGCTACCTGTCGGTCAGCCCGTCCAGCGGCACGCCGGTGGTCATTTCGCTGACCTCGGCCGCCAATTACATCGGCTTCTACGCCGGCAGCCTGGACGGCTTCAACCATGTCGAATTCTTCGATGGCGCGCTTTCAGTGGCCTCCTACACCGGCGCGCAGCTGGCGGCGTTCGCGGGCGTGCCGGCCACGGGCGACCAGTCGATCGGCCGTTATTTCAATGTCTTCGAATCGGGCAACACGTTCACCTCGGTGGTGCTGACTTCCACCGGCAACGCCTTCGAGCTGGACAACTTCGCCATCGGCGTCGCCACGCCGTCCAATGTGCTGCCGTCGCCGGGCAGCCTGTCGCTGGCGGGCCTGGGCCTGGCGGCGTGCGCGGGCCTGTCGCGGCGCCGCAGGCGCTGACCGGCGGGCACGGCGCCTCCATCGATTTTTTTGATGAAGCACTGAGCTTTTAGGAGTCTCTACACCAGATTCGAGTACCTTTTGCCTGGGCACATCTCCCACCTATTAGGGATGGTGTACCCCCCCTGGCGCCACCTAAAGTCCTTGGACTGCTGTCATCACGGGCCCTCGAAAGGGGGGTACCCGAGCAAACAAGGTCCGGCAAGTCAGGCACATGGCGAGAGACCGAGAAAGATCCCAACGACGTCCTTCCCAAAAGGACTTGCAGCGCCCACCCTTCCCAGGGTGGGCGTTTTTTTTCGCACCCGCGGCGGCCGCTCAACTCAGGTCACCAGAGCACCAGCTGGGTGCAACGGAACAGCGCCATCTTCTTGCCTTCGGGGCTGAACACCGCGGCGGACCACACCTGGGTGCTGCGGCCCATGTGCTCGGCCTGGGCCTGGCAAGTGACGATGCCGCCGCGCGCGCTGCTGAAGAAATTGCTCTTCACTTCCAGGGTGGTGAAATTTTTGGCGCCTTCGGGCAGGTGGGCCACGGTGGCGTAGCCGCAGCAGGTGTCGGCGAGCGCGATCACGCTGGCGGCGTGCAGGAAGCCATTGGGCGCCATCATCCAGGGCTGCAGCTCGAATCGGCCGTGCAGCTGGCCTTCGCCGAGGTGGGTGAGTTCCAGGCCGTACCGTTCGCCGAGCGAGCCGGCTTGAAATCGCATCAGGGTTTCGATCGAAGTGTCGGGGCGCAACATCAAAGCGTTTCCTTAAGTTGAAAACAGTCAGTCAGGCAGGCCCGCGCAGAGTGCCCGCACCACATCGGCCGCGGGCGACGCGGGCGCGAGGCGGCAGGACTGGCCCGCCCAGGCCTGCATGCGCTGCACGTCGCCTTCGGCGACCGCCGCCTGCCGCATCGCGGCGGTCAACCCGCGCTGCACGGGATAAGGCGCCGGCGCCGCGGCCGAGGCGGCGGCCGCGCGCACATAACCGGTGTTCAGGCTGCGGCCGGCGCGGCCGCTGAAGGCGCGCGTCAGCACGGTGTCCTCCGGCTGGGCGGCGGCCAGGGCATCGGCCCAGGCCGGCGGCAGCTGCGCCTCGGGCGTGCGCAGGAAACCGGTGCCGACCTGCACCGCGCTGGCGCCGAGCGCGAAGGCCGCCGCCACGCCGCGGGCGTCGCCGATGCCGCCGGTGGCGACCACCGGCAACCGCACCGCGTCGACGACCGCCGGCAGCAACGCCATCAGGCCGACCTGTTGCGCCTCGGCCAGCGCGGCGTCGAAGCAGCCGCGGTGCCCGCCGGCCTCCATGCCCTGGGCGACGATGGCGTCCGCACCCGCCGCCTCGGCGGCGCGCGCCTCGGCCACGGTGGAGACATGGGCGAACCAATGGATGCCGGCGTCTTTCAAGCGCCGAACGAAACCGGCGGGATACAGCCCCATCACCGACGACACCACCGGCGGCCGGATTTCCAGCAGAGTCTCGCACTGGGCGTCGAAGTCGGGCGGCCGGGCGTCGCCGGCGGCGGCGTCCACCGGCGGGCCCCATTCGCCGAGGAAGCGGCGCTGGGCTTCTTCCGACGCGGCATCGCGGCGCGGCGGCGGGTCGGGCACCCAGAGGTTGAATTGGAAGGCGCCGGCGGTGGCCGCCCGCACCCGCGCCGCCCAGTCCCGCATCGCCTCGGGCGGCATCAATAGCGCGCCGCAAGCGCCGAGCCCGCCCGCGTCGGCGACCGCCACCGACAGCGCCGGCGCCGGCACCCCGGCCATCGGCCCGAGCAGGATCGGCAGGCGAAGGCCGAAACGCGAGCAGAAATCTTCGATGCGCTGGGACGCGGTCGTCATGGGGCCTCCGGGGTGGATGTCGTGGAAGGAGCGGTGCGGCGGTGCCATCGGCCCCATCGCGAGCGCCAGGGATCCTACTTCGACGTAGACTGCCCCGAGGCGACCACCCCGCAAAGCCCCTCGACACGCACGACATGGACATCCGCCCCCCCGACCCAGCCGACGCCCGCGCCGCTTCGCCCCTGGCCGCCCCGGCCTGCCCGCTGTGCGGCCAACCCAACGCCTGCGCGCCCGCCAGGACCGGCGCTTTTTCTCAGCCCTGCTGGTGCGAGTCGGTGGACTTCAGCGCGGAACTGCTGGCCCGCGTGCCCGACGGCCTGCGCAACAAGGCCTGCATCTGCCGGGCCTGCGCGGCCGGGGCGCCTCAAGCCGACAACGCGACGAACACCGCCACGGCCACCATGCCGCCGCCGAAGACCCAGGCCTGAACGCGCTGGGCGGCCCGGCCGCGAAGGCGGCTGAACAACAACTGGCCCGCGACCAGCCAGAGCCCGTGGCAGGCCACGCTCAAGGCCACGAACAGCAGCGTCATCCACGCCACCTGCGGCCCCGTCGGCCGCGCCGGGTCCAGGAACTGGGAGAACATCACCAGCACCATGGAGTGGATCTTCGGGTTCAGCATCACGCTCACGAAACCGTCCCCGGCGCCCAGGGGTCGCAGCGGCGCGGATTCCGCCAGCCCGGCATCCTTGAAGAAGCCCCAGGCCAGGTACAGCGTGTAGACCACACCCGCCCACTTGAGCACCGGGTGGACCAGGGGATGCTGGCCGACCAGCTGGCTCAGGCCCAGCCCGTAGGCCAGGCACAGCAAAAGGTTGCCCGCTTCGAAACCCATCCAGAACGGCACGGAGCGGCGCACGCCGAGCTGGCCGCCGGCCACCGCCAGCAGCGTGTTGCCGGGGCCGGGGCTGATGATCATCGGCAACGCGAAGCCGATGACCAGCCAGTGCACGGGGACGGATGCGGCGATGTCGATGCCCATGGCATGCCTTTTCAAAATTGGGGTGCCGCCATTGGAAGCGGCGGCGATCGAAGCGCCAAACGATGTATTCTGCGGCGCTCCCCCCAAAAAACTCATCGAACACCGACCCATGCGCCGCCTGCCTCCCTTGAACGCCGTGCGCGCCTACGAGGCCGCTGCGCGCCTGGGAAGCTTCACACGGGCGGCCGAGGAACTCTGCGTCACCCAGACGGCGGTCAGCCACCAGGTCAAGCGCCTGGAAGCCTGGCTGGGCCGGGCGCTTTTCCTGCGGCAGGGCCACCAGCTGACGCTCACCGCCGAGGGCCGGGCCTACCTGCGCGAACTCGGCCCCCTCCTCGACCAGCTCGCCCTGGCCACCAGCCGCCTGCTCGGCGACGGCATGGACGGCGTGCTGAAGGTCTCCGTCCTGCCGTCGTTCGCCAGCCGCTGGCTGGTGCCGCGGCTGCCGGATTTCCACCGGTTGCACCCCGGCGTGGAGCTGCAGCTCAATGTGTCCCTGAAGCTCGAACGCATCGGCGCGGGCGGCTTCGACCTGGGCATCCGCTCCGGGCTGGGCGACTGGCCGGGGCTGCGCGCCGAATTGCTGTCCACCGAGTGGCTGTCGCCGGTGTGCGCGCCCTCGCTGCTGCAGGGCGAACCCGGGCTGCGCTCGCCGGCCGACCTGCGCCACCACCGGCTGTTGCAGGAAACGCCGCGCGACCTCTGGGCGCGCTGGCTGGCGCTGGCGGGCGTGACCGGCGTGCAGGCCCGCGCCGGCCGCGGCTTCAGCGACTCTTCGCTGCTGCTGCAGGCGGCGGCCCACGGCGACGGCGTCGCCATCGGCAGGCTCTTCCTCGCCTGGGACGACCTGCGGGCGGGGCGTCTGGTGCAGCCTTTCCAGCCGGCGCTGCGCAACGACTACAGCTACTGGCTGGTGACGCCGCGGACGGCGGAGACCGGACCGCGCGCCGAGGCTTTCCGGCGATGGGTGCTGGCGCAGACCGCGCCCTTCCGCGGCGCGCAAGCCGCGGCCTGAGCCGCCGTCGGCCGGGTTCAGCCGCCCACCACGCCGCCGTCGCGCTTGCGGATGACGACGGTGGCCGAGCGCGGCCGGCCGCGGCCGTCGGGCCAGGTGGAGTGGCGCGTCGGATCGGCGGGGTCGCTGCGGTCGCTGAAGGGTTCGCCGGGATGCTGGATGTTGACGAACATCGTGCGGCCGTCGGGCGTGGTGCAGGCGCCGGTGACCTCGGCGTTGGCCGGGCCGGTCAGGAAGCGCCTGACTTCGCCGGTGGCCGGGTCGCAGGCCAGCATCTGGTTGTTGCCGATGCGTTCGAAGGCCGGGTCTTTCATCTGCGTGGAATGGGCGTCTGTCTGGATCCACAGCACGCCGCGGGCGTCCAGGTGCAGGCCGTCGGGGCAGCCGAAGGCGTCGCCATGGACATCGCCGCGGTCTTCGGGGCGCGCGGCCCGCGGGTCGCCGGCGAGCAGCAAGTGGCGCCAGCGGAAGGTGAGGCCGTCGAAGTCGCCGTCCTCCTTCCAGCGGATGACATGGCCCATGGTGTTGCCGGCGCGCGGGTTGGCCGCGTCGACGTCCGGATGCCCGGGCGTGCCGCGGCGGCTGTTGTTGGTCAGGCTGCAGAACACCTCGCCGCGGCGCGCGTCGACGGCGATCCACTCCGGCCTGTCCATCTTGGTGGCGCCGAGCAGGTCGCTGGCCTGGCGGGTCTTGACCAGCACCTCGCCCTGGTCGGCGAAGCCGTTGGCCGGCGTGAGTGGACCCTCGCCGTGCACCAGCGGCAGCCACCGGCCGCTGCCGTCTTCCGCGAAGCGCGCGGTGTAGAGCGTGCCGTGGTCCAGCAGCTCGTGGTTGGCTTTCGCGCCGCCGGGGCGGACGGCGTCGCGGCTGACGAATTTGTAGAGGTATTCGAAGCGCGCGTCTTCGCCGCTGTACACCACCGCGCGGCCGGCGCGCGTGGTCGCCACGGTGGCGCCCTCGTGCGTGCCGCGGCCCAGCGCGGTGCGCTTGACAGGGGTGGACGACGGGTCCATCGGGTCGATCTCGACGATCCAGTTGAAGCGGTTGAACTCGTGGGGGTGGCGAAAGGCGTCGAAGCGTTCGTCGAACTCCGGCCAGCGGAAATAGGCGCGCCTGGGCAGGCCCCAGCGCTTCTGGTGCGCGTCCTGCGCCTCCCCGCCGGCGAAGTAGAAATTGCAGTTCTCCTCGCCCGCCAGCACGGTGCCCCAGGGCGTCAGGCCGCTGGCGCAGTTGTTGAACGTACCCAGCACGGTCCGGCCTTCCGGGTCGAAGGCGGTGCGCAGCAACGGATGGCCCGCGGCCGGCCCGCGCAGCTCGAACGGCGTATTGGCAGTGAAACGCCGCGCGTGGCGCGAGGGCCGCACCACCCGCCAATCGCCGCGGGCGTCTTGCGCCACTTCGATCACCGACAAGCCGTGCGCCGCCTGGGCCTTGCGCACTTTCTCGAGGCTCCAGTCGGCCATGCCGCCGACGTGCAGCAGGCCGTCGTCGGTGTATTCGTGGTTGACGACCAGCAAGCCGCGGCGCGGGCGTTTCGATCCAGCCGGCAGCGGCAGGAACTGCATGCCGTCGTGGTGCATGCCCATCTGCGCGGCCTGCTCTTCGGCGGTGTTGCTCGCGTCGCTTTTCCAGGGCGGCATGTCGCCGGGCAGGCCCACTGGGTCGCCCCAGGCGGCCAGCACGGTGGCGACGTAGCCGTCGGCGACGCGCAGCGTGTCGCCGAAGCCGGCGGGCAGGCTTTTGAAACCCAGCAGCGGCCCGCCGCGCGCGGGACCGGCCGATGCGCCGGGCAGCCCCGCCCAACCGGCGAGCCAGGCGCCCAGGCCGCCGCGCAGCAGCAGGCGCCGGGCAGGCGACGAGATTTGGTGGATGGACGGGTTGCCGGAAGGATTGGAGTCCTCCAGCGCGTCGAAATCTTTGGGCATGGATGGGTGGTTTCGTCGGTGCGGCGCGGCGGCGGCGGTGGGTGGGGGCGACCGGGCGCGACCGATGATTCGAGCGATGGGGCCGCAAATTGTTGCGCAACAATCTTCGGATGCAAGCACCCCCGACCCCACAGCCAGCCATCACCCTCATCACCGGCGCCGGCCGCGGCATCGGCGCCGCGACGGCGCGCTGGTGCGTCGCGCACGGCCATGCGGTGGCGTTGAACTACCGCGCCGACGAAGCCGCGGCGCTGGCCCTGCGAGACGAACTGCTCGCCGCCGGCGGCAGCGCGATCGCGGTGCGGGGCGACGTGGCGGAGGAAGCCGACGTGCTGCGCGTCTTCGAAACCGTGGACCGGGAATTCGGCGTACTCACCGGCCTGGTCAACAACGCCGGCGTGGCCGACCTGAACACGCGGGTCGACGCGCTCTCGGCCGGGCAACTGCAGCGGGTGTTCGCGGTCAACGTGTTCGGCAGCTTCCTGTGCGCGCGCGAGGCGGTCCGCCGCATGAGCACGCGCCACGGCGGCCGCGGCGGCGCCATCGTCAACCTGTCGTCCACCGCCTCGCGGCTCGGCGCGCCGGGGCGCTATGTGCACTACGCCGCCTCCAAGGGCGCGATCGACAGCTTCACGCTCGGCCTGGCCCAGGAGGTGGCGGCCGAGGGCGTGCGCGTCAACGCGGTGCGGCCGGGCATCGTCGACACCGACATCCACGCCAGCGCCGGACAGCCCGACCGGGCGCGCGCCGCGGCGCCGCAGATCCCGATGCGGCGCGCCGGCACGGCGGGGGAAATCGCCGAAGCGATCGGCTGGCTGCTGTCGGACGCGGCGCGCTACACCACCGGCGCCCTGCTCGACGTGGCCGGCGGGCGCTGACCCTCACCGTTCCCGGCGTTCAACGCCGCTGCACCACCATCGGCACCAGCCTCAGGGCTTCGCGCACCTGCTGGGCCACGCCCTGCGCCTCGTCGCGCGTGCGGTAGGGGCCGGCCTGCAGGCGGTGCACGGAGGAAGCGTCGGTGAACACCGCCAGCAAAGGCGACAGCCAGCTGAGGTCGGCGACCACCTTGCGGTGGAAGTTCTCCGCGCCGTCGATCTGCTTGAAGGCGCCGATCTGGACGTAGTAGCCGCTGGTGGGCACGGGGGGCTGCGGCGCGTTGGTTGGCGTCGCCGTCGCGGCTGGCTCGGCCGTCGAGACCTGCAAAAGCGCCGACGGCGGCACGTTGGCCGCCACCGGTGTCCCGACGGGCGCTTCCGCGGTGTTTTGGATCGCCACCGGCGCGGACGTTCCGCGGGTGCCGGCGTCGGCCGTCCGGAAGGCTTCGGCCGCGGTGGGCGCGGCCGGCACCGCGGGTGGCGGCGCACTGTTCGCATTCGGCGCGACCGCTGGCCTTGCCGGCTCCGCGGCGGTGGCCGAAGCCACGGCGGTGCCCGTCGAACTGCCGCGCCACTGCCCCGACCGGATCGCTTCGAACGTCAGCCGCTCGATCTCCACCGGCGCCACGCCGCGCAGCAAGTCGAGCTTGAGGGCCGCGGTGTAGCTCAGGTCGATGATGCGGTTCGAATGGAAAGGGCCCCGGTCGTTCACCCGCACGATCACCTCCCTGCCGTTGGCCGGGTTGCGCACTTTCACGTAGCTGGGCAGCGGCAAGGTGGGGTGGGCCGCCGTCATCGCGTACATGTCGTAGACCTCGCCGAGCGCGGTGCGTCGGCCATGGAATTTGCGGCCGTACCAGGAAGCCAGCCCGCGTTCGACATGGGCGGTGTCCTGGGTGATCGGCACATAGCTGCGGCCAAGCACTTCGTAGGGCTTGTTCGGCCCCCCGGCGCGGATCGCTTCGACCTGCGGCTCGGCGTCCGGCACCGCCGCCAGGTTGGCGGGCGGCTGGGCCTCGGGGCCGTCCCTGTCGGGAGAAGGGTTCGACCTGGCGGTGGTCGACGAAGCCCTGGGGCCGGGTTTAGCATCGACGGCCGCGCCGGGCTGCTTCATCGGCGCGCTGCCGCAGGCGGCCAGCAAGCAGGCGCAAGCCGCCAGGGCGGCGGCGTTCAGGACGGCGCTGGGGCGGGCGGCCGGGCAAGGTCTCGTGCGCATGGCGCGCACCTTACGCACAAGTGGCGGCTGTGTCACGGCTTGTCCCAAGGCTATGCCTTAATTAGGCATTTCCAATTGGTCAATATTTCTCAATAGCCTAAGATTCTCATCCAGGTCGCTACCACGGCTGGCTTCTCATCAAAACCACTCCTCCCTCAACAAGCAAAGGAAAACCCATGAAAACCATCGGAAACAAGCTTGAAGCCTTCAGCGTCACCGGCGTGAAGCCGGGCTTCAACCAGCATGAAGAAAATGGCGTGTCGGCCTTTGAAACCATCACCGAGAAGAGCTTCCCGGGCAAGTGGAAGGTCATCTATTTCTGGCCGAAGGACTTCACCTTCGTATGCCCGACCGAGATCGTCGGCTTCAACAAGCTGGCCAAGCAGTTCGAAGAACGCGACGCCGTGCTGCTCGGCGGCTCCACCGACAACGAGTTCTCCAAGCTCGGCTGGCGCCGCGAGCACGCCGACCTGAGCAAGCTCGGCCACTGGAGCTTCGCCGATGTGACCGGCTCGCTTGTCGACCAACTCGGCGTGCGCGACCAGGAAGCCGGCGTCGCCCTGCGCGCCACCTTCATCATCGACCCCGACAACACCATCCAGCACGTCAGTGTGAACAACCTGAACGTCGGCCGCAGCCCGGAAGAAGTGCTGCGCATCCTCGACGGCCTGCAGACCGACGAGCTGTGCCCTTGCAACCGCGGCGTCGGCGGCTCGACGCTGTAACACGCCCAACCGGCAGCCCGCTTCGGCGGGCTTTTTAGGCGGGACAACATAGGAGATTTCAATGGACTTTCTGAACGCGATTAAAGAACAAATCCCCGACTACGCCAAAGACATCCGCTTGAACCTGGACGGCGTCATCGCCCGTTCCAGCCTGAGCCCGGAAGACGCGATCGGCGTGGCGCTGGCCTCGGCGTTCGCGGCCAAGAGCAAACCGCTGGTCGATGCCTTCAAGGCGCAGTTGCCCGAGCTGAACGCCAACGCCGCGCTCACCGCCGCCGCGCTGATGGGCATGAACAACGTCTGGTACCCCTATGTGGAGATGGCGGGCGACGAGGAACTCAAGACGCTGCGCCCCGAATTGCGCATGAATGCCTACGCCAGCAGCGGCGGCGTCGAGAAGAAGCAATTCGAAGCGTTCGCCCTGGCGGCGTCGATCATCGGCAAATGCCATTTCTGCGTCAGCTCGCACCACGCGCTGCTGAAGAAGGAAGGCCTGACCGCGCAGCAATTGCGCGACATCGGCCGCATCGCCGCCGTGGTGAACGCCGCGGCGCAAGTGCTGGCGGCGCAATGAACGGCGCCAGCATCTTTATTTGACCAATCAGTCAAACAAAGCTACATTGCGTTCCATGCCGAGAGAACGCAACTTCGACACCGAGGAAGTGGTCGACCACGTGGCCGACCTCTTCCTCACCCACGGCTACGCGGGCACGTCGCTGTCGATGCTCTGCGACGCCACCGGCCTGGGCAAGCAGAGCCTGTACAACGCTTTCGGCGACAAGAAGGCGCTCTACGTGAAGGCGGTGGAACGATCGGTCGCGCGCGTCGGCCTGCTCGCCGCCCGCATGAAGCAAGCCAGCGACGGCCGCGAAGCCATCGGCCGCTTCTTCGACGCCATCGTGGCGCTGTGCGCCAGCCCGCGACCCGCCGAGAACAGCTGCATCGTCAGCAACGGCCTGCTCGAATCCATCGACGACCTGGAACTCCGCGTGATGCTGCACGACAAGTGGCGGCTCACCCACGAAACGCTTCGCGCCGAGGTCGAGCGCGGCCAGCGCGACGGCTCCATCGCCAACCCTTCCCCTTCGGCCGCCCTGGCGGACCTGCTCATCAGCGTGATGGGCGGCCTGCGCGTGGCGGCCAAGGCCGGCGCCGACGAAGCGCGGCTGCAAAGCACCGCCCGGCTGGCGCTTTCCCTGCTCGACCAACCCTCCTGACCCTTTCCCCTCCCTCGGCGGCGCGGCCGCCGAACCACCCGCCGGCACTGGAAAGTGCCTTTTTCAAACTTCATTTTTGACCAAACGTTCAACAAATAAGGAGCTAACCATGACTTCCCCACTGACCCACAAGACCGCCCTCGTCACCGGCGCCTCGCGCGGCATCGGCGCCGCCATCGCGCACCGCCTGGCGGCCGATGGCGCCGAGGTGATCGTGCATTACGGCGCCGGCCAGGCCGAAGCCGCGCAAGTGGTGGCCGGGATCCAGGCCGCCGGCGGCAAAGCCCGCGCGGTCCAGGCCGACCTGGCCACCGACCACGGGCCGGACGACCTGCTGGAGGCCTTGAAGGGCCAGCGCGTCGACATCCTGGTGAACAACGCCGGCGTGGCCACCTACACCTCGCTGCAGGAGACCGGGGCCGCCAGCTTCGACCGCATGGCCACCGTCAACATGCGCAGCCTCTTCTTCGTCACGCAGAAAGTGCTGCCGCTGATGCCGGACGGCGGGCGCATCGTGAACGTGTCGTCGGTGGTCACCCGCACCCACTTCCCGGGCATCCTGGCCTATTCGGCGACCAAGGGTTTCGTCGACGTGCTGACGCTGCACCTGGCCGCCGACCTGGGGCCGCGCAGGATCACCGTCAACGCCGTCGCGCCGGGCGCGATCGACACGCGGATGAGCGCCTGGATCCGCGAGCCCGGCGGCGTTGAGACGCTCAAGCAGGTGCAGGCGTTGGACGGCGTCGGCCAGCCCGCGCACATCGCCGGCGTGGTGGCTTTCCTCGTCGGACCGGACGGCGCCTGGACGACGGGCCAGGTGATCGACGCCAGCGGCGGCACCAAGCTGTGAGCGACGCGCCGCCGGCCCGCGCCGGCGGCGGCGACTTCAGCCGACGACGCCGTCCTGGTTGAGCACGAGCGTCAATGGAAGGTCGTGGGGCCGGGGCTGCAGCTCGGCGTCTTCGATCAAGGCGTCCGACCAGCCCAGGCCGATGGCCGTCACGCCCGGGTGGGCGGCGAGGTAGCGGTCGAAATAGCCGCCGCCGTAACCGAGGCGCAAGCCGCTGGCCGTGTAGCCCACGCAGGGCACCAGCACCACGTCCGGCGAAACGGCCGGGCCATCGGCCGAGGGGATGCCGCAGTCGTCGACGACCGTCGGTTCGCCACCGGCCCATGCCCGGTAAGCCATCGAAGGGGCCTGATCCGGCGACCCCCGGCGGGCGAAAGGCAGCGCCCAGGTCAGGGTTTGCAGCCAGTCCGCCTGCCGGCAGGCGGGCAGGGGGTTAAATTCACCGCGCATCGCCCAGTAAACACCGAGGCATTCCGGCTCAATTTGCCGCAACACCGCCAGCAGATGCGCGGACAATGCGGACACCGCCGCCGCATGCGCCGCGGCGTGCTCCGGCGCCGTCGCGAAGGCCCGCCGCCGGGCCAGCAAGGTTTGCCTCAGCAGCGCGCGCTGCGGGGGGTTCCCCGGGGCCACGCCCGCGGGCGCCGTCTTGTTTCCAGACATGTCGTTGAGGATCGCGTTTTGAAGAAGTTGTGCTTGGGTTGGGCTTCAAAAGATTATCGGCGCGCCGGCGCGCCCCGGGACAAGGCCGCGGCTGCGCGGCGCGCGCCCGGGAAGGCCGCGCCGCCGTGGCTGGCCGCCGGCTTGTCGGCCGCGCTGCTGTGGGCTTTGCCGCTGGCGCCGGCGGGGGCGCAGTCGCGCGCCGCCGACCGCGCGGCGCCCCTCCGCGCAGCGAAAGAGGCGGTCCCGCGGCGCGTCCCCCCCCGCCAGGGCCCCCGGCGGGGCGCCCCCCCCCCGGCCGAGAACCCGCTGGCCATGTGGGTCGCCTACTGGGACATGGTCGCCCGCATGCCCGAGCTGCAGGCGGCCGAGGTCGACGATTTCTACAAGCGCTGGCAAGGCACCTACGTGGAAGACCGCCTGCGCAACGACTGGCTGCTCGAACTCGGCCGGCGCCGCGACTGGCCGCGGTTGGCGGCCGACTTCCCCCGCTTCCGCATGAACGACGACAAGCAGGTCACCTGCTATTCCATCCTGACCGACCACCTGGCCGACAAGGGCGATGCCGCCGAACGCCGCCAGGCCGGCCTGGCGGCCTGGCTGGCCCAGCGCGACGCCGACGATGGCTGCGCGCTGATGGCGGCCACCTTGTTCGAGGCCAAGCTGCTCGCGCCGGCCGATGTCTGGCGCAAGGCGCGTTTCTCGGTCGACGCGGGCCGGCCCAACGCCGTGCGGCAGGCGGTCGCGCTGCTCGGCACCGAGGCCGTCCAGGGCGCGCAAGTGCTGCTCGACAGCCCGGCCCGCTTCCTCAGCGTGAGCCAGGCCAGCGGCGGGCGCGGCCGCACCGGCGCCGAACTGGCGACGCTGGCCCTGATGCGCATGGCCGCCGACGACCCCGACAACGCCGCGCGGCTGCTCGAAGAACGCTGGGAGGCCGCCCTTCCGCCCGACCTGGCGTCCTGGGCCTGGGCCATGGTGGGCAAACAGACGGCGATGAAGCTGCTGCCGCGCGCGGTCGACCACTACGAGCGCGCCGCTCGGTTGTCCGCGAAGAACCGCGCGGCCGCGTCGCCCGAGCTGGAATGGCCCGACGAAACCCTCGCCTGGAAGGCCCGCGCGGCGTTGCGCGGCATCGAAGGCCGGAGCCAATGGCAGCAAGTGCTGCGCGCCATCGGCAGCATGAGCCCGCAGGAGCAGCGCGACCCGGCCTGGGTCTACTGGAAGGGCCGCGCGCTGCAGGCCCAGTCGCGCGTCGCCGGCCTGCAGCCCCAGGCGGCGGCCGACCTGCAGCAGCAGTCGCAGGCGCTGTTCTCCAGCATCGCCGGCCAGCTCAACTTCTACGGCAAGCTCGCCACCGAAGAGCTGGGGCAGCCGCTGACGCTGCCGCCACGGCCCGCGCCGCTGCGCGACGACGAACTGGCGCAGGCCCGGCAGAACCCCGGCCTGCGCCGTTCGCTCGTGCTGATCTCCATGGGGTTGCGCGGCGAAGGCGTGCGCGAGTGGAACTACACCCTGCGCGGCATGGACGACCGCCAGCTGCTGGCCGCCGCGCAGCTGGCCTGCGACCAGCAGGTCTGGGACCGCTGCATCAACACCAGCGACCGCACCAAGGTCGAGGTCGACCTGGCGCAGCGCTTCCCGATGCCCTTCCGCGAGCAGGTGGTGGCGCGCACCCACGCGATCGGCCTGGACGCCGCCTACGTCTACGGCCTGATCCGCCAGGAGTCGCGCTTCATCATGGACGCGCGCTCCCACGTCGGCGCCTCCGGCCTGATGCAGGTGATGCCGGCCACAGCGCGCTGGACGGCCAAGCGGCTGGGCATGCCCTACACCGCCGACCTGATCACCGACCGCGACACCAACATCGCCATCGGCACCGGCTACCTCAAGCTGGTGCTGGACGACCTGGAAGGCTCGCAGGCCATGGCCGCGGCCGCCTACAACGCCGGCCCCGGCCGGCCGCGCCGCTGGCGCGAGGGGCCGCCGCTGGAGCCGGCGATCTGGGCCGAGAACATCCCCTTCAACGAGACGCGTGACTACGTCAAGAAGGTGCTTTCCAACGCCACTTACTACGCCGCGCTGCTGTCCGAGAACGCCGCCGTGGCGCCGTCGCTGAAGGCGCGGCTGGGCACCAGCATCGGCCCGCGCGACCTGCGCGCGTCGGCGGTGAACAAAGGGCTGCCCTGACCCTAGTGTGGTGTCCCGCTGATCACTGACAAAAATGGAATCGATGGATTGCAAGCCAGGGCAAGGCGCAAACCGCAGCGATACCAGGTGGTATCGCGAGGACTTGCAACGCGGCCCTGGCTTGCAAGGCACGATTCCATTGGCAGTGATCAGCGGGACACCACACTAGGCCGCGGCCCCATCGAAGAAAGGCCATCCGCCATGCCCGACCAACCCCACGGCGACATCCTCGTCCTCGGCGGCACCGGCTTCATCGGCAGAAGCCTGTGCGAAAAGCTGTCGCGGCGGCCGGGCGCCGCCGCCATCGTGGTGCCCAGCCGGAGGCCGCACCGCGCGGCCGCCATCCGCTGCCTGCCGGCGGTGCGCGTGGTGCCGGCCGACGTGCACGACGACGCCGCGCTGGCCGCCCTCGTGGCGGGCTGCGGCGCCGTGGTCAACCTGGTGGCCATCCTGCACGGCAGCGGGGCCGACTTCCGCCAGGCGCACGTCGACCTGCCGCGCCGGCTGGCCGCGGCCTGCGCCAGCGCGGGTGTGCGGCGCGTCGTGCACGTGAGCGCACTGGGGGTCGGGCCGGACGCGCCGTCCCACTACCTGCGCACCAAGACCGAAGGCGAAACGCTGCTGCTGCGGGCGCCGGGGCTGCGGGCGACGGCGCTGCGCCCATCGGTGGTGTTCGGCGAGCACGACCGCTTCATCAACCTTTTCGCCCGGTTGCAGGCCGTGTTCCCGGTGATGCCGCTGGCCGGTGCCGCCGCACGCTTCCAACCGGTGTGGGTGGAAGACGTGGCATCCGCCATCGCCGCCTGCCTGGACGACCCGACGACGGCCGGCCAGGCGATCGAATGCGCCGGCCCCCAGGTGTTCACCCTGGCCGAGCTGGTGCGCCTGGCCGGGCGCTGGTCGGGCCACGCCAGGCCGGTGCTGCCGCTGCCGGACGCCCTGGGGCGGCTGCAGGCGCTGCTGATGGAATGCCTGCCCGGCGGGCCGCTGATGTCGCGCGACAACCTGGCGACGATGCAAAAACCCAATGTCGCCGATGGCCAGGCGCCGGGCCTGGCACGCCTGGGCATCGACGCCACCGCGATCGGCCAGGTGATGCCCGGCGTGCTGTCGCGCCGCGGCGGCCCGGCCAGGCTGGATCCCTGGCGCGGCCGCGCCGGGCGGGGCTGACCGCTCCCGGCGGGCCGGCCGTCCGCCGCCTGCGGTTCTTGCACGGCGCGCATCAACGCCTTGCGGATTCCTCACCGCCGCTTCGCCACGGCATGGATAGCATGTGCAGCCGCGACACGGCACACACCGCACCGCACGACCAACAAGGAACAAGGCAGCCCCATGCAGCTCATCATCATCAACAAGAACTACTCGTCCTGGTCCATGCGCCCCTGGGTGCTGATGAAACAAGCCGGCATCGAATTCACCGAAGAGAAGCTGCCGCTGGACGCCTTCGAAGCCGGCTCGCGGTTCAAGCAGCAGGTCGGCCGCTACAACCCGGTGGGCAAAGTGCCGGTGCTGGTCGACGGCGACCTCGTGGTGTGGGACACCCTGGCCATCTGCGAATACCTGGCCGAGACATTCCCGGACAAGGCGCTGTGGCCCTGCGACCGCGCCGCCCGCGCCCGGGCGCGCAGCGTCTGCGCCGAGATGCACTCGGGCTTCGTGCCGCTGCGCAGCGCCTTCCCGATGAACATCCACGCCCGGCTGCCCGAAGTCGGGGCGCGCCTGCTCGCCGAGAAGGCCGAGGTGCGCGCCGACCTCGCCCGCATCACCTCGATGTGGGGCGAACTGCTGGCGCAGCACGGCGGCCCGATGCTGTTCGGCGACTTCAGCATCGCCGACGCCTACTTCGCGCCGGTGGTGATGCGCCTGACCACCTACGCCGCGCCGGTACCCGAGGCGGTCGCCGCCTACATGGACCGGGTGCGCGCCCTGCCGGGCGTGGCGGCCTGGATCGACGACGCCAGGGCGGAGCCCTTCGTGCCCTTCGAGGAGCCCTACCGCAAGCAGCCCTGAGCCGCCGGGCCGCCGCCGCGGCGGCCCCGTCGACAACCCCTTCTTGGACGACAAGACCATGGTCACTTGCTACCTCCGCTACGTCATCGACCCCTACAAGCTCAAGGAATTCGAGCACTACGGCCGGCTGTGGATCCCGCTGGTCGAGAAGTTCGGCGGCCGGCACCACGGCTACTTCCTGCCCTCTGAAGGCGCCAACAACATCGCGCTGGCGCTGTTCAGCTTCCCGACGCTGGCCGCCTACGAGGCCTACCGCGACAAGCTGCCGGGCGACGCCGACTGCCAGGCGGCTTTCAAGTACGCCGAAGACACGCGCTGCATCCTCAGCTACGAGCGCAGCTTCATGCGGCCGGTGTTCGAAGGGCTGCCGGCTTGACGAAAAACACCCGGGTCGGCGCGCGCACCCTCACCCCGACCCTCTCCCCGAGGGAGAGGGGGCAAAGAACACCCCCGCTTCCTCTGGGAGAGAGGCAAAGAACACACCCGTTCCCTCTGGGAGAGGGAGCAAAGAACACGCCCTCTCCCTCTGGGAGAGGGTTGGGGTGAGGGACCGCGGACAGCCCCACCGCCCAAGTCGTGAGCCAACACCCAAGGACCCCCCATGCGCATCGAAGCCCACACCGTCCAGTCCTTCATCGACGGCGGCGCCGGCGGCAACCCGGCCGGCGTCGTGGTCGACGCCGACGCGCTGACTGCCGACCAGAAACTCGCGGTCGCGCAGGCTGTGGGCCTGTCGGAGACTGCCTTCGTCTCCCGCTCGGCCAGCGCCACCTTCAAACTGGAGTTCTTCACGCCCACGCGGCAGATCGCGCACTGCGGCCACGCCACCGTCGCCACTTTCTCGCTGCTGCGCCAGCTGGGCCGCGTGCCGGAGGGCGAGCTGTCGAAGGAGACGATCGACGGCAACCGCCGCATCGTCGTCCAGGGCGACATGGCCTTCATGGAGCAGAACGCCCCGCGCTACACCCCGGTCGAACCGGGCTCGGGCCTGCACGCGCGGGTGATGGCCTCGCTCGGCCTGCCCGCTTCCCATGGCGCCGCGCCGGTGGTCGTCCACACCGGCAACGCCTTCCTGCTGTTGCAACTGGGCGATGAAGCCGCCGTGGCGCGGCTGGCGCCCGACATGGCGCAAGTGCACGCCGTCAGCGACGGGCTGGACCTGATCGGCTATTACGTCTTCAGCCGCGACACCCGCCTGCCGGGGCGCCACGCCGGCGCGCGCATGTTCGCGCCGCGCTACGGCATTCCCGAGGAGTCGGGCACCGGCATGGCCGCCGGCCCGCTGGCTTGCCTGCTGCACGACCGTCTCGGCGTGCAAGCCAACGAGATCCTCATCGAGCAGGGCCGGTTGATGCAGCCGCCTTCGCCCTGCGTCATCAAGGTCGTGCTGCAGACCGATCCGCAAGGCCGCGTGACCGGGCTGATGGCCGGCGGCAGCGCGCGGGTGGGGTCGACGCGCGTGATCGAACTCTGAGCCGGGCCCAGCCGGGGGATCAACCCCGACCGGTGGCCCGGCGACGGGTCCGCCGCGGCAGCGTTGGCGCCGGTGGTGCCGCTGCAGGCGGCAAGCGTGCCGATGGCGCCGATGCCCGCGGCGTCCGCCGGGCCGTCATCGGCGCCGGCGGCCCAGCGGCAACCGTTTTGCCGATGGATCCCATCGCGGCAGGCCGGCGGTGCATCCGCACCAGGCGCTCGGCCTGCTTCAAAACCTCTTCGCGCAGTGCCGGCGGCGCCAGCACCTCCAGCTCGGCGCCGTAGCCCAGCAGCTGGCGCGCGCCTTGTTCCACCGATTCGACGCACAGCCGCACCGCACGCCAATCGGCCCGCCCCTGGGGCGCCGGCGGCTGCACGGCCAGTGCCTCCACCGGGATGCGTGCATGGCTGAACCACGCCAGGCAACGCGGTGAAGCGCGCACCTCGGCCGGCAGTCGCCGCAACTCGGCTTCGAAGCGCGCGGCGGAGGTTTTCCAAACGCTGGCCAGGTCGAAACCCGGCGGCCGTTTGAAGGCTTTCGGGCTGGACTGCAAGGCGCGCAGGCTGGCCAGCCGGTAGGTGCGCACCCCGTCCTGCCCGGCCGGCCGGGCCAGCACATACCAGGCGCCGGCCTTGAGCACGAGGCCCAGCGGTTCGAGTTCACGCCATGCCGCGCCGCGCCAGCTTTCATAGTCGACGCGGATGCGCCGGCCCTGCCAGACCGCCTCGGCCACTTCGCGCAGGAAACGCGGCTGATCGCCGGTGCGGTGCCAGTCCACCGGGTCGATGTGCAGGCGCTGGCCGACGCGGTCGGCCTGTTCGCGCCAGGCGCCGGGCAGGCTGGCCACGAGTTTGAGCCGGGCCGATGCCGCCGCCGCGCCCAGGCCGAGGTCGGTGGCCGGGCCGGGAAGCCCGGCCAGCAGCAACGCCCGGGCCTCGGCCTCGGTCATGCCGGTGAGCTGGGTGCTCCAGCCGTCGCGCAGCTGGAAGCCGCCGTGGCGGCCCTGCTGCCCCCACAGCGGCACGCCGGCGGCCGAGAGCTGGTCGATGTCGCGCAGGATGGTGCGCTCGGACACCTCCGTCTCCCGCGCCAGCGCCGCCGCCGTCATCCGGCCGCGGGTCTGCAGCAACATCAGGATCGACAACAAACGGCTGGCTTGCACGGGGCACCCTAAAACATGACATTCCCTGTCATGTTATCGCCGCGATGATGTCGCTGTCGCATCGAAGGAGACTCCATGGAAACCAGCCGCCAAGACGACTGCCCCGTCGTCGAACTGCGCCAATACACCCTTCGGCCCGGCCAACGCGACTGCCTCATCGAGCTGTTCGACCGCGAATTCGTCGAGACGCAGGAAGCGCACGGCCTGGCGGTGATGGGCCAGTTCCGCGACCTCGACGACGACGACCGCTTCGTCTGGCTGCGCGGCTTCGCCGGCATGGCCGAGCGCCAGGCCGGCCTGGCCGCCTTCTACGGCGGACCGGTATGGCGCACCCACGGCGACGCGGCCAACGCCACGATGGACGAATGGCACGACGTGCTGATGTTGCGGCCGGCCTGGCCGGGTTCGGGCATCGCCCTGCGCGGGCGGGCGCGGCCCGGCAGTGGCAATGCGCCGGGCCGGGTCGACGCGCGCGTCTTCCATTTGAAACAGCCGGCGGGGGACGCGCTGTTCCAGCTGTGCCGCCAGCGGCTGGCCCCGGTCTATGAAGCCGCCGGCGCGCAAGTGCTGGGCTGGTATGCCACCGAAGACGCGCCGAACAACTTCCCACGCTTGCCGCTGCGCGAGGGGGAACACGTGCTGGCCGTCTTCGCGCTCTTCGCCGATGCCGCCGCCGCCGATGCTTTCGACCAGGGCGGATGCTGGCAGGCCGGCGCCGAGCCGCTGCTCGAACCCTGGCTGGCGCGGCCCACGCAGCACCTGCGCCTGGCGCCGACCGGACGCTCGGCCATCCACGCGGGCGCAACGGCCGGGGAAGCGCCATGAACGGCCCGGGCGAGCGCGATTTCGATTTCCTCGCCGGCGAATGGCATGTGCGCCACCGCCGCCTGAAGGAGCGCCTGGCCGGCTGCCGCGAATGGGACGAATTCGATGGCCACTGCGCGATGCGGCCCCTGCTCGGCGGCCAGGCCAATGCCGACGACAACTGGCTGGATTTACCCGGCGGCGCCTACCGCGCCGCGACGCTGCGGTCCTACGACCCGCTGACGCGGCGGTGGTCGATCTGGTGGCTCGACGGCCGCGAGCCGCACAGCCTCGGCGTGCCGGTCGTCGGTGGGTTCGAAGGCGGCGCCGGCCTTTTCTTCGCCGACGAACGCTTGCGGGGCCGGCCGATCCGCGTCCGTTTCCGCTGGACACGGACGGGCACCGCCTCCCCTCACTGGGAACAGGCCTTCTCGCCCGATGGCGGTGACACCTGGGAGGTCAACTGGACGATGGCCTTCTCGCGGCCGCGACCAGGCTGAACCGCGCGCCTCAACGCGCCGCCTGCGCCTGCTTCAGCGCGTCGTTGGCGGCGAGGAAGGCGGCGACTTCTTCGTTCGGGGCGGGGCTTTCGGCGCCCGGCGCGCCGGCCAACTCGATCAACCTCGCGGCCGGCACGAAGCGCTTCTCGCGGCGGTCGTAGAGGCCGGCCAGCATCAGCGCGCTGGCGTGCACGATTTCCCCGTCCCGGCCGTCGCTGAGCACGCGTTGCTCCATCACCAGCTGGGTGGCCGACCACCAGACGATCCGCGTTTCGAGGCGGAACGCCTTGAACAGCCTGAGTTCGCGCCGGAAGCGCACCTTGCTCGCCGACAGGATGGGCGTCCAGCCCGACTTGACCATGCGGCCCGCCAGCCCCATGCGCAGGATGAGGTCCATGCGGCCGAGGTCCATCAAGGTGAGGTAGCGGCCATTGTTCATGTGCATCGACAAGTCCAGGTCGTGCGGCATGACGCGCAAGCCGATCACCGACAGCCCGAACGGGGCCTGCAGGCGCGGGCGCAGGCGGGCGGACAGCAGCAGCCAGATCAGTCGCAGCCAGAGGTTCATCGGGGGATCCTTTCTTCTTCGGGTGCCGGCAATGTAGTCGTTGGGGCACCGGAACCGGCGCCGGCCGGCGCACCGCACCATTGCGCGGCCGTCAAGGATGGCGCCGGCCCCGGCCCGGGGGCGGCAGCAGCCCCTAAACTCCAGCCCCTATGGAGACATGGATGGTCGGGGGCGCGGTGCGCGACAGCCTGCTCGGGCTGCCGGTGCAGGACAAGGACTGGGTGGTGGTGGGCGCCGACCCGGAGTCGCTCATCGCCCTGGGCTACACGCCGGTGGGCAAGGACTTCCCGGTGTTCCTGCACCCCGAGACGCGCGAGGAAGTGGCGCTGGCCCGCACCGAGCGCAAATCCGCCAAGGGCTACCACGGCTTCGTCTTCCACGCGGACGAGAGCGTGACGCTCGAAGACGACCTGCGCCGCCGCGACCTGACGATCAACGCCATGGCACAGGCCGAGGACGGCACCCTGGTCGACCCCTACGGCGGCCGGCGCGACATCGAAGCCAAGGTGCTGCGCCACGTGTCGCCCGCCTTCGCCGAAGACCCGGTGCGCATCCTGCGGCTGGCGCGCTTCGCGGCCCGCTTCGACGGCTTTTCGGTGGCGCCCGAGACCGAGGCGCTGATGCGGCAGATGGTGGCGTCGGGCGAGGTCGACGCGCTGGTGAGCGAGCGCGTCTGGCAGGAACTCTCGCGCGGGTTGATGGAGAAAAAGCCCTCGCGCATGTTCGAGGTGCTGCGCTCTTGCGGCGCGCTGGCCAAGCTGCTGCCCGAGGTCGACCGGCTCTGGGGCGTGCCCCAGCCGGCCGCCCACCACCCGGAGGTCGACACCGGCGTGCACCTGATGATGGTCTTGGACATGGCCGCCCGGCTGGACGCCCCGCTGACCGTGCGCTACGCCTGCCTCGGCCACGACCTGGGCAAAGGCACGACGCCCGGCGACGCGCTGCCCCGCCACATCGGCCACGAGGAGCGCAGCGTCCAGCTGGTGCGCCAGGTCAGCGAGCGGTTGCGCGTGCCGCTGGACTGCCGGCAGCTCGCCGAACTGGTGGCGCGCGAGCACGGCAACATCCACCGCAGCGGCGAGCTGGGCGCGGCCGCGACGGTGCGGCTCTTCGACCGCTGCGACGCCTGGCGCAAGCCGGCGCAGTTCGACGAGCTGCTGACCGCCTGCGAATGCGACGCGCGCGGCCGGCTCGGCTTGGAAGACAGCCCCTACCCCCAGGCCGCGCGCCTGCGCCGAGCCCTGGCGCGCGCGCGCGCGGTCGACACCGCCCCGGTGGCCGCCCTGGCCGCCGAACGCGGCCTCACCGGCGCCCAGATCGGCGCGGCCATCCACAGGGCGCGCATCGAGAGCCTGGAGTGAGGCGGGCGGGCCCGAGTCCGGCGGAAAGCTCAAGGATGCTTTGTAGGAGCGGGGGGGTGGGCGGGGGGGGGGGGGGGCGCGCCCCCCCGGGGGGCGCCCCCCCCCCCCGCGGGGCGCCCCCCGCTCCTACGAGAAACACCGAGGAAACCGAAGAGTCGGCCCGGACGAGGGGCGCCCGGCAACGTGTTGACAGTTCATCCCCGGCCCGCGGGGAACACCACCGTCGCCACCAGCCCGCCCGACGGCCCATTGGCCAGGCTGACCTGCGCCCCCTGCGCCTTCAGCAGGTTCTGCGCGATCGCCAGGCCCAGGCCGGTGCCGCCGGTGTCGCGGCTGCGCGAAGCCTCGCTGCGGAAGAAGGGCTCGAAGACCTTTTCCAGCAGTTCGGGCGGCAGGCCGGGGCCGTCGTCCTCGATGCGGATGGCCAGGCCGCGCTCGCTGGGCTCGACGGCGATGCGCGCCCGGTGGCCGTACTTCACCGCGTTGTCGACCAGGTTCTGCAACGCCCGTTCGAGCGCCCGGGGCGCGCAGCGCAGGGCGGCGCCGGCATGGCCCTGCCGGACCTGCACGTCCTGGCCCATGTCGGCGTAGCGCTCGGCCAGGCTCTCCAGCAGCATGCCGATGTCCACCGGCGCCAGCGGCTCGCGCAGCTGGCTGCTGTGGGCGTAGTCCAGGCCTTCCTGGATGAGCAGGCCCATCGCGTCGATGTCCCGCTCGATGCGCGAGCGGGCTTCGCCTTCGGGCAGCGCGCCCACGCGCAGCCGCAGCCGGGTCAGCGGCGTCTTCAGGTCGTGCGAGACGGAGGCCAGGATCTGGGTGCGCTCGCCCAGGTGGGCCTGCAAGGCGCGCTGCATCGCATTGAACGCGCCGGCGGCGCGGCGCACTTCCGACGGGCCGGACTCGTCCAGCGGCGGCGCGTCGAGGTTGCGCCCCAGCGACTGGGCGGCGGTCGCCAGCCGGGTGATCGGCCGGGTGGCCAGGCGCACCGCCCACCAGGCCGCGGCCATCACGGCCAGGGTGACGACCAGCAGGTAGGCGCCGATCACACGCCAGGAGGGCGGCGCGAACGGCGGCTTGCGGTTGGGGAAGCTGACCACCAGCTTCTCCACGGCGTCGATCGGCACCTCCAGCGCGGGCCATTCGCCCTGGGGCGTGCGCCAATGGATGGGCAGCACCCGGTCGCCCGGCGGCAGCTGGCGCTGCACGACGGCGGCGGACTCGGCCAACGGTTCGGAATCCATGGGCGCATACACCTCGGACAGCGGCTCCAGGGTCAGCGCATAGTGGCCGCGGCGGTTGAGGTGGTCGAGCATGGCGTCGCGCTGGGCGGGCTGCTGGCTGCGCAGCGAGTACTGGATGAATGCGACGTCGGCCGCCAGGAAGTCGTTCAAGCTGCGCCGGCCGTCGCGGCCGATGAAGGCCACCACGCCGCCGAAGCTCAGCACCTGGATGGCGACGGTGGCCAGCAGCAGGATCAGGAAAAGCCGCGCGGCCAGCGAGCGCGCGATCACGGCCGGCTTTCCCGCGGCTGGAAGGGCGCCGGCCGCTGGGCGTGGGCCTCGACCGCCTTGGACAGCACGTAACCTTCGTTGCGCACCGTCTTGATGTAGCCCGGCTCGCGCGCGTCGTCGGCCAGCCGCTTGCGCAGCCGGCTCACGCGCAGGTCGATCGAGCGGTCGAAGACGTCGGCCTCGCGCCCGGCCAGCGCCACCAGCAGGTGGTCGCGGGTGACCACGCGCTGCGGGTGGTCGAGCAGGAAGCGCAGCAAGGTGTATTCGGCCGACTGCAGCGGCGTGACGGTGCCGCCGCGGGCGATGAGGTGGCGCTCCACCGTGTCCAGCAGCCAGTCGCCGAAGGCCAGGTAGCGGGTCTCCTCGGCCCGCGGCGTGCCCGGCGGCAGCATGCGGGCGCGGCGCAGCACGGCGCGCAGCCGCGCCAGCAGCTCGCGCGGCACGAAGGGCTTGCCGAGGTAGTCGTCGGCGCCGAGTTCCAGGCCGATGATGCGGTCGACGTCGTCGGCGCGGGCGGTCAGCATCAGCACCGGGATGGCGGCGAGGTGCGGCTGCTCGCGCAGCGCGCGGAAGAGCGTCAGGCCGTCCTCGCCGGGCAGCATCAGGTCGAGCACGATGGCGTCCACCGGCTGGCTCGCCAGCACCGCGCGCATCTGCCGGCCGTCGACGGCGCAGCTGACCTGCAGCTCGTGCTGCTGCAGGTAGTCGGCCAACAACTGGCGGATGTCGGGGTCATCGTCGACGATCAGGACGTGGTCGGGCTTGGCGGGGCTGCAGCTGTTCATGGTGGCGGGATTTTGGCCCGGCCTACGGCCCCGCGGGCGCTTTCATGTATCGCCGTGTAGCGCCGTTTGTCGGCGCGTTTCCAGCGATGGGCGCCGACACCCGCCGGTACAAATCCCCCGCCCCGCGACACACCGCGCACACATGCGGCCGGTGCAATGGCGTCCTGCGTTCAACCACCCCTGTCGCGAGGACCCCATGAAGAAAAACACCCCCCTGATCCTTTCCGGCCTGGCGCTGGCCTTGTGCAGCCACGCCCGCGCCGCCGACTTGACGGTGGAAGTGGCCGGCGCCGCGGGCGGCGGCAGCCTGTCGGTCGGCCTGTTCGACGCCGCCTCCGCCGCGTCGTTCCCCAAGACGCCTTCCGCCGGCCAGCGCGTGGCCATGGCCGCCTCGGGCGCGGCCACGGTGGTGTTCCGCGACCTGCCGCCCGGCCGCTACGCCGTCTCGGCCTTTCTCGACCAGAACGGCAACCAGCAGCTGGACCGCGGCTTGTTCGGCATCCCCAAGGAACCCTACGGCTTCAGCCGGGACGCGCGCGGCGCCGGCGGCCCGCCCGAGTTCCGCGACGCCGCCTTCGAGGTGAAGGACGGCGGCGACAACCGCGCCAAGCTGACCCTGCGCTGAGACGGCCGAGATGGAACGCACCTTCACACACCTTCCCCCGGCGGCCCGTTTGCGCGGCGTGGGCAAACGCTACCGGCTGGGCCGCACCGAGGTGCGCGCGCTGCACCAGGTCGACCTGGACGTACGCCCCGGCGAGTTCACCGTGGTCGCCGGCCCCTCGGGCAGCGGCAAGAGCACGCTGCTGCACTTGCTGGGCGCGCTCGACCGGCCCGACCAGGGCCAGGTAGAGGTCGCGCAGCGGCCGCTCGCCGGCCTGTCGGGCGACGCGCTGTCCGAGTTCCGGGCACGGCACATCGGCTTCGTCTTCCAGAGCTTCAACCTGCTGCCGGTGCTGACCGCCGCCGAGAACGTCGAATACCCGATGCGGCTGACCGGCGCCACCGCCGCCGAACGGCGCGAACGCGCGCTGGCCCTGCTCGACGCCGTGGGCCTGGGCGGCCAGGGCGCGCACCGCCCCGCCGAACTTTCCGGCGGCCAGCGCCAGCGGGTGGCGATCGCCCGGGCTCTGGCCAACCAACCCCGGCTGCTGATCGCCGACGAGCCCACCGCCAACCTGGACCGCAAGACCGGCGCCGCCATCGTCGAACTGCTGCGCCGCACGCAGCGCGCCACGGGCACCAGCGTGGTGTTCTCGTCCCACGACCCGGCCCTGCAGGAGGCGGCGGACACCCGCGTCTTCATCGTCGACGGCGAGGTCGAGCGCGTCGAACATGCGCGGGGCGCAGCCGCGGCCCCCCAAGCGCTGGAAAGGAAACCCGAATGAACATCCTCCCCTTGGCCCTGCGCAACGTGCTGCGCAACCGCCGGCGCACCGCCCTCACCCTGGGCGCGCTGGGCGTGTCGGCCGCGGCCATGGTGCTGCTGGGCGGCTATGTCTCCGCCACGGTCAAAGGCCTGCAGACCACCACGGTGCGCCAGACCGGGCACCTGCAGGTCATGGTGCGCGGCTACCTCGACTTCGGCCGCGCCGACCCCGCGCGCTTCGCCATCCAGGAGCCGGACCGGATCGCCGCGATGCTGCGGGCCGACCCGGTGCTCGGACCGCTGGCTCATGTGGTCACGCCGGTGCTGCAGGTGCAGGGCGTGGCCGGCCGCTTCGCCAGCGGCCGGTCGAGCAACTTCGCGGGCACCGGCTGGCTGCCGGTGGACCGCCTGGCGATGCTGGCCTGGGACGGGCAGGGCATGCGCATGCCGCCGGCGGCCAGCCACTTGAGCGCCGACCGGCCGCTGGACGGCGTGGTCGGCGTCGGCCTGGCCCAGTTGCTCGGGCTGTGCGAGGCGCTGCAGGCCCGGCATTGCGCCAGCGCGCCCCCGCAAGGCGTCGACCCGGTGCAAGCCGGCGCGGCGGCGCCTGTCATCGGCGACGACCTGGCCCAGCTGAGCCGGCAGGCCCGCGCGGCGGCCGACGGCCCGGACGGCAACGGAGACGGAGACGGCGGCGCCGACACCGCCATCGAACTGCTGGCCGCCAGCCCCGGCGGCGCGCCCAACGTGGTCCGCATGAACGTGGCCCGGGCCGAGCCGCAGGGCGTGCGCGAACGCGACGGGATGTACGTTGGCCTGCCGTTGCCGCTGGCCCAGCGCCTGGTGTTCGGCCCCGGCGCGGCGGGCGCCTCGGCCATCGTCGTGCAACTGCACCGCACCGAGGACATGGCGGCCGCCCGGCAGCGCATCGAGGCCCTGTTGCGGGGCGGCCCGGATGGAGGCGGCGGACCGCGGCAGGACCTGGAGGTCCGCAATTTCCAGGACGTGGCCCCCGCCTACGACCAGGTGGTCGCGATGTTCGGCACCTTGTTCGGCTTCGTCTCGGTGCTGATGGCGGTGGTCACCGTCTTCTCGGTGGCCAACACCGTGAACATGGCCGTCAGCGAGCGCACCGGCGAAATCGGCTCCCTGCGGGCCATGGGGCTGAAGGCGCGCCACATCCGCCAACTCTTCATCGCCGAAGGCAGCCTCATCGGCCTGGCGGGCGCCGTGCTCGGCGTGGCCGCCGCGCTGCTGGCGGCGCACTACGGGATCAACCAGGCCGGCTGGCAATGGACGCCGCCCGGCAATTCGGCCGGCGTGCCGGTGGGCATCGACGTGGCGGGCAGCGCGGCGCTGTGCCTGGGCGTGGTGGCCACGCTGACGAAGATCGCCGGCCTGTCGTCATGGTGGCCGGCGTTCAGGGCGTCGCGGATGGAAATCGTGGAGGCATTGCGCCATGCGTGAACCCAAGACACCGACTCCATCCAGCCCGCTGCCCCGCGCCCTCGCGGTCGCCGCGCTGCTGGGCGCTTTGGTGGCCGCCGTCCCGGCGCGCGCCGAACCCGACGCGCAGGCGCAAGCGCAGGCCCAGGCCCTGCTGGCCGCCAGCGACGCGGTGCGCAACCCGCCCGGCAGCTTCTCGGTGCAGCTGACGCTCACCGAATTCCGCAAAGGCGTGCAGCACAACCGCTCCGGCCTGCTGGTGTATTCCAGGCCGTCGCAAGGTGGCGGCCAGTACAACAACCTGGTGCGCTTCATGGCGCCGGCGCGCGACGCGGGCAAGCTGATGCTGCGCAACGGCGGCGACCTGTGGTTCTACGACCCGGCCACCAAGGCCAGCGTGCGCATCTCGCCGCAGCAGCGGTTGCTCGGCCAGGCCAGCAACGGCGACGTGATGAGCACCAACCTGGCGCGCGACTACCGGGCCGAACCCGCCGGCGAAGAGACGGTCAAGGACGGCCAGGGCCAGCCCTGCGCCTGCGTGCGGCTGAAACTCAAGGCCACCAACACCCAGGCGCCCTACCCCGCGGTGGACTACTGGATCGACCCGGCCAACCGCCGGCCGGTGATGGCGCGCTTCTTCACCGCCGAAGGCCGGCTGCTGAAGACCGCCTACTTCCGCAAGTTCCAGCCGGTGCTGGGCGAGCAGCGGCCCACCGAGACGGTCATCATCGACGGCCTGGACCCTGACTGGGTGACGCTGATGCAGACCTCCTCGGCCAGCCAGCGCGACATCCCCGAAACCTGGCTGCAGCGCGATTTCCTGCCGCGCTTCACCGGAGAACCGTGATGGGCCCGGCGCCACCAGCGACGACGGCTGCGGAGGCGGCCTGGTGGCTCGCGGCCTGCCTGGCCTTGCCGGGCACCGCGGCCGCGCAGGCGCCGGCCGACCCGCCCGCCGTCGACCCGCTGGCCCTGCAAGCCGTCGACGCGCCACAGGATGCGCCGGGCGCCGACAGCAACTTGCGGCTGGAAGCCTGGGCACAAGACGCCGACTTGCGCGCCGCGCCCGCCGCGGCGTCACAACCCCCGCCCCGCCGCCAGCAGCGCTTGGTGCTCGATTTCCGCCGGGAATGGGTGGCGGCCGCCGACTGGAAGCTCGGCTTGTCCACCCGGCTGGAACAAGTCCGGGGCCTGCCAGGCCCGTCGGGCGGGCGCGACAGCGAGGCGCGCCTGGCACTGCGCGAGGCCTATGCCAGCTGGGGCTGGGCGCCGGGCCGCTACCTCGACATCGGCCGCGTCCAGTGGCGCAACGGCGTGGCCAGCGGCTTCAACCCGAGCGACTTCCTCAAACGCGGCGCGGTGCTCGACCTGGGCACCCAGAACCCGCAGGCGCTGCGCGAGAACCGCCTGGGCACCGTGATGCTGCGCCAGCAGTGGCTGGGCGACTGGGGCTCGGTGCAGGGCGCATGGATCCCGAAACTCTCGTCGAAAGCCGGTCCGCGGGCCGCCCCGCGGTCACCCGCGTGGGAGCGCACCAACGGCGCCGACGCCGCGCTGCTGCGCTGGGCGCCGCGCACGCCCGAAGCCTGGAGCGCCGAGGCCCTGGCCTACGCCCGCGCCGGCGAGCCGGTGCGCTGGGGCGCCAACGCCACGGCCCTGCTCGGCGATTCGCTGGTCGCCTACGGCGAATGGGCCGGTGGCCGCGCTTTCCCGCGCGCACCGGTGCCGGGCGGTGCCACCGCGCCCCGGCGCGACCAGGAGCTGGCCGCCGGCGCCACCTGGACCAGCCCCTGGGGCTGGGCGGCCACGCTCGAACGCCAGCAATCCACCGTGCCAGGCGGCAGCGACGCCTGGTTCGCGCGCTGGGCCTGGGACCCGGCCCTGGGCCGGCGCGACCTCAACCTCGCGGCTTTCCTGCGCCGCGCCCCCGGCGGGAGCCGGCAGTGGCAGGTGGACGCGCGCTGGCACCTGGACGACCGGCACAGCCTGTCCCTGGCCTGGGGCGGCAACCACGGCGGGCCCGCCAGCGACCTTGGCCGCTCGCCGGTGCGCCGCTACGGCACGGTTTCCTGGTCGGTCTATTTCTGACGGTGTCAAAAGAGCGCCGCCCGGCTGAACAGCGTCAGCAGGCCCAGCGCCGCGAAGATCAGCGCGGCCGCGCCGTGCACCAGGCGCATCGACAGGCGACGGGCGATCCGGTCACCCAGGAACACCGCGGGCACGTTGGCCAGCAGCATGCCCAGCGTGGTGCCGGCCACCACCGGCAGCAGGTCGTGGTAGCGGGCGGCCAGCGCCACGGTGGCGATCTGCGTCTTGTCGCCCATCTCGGCCAGGAAGAAAGCCAGCAGCGTGGTGCCGAACACGCCCCAGCGCGCGGTGCACGGCTGTTCGGACTCGTCGATCTTGTCGGGCACCAGCATCCAGGCCGCGACGGCGAGGAAGGACAAGCCGACCACCCAGCGCAGCAGGTCGGGCCCCATCGCGCGGGCCACCCATTCACCCACCCAGGCCGCGGCGGCGTGGTTGGCCAGCGTGGCCGCGAGGATGCCCAGGACGATCGGTAGCGGCTTGCGAAAACGCGCCGCCAGCAGGATGGCGAGCAACTGGGTCTTGTCGCCCATTTCGCCGAGGGCGACGACGCCGGTTGAAACAAGGAAGGCTTCCATGGGGTGGTTTCTCCACCGGGGCCGCGAAAAAACCGGAGACCACACGGCTTTCCCGGCCCCGGCCCTGTGTGGTCCAAGTGGAAAGCGGTGCGGTCAAAGGTCTTGCCAGGCTCGCGGAAGCTGTGTGCGCCATGGCCGGCGGTCTTTGCGGACCAGGCCAAGTGTGTTGACGCAAACCCCCGCGGATCGATCGCGCTGGATCGGCCGGCGGGGCGGCTACTCCCCAATGACTGAGAGCAGCCGCCATTTTAGACGCGGGAGCTTTCACCGGGCTTTCGCCGCGCGCCGGGGGATACTGCCGCCATGCCCACTTTGCGCACGCTCGGCCTTCCCGGCGACCCCTCCCATGAACCGGCCGCCCCGGCGGCGCCGGCCCGCGCCAAAGGCATGCCCGCGGACCCGCAGAAGCATCCCGTCTCGTTAGGCGAAAGCCGCATCGAGGGCCGCGGCGCTTTCGCCGCCGCGGCCATCCCGGCGCGCAGCAAGATCGGCGAGGTGCGCGGCGAAAGCGTGAGCCAGGCGGAAGCCTTCGCGAGGGCCCGCCGCGCGCGCAAGGACAGCGGCCATGTGTTCATGATCGCCGTGTCCGGCAAGCGGGCCATCGACGCCACCGCGTCCATTGACCCGCTGCGCTACGCCAACCATGCTTGCGAGCCCAACATGGTGCTGAAAATTCAGCAAGGCCGGGCCGCCTTCTACGCGCTGCGCGACATCAGCCCCGGCGAGGAGCTGACCGCCGACTACGGCGAAACCCACCACGCCGGCCGGCTGGCCTGCCGCTGCGGCGCGGCGCGTTGCAGGCGCTGGCTTTGAATCCGGCGCGGCCGGGGCCCGTCAGAACAACTTCCCGACCAACATCCCCACCACGCAGATCGCCACGCTGCTGGCCAGCGGGACGAACCAGTCGCGGCCGAACAGGCGGAAGCGGAAGTCGCCGGGCAGCCGGCCGAAGCCGATCTTGTGGAGCCAGGGGTGCAGGCGGCTGAAGACCACCAAGGCGACGAAGACGACGATCAGCCAGCGGAACACCGGTGGGCCTCGGACCGGTTCACAGCGTGTGCGTGCGGTCGCCCGCCACGAACCCCAGCGGCGCCTGGTTGAAGGCGTCGCCGCAGCCCTTGGCCAGGCCGATGACCTTGAACAGCTCGCCCATCTCATGCTCGGTGAGCAGCTTCTGGGCGTCGGCGCGGGTGCGCAGGTCGGCGGCCTGCAGGTCGTCCGCGATGCCGCAGTTCATCAAGAAGCGCGCCTGGCTGGTGTAGCCGAGGACGTCCAGGCCCGCCGCCTGCGCCGCCACCGCGATGCCGGTGAAGTTGACATGGGCGGTGATGTCCTTCTCGCCCGGGCTGTCCAGCGGGTCGGGGTCGGCGAGGTGGGCGCGGTGGCACATCAGCGTGCCGCCGGTGCGCTGCGGGTGGTAGTACTCCGCCTCGGGGAAGCCGTAGTCGATGAAGAAGGCCGCGCCCTTGTCCAGCCGCTCGGCGAGCGAGGCGATGAAGGCTTCGGCCTGGGGGTGGACCTCGGTGACGGTGCCAGGGGCGAACGGGCCGTCGAAGGGCGGGCGCGCCGGGGTCGGCCGGTCCGACCAGGCGAGGCGGCCCCAGCCGGGGGCGGCAGACCCGTGCGGCGGCGGCTCGTGGACGACGCCGCGCTCCAGCCATTGCCGGCCGTCGAAACGCAGCAGCCGCACCGGCATCGCGTCCAGCACTTCGTTGCCCACGACCACGCCGCTGAACGACGCCGGCCAGCTGTCGTGCCACTGGACCTTGCCGGCGTGGGCCGCCAAGGTTTCGCGCTGGCGCTCGCGCAGGCTGCCGGACAGGTCGATGATGTGGTACCGCCGCACCGCGCCGCCCAGGGCGTCGAGCAGCTGCAGCGCCAGCGCGCCGGAACCGGCGCCGAACTCCCACACGTCGGTCCCGCCGCAAGCCGCCAGCGCCTGAGCCACCTGGCGCGCCAGGCAGCGGCCGAACAGCGGCGACAACTCCGGCGCGGTCACGAAATCGCTGCCGGACGACGGCAAGGCGCCGAATTGGCGGCTGCCGCGGCTGTAGTAGCCCAGGCCGGGCGCATAGAGCGCCAGCGCCATGTAGCGGTCGAACGGCAGCCAGCCGCCCTGCGCGGCGATCTGCGCCGAAATCAGGCGCGGCAAGCCGCCGGCGGGCCCGGCCGATACACTGTCGGCCGGTGTCGATGGGATGGGAGACATCCCGGCATCTTAGAGGGCGGGCCTGGACAAGGCCGCCCGGCGGGGTGTCCGATCTCCGATCCACCCCTTTGTCCGCGACCCCTGCCTGCACGATGCCCACCTCCCACGAGACTTCCGTCCCATCCGCCCGCCCGGTGGCACTGGTCACCGGCGCGGCGCGCCGCATCGGCCGCGAACTGGCGCTGGACCTGGCGCGCCACGGCTTCGACCTGGCGGTGCACTGCCGCCGTTCCCGCGTCGACGCCGAGGCGACGGCGCGCGACGCGGCCGCGCTGGGCGCGCAAGCGGCGGTGTTCGAAGCCGACCTGGCCGACGAGGCCGCCTGCCGCGCCCTGGTGCCCGCGGTGCTGGCGCGCTTCCAGCGTCTGGACGCGGTGGTCAACAACGCCTCGTCCTTCGAATACGACGCGCCGGACAGCTTCGGCTACGCCGCCATGGAGATGCACTGGCGAGCCAACACCGGCCCGGCGGTGCTGCTGGCGCAGGCGCTGCACGACCACCTGCGGGGCAGCGAGCGCAGCGGCTGCGTGGTCAACCTCGTCGACCAGAAACTCTGGAACCCCAACCCCGACTATTTCTCCTACACCCTGTCCAAGGCGGCCCTGCAGGCCGCCACGGTGATGCTGGCCCAGGCGCTGGCGCCGCGGGTGCGGGTGTGCGGCGTGGCGCCCGGCGTGACGCTGCTGTCCGGCCCGATGACGCCGGCGGAGTTCGGGCAGGCCCATGCGATGACGCCGCTGCAACGCTCGTCCACGCCGCAAGACATCGCCCACGCGGTCCGTTTCCTGGTCGAATCCAAGGCCGTCACCGGCACCACGCTGCTGGTGGACGGCGGCCAGCACCTGCAGGCCCAGGGCCGTGACGTGATGTTCCTGGCCAACCCGGGCAAAGAGATCCCCAAGGAAGACTGACACCATGCAAAGCCTGCTCAGCCACCCCAGCCTGATGGACTGCCGGCGCCTGTTCCTGCGCGACTACGAGGTTTGGATCAACATCGGCGTGCACGACTTCGAGAAGCGCGGCGAACAGCGGGTGCTGATCAACGTCGACCTCTACATCCCGCTGGCGCTGTCCACGCCCAAGGAAGACGAGCTGGACGAGGTGGTGGACTACGATTTCATCCGCCGCACCATCGCCGAGCGCGTGAGCAAAGGCCACATCCACCTGCAGGAAACCCTGTGCGACGACGTGCTGCGCCTGATGCTGGCCCACCCGCGCGTGCGGGCGGCCCAGGTGTCCACCGAGAAGCCCGACGTCTACCCCGACTGCGACGCGGTGGGCTGCGAGGTGTTCGGCCTCAAAAGCCTGTGAGCCGGCAACCGCCGGCCAGTCGATCAGTCATTCAGCCAGTCAGCCAGTCAGCCAGAGATAGGAGCCGCCATGGGCGCGACCAACCCGACCGAGGAACAAGCCGTGAAGAACGCCGAGGCGGCGCAGGGGAAATCGGCGGAGAAGCTGGCCTACGAGGCCAACAAACTCAGCAAGCGGCTGCACCGGCAGGTCGGCCAGGCCATCGTCGACTTCAACATGATCGAAGAAGGCGACAAGGTGATGGTCTGCGTGTCCGGCGGCAAGGACAGCTACGCCTTGCTCGACATCCTCATCAACCTGCGCCAGCGTGCGCCGGTGCGCTTCGACCTCGTCGCCGTCAACCTCGACCAGAAGCAGCCGGGCTTCCCGGAGCACGTGCTGCCCGACTACCTGCGCGGCGTCGGCGTGCCCTTCCACATCGAGAACCAGGACACCTATTCCATCGTCAAGCGCGTGGTCGCCGAAGGCAAGACGATGTGCAGCCTGTGCTCGCGCCTGCGCCGGGGCATCCTCTA
>CBIHOD010000043.1:0-36634 GCA_966211815.1 uncultured Burkholderiales bacterium
GGGGGGCCGGCGGGGCCGGGCCGCGGGGGTTGCGGCGTCGGGGGGGCGCGGGGGCGCCGCGCGGGGGTGGGCCGGCCGCGGCCGGCCCCTGAGCTTGCGGCCGCGCTGCTTGAGCCAGCGCTCGGGGTCGAGCCGGAAGTCGTCGGCGTCCCGCTCGGCGGCGCCGTCGGCGGGGAGCATCCAGCTTGTCCAACCAAGGCGGGCCGCGCCGCCCAGCCGGCTGCCGGGCACCGCTTCGCGCTTGAGCACCAGCTCGAAATCCCAGGCGTATTCGATGCCCACGTAGTTGCGGGTCCAGTCGACGAGGGACTGGAAGTCGTCGCCGCCGGGCAGGAAGCGCTCGTACTGCGCCAGGTCGAGCGGGCCCAGGCGCAGGCGGAACTTGCTTTGCGCGTCCGGCACGCGGGAACCGACCAGCGCGTCGACGCCAAGCTGCGAGTTGCAGGCGTCGCGGGCGAGCCGCGTCTGCTGGGCCGGCTCCAATTCGAGGAAGTGCAGGCAGAACTCCGTCATCCGCACAGGCGCGCCGAAGAACAGGCCGAGCGCGCGCTCCAGGCCCTCCGGGTTGCGGGTCGAGCGGGTGAGGTGGCCGGCGAAGTGCAGCTTGGCGTGGTCGGGCACGTCGTCGCGCCGCAGCTGGCTGGCCTCGCCGATGCCGACGATGCTGCCGATGAAGCGGCCGAACGGGTCGTCGCCGGGGACGTCGAGCGAGGCGGTGGGCTGCGTGTCCGACCAGGCGCGGAAGAACAGCAGCAGCAACCGGTGGTGGAAGATGTCGGAGAAGCGCGCCAGCGTCGGGTCGTCGTACTGGCGCAGCCGCTCGCGCACGTATTCGGTCAAGTGGGTGGGCATCGGCCCGTTCGGGCCGTAGAGGCCGAAGTTCCAGACCGTCAGGCGCTCGGGCTGGCCGGCCGTGCCGGGCAGCACCTCGGCGATCGTGGCCGGCGCGAACGCCAGGGACGGGTCCTGGCCGAGGCGGATCGGCTCCGACTGGGGCCGCGACGCCCTGCCCAAGCGGGGCAGTTCGGGATGGCGCGCCTGCAGCATGCGCAACGCGAAGAACAGGTCGAAGTCGTAGGGGCGGGCCTTGAGCTTGCGCCAGAACTCGGCCATGCCCGCGCGCAGCGCGTGCGGTGCGGCGGCGGGCCGCGGCGTGGGCTCGCTCATGTGTTCGGCCTTTCCCCGGGGCGCACACGCCACTGCGCGACCTGGCCGCGCTGGCGCGAATGCAACGCCAGTTCGGTGAAGCTGTTGATGCCCACGTGCCGCGCGAAGAAGCGCTCCAGCACCGACATCAGCGGCCACGGGCTCACGCCGGCGAAAGGCGATTCGTCGACCGTGACCTTCACCCCCACGCCGCGGCCGTGGACCAGCTGGCGGTGCTGCGGCAGCCGGCGCGTGACCGGCGAAATCGAGACTTCCCGGATGCCCGCGATCTGCCCGGAAAGGTCGCGGTCGCCGAGGTCGACGTAGAGCCTGAGCAGGTCGCGCAGGGTCGCGGCGCCCTCCTCGTCCGACAGGTCGGTCATGGCGAGGTAATTGAGCGACAGGTGGGAGATCAGCCGCCAGGTCACCTCGCCGTCCGCCATGCTGGCCACCGGCCGCGACGGCCCGGCCACCACGCGGATGGCGCCCACCGGTGCCGACTCGACCAGGGTGAAGTCGCCCTCGGGGTTGTTCACCGACATCAGCAGCGGCAAGTCGCGGTTGGTGCACAGGGCGGCCACCGTCAATTGCTTGAGTTCGTCCGAGAACGGCGCTTCACGCTGGTCCACCAGCGACACGAACACCTCGCTGCCCATGTACTGGGTGCGCGGCCCGAATCGCACGGCGTGCTCGGAGAACAGCCGGGGCTCGCGGCGCACAGCGAAATACGCCTGCTCGTCGGGGCGGATGCCGTGGATCGACGCGTAAAGCGGAACGAATTCCCGGTCGCTGAGCTGCCCCTCCTTGTGACCGGTGACGGCGGTGACGGCGTAGGCCTCGAAATCCCGGGGGCGGGTTCGGTCGAGCACCACGTGGTATTCGTTGACGTTCGGTGCCAGGTGGATGCGGTCGGCCACCCGCTCGAACAGGTTGACCGCCGGCACGCAGTGCAGCAGGAACTTGTGGTGGTCGACCTGGGATTCCAGCTGGGGCTGCGACTTGCGCAGCAGCAGCGTGACCGCCACTTCCCGGGTCGGCGCCCGGGCCAGCGCGGCCGCCAGCCCGCTGATGGAGAAGAAACGGAACCGCGCCGGGAAGGCGAAGTATTCGTGCAGCAGCCGGTGGCCCTGGAAGGCGCGGTGGGAATAAGGCAGCAGCGCCTGCGCCTGGTCGTAGCCCTCCGCCTTCAAGGCCTCAGGCGGCAGCTGGGCGAGGACCTTGGACGGGTCCTTGGCGTCGTGCACGACGATGCCGATCAGCGACTCGTGGATCAGCTCCTGCAGGTGGGAGACCACCGAGTCGACGCCGGCGAGGAAGACGTCGAGCCTGTCCATCTTCAGGTGCTCGAACAGCATGCCGGCGCGCACGGCGAGCTCCAGGCGCAAGTGGCCCATGGGCTCGGCCGGCAGGCGCAGCCGGGACAACGGCAGGTCCAGCGGCGGCCCCGACAACCGGGCGCCCGCCAGCTCGACCGGCCACAGCGTGACCTCATGGCCGGTGCGGAATTCGCACGGCGTTTGCTCGTCGGTGATCTTGCGCGCCCGCAGCACGCTGCCCGCCGGCATGCGGAAACCGTCGGCCAGGTTGCCCTCCGCCGCGCTCGGCTCCATGCGCACCACCACCATCGACGGCGTGGGGGCCAGGTAATGCGGGCACACCATTTCGAGGATGCGCTGCGACAGCCGCGGGAATTCCGCGTCCATCTTCATCTGGACGCGCGCCGTCAGGAAGCTGAAGCCTTCGAGCAGCCGTTCGACGTAAGGGTCGGCCACCTCGATGTCCCGCAGCGACAGCCGCCCGGCGACCTTCGGGAACGCGGCCGCGAACTCGGCCCCCAGTTCGCGCAGGTAGGCCAGCTCGCGGTTGTAATACTCGACCAGCCTCGGGTTCATGCGGTGCCCGTCGCGGAGGGTTGGGTGGTCATCGTCGTCGCCATGGGCATCGTCATCCCCGCATGTCCGACATGACCACCTGCCCGGTTTCCAGGTCGAGGCTGGTCTTCAGGAGCAGCTCCAGCGGATAGGGCATCGACCAGAACTGGCAGCGGATCTCGAATTGCAGGGTGTTGTGGTGGCTCAAGGACACCATCGAGGGCGCCATGGCCACCACCAGGGTTTCGGGCAGGATGCGCGGCTCGAAAGAAAGGATGGAGCGGCGCAGGCTTTCCTCGACGTCCTTCCAGTCGAGCTCGGACAGCAACTGCCCGGCCAGCGGCGCGACGCCGTAGTTGACCACCGAGCGCTCCGCCTCCGGCAGCCCGTCGAAATCGATGTGCGAGGTCGCGTTGACGGCGTTGAGCAGCCAGCCCAGGTCGCGCAGCAGCGCCGCCCGCAGCCGGGCGTCGGTCACGTAGACCGCTTCGGCGCGCTCGGTGCGCTTCGTGGGCTCATGGTCCGTCAGGCGGTCGAGCAAGGCGGGCTGGAGCCGGTCCTTGTCGGTGCCCAAGCCGCCGATGCGCCGGGTGGCCATTCGTCGTCGCTCCCGCCGCGCCGGCCGGTCAGGCGCCGCCGCCGTTGTCGCCGCCGCGCCCGCCGGCTTCGGCTTCGTCGAAGCTCAGCCGGCGCACGTCCAGCAGCGCGTATTCCGCGCTGTCGGTCAACCACATGCGCTGCCCCAGGCCCTTCACGTGGTCGCCGCCGAGGTCGGCCCATTCGGTGCCGCGGGACAGCCGCAGGCCGTCACTGCCGCGTTCCGAACCCGGGTAGCGGGTGGGGATGAAGCCGGGCATGCTGCCGCCGTTGACGAGGGTGACCTCGCAGGCGGCCCAGACGAAATCCCTCAGGTCTTGCGGCTTTTCGAAATTGATCTGGCGGATGGCGGAGAAAGGCACCCAGTAGTAGTTGCCGTTGGCCAGCAGCTCGCACACCGGGCCCAGGCGGGAATCGGAATCGGCCAACCATTCGAAAGCTTCGCCGTTGACCTGGCCCGACGAGGCGGGCGCCGCTTCCAGGGCCTGGGCCCGCAATTCGGCCGCGCCTGCGGCGTCGCCGTCGGCCAGCCGCTTGAGGGCGTCGACCAGCCAGCCCACCCAAGGCTGCGGCTCGCCCAGGATGTTGGGCGACCTGCGGCCGGCGAAGACTTCCTCCCGGAACACCTCGCTGCGGATTGCTTCGCGGTAAGCCTTGGCCATGGGCGTGGCCTTGATGTCGATCTGGGCGCACATCTGCAGCTGTTCGAGGGATTTCTGCCAATCGCCCAGCACCGCCAGCAACTGGAAGTAGTAGACCCGCAGGTTCAGTTTGCCCGGATCGGCGCGGATGGCGTCCTTGAGTTCCTTGAGCTGCTCGTCCAAGGGGCGCCGGGGGTCGAAGGTCGTTGTCATGGTTTGGATGCGTCAGTCGATCAGTGAAAGGGTGCGGAACCTCGTCGCGTCAGCCGTCGAACGTCCTGCAACCCCAATTGAATTTCCTGGAACGGCGGGATTCCTTTCCAGCCACCATCAAGGGCGGCACTTCGTCGATGCCCGCCCGCAGGGGCATTGCCCTTGCATATTGGGCCTGCATCGCCTCGTAACCATCCAGACTCCAGGATTTGACGGGATGCGGGCGCAAACCATGCCTTTTCAAAAAGGATGGCATATGGCCCTCAGCCACGGCAAAAAAAATACTCCCACTGCCACCGACGAACCGGATGGAAGAAACCTTCAATCCATCGATTTCCAGTGGAATTGGAAAATCGTATTGAAGATCGGGCAATTCGCCAGGAGCTTTGTCCGTGAGCACGGCACCCCGGAACTTCAACAACTGGGCAGTTTCTGGCTTTCTTCCGTCCACAATGCTCGACTCGCAAGTCAGCGCCCGCTTCAAGCTGTCTTCCAATGTGCTGTCCCGTTGAGCGGAGGCCGCGCAAGACAAAAAACTCAGGAAAAATATGCCAATCAACTTTCGCATCATTCTTCCTTCGCAGCGGCTCATTGGGAATATCGGTAGAGTTTATAGCTGGGTGTGAATTTCCTGTAATTCGGTCCAGGCCAAAAACCGTTCTGCCTGAAATCGGATATCCAGATTTTGCCGTCGAATATTTGAATATGACCGTGCGGATGACCCGTCGTATTTTGTATGACGACAATATCGCCCTTCTTATAGTCTTCGCCTTCTTTGAGGCTTTGCTCGACGAAGCCGGAGCTGATCAGCCCAGGGCCGAAATCCTTGGCTGAATTGGCCGTCCTGGGCAAGGCGATGCCGCCCGCGGCGACGGCCTGACGCACAAACCGGGCGCAAGCACCGGTGGATTCGGCGACCGCGTTCGCCCGAAGCGCAGCGACGGCCGCGTCAATATCCCAAGCCATAGTTCACTCGTTCGTTTTATTTTGCTGAAAGCCGCCCGTCGCGGGCCCAGCCCCGCGCCGATGCGGCGTCCTCCATGGTCACGCGGACGCGCCGCGAGGGGAAAGCCCAGGAAACCCCGGACCGACGCCCCACCCGCGCGGCGCGGCTGAGCCCGGCTCGGTCAGTTGCCCGCCTCTTTCACGGACGGCAGCTTAGAAACCAGGCGCAGCGACACCGTCAAGCCTTCCAACTGGTAGTGCGGGCGCAGGAAGAACTTGGAGGTGTAGTAACCGGGGTTGCCTTCCACTTCCTCCACTTGCACTTCCGCGGCGGCCAGCGGCTTGCGGGCCTTGGTTTCCTGCGACGAATTGGCGGGGTCGCCGTCGACGTAGTTCAGGATCCAGTCGTTCAACCAGCGCTCCATGTCGTCGCGCTCCTTGAAGGAGCCGATCTTGTCGCGCACGATGCACTTCAGGTAGTGGGCGAAACGGCAGCAGGCGAACATGTACGGCAGGCGCGCCGACAGGTTGGCGTTGGCGGTCGCGTCGGCGTCGTAGTACTCGGCCGGCTTGTTCAGCGACTGCGCGCCGATGAAGGCGGCGACGTCCGAGTTCTTGCGGTGGACCAGCGGCATGAACCCGTTCTTGGCGAGCTCGGCCTCGCGGCGGTCGCTGATGGCGATCTCGGTCGGGCACTTCATGTCCACGCCGCCGTCATCGGTGGGGAAGGTGTGGGCGGGCAGGTTGTCGACCGCGCCGCCGGACTCCACGCCGCGGATCGAAGTGCACCAGCCGTAGTACTTGAAAGAGCGGTTGATGTTGACCGCCATGGCGTAGGCCGAGTTGGACCAGCAGTACTTGGAATGGTCGCCGCCGTCGGTCTCTTCCTCGAAATCGAACTCGTCGACGGGATTGGTCTTGGCGCCGTAGGGCAGCCTCGACAGGTAGCGCGGCATGGCCAGGCCGATGTATTTCGAGTCGTCCGAATCGCGCAGGCTGCGCCAGGCGGCGTATTCGGTGTTGGTGAAGATCTTGGTCAGGTCGCGCGGGTTGGCCAGCTCCTGCCACGATTCCATCTGCATCAGCGCCGGTGAAGCGCCCGAAATGAAGGGGCAGTGGGCGGCCGCGGCCACCTTGGCCATTTCGCCGAGCAGCTCGACGTCGGGCGGGCTGTGGTCGAAGTGGTAGTCGCCGACCAGGCAGCCGAAGGGCTCGCCGCCGAACTGGCCGTACTCCTCTTCGTAGACCTTCTTGAAGATCGGGCTCTGGTCCCAGCCCACGCCCTTGAAGCGGCGCATGTTGCGGTGCAGTTCCTTCTTGGTGATGTTCATCACCCGGATCTTCAGCATCTCGTCCACTTCGGTGTTGGTCACCAGGTGGTGCAGGCCGCGCCAGGCACCTTCGAGCTGCTGGAACTCGGCGTGGTGGATGATCTGGTTGACCTGCTCGGACAGCTTGCGGTCGATCTCGGCGATGATGGCCTGGACCGTCTGGTAGGCGTCGTTGGAGATGGTGGTGGACGACGCCAGCGCCTGCTGGGCGAGGGTCTGCACGGCCGCCTCGACCGCGTCGCGCGCCTGGTCGGTCTTGGGCTTGAATTCCTTCTGCAGCAGCGAGGAGAACTCGCTGCTCTCCATCAACTGGCCGGCTGGCGAGGATGACTTTTCAGTTTGAAGTGCGCTCATGGATGGATCTCCGTCGGTTCAACTCGTTCAAGCGGCGTCGGTGGCCGAGGCGCCCGCGGGGGACGCGTCGGGCTGCTTGGGCGCGGCGGCGAGGGATTTCAACAGCGCCGGGTCCTGGAGCACCTTGCTGATGAGTTCCTCGGCGCCTTGCTTGCCGTCCATGTAGGACAGCAGGTTGTGCAGCTGGGTGCGCGCTTCGAGCAGCGAGTTCAGCGCGCCGACGCGGCGCGCGATCGCCGCGGGCGAGAAGTCGTCCATGCTTTCGAAGGTGAGGTCGATGTGCAGCCGGCCGTCGCCGGTCAGGGTGTTGGGCACATTGAACGACACGCGCGGCTTGATCGCCTTCATGCGGGCGTCGAAATTGTCGATGTCGATCTCGAGGAACTTGCGGTCACCGATCTCAGGCAGCGGCTCGACGGGCTTGCCGGACAAGTCCGCCATCACGCCCATGACGAAGGGGATCTGGACCTTCTTCTCGGAGCCGTAGATTTCCACGTCGTATTCGATCTGCACGCGGGGCGCGCGGTTGCGGGCGATGAATTTCTGACCGCTCTTGCCTGTTTTGCTCAATGCCATCTTGCACCTCTCTGGATTGCTGGGTTGTTGTCTATCTCGGGTTTCAAACCGCCCTGTTCGGGGGCAACGCTCTTGTTTCTAGCTGATTCATTTCCTTACAACTTTCCGCCGAAATACGGGGCCTGCATGGGTACCGGCACGTCCAGGCCTTCGCTTTCCGGTGCCTAGGCGGGCCGTTTGCCCATCTGCCTTGAGGATCCGGCGGCGGTCCCGCAGCAGCAGGGGAATGCATTTTGCTGCCTGCGGCGCCGCCTGGGCTTGCATCTCGCGAATTCCAAAAAACATTCGAGTATCGGGGCCCACGACCCGCCAATCGTTACAGATCGTTGGCGCGCCCGGCTCAGGACGACGCTTGCGTCCCTCCTGTGATGTTTTCCACTTGGTTCACGCTGTCGGGCGACAGCTCGCGCAGGATGTCGATGAAGCCCATCCGCATCAGCCGGACAGCGCGGCGGATGAGCAGGGGGGCCGGGTTGGTGGGTTCGGTCCTTTCGACGAAGGCCGCGATGGTGAGCAACTGGGCGATGGCGTCTTCGCGGTTGCGCAGGGCGCCGGACTGTCCGCCCGTCGGCGCCAAGCCACCCGCTTGGGCCTCGCCCGCCTCGGCGTCGGCGGCGTCCGACGACGCGTCCCCGCCTTCCAAGGGCGGCGGCAGCAGCTCTTTCAAGGCGGCGAGCAGTCCCCTGAGGTTCTCGGTTTCCGGCCGCTGGCTGCCCGGGAGCCTGGACGCGCAAAGTTCGATGACGCTGGCCAGCGCGTCGCTGGCGGTCACCATGGCGCGCAGGTTCTCGTTCTCCTGGCGCCAGGCGTCCGCGACGGCGCTGCGCAGCTGGCCGACCGACATCTGGTTGCCGCCCTCGGCCAGGTTGCCGCGCGCCAGCGCTTCGGCGTCCCTGACGCTGACGACGCCGGCGGAGGACGACCGCAGGAAATCGACCTGCCGCAAATCCCTGATCAGGCCGGTCAACTCATTGAGCGACGAGACCGCGTTCATGCGCATGAAGTAGTCGCCGTCTTCCGCCAGGGGATGCACGTGCTCCCAGTGGCGCTCCAGCAGGCCGGCGACCAGCGAGACGCCCGCCGCCAGGCCGGGCAGGCCCTTCAGGTTGACCCAGGCCCGGCACAGCGCGACCGCGACGCGGATGTCCTTGCTGCGGGTCAGCAGCGCGGACGCACGCTTCTCCACCTCGCGCCATTCCGGCGGTTCGGCGGGGATGACGGTGCTGCCGAACTGCTGTTCGTTCTTCCCGCGTGCGGCGTTTTCCAGCGCGAGGAAATCCGCGTCGTAGGTCAGGTCGGGGCCGCAGGGCGGTTCGGATGCGACTTCAGCGAGGAATTCGTCGATGTGGGTCATGGTGATTGCTCGGAGTGGGGCCCGGGACCGGCGGCGCCGCGCTCAGCGCCCGCGCCCTTGCAGGAACAGGCGCGAGAAGAGGGACCGGTGGAAACTGCCGTGGTGGACGACTTCCTGGTACGGGCTTTGCGCGGTGGGCGACACCCACCAGACACTGGTCTCCGACCCCTTGCCCACCAGTTCGCGCCACGGCAGGCCCGGCAGCGTGACGGCCGGCGCGTGGTTGGACCAATCGCTGGCCGCGTTCAGGTCGGCCACCAGGTCGCTGATGAGCGAGTTCTTGGCCACGGGCTCCGGGCCTTCGGCGAAAGGCCAGGCCAGGTCGGCCAGCCGCGCGTCCAAGCCCTCGGCGGCCAGCGGCAGGCGCCGCGCGTCGATGACGGCCGCGCGCGCCGCGGTGAAGAACTGGACCAGGTCGGCGTCGGAGGCGAACTCGCCGCTGGCGTCGTCCGCCATCGCCAGGATGGTTAGGGGGTAATAGCGCCCCACCCTGTCGATGCTCGGCGCCAACACGCCGCAAGCGGGCTTGCCGGTGGCCAGCGCCGGCGAAACGAAGAACCACAGCGGCGACTGGACGAACCGCTCCACCCACTGGTCGGGCGCCTCGTTGCGGACCTGCTCCAGTCCGCTGCGCAACCAGTAGTCCCAATCGGAGCCGAAGGCGTGCGGCATGCGCCGGCCCACGAAGTCGCCCAACCCGGGCAGCTTCCCGAACCAGGCCACGCGCGCGGACAGGCCGGGCGTCAGAGGTTGTTGGGGCACTCGAATTCCTCCATCGCCTTCAGTCTGAACGGGTTCTGCACGCTGCTGGTGGTGACTTCGAACCTCAACCGCTTGCCGTCCACGTTGAACACCGCGATGAACCGCTCGGGCGCGTTGCCTGGCGAGATCTGCGCGCGGTCGAACAGGCGGTGAAGCGCCCAGGGGCCCTCGGTCACCATGCCGGTGTTCTCCGCGCCGGCGGACGTGATCTGCAGCCGCACCTGCCCGGTGCCGCGCGTGCCGGGCCAGGTCACGGATTTCGGGATCTGGGGGCCGTGCTGGTAACGGAGCACCTCGCCGTCGACGTCGAGCACCATCTGGGAAATGGAGGCGTCCATCTCGAGGGGCTTGATGTCGATCCGGATGCTCGGCGCCTTGCCGCCGGCCCGGAAGAAGACGTCGCGGATGGTCGCGGCGCGCTGGAAGGACACGAGCGACGCAGAGCCGCCGACCGGCGAGCCGTCGATGCCCTGCTTGAACGACCAGGGCGTGGTGGAGATGTCGACCATCGGCTGCAGGTTGGCGCGGAAGAACTCGTCCATCCGGCCGCCGACGGCGAACAGCGTGGCGAAGTCGTCCGCGGTGACGTCGCGGCCGGCGCTGCGCGTGAAGGGGTAGCGGCCGAGGATGGACCGGCGGCAGAAATCGCCGATGGTGGCGTTGATGTTGCCGCCGATGGTGCCGCGGACCTCCCGGCCCACGTACGCCGACGTGGCCACGGCCAGGTCTTCGTACATGGTGTTCAGCGGCGGCGGCACGCGCTTGGCCTCCGAACGCACCCTTTCGAGCGCGCCGGCCAGGGACGGCGGCACGCTGCCGCCGGCCTTGATCTGCTGGCGCGCCGAGGCGATCACCGCGGCCGCCTCGTTCATGACCTGCAGGCTGGCGGTGATCGGCGAAGGGCCTGAGCCGTTGCTCGTGGCCAGGCGCCGGTACTCGCGGAAGCGGAAGTCGACGATGTCGTTCTCCAGCGTGCCGCTGGCCACCAGGCCCCCGACGTTGACCTGGCGGCCGGTCAGGCGGCTGAGCTGCTCCTGCTCCTCTTTGATGCGGTTGATCTTCTCGCCGATCCAGCTGGTGCCGGTGGAGGCGGCGCCGTCGCGGTCGGCGCCGGGCTTGACGCTCAGCGTGGTCTCCTTGGCGACCGCGCGGATGAACTGCTCCAGGCTGGAGTTGGCGGCTGAATACAGGCGCGCCTGCTCGCCCGCCTGTTCGAGCGAAGCGGTGCGCACCGGGCGGACGTCGGCGAGGAAGTCCTCCCAGAGCTTGGCGTACTCCATCAGGTACAGGCGCTTGACCTCGTTGGCCAGCTGGCCGGAAAGGATCTCATTGGCCGCGCTGCGCTTGCCGTCGGCCTGGCCCAGCACCCAGCCCTCCTCCCGGGACAGCAGGGCCGTGACCTTGGGCAGCTCGTGGCTGAACACGCCGTGGTAGCCGTCGTAGGTGAACAGGCCGGAGATGCCCTGGGTGAGCGGCCGGCCGCTGCGGCGGTTGAATATTTGCGGCGCCTCGGGGCCGCTCGCCCGCACCACGGTGAATTCCGCGGGCAGGTTGGCGCCGGTCATCAGCAGCTGCTTGAGGCGGCTGTAGGCGCGCTGCGCCGGCGACATCTGGGCCAGCCGCTGGCGCACGTCGGTCACCAGTTCGTTGTCGATCGGGATGGGCGAGACGACGACGCGGTCCTGCAGCAGCCGTTCGAGGTGGTGGCTGAGCCGGTCGACGATGCCGGACTGCAGCAGCTCGGGCGGCAGGGTGCGGTCCCAGTCGTTGCGCACCCAGGCCGTCACCGCCTTGGCGTCGAAGCGCTCCGGGTCGTAGAGCATCAGGTAGACCTTCAGCGATTCGTAGCTGGCCTCGGGGTTGTTGGCCGCGACGTCCTGCAGCGAACGGCGGACCTGGCGGGCCAGGCGCGGCAGCCAGGCGTCTTCGAGCAGGCGCAGGTAGGTGGCGTCCGCCGCCGCCTGAACCTTGGGCACCTGCAGCAGCCCCAGGCGCCAACTCACCGGCGCGTAATCGCCCTCGTAGCGCTTGCTCACCGCCACCGATTCGGCGTGGTCGAGCAGCGGCAGCAGGGCCACCAGGTTCTCGGGGTCGGCGCGCTTGGCTTCCTCGACGGCTTGCTTGAGCGTGCCCACGCCCTCGCCCACTTCGCCCAGGTAGCCGAGGTTGTTGTCGTAGCTGACCATCCAGGCGGCGGTGATGCCCACCAGCGCCAGCGCCATCGCGGTCAGGCCGGCGGCCTGGATGAGGCGCAGCTGCCGCTCTTTCTTGGCGTTGCGGCCGGTCAGGCCGGCTTCGTTGAAGACGACGCCCTTGAACAGGGTCTCGATGAAATAGCTCTTGCCGGCGCCCTGCCCGCTCGGCGGCATCGACACCGCGGAAGGCGCCGAGAAGCGGCGCGTCAACGCCGACATGACGCGGTCGAAGGGCATTCCCTCCTGCGTGCCGCTGGTCAGGTAGACGCCGCGCAGCAGCGGTTTCTCCTTGAACCGCGACGACGCGAAGATGGCGCGCAGGGTCTCGTCGACCACGTCGCGCAGCCCCACGAACTGCTGCGGCAGCGCGTAGATCATGCCCCGCCGGGCCAGGTCGGGCTCGGCCAGCAGGCGCTGCGGCAGCAGGCGGTTGATCTGCTTGGAGAGCGCGTCGAATTCCGAGGTGTAGCGCTCGATCGGGTCGAGCTGCGGGCCGGTGTCGGCGTAAGGGTGGGTGAAGCCCCAGACCTGCGCGCGCTCCTCGCGCGTCATCGGGCCGAAGAACTCGTTGAAGCCCGCCAGCAGGTCGGCCTTGGTGATCAGCACATAGACCGGGAACTTGATCGCCAGCTCTTCGCACAGTTCCCCCAGGCGCAGACCGATCACCTGGGCCAGGTGGGCGCGCTCGCGCTCGCTGCTGCTGAGCAGCTCCTGGATGCTGAGCGTCACCAGCACGCCGTTGACCGGCTGGCGCCCGCGGAAGCGCCTGAGCAGCTGCAGGAAACCGCTCCACGCGGCCTTGTCCTGCACCGCGTCGCTTTCCTGGGTGGTGTAGCGGCCGGCGGTGTCCAGCAGCACCGCCTGGTCGGTGAACCACCAGTCGCAGTTGCGCGTGCCGCCCACGCCTTTGATCGAACCCTTGCCGAACTTCTCGGCCAGCGGGAAGTTCAGGCCCGAGTTGACGAGCGCGGTGGTCTTGCCGGAGCCCGGCGAGCCGATGATCAGGTACCAGGGCAACTGGTAGACGTAGCGCTTGGTCAGGCGGCCGAGGAAGCCGTTCTCGGTCTGGCCGAAGCGGGTCTTGCCCAGCACCTGGATCGCTTCCTTGAAACGGCCTTCGAGTTCGCGGACCTCTTCGGCGCCCGCGCCTTCCTCCTGCTTGGCGCCGGCCGGCGCGGAAGTGAACCGCGCCATGGCGCCGAGCATGCGGCTGTTCATGCTGCGGGCGCGCCACCAGCGGATGAACAGCTTGAGGAACCACAGCGCGAAGATGGCGAAGATGATCCAGCCGCGCACCCGCTCGCTTTCCAGCGGCTGGTAGGGCTTGACGTAGACCAGCGGCCCGATGAACCAGATGACCAGGCTGAGCAGCACCAGCCCCACGAAGGCCAGCGTGATGCGGTTGAAGATTGCTTGGGCGAGTCGTCGGAACATGCTGCTCATCTCTCGTTCTTGCCGTTCGGCCCCGGGACGGCGCCCGGCGCGGCGGCGGCGGGGGCGCCCAGGCCCTGCAATTCCGCGTCGCGCACCTGCGGCGGGACCATCAGGATGATCTCCACCCGCCGGTTGCGCGCCTTGCCTTCCGGCGTGGTGTTGGGCGCCACGGGGTCGGCGTCGGCCAGGCCCTCCGAGCGCACCCGGCCGGTGTCGCGCATGCTGCGAAGGAGCATGTCGGAGACCGACTGCGCCCGCTCCTGCGAGAGGTGGTAGTTCGACGGGAAGCGCGCGGTGCGGATCGGCGAGTTGTCGGTGTAGCCGTTGACGATCACCTTGCCCGGCACTTCGTTGAGCGCCACGGCCACGCGTTCGATCACGCGCACGTAGCGCGGCTTGACGACGGTGGCGGCCGGGTCGAAGAGGCCGTCGCCGCGCAGGATGATGGTGCTGCGGTCGGCGGCGTCGTTGACCTCCACCAGGCCTTCGCGGATCTCGGGTTCCAGGAACTGCCGCAGGCGGGGCCGGGTGGGCGCCACCGTGGGCGCGGCCTGCGCCTTGGGGAAGCGCAGGCTGTTGATCGACGAGAGCAGCTCGTCCGAACGGTTGGCGAGCCGGTAGTTGAACCACAGGAAGATCAGGAAGGCCAGCAACACCGTGACGGCGGCCGCCACCCACAGCGGGACCATTGTCCACGGCGGCGCGGCCTTGCGCTCCACGCCGCGCCAGTTCACCGACAGCGCGCCGGTGCGGTCGCCGCGCGCGCCTTCGATCACTTGCAGCAGCCGGGCCTTCAAGGTTTCGAGCTGGCTGCGGCCGTTCTCGATGACGCGGTAGCGCCCCTCCAGGCCGAGCATCAGGCAGTAGTACATCAGCTCGATCAGGTCGATGTGCTGCTGCGGCGTCTGCACCAGCTTGGCCAGCAGCTGGAAGAACTTCTCGCCGCCCCAGGTCTCGTTGTGCAGCGCCACCAGCAGGCTGTAGCGGGGCCACACGCCGGAGCCGCCCCAGGGCGTCTGCGCCGCCGTCTCGTCGATCGCGGTGCAGATGCAGTAGCGCGCGCCGATGATGGTTTCCATCGGCACCCCGCCGGCGCCGGCCTTGCGCTCGAACTCGCGGATGGATTCGAGCAGGAACTTCTGGAACCCCGCCGGGTCGGGGTTGGTCGCCATCGCGCGGATCTGCGGGATCAGGTTGAGCAGCGTGTTGGCCGCGGCGACCAGTGGGTTGCCGCCGCTGACCACGTCGGGCAGGTCGGAGCGCTGGGGGCCGTGGCCGCCGCGCGCGGCCAGCGACGCGGCCAGGAAGCTGGTGTCCGCCATCGGGTCCATCGGGGCGGTGGGGTTGGCACCCAGCAAGGCGTCGAAATTCGTTGTCGACATGGTCTTCCTCAGCGGCGGATCGCCCAGAACTCAAGCTGCAGCTCGGGGAATTCGCCGGAAATGTGCATCGCCAGGCCGCCGGAATTGTTCAGCTGGCGCCACAGGTCGTGGCTGGTGTCCAGCTCGAAGTAGGAATAGCCGGCGTGGTACGGGATCTCGCGCGGCGCCACCGGCAGCGAGCGCAGCGTGACGCCGGGCAAGTGCAGGTTGACCAGGTCGCGGATGCGCTCGACCGGCCCCATCTTGGTCTGGGTGGGGAAGTGCGCGCGCAGGAACTCCACCGTGGTCTGCGCGTGGACCGCCAGGACGAAGTCGCAGGTGGTCAGCAGCTCGGTGCTCGGGATCAGCGCGACGCGCACGCCGTACTGGCGCTCCTGCAGCTCGATCTGGATGGCGTTCTGCTCCAGCACCGACGACAGGCTGCGCCGCAGCTCCAGCATGAGCGGCGGGAAGCACTTGCGCAGGTCGTCGTGGTCGTAGGCCGGCATCTCGGCCGGCCGGCGCTGCTCGCGGGTGAAGGTGGACACCTCGCCCGCCATCTTCAGCAGCTCGTCGAACAGCCGCTCGGGGTGGATGGAACGCACCCGCACCCAGTGCTCCACCGCGCATTCCCAGCGGTTGATGAACTGCAGCATGAGGAAGTCGCCGACCTCGCCGACGCCGCCGCGGCCCGGCTGCGTCAGGCGGTCCTCCAGCGCGGCGCCGCGCTGCCTGAGCAGCCCGTGCAGCTCGCGGCAGAAGGCGAAGAGCGTGGAAATCTCGGAGTTGTTGACCACCGTCGGGATGAAGTGCGGGTCGAGCATCACCGAGCCGTCGCCGCGGCGCTCCACCACATGGGCCACCGGCAGGCTGACCCAGCCCTCGGTCACGTCGGGCGCCGCCCGCAGGCTCAGCCGGGCCTGGCCGAGCTGCACCTCGGCGGGTTGGGCCGCCACGTCGTTGACGTCCTGCACCTCGGCGACGTGGGCCGAATACCGCGCCATGCCGCCGTCCTGCGCGCCGAACGTCACTTCGGCGCCGGTGCGGCGGCGCAGCGGCAACGACAGGTAGACCACCGTGTCCTTCAGGTCCTTGCCGATCTCCAGGGGCGCCGGCGGGTCGTCGTCCAGGGGGAAGCGGAACGGCGTGCCGTCCGGCAGCACGCCCTGGGCGCTGACCAGCCCCACCTTGCCCAGCGGCAGCAGGTCGGTGTCGATCACCAGCTGGGAAAAGCCCCAGAAGAAGGGCTGCGCGGCTTGCACGCGCGCCTGGACCAGGAAATCCAGGTACCGCTCCTGTTGCTGGAAATGCTGCGGCCTGAGGAACATGCCCTCGGCCCACACCACCTTGCGCTGCCAGACCATGGGTTACTTCGCCTCTTGCTGTTGGAGTTGGATGCGGACGCCGTCGCGGGCGACCACGATCAGGTAATTGATCGGCTTGAGCCTGGCGGTGGGCCCCAGGCCGAACCAGCGGCGGCGCAATTCGACCGAGTTGGGCGAATCGATCGTCGCGCGCCAGGTGCTGCGCTCCAGGTCGCGGTAGGCCGCGAACAGGCCGAAGGCGCGCACCTCGGGGTTGCCCTTGCGCTCGATCACCCGCCGCTCGCCCGGGACGATGAGGAATTCATCGCGCCGGACGAAGTCGCCGCCGAGCTGGGCCTCGTCCTTGTCCTGCAAGTCGAGGAAGCCGGCGCGCTCGAAGGCGGCGGCGGCTTTCAACTCGTAAAAGCGCAGCAGCACCGGCTTCGGGATGCCGTTGATGTCGGGATTCAGGCTGCGCTCGGCGACCACTTCGAAGTGGGCGGCCGGCACGGCGGTCGGCGCCGGCTCGTCGGGCCGGCTGATCGCGCTGACCATGCTGCAGCCGCCCAGGGGCGCCAGCAGCACCGGGGCCGCGGCCCCGGCGAACAGCCCGGCGGCGGCGGAGCGCCTGGAAATGAGTTCTCGCGTCATGGAAACACCCTTGTCGAGATCCAACCTAAGCGGGCCCTACCGCGCCCGAACCAAAAAACCAGCCTTCTCCGCCGCCGCGGGGCGACGGCGGGCGCGCCCCGTCATTGCGGTTCATCCGCGCTGTTCGACGAGACCCAGACCGCGAACGCGCTCAAATTATCTTGATTGGGTTTGCCCTTGGCCAGGGCGCACTGCGCCATGCGCTCCAGCCAGATGTCGGGCGACTCGCTGTCGGCAAGCAGCGCCTCCATCTCGGACTCCAGGACGTTCTCCCACAGCCCGTCGGTGCACAGCAGGAAGACGTCGCCCTCCTGCAGGTCCATGGCTTCTTGCTGCACCGTGGGCGGCACCTGCGACTCGGCGCCGATCGCGCCGGCCAGCACGCTGCGGTTGGGCAGGCCGCGCAGGTCCTCGTCCTTGTAGACGCCCGCGTGACGCAACTGCTGCACCACGCTGTGGTCCTCCGTGATGTGGTGCACCCTGCCCGCGCGGAAGCAGTAGAGGCGGGAATCGCCCCAATGCGCCCACAGCGCGCGGCCGGTGGTCGGCTCGATGCACAGCAGCACGATGGTGGTGCTCATGTGCTTGCGCGACACGGAAGTGGGCTGCTCGTGCGAGACGATGTGCTCGGCCAGGGAGATCAGCGAGGCCAGGCCCACCGGCGCGAACATCGGGTTGCCGTGGAAGCCGCCGAGCACGGCGTCGACCGCCAGGCGGGCCGCCAGGGCCCCGTTGCCGTGGCCGCCCGCGCCGTCGGCCAGGGCGCAGCAAAGGCCCTGCCTGCCCAGGTCGATCAGGCCGAGGTAATCCTCGTTGGCGCTGCGCGCGCCGCGCTCGGACAGGTTGGACAGCACCAGCCTGAAGCGGTGCTGCTCGCCGGCGATGTGCGCGATCACGAATGGGACCTCGCTGCTTCGGCCGCCGCCTCGTAGGCCTTGACGAAGGCTTCGCCCGAGAAGGCCACCAGGTCGTCCTCGGCATGGCGCCGGATCGCGTTGTAGCTCTGCTTGTAGTCGTCCCAGACGGCGGCCTTCTTCGCCGTCGACGAGATCTTGCTGAGCAGGCCGCCGGAGGCTTCGCAGCGCTTTTCCAGCTCGGCCGGGTCGAAGCGCGTCAACGCCTCGGAATACGCCGCGCGGATGCCGGCCATCAGCGCCAGCTGGTGCACCTGGAGGTCGAAGTAGGCCTCTTTCATGGACGGCACCGGTTTCATGAAGCCCGGGAAGTTCTGGCCCACCATCTGCATGATGACGCCGTCGGCGTTCGGCAGGAACTTCAGCGGGTTGTTGGCCCGCGGCGCGATGACGGTCACGTCCGCCCGGAACTCGCGCTTGATCTCGGAGCGGGCGGCCAGCAGGTCGATCGTGCCTTGGACGGCGACACGGAAAGCCTCCCCGAAATTGCGCATGAACTCGGGCGTCATGACCGCGTCCACCCGGCCCGGGGCCAGCCCCGCGCCTTCGAGGAAGGCGTTGATCAAGGCCTGCGCCTCGGCACCGCCCTGGCCGGGGGCCGCGGCAGGCGCCGGGGCGGGCATGGGGGCCGGGGCGGCCGCGCGGGAAGAGGCGGCCTGCCGCGGATCGCCGAGGTTCAGGTCGATGGGATCCAGGGGCCCGGCCCGTGAAGGGGACGCGGCCGCCGGCAGCGTGCCGGTCGGCGCCGCCGCGGGTGCGAAGGCCGGGGACTGAGGGGCTGACGCCCACGCCGCCGGGACGGGTGGCTGCGTGGCAGGTTTCGAAGCCGAGGGCTGCGCGCCTGGCGAAGGCCCGGCCGAGACCGGGGCGGGCCGACCGTCGAGGACGCCGCCGTCGCCGAACATGTCCAGGTCCAGCCCCTGGGTGGCCTGCAGGCCGAGGTTCTGCACTTCAGGCGCCTGCACCGGCTGGGCGGGGGCGTTCGGCGGCTTCGCGGCCGCGGGGCCGGGCATCACCGCATCGCCGGGCGCGGCGGCGCCCCGGGGCAGGCTGAACACCTGCGCCAGTTCCTGGCCGCGGGCCGCTTCCGCGCCGCCCGCGTTGGTCAGCGTGGCCGACACCTCCGAGCTTTCGAAAAGGCGCATCGGGTCGATTTCGGTCTTGGGGTCGAGCGCCTTGGGCAGACCGCTGTGCGCGGGGTTGTCCATCGAATGATCGAAGCGGCCTTTCAGCGGCAACGAGCGCAGCAGGTCGTCGCCCGGGATGTTGGCCACGGCGGCCAGGCTTTGCTCGGGCAGGCCACCCGCCCAGGGGTCGTGGCTTTCCGTCTCCTTCTTCGGGTCGCGCGCGAACGGGTCGAAGTCCGCCGGGATGATCAGCGGCCGGCTCACCGCCGGCGCGGCGGGCTGGGGCTTGGGCATCGCGCCGTCGAACACGTTCGGCAAGGCGGAGGGCGAAGGCGCTGCCGCGGAGGGCAAGGGAGCCGCCACCGGGAGGTCGAAGCCCGCGAGCGAGGCGGTCACCGGCGGCGCGGCGGCCGGGCTTGAAGCCGCTTCGGGCGCGACGGGCGGCGACCAGGCCGCCGGGGCTGCCGCCGCCGGCTGGACAAAGGCGGCCGGCGGCGCACCTGCCTCCACCCTGCCCAGCATCGCGAAAGGATTGGCGGGGTCATGCGCCTGCGCGGCGGGGTCGCCGAGCAAGGCGCCGAATGAAGCGGTGGCACCACCCGGGCCGGCCGCCTGGCCGGAGGGCAAGGCCGACGTGGCCATCGCGGCCAAGGCGTCGTCCGTCGGCAGGACGCTGAAATTCTCCGTTTTCGGAAAAGCCGCGGCGTCGGCCCAGGGGTTGGCCGCGGTGACCTGCGGCGCCGCATCGGCGGCACGGAACCCGGCCGCGGGCGGCGGCAGGGAGGCGGGCGCGGGGGAGGCCCTGACGCCGGAGACGTTGGCCGATGCGCCGGGCGCGACCGCGCGCAGGCTGTAGGGCCCGATCCGGACCTCGTCGTCCAGGCGCAACTGGGTTTCCTGGCCGGACAGCAGTTCCCTGCCCGCCACATGGATGGACCTGCGCTCGCACAGGTTGGCGATGTAGGCGGCGTCGGACTCCAGCCTCACCATGGCGTGCACCCGCGCCACGCTGGCGTCGACGTCGGGCAGCACCAGTTTGTTCTGCCCGCCGCGGCCCACCGTGCCGCCGGCCACGCCGAACACGGCCGACCACTGCCGGTCCACGCCCGCGCCCCCCACTGTCTCGACCCTGAGTTCAATTTTTTCCATGGGCATTGCCGGTTCAAATTCCAAGCGCGCGGCCCGGTTCGCCGCGCGCCGAAGACATCATGGCCCCTTCTTGGCGGGGGGGCGCTTGTTGCGCGCCGCGACGCGGGCGTTGCTGAATTCCCGTCCCCAGACGGGATGGCCCTTCTCGGCTTCGGTCAACTGGAAAGTCGGGTCCAGTTCCAGGGCCATGTCGAAATGCTGGCGGCACGGCCGCAGGCGGCCCATCGCGCAATGGCTGAAGGCCATGAACTTCAGCACCTTGACCTGGGAGCTCAATGGCAATTCCGGCGCGCCGATGAGGGGCGTGAGCCAGACGACGGCGTCGTCGTAGCGCCCATCGGCGTACAAGGCGAGGGCCTCGCCCAGGGCCTGCTCTTTCTGGGCGGTGGGATCCAGCGGCTTGACCGGTTCCGCCGGCGGTGGCGGCGGCAGGGGGACGGCGGGCGCCGCCGGCTGCACGCCGCCCGGCGCATCCGGCGTGGTCTGGCAGGCCGCCAGCAACGAGGCCGCCAAGGCCCATCCCAAGTACCGCACGACTGTTCGCATCAATTTCTACCTTGCATCAAAGTCATGGGCGATCGTGGCGGTCTTGCCGTTGACCACCTGGATCACCCGCTTCACTGTTTCGAAACCCGGGTTCGACAACTCGATGGTGCGGGAACCCGCCGGGAGCGACAGCTGCGTCATGGGCGGGGTCACGCCCACGCGCTTGCCATCGACGTGGACGACCGCCCAGGGCGACACCCTGAGGCGCACATTGGTGTCGGAGCGCTGCGAAGGCTCGCCCAACGCCGACGGCAGCGCCGGGCGCATGGCGCCGGTCGGCGCTGCCAGGGCCAGGGGCGTCACCGACACGATCACCGCGCTGTTCAACGGGAACCCCGCCGTGGGGGCCGCCGCCGCGCCCGGCAGCCCGGGCCGGCCGCAGCGCGACGCCCAGCGGTTCTGCGCGCGCAGGTAGGCGTCGCGCCAGGGCGTGTTCTGGGTCTCGTAGGCCTCCAGCGAGAACGATGGCCGCGCCGAGAAAGCGGCGTCGAACTCCGACTCGCAGCGCGCCCATTCCGAATTGCTGCAGTAGACGAAAGCCAGGTACTTGTGCGCCGACGCGCGCTCCTGCCGGTCGGGCAACCCGGAGAAAAGCGCCGACTGCAGCGCGCGCTCGGCCATCTTCAAGTTCTTGGCGTCGAACAGGGCGATGCCTTGGCCGAGCAATTGGCGCCCCGGCGCCGCGGCGCCATCGGCGGCGGCGGGGGCGCTGTCCAGGCAATCGCTGGCGGCGGAGGCCTGCGCCTGCGCGCCCCACCACAACGGGCACAGCAGGCCGAGGGCCATGAGCGACTTGCGCAGCCTCATGCCATGCCCTTCACTCGAACTTGTGGTTGATCACCACGGGCTCGCCCTTCTTCACCTGGACGACCCTCGTGACCGAAGGCGCCGCCGGGTTGGAGATCTCGATCTGGTGCTGGCCCTCGGGCAATTCGAGCTGGGTCAGGGGCGGCGTGGTGCCCACGGGCGAGCGGTTCACGCGCACGTTGCCCCAGGGCATCACGCGGAACACCACCTTGCCCGTCTCGGCCTGGGCCGTCGGCCGGGTGGGGCTGGCTTCAGGCCGCGGGGCGGTCGCTTCGGGGCGGTTGTTGTCCGGGGAAACCGGGCGTTCCGACACCGGGCCGGCGGCTGTCGGCTGCCTGATCAGCGGCACCGTGCCCGGCGCATGGGGGGGCTGCGGGGCGGCCTGTGGTTGGGGCGCAGGCGCCGGGATGGGCGCAGGCGCCGGGATGGGCGCAGGCGGCGGCGCAGGTGTCGGTGCCGGTTGCGTGGGCGCGATGACCACCGTCGTCGGCGGCGCGGGCGGGACGACGCCACCGCTGGCGCCGGGGACGACCGGCACGGACGCCGGTGCGGAGGCCACCGCCTCAGGAGGGCGCGCGTGGGCCTGGACCAAGGAAGCCAGCAAGGATCGCGCTTCCTGTTCGTGCTCGCCCCCGGGGAATTCGGTCAGATAGGCCTCCAGCGCCGGGATGGTCGCCGCTTGCTTCGCCGCCAGCCAACGGTCCGCTTCGGGGGACTGGGCCAGCTGGGTTTCGGCCTTCCCGCCGCCGGGCAGCATCCACCACACCAGGCTTCCCACGACCAGGACCGCGGCGCAGGCCACGGCCACCCATTTCCAGGTGTCGACCCCACGCTTGGCGGCCTGGGCGCGCGGCCGCGGCGGCGCGGGCGAGAGGGGGACGTTTTGCGTCGTCGGCGCCCATTCCTCGTCGGCGTGCGACAGGCTGTCCCCGTCGGCTTCCGAATGATCCGGGAAGGGCGCCGATGTGCGCAGCGGGATGGTGGTCATCGGGGCCGCCAGGATCTCCCCGGGGGCGGCCACCGGGCCAGTGGCGGCAGGCGCAGCGACGGGCGCCTGCGTCCGCCGCGCGGTGTCGGCGGGCTCCACCGGGCCCCGGCTGGCCGAGTGCGCTTCGGCGCCGGCCGATTGCGGCGCCGCAGCCGCTTCCGCAGCCCTGGCTCCCTGGTTGAAAAGCGAAAGCAGGTCTTCCTGGACGCGCTCGATGCGCTGGCTCGGCGGGATGGCCTGCACCGGCTGCGGCCGGGCGGGCGGTGCCGGGGGTTCGAACGGCATGGCGCCGGGGGTGGTCGCGGAAAAACCCGCCTCATGGTCGCCGGCACCGGCGTGCGATTCATCCAGCGGCGCTGGCCCGGACATGGCCCAGGGTGAGAACGCCGGCGCCGTCTGGCCGCGGATGCCCAGCAGGCTCCTGAGTTCGGCGATCGATTGCGGCCGGTCCTGCGGCTTGACGGCCAGCGCGCGGTGCACGCCGTGCAGGAACTGCGGGCTGTAGGTCGGGAAGGCCTCCGGCGTCAGCGGCTGGATCGGGTCGCTGATCATGCGCGCCACCGAGGTCGGCGGCACCTTGCCCGTAATGGACAAATAGAGCATGGCCCCGAGCTGGTAGACGTCCGTCCAGGCGCCCTGGGGCATGGCGCCGTCGTCCGCGTACTGCTCGATCGGCGCGAAGCCCGGCTTGAGCACCATCGTCAAGGCCTGGGTCATGTCGCCGATGATGCGGCGCGCAGCGCCGAAATCGAGCAGCACCGGCATGCCGGATTCCTGCAGGAAGATGTTGTCCGGCGCGATGTCGCGGTGGAAACAGTCGGCCGCGTGCAGCATTTCCAGCACGTCGAGGATGGGGCACAGCATGGCGGACAGCCAGCGTTCGTTCATGCTGGCCTGGTGCTCGGCGAGGAAGGCGCGGAACGTCTGGCCTTCGTAGTAGCGCATCACCATGTAGGCGGTGCCGTTCTCCTCGAAGAAGCGGTAGACGTGCACCAGGGCCGGGTGCGAGAACTTGGCCAGCAGGCGCGCTTCGTTGATGAAGCTGCGCAGGCCGGCGTCGAAGGCGCCCTTGTGCTGGGCGCGGACATGGATGCGGTTGGACTGCATCCGTCCCGCCAGCGTGGACGGCATGTATTCCTTGACCGCCACGACACGGTCCAGGCTCAGGTCGCGGGCGCTGTAGACGATGCCGAACCCGCCCTCGCCCACCACCCCTTGCAGGCGGTACTCGCCCACCTGCACGCCAGGGCCGAGACAGTTCGCAGAGCCGCTCAATTCCATGTCCATGCCTTCACACTTGAAACACCCACCATGGGTCCAACGCCGACGACTTCGCGAATCGAAAGGCCTGGCGGCCGGCCCGCGGGGACGCCTTGCCCGCTCGCGCAAAAGCCGTGCAGTCTAACGCCGCACCCCGGCTGAAACGCGGTGAGCCGCCCCCTCACTCGAGGTGGGAATACATGCTGTTTCATTTGTTTCCCTAGCACTCCCCGATCCAAGGGCGTCGTTTAACCGTTTTTCCAAATTCCTCCCTTTATGATCCGCCCGCAGCTTTTTCCAGGTCGATCATGTCGGCGGGATCCGAGAGCCGCGCTCCCCATCAGGGATGGATTCGAGCAAACACCAAACACTATTCACACAAGGAGAAAAAGATGGCAACCGCCATGTACTTGAAAGTTGAAGGAGCCAGCGGCGAGTCCAAGGACTCCGCGCACGTCGGCTGGACCGACGTCGATTCGTTTACCTGGGGCGCGATTCAGCCTCACAGCATGTCCTCCGGCGGTGGCGCGGGCGTTGGCCGGGTCGCCTTCCAGGACCTGAACATCGTCGCCGCGATCGACAAGTGCTACCCGGCCGTGCTGAAGCACTGCGCCACCGGCAAGCACTTGGGTTCCGTCGAACTCTCGCTGTGCAAGGCCGGCGGCACCCAGATCGAGTACGGCAAGATCACCCTGACCGACGTCCTGGTGACCAGCGTGACCGTCAGCGGCACCAGCAGCGGCGAAACCACGGTGGTGAACTATTCCTTCCAGGCCGCCAAGATCAAGACCCAGTACTGGGAACAGACCGCGCAGGGTGGCAAGGGCGCCGAAAGCCAGATGGGCTACAACATCAAGGAAAACAAGGAAGCCTGATCGACGGGCCTCCAAGCGCACCCGACCACACTCAGGTGTGCAGCCGAGCCGTATTGAACGATACGGCTCGGTTTTTTTTTAAAGCCCCGCGTTTGACGCCAAGGCCCCGCCTGATGCGGGCCCGCGCCGCAGCCGATGGGCGCCACTGAACCGAAACCGCCAGTCCGTCAACCTACCCGCTGCCCACCACCATGAGCAACCGCCGCGTCAACATCAACACCCCCGTGGGAGACCAACTCAGGCTCAGGCAGCTGAGCGGGACGGAAGCGCTGAGCACGCTGTTCGCGCTGGAGGTGGACCTGGTGTCCGACAGCAAGGCCATCGACCCGAAGGCGCTGCTGGGCAAGACGGCCACGGTGGAGGTGGAGACCGACGGCGGCGGCAAGCGCTACATCGACGGCATCGTGACGCGCTTCGGCATGCAGGGGCAGGACTACTCCAAGTTCCGCTACAAGCTGTTGATGAGGCCGTGGTTCTGGCTGGCCACGCGCAGGACGGACTTCAAGATCTTCCAGTTCAAGACGGTGCCGGACATCATCGACGAGGTGCTGGGCACCTACGGCTACCCGTTCGAGAAGAAGCTCACGCGCGCCTACCGCAGCTGGGATTACTGCGTGCAGTACCACGAGAGCGACCACAACTTCATCTCGCGGCTGTGCGAGCACGAGGGCATCTACTACTACTTCACCCACAGCGCGGGGCAGCACACGCTGGTGTTCGCCGACGACATCGTGGGCTCGCACAGCCCGCTGCCCGGCGGCGCGAGCATCCCCTACTACCCGCCCGAGAAGGCGGCGGTGTACGAGAAGGAATCGATCTACAGCTGGGAGCTGGGCGAGGACATCCAGCCCGGCCGGCACTACAACGACGACTACGACTTCAAGAAGCCCAAGGCCGACCTGTCGAACATGCGGCAGATGCCGCCGGGGCATTCGCACGACAAGTACGAGAACTACGAATGGCCGGGCGGGTTCACCGAGTTCGGCGACGGCGAGACCTATGCGCGGGTGCGCATGGAAGAGCAGCTCAGCCCGCGCGCGCGCATGCAGGGCGTGAGCAACCACCGCTGCCTGGCGCCGGGGTACACCACCACGCTCACCAACTACCCGCGCGAGGACCAGAACCAGCAATACCTGCTGGTGGCGGTGCACTACCTCTTCCAGGAGAACCCCGAGGTCAGCGAAGGCAGCGGCGGCAAGGGCTCGATCCAGCGGCTGACGCTGCAGGCGCAGCCCACGAGCCGGGTGTTCCGGCCGCCGCGCGTCACCCCGAAGCCGCGCACGCAGGGGCCGCAGACGGCGGTGGTCGTCGGCCCGCCGGGCGAGGAGATCTGGACGGACAAGTACGGCCGGGTGAAGGTGCAGTTCCACTGGGACCGCATCGGCAGCATGGACGAGAACTCCAGCTGCTGGGTGCGGGTGTCCTCCAGCTGGGCCGGCTCCAACTTCGGCGCGATCTTCATCCCGCGCATCGGCATGGAGGTGATCATCGACCACCTCAACGGCGACCCGGACTACCCCATCCTCACCGGCGTGGTCTACAACGCCGACAACATGCCGCCCTGGGACTTGCCGGGCAACGCCACGCAGTCGGGCTGGAAGACGCGGTCGAGCAAGGGCGGCGCGCCCGGCGACGGCCTGAAGAACGGCGCGGGCGACACCAACGTCATCCGCTTCGAGGACAAGATGGGTGCCGAGCAGCTGTGGTTCCACGCCCAGAAGGACCAGCTCACCGAAGTCGAGCACGACGAGGACAAGTGGGTCGGCAACGACCGGCGCAAGAACGTCGACCACGACGAGACCAGCGTCATCGGCCACGACCGCACCGAGACGGTGATGCACGACGAGACCATCACCGTGCACAACAACCGCACCGAGCGGGTGGACGTGAACGAGCGCATCTCCATCGGCGTGAACCGCGACGAGGACGTCGGCGTCAACGAGACCGTCACCATCGGCGTGAACCGTACCAAGACCATCGGCGTCAACGAGACCGACTCCATCGGCAGCAACTGGACCATCAGCGTCGGCACCATCAAGACCGAGTCCATCGGCGTGATGAGCATGTCCAACATCGGCGTGGGCAACATGGAGAACATCGGCGTGGCCCGCATGAGCAACATCGGCGCGGCTTACAACCTCAATGTCGGCATGGTCATGATGACCAATGTGGGGATGAATCAGAGCACGACCGTGGGGTCGAATCAAACCGCCCAGGTCGGAGAGAACAAGACAACGACGGTGGGCAAAAACTACACCATCACCGCCGCGGATCAGTTGTCCATCACGGTCGGCGATGCCAGCCTTGTGATGAAGAAGGACGGGACGATTTCCATCAATGGCAAAGACATCTCGATTTCCGGGTCAGGTGAAATCTCTGCCGTCGCGAGCAGCACCATGACCTTGAAGGGTTCGAAGATCCACGAGAACTGATCCGGGGATGCAAGTGCTTGTCGGCCACCTCAGCCCCTTCCGCGCCATGAAGCCGCCGTCCGTGTGCGCGAGGCGGCCATGACACTTGCCGCCATCCAGAAACTGCATGCGGAAGAGGTGTCCACCAAGTGGTGGCAGCGCCAGGCTGCCTGCGCGGACGACAGCACGACTTTCCAGTGGCTGGCGGAACTCGACAAGCTGATCGATGCGAATTTGGACGGGTTGCTCGAAGGCCAGGAAATGGCCGCGCACGCGATTGAGCAAGCCGTCGATAAAGCGCTTTCGCGTGCGGCCGCAGACGCCAGCGCCGACTGTTTCACCCACGTGGCGTTCACAGCGGCGATCCAAGGCTGGAAAGGATTGTCCAAATTCGCCAGCGATCCCCGGTGGGTCGAGGTTGTCGAGTCTTACCTCGCGTGGTCACCCCGATTCGCGGCCGATGTCGTCGAAAAGTGCAGCCAGGACGGCGCGTCGCCGCTGCACATCGCCGCATTGAAGAATCTGCACGTCCACGGGCTCCCGGGCGATGGCTTGCACGACTTGTTGCTCAAAAGCAGGGTCGACAATATTGAAGCCGTCCTGACGGCGGTGCAGGACTGCGGGCGAACCGATTTATTGGGATGGGTGCGGCAGATCATCGACGACCCCCGCCTGCCGGAGGATTCGTCCATCCGCTACGCCGCCGCGCGCTGCGCGCTTTTGTTGGGGTCGCCCGAGCGCCACCTTCCATTGCTGCACGCCACCGCACACGGCAACACCCTCCACGCCCCCGATGCGGCACGGCTGCTGAGCCTGAGCGTGACAAGCGGCGAGTTGGCCAGATTCGTCGAAGCCTTGGACTCGAACGCCAGATCTCTTTTGGCGGCGCGCTGCATCGGTTGGGGCGGGTATCCCGGCCATGTTCCCTTGCTGCTCGACAAGCTGCAGCAGCCCGCCTTGGCCTCAACGGTTCTTCAAGCCTTCCATCAGATCACCGGCGTTAGCGCCGAAAGCATCCTGAGAGCCGAGGGCGAGCCGTCACGGCAAGAGAACAAAAGCCTGGCCGCTCGGCGAAAGCTGCTCGAATGGTGGCACGCCAACGGCCAAGCCTACCCGCCCGACGTTCCGCATCTGATGGGTAAACAAGCCACGGCGGAGCCGTTGCGGCAGGCGCTGGTGACCGCCCCTCAAGGGCCGCGCGATGCAGCGGCCCTGCGCCTGATGCTCTTGAATCCCGGGACCCGCCGGTTTCCCACTTGTGCCCACGTCCACCTGCAATGGCAGCGCTTCATCGCCATGGATGCAAGCCCCGAAGATCATCGTCAGCAGCCGAAAGATTCAATGTGAATACCGTCAAGAAAACAACCGCGAAGCTCGCTCAAAAGAAAGCCGAAAGTCGGACGGTTCCCTATTCCGGCGTGGTGATAGGCACACTCACGGGATTCGAGAACGAAGCGCGGCCACTGGTGGCTTTCGAAGGTCAGTCCGCCGTTGCGGCACGCACCATCGTCCATTTGCAGGCACACCACATCGGCGAAAGCGTGGCGTTGCAGTTCGAACAAGGCGACAGCGAAAAGCCATTGGTCATCGGCATCGTCAAGACGGTCAGCCCGGCCGACTCGGACGGCACAGCCGCCAAGCTGTCTACGGCCCATCCGTTATCGGTCACGGTAGACGATGAAAACCTGGTGCTGACCGCCAAGCGCAGCATCACGCTGCAGTGCGGGAGGGCTTCGATCACCCTGGATGACAAAGGCAATGTGGAGATCCGGGGTACTTACGTGCTGTCCCGTTCGTCCGGCCAGAACCGCATCAAAGGAAGCTCGGTTTCCTTGAATTGACCCAGGCCCCACCATGAACTTGGTCAATCACACGCCTTTTGCGGCGGAGGTCACCACCAGCCACGATCAACAGGGGCGGGAATGCCTCTTATTGGCGGTGAAGGCGACCTACAGGCTGCCCAAAGCGAGCGGAGGACCGGTCGAGCTCGACGACCGGCAACAGCCACTGCATTACGCGGACACCGCCACCGCAGAGCCGGGGTTGTCGTCACCCGTCTATGAATGCGACCTTTGCCTTTCCAAACCCAGGGTCGATGTGCTGCTGGTCGGTAGCGCTTATGCGCCGGCAGGCCGCCCCACTGATAGGGTCCTGGTGGGCCTGTCGGTGGGCGAGATGAAAAAGAGCTTCGTGGTCACGGGAAGCCGGTATTGGCGCGCCGGCTTTGCCGGGACGGGCCTGAGCGAGCCTCAACCCTTTTTGCGGCAGTCCATCAGTTACGACCTAGCTTTCGGAGGAACCATCGCCGGCGAGAATCCGCAAGACGAAGCAGTGGGCTTCGAAGCCAACCCCGTGGGCCGGGGTTTCCACCCCTCGGGCAGGTGGTCCGATGAGACGCCGGGCCCGCAAACCGAAGCCGTCGACGCCCCTATCCAGCGTACGAAGGGCCCCTATGCGCCGATGTCCTTTGGGCCCATAGGCCGGCATTGGCAACCGCGAGCTTCCTATGCGGGAACCTATGACTCAGCCTGGAAGAAGGACCGCTTCCCTTTCTTGCCGGACGATTTCGACGCCCGTTATTTCCAGGCAGCGCCTGCGGATCAGCAGCTTGGACGGCTGCAGGGCCGCGAGCCGGTGCGCTTGATGAACCTCACACCGCCTTCGCACACGCCCGAAGGCATGCTGGACTTCAACCTGCCTGAGTTGGGATTGCGCGTCGTCTTGCACGGCAAAGAGGGCAGCGAACCTGTGACACCCAAGGTGGACACGTTGCTCTTCGAACCCGACGAGGGACGCTTCAGCGTGGTGTGGCGCTTGGTTCAAGACATGGCCAACGACCCCTACCGGTACCACCGCATTGAGGTCGGTGAACGGCCGAAGGGGATCATGGTGCGCATCCCATTGGAAGTGCTGACCGGCGAACTGCCGTCCAGCCAACGCGGGCCGGCGCACCGGGGATTGCCATGACCCAGCCTGCCGCCATTTTGCGGACCGGGGCCGTGACATCCGTGGCCTTGAACGCTCCGTCGACATTCGCCGCGCTGCATGCGCGGTTGAACAATTTCGGTGAGACCAGTTTTCTCGACGGCAAAGGTGAACCGGTGCCCGCTGGACGGGTCGAGTTGCCCTGGCGAGACGAGAAAAGCCCCAGCGCCCCCTGGGGACCGTCGCCGTATACCTTCATGCCTTCGGGCTACGCCCCGGAAACCCATCCCGTCCACCGCCAGGTCGAGCTTTTGAGCCTGGCCTTGATGGATTGCGCGCGGGGGTTGCAGGGGTTCCAGCCTTCCAGGGTGCCATTGCTGCTATGCGTGTCGGAACTGACCCGCCCAGGCCGCCCGGCGAACCTGGACCATCAACTGGTGCAAGGCCTGTCCCAGCGGCTGCGTTGCAGCTTCGCGCGCGAGTCGGCCGTCTTTGCCTATGGGCAAGCGAGCATCGGCATGGCGATGCACCAGTCGTTCGAGCTGCTGCAGGAGCATCCGCTGGTGCTCATCGCCGGCGTGGATTCGCTGGTCGATTTCCAGAGCCTCGACAGCCTGCATGCCCGGGGCCGACTGTTCGCCTCCGACAACCCGGACGGCTACATCGCGGGCGAAGGCGCGTGCGCCTTGCTGCTGGGGCGGCCTGCCCAAGTCGACGCGTTGAGGCCGCTGTACAGCAACGTGCCTGAGGCCGTCGCTGCGTCCTCCTTGCCCCCCGCTGGCTCCGCGCAGGTATCCCCCGCGCTGTATTGCATGGGCTACAGCGTGACGCGTGAAATGGCCCTGCGCGGCAGCAGCGCACCGCAACCCAATGCAGCGAAAGGACTGACCGAAGCGATCGCAGGAGCCCTCCTGCCGATCGGGTCCGATGCGTCGCAAGTGGGCTTGCGCATCTGCAGCCAGATCACCACCCATTACAGCGCGAAAGAAATGGCCATTGGCAGCGCCCGCGCCGAGGTCTCCGCGGCGCCGCTGTGGTGCCTGGCCGATAGCCTGGGCGAAACGGGTGCTGCTGCGGGCCCACTCACTCTGGCGTGGGCCTATGCGGCCTCGCACAAAGGCCACGCGCCAAGCAATGTGTCGCTGAGCTTGACCGCCAGCGAAGAAGGCGAACGCAGCGCGCTGCTGCTGGGCTTCGGCCCCTACCGGCTTTGACATTCATTCTTTTGACGGACTTCCGCCCATGTTCAAGATCTACGCCAACGACATGTCCATCGCGGGCCGGGCTTCCGGCCAGGGCAAAAGCGCCTGCGCATTCCCGGATGTCTGCTTTAGCCCCATCAAGCCGCCGAAGATCGGCATCCCCCTGCCCTACCCCAACACCGCATTCATCAAACACCTGGAAAACGGGTCGACCTCGGTGTTCATGTACGGGGAACCCTGCGCACTCAGGGACAAGAGCCGCATCGGCACCAGCACCGGGGACGAGCCGGCCACCACGGCATACAAGAAAGGCTTCGTCACCAGCGTCATCAAAGGCAAGGCGTACTTCGTCAAATGGTCGCCCAACGTGTTCGTGGAAGGCTACAACGTCCCGCGGCACCTGGACCTGATGAGCCACAACCACGCGTCCTAAGAGGGAACGACGATGGCAGGCATATTGATCGGGCCGGCGGTTCAGGGCGGCATGGCGGAAGGCGCGGTGATCACCGGCGCCGGTGCCATGCAAAGCAGGGCTGGCGTGGCTGGTGGGGGGATGGATCCTGATTATCCGGGACGGGGGCCTAGTCCGAGGGATTTGGCAAATGCAGTATTAGCAGCGAAATTAGCTTCAGCTGCGAATACATTAACTCAAATCTTTAGGGATAATCAAGACAACAATGAAAAAAAATGCAAAACTTTTCAATACAGTGAAAAAGGAAAAGAATGCAAAGGAGGGAAAGCACATCATATTGTGCCTGATAGAGATTGGAGATCGCCAGGGGACCGAGGAGTTTGGACAAATGTTGCCCCCATAGATCTTGCCCTTAATGATGCGCGTCAAAATTTGCCCTTGATAGGCAAAGTTTGGAAAGGCGGATATTACTATGACAAGATGGATGAAGGTAGAGGGCTTTGCATATGCCTAAGTGAAAAAGAGCATGCACTTGTTCATGCGGTACATGACCCAGCAGAAGCCGCATTGGGTCAAAATGCAAAACCGATGTATACCACCAATTTAAAAACAGCCGAAGAACTCGCTGCAAAATCCGTTTCTTCAGTTACCGGATGCGATGAGAAAAAAATTCTAGATGCTTTAACGGACCATCATAGAAAGCTAGGGTTCCATGATGAAACTGTCCTTAGAGCAGACCCTTACGGGAATAGCGGACTCACTGCTGACAAATTTCTAGAAGCAACAAAAGAAATTTCCAGACAAAAGAGTGGAAACATTGGATTCTAATATGAACCAAAACTCAGCAAAATTTTTAAGCGGCTGCATAGTTGAAAGAGACACGTTTTTTCTATCATCTCGACTTGATGCATTACCCGACGGTGAATATTTTCACGCTCGAATTTCTGCATGCAGATTTGGAGAGTTTTTTTTCCAAGATCGAAAAATGGAAGTTTCTTCGGTTTGCATGCGTAGAGAAAATAAATTAGAGCCTATTAGGGCGTCATGTGTTTTAGCCAGAGATTGTTCGGTAGTGGGGTTGTATGAAAAAGGTGCCGAAGGCCCTAAAGAAGAGACCCTTCCATCCACCTCGCCGGGTGTGATGCATCAAATTGCCTCTATTGATAATGTTTTATATGCTGTCGGTTCTGGTGGAAATGTCTTTAAAAGAACAATAAGCGGGTGGGTTCAATTCAATGAGGGCTTGAACACAAAAAGCGTAATGGATTATGAGAGCGAGGGATTATCTAGAACTGACGCGCTTTCCATGCATATCGCCAATCAAACGCATCTAAACAGCATCTGTGGAATTGGAGGAAATCTTTATACCGCCGGAAAAGACGGAAAAATTTTCTTTAGAAGCCAGAATTTTTGGAATCGTATTAGCTCCGATACAAATGCTTGGATTTTTCGACTTTTCGCAGCTGACGAAGAAAACATTTTTGCAGTTGGCAGAGGGGGCGTAGTCCTCAAAGGAAATTCAAAAGGCTTCAAAACAATAGAAACCGTCGCAAATGAATGGTTCGATTGTATTACAGAATACAGGGGAGAAATATATATTGGCGGATCCCGAGGGCTGTATAAATTAATTGGCAACGTTGCGCACAAAGTTAAAACGAATCAGAATAAAGAATTCTCATGCGTCGCACTAGATGCTTATAACGATCAGCTGCTTGTGGTTTGCGAAAGATGGATACTTGTTTACGATGGAAATTCTTGGACCCGCATTGACAACCCCGACAATTCATCGGCGATTTAATATCCTGCCTACACTTGGAAATACATAACCTCGGCTATTAATTCGCAAAAATTGGTGAATTTCTGCAAATAAAATAATTTCCAAAACCATACTTCCTGGCCAATTTCGTTAACCCTTATTAAGGGTCTGTTATGCACTCAAGTTTGACTTCTTTGCCAAAGCCTTTACTCGATCATTTGGGTGCCTTCAGCCGTTTAGAACTGTTGGCCAAATTTACTCAAACCGCCGACTTGACACCCAACCGACTGCGCCAGAAAAACAATGGACAGCCCTACCACATTGCTACAGGGCGGCAGGGCTTGAGCCTGATGCTGCAATGTCTTAATCCGGACGCTCCATCGGAAGAATGCACATGGGGTCTTCAAGGTTTCACCTTGAAAGCCAACGCTTGGGATGGCGCCTGGCCAACAGGCATGGACGCCAATACAGCCACCGCAAAGGATGTGGTGGCGCTGCTGTCTGAAAAACCTGAAGAAGTCATGAACATGCCCCCGATGGTCTGCTTCGGCATCCAGGGTACGGCGGGTCAGACTTGGAGCGTGATGGCCGTCTTCAATGCGAGCGGGAAACTGGACACATTCAGTTTGTTGCGCGTGGGCCCCTGGAGGGGGCTCGAAGCTCTTCCATCGTGATGCGTTGAAATCGGAATCTACGAGCCGGCACGACAACGACGATGACGGCTCCAAGAGGCTCAAACCCCACCTGCCGAACATGCAGCAAATGCCGTCGGGCATTCACATGACAGGTACGGGTGGCCGGGCGGGTTCACCGATTTCGGCGGCGGCGAGACCCATGACAGCGGCAGGGGTGCATTCGCAAAAGCGGAAGGCAAGCAAGCATTCAGCAATGAGCGCCCTGGACCAAGATCCAATTCCGGTCACCATGGTCGAAGGCATGGTGGTCGATGCCGACTACATCCATCTCCTGGAATATCCGGACAACATCGACCCCAGGTCGATCGACTATTCGGTCTTGCGCTTCTTCGACGACACGGCTGATGGCGACGAGAAATGGGGGATCCACGACCTGGACTGGCATGTGGTCAGCCTATGCGTGTGGAAGAACACGCCTTTCGGGAAACGTGCCTATGTCGCGCTGTCCGAGCAAGGGCATGTCGAAATCGCGGCGGCGGGGGAAGACCCGGTCATCCACGAACACATACCTGACGCCGGATTCCATGAAGAGTGGTCCAAGTACTATGGGTATGTGAATCGTATCCGCGAGATAGGCACCCATCTGTATGCCTGCGGTGACAAGCACCAGGTTTATCGCCGCACCGACGAGGGACGGTGGGTGCACATGGACCACGGCATTTTGGTTCCCGAGGCCAAAGACATGGAGGAATTGCGCTCCCGCAAACTCACCGCGCTGATGGACATCGCTGGCCTGAATGAAGAATCGATTTACACCGTCGGCTACGACGGCGTCATCTTTTACTACGACGGCCAGGACTGGAAGAAAGTCGCCAGCGGCCTGGATGAAGACCTTTTCAAAATCAAGATTATTTCCCCCGAAGAGATTTACATCGTCGGGGCCAATGGCACCCTTCTCAAGGGCAACCACCGCGACGGGTTCAAGAACCTTTCGGCGATTGAAGACAACCAACGATTCACCGGCATCGAAATCTTCAACGACGTTTTTTATCTGGCTTCCAACCTGGGTTTGTTCAATTACGACCCTAGGACGCGCAAGATCCTTCCCCGCAAGACGAATTTGACGCCCGAGTTGAAGGACTGCCACGTCCTGGAAGCCAAGGACGGCGTGCTGTGGTCCATCGGATTCAAGGACCTCGCGCGTTTCGACGGGCATCGATGGGAAAGGATCCAGCATCCGAACAATCCGCCCACTGGTGGCGGGTCGGGAACCCCGGCACAGCGCCTCCAACTCCCTTAGGCCGGAACATTTCCGAGCCCAGCCATTGCCGGCGCCTGTCGCATGGCCTGCTTGGGCGGGGCATCACCCCTATACGCATCCATGCGGACCTGGGCTGGAGGGCTCGGCGTTCGCAGCTTGCTTCCTTGGTTCTTCCACAGAAGCGTTTCTTTCCGCCGGCCGTGGTGGCTCAAACGTGCCGAGTGCGACTTCGAAGCGCGGACTATCTCAATCTGATTTGTTTTGTGCCGATCAACAGTGATGGCAGGGATGGTTGCAAACGCGAACGCCGCGTCTCAGTTACAGCCTGAGACTGTCGCCTGCGAATGCCAACAAACGGTTACATGATGAGGCCGTAACATTCGCATCCCCAAGCCTGCTGGTGCCGCACTATGAAAAAACCATCGCCCTTCGCCAGACAGCGTTTTCATGCTGCGCCTTTGACCGCTGCCGTACCGCGCCGCCTGGGGCCCTCGGCGGCTTCGGCCGTGCTGTGCGCCTTGGTCTCCGCCTGCGGGGGTGGGAATGGCCATGACGGGCCCGCCCCGGCCGAAGGCCTGACGGCGCAGATGCCGGCCGCGCAAGGTGAGGTGATATTGGGTGAGAACGGCGCGATCCGGTTCAAGGCCCTGGCGGCTTCGGATGGGTCCACTGGCTGGGCACCGCTCGCGAATGAAGGCGACACCTTCAGCATCACCGGCACGCAGACCGTGCGTTACGGTGCCAACAGCAGCTGGGCTCAGAAGACGGTGACCGGCAGCGGAGCCTGTTCCAATGCCTTCTTCGGCCTGGACCCGTTGTACGGCGTGGTCAAGCATTGCGAATTGCAGACCGCCGCACCGGCGCCCGCGCCGGCGCCCGCCCCGACCTGGACCCAGATCGCCACGGAAGGCGCCGCGTTCTCCGTCACCGGCACACAGACCGTCCGTTACGGTGTTCCCGGCAAATGGATCGAAAAGACGGTGAGCGGCAATGGGAGCTGCAGCACATCCTTCTTCGGCAGCGACCCGGCCTTCATGGTCGTCAAGTCTTGCGAGATGCTGGTGGTGGCCACAGCCCCGGCACCGGCACCGGCACCGGCGCCCTCGCCCAGTCCCGCCACGACCTGGACCCAGATCGCCACCGAAGGCGCCGCGTTCTCCGTCACCGGCACGCAGACCGTCCGTTACGGTGTTCCCGGCAAATGGATCGAAAAAGCGGTGAGTGGCAACGGAAGTTGCACCACTTCCTTCTTCGGCCACGATCCGGCCTTCATGGTCGTCAAAGTTTGCGAGATGCTGGGAGAGGCCAGCGCACCCGCACCCGCACCCGCACCCGCACCAAAAGCCACTTCCGCGAGGACCGTGAAAATCACCCACGCCGAACGGGTCATCGATCCGAGCACCGGCTTGCGCAAGATCGACCTTGTGCGGTACTACGAAAGCGTGGCCGATTGGATCCTGCCTCATCTGCGCCAGCGGCCTGTGTCGCTGGTGCGGGCTCCCACCGGCATTGCCGGGCAGCTGTTCTTCCAGAAGCACCCCGAGCACAAGCTGCCCTGCATGACGGAGCTGGACCCGGATCTGTGGCCCGGCCACGCTCCGTTGTTGGCCGTCAATTCGGCGGAAGCACTC
>CBIHOD010000044.1:0-34392 GCA_966211815.1 uncultured Burkholderiales bacterium
CGGGGCTCACCCTTCGGGCCGGCAGGCCAAGGCGCGCTGGGCGTCGTTGCAGCCCTTGCCCGGGGATCACCCCCGGGCGGCGGCCCGCGCCTATCCCAGCGGGCCTTGGCCTGCCGGCGCAGGGGCAATTTAATTCTCAACAGGCCCTAGGGCGTCCATTCGGGCAAGCCCGCCACGGCGGACTTCATCGCCTGCACATAAATGGGGAATTCATGCACATCGTTGTGCCCCGCCTGCGGGATGCGCAGCAATTCGGCGCCCGGCGCCCGCTCCAGGATGTGCTCGCTGTGGCGGGGAGGGATGACGGTGTCCCGGCCGCCGTGGACCAGCAGGAGCGGGGTCCGCAGCGCCGCGGCGTCGTCGCAGGTGCGCAGCGGGTAGCGCAGCAGCAGCGACGTGGGCAACCAGGGGAAATGCTCGCCCGCCAGGGAGGCCATGTCGCAATAGGGCGAGACCAGCACCGTGAGCGAAGGGCCGATTTCGCGCGCCAGTCCCGCCGCCAGGCCGGTGCCGATCGAACGCCCGTAGACGACGACGGCCTTGCCCCGGTAACGGGCGGCCACGGTGTCCCACACCGCTTTCACGTCGGCGCGCAGCTGCGCCTCGCTCTCGATCTTGCCGGTGCTCTTGCCGTAGCCGCGGTAGTCGGGCATCACCAGGTCGTAGCCGGCTTCCCGGTAAAAGCGCGTGTCGGTGAACCAGCTGTCCAGGTTGCCGGCGTTGCCGTGCAGGAAAAACACCACGCCCTTGGGTTGGGGCAACCGCAGTTCCAGCACCGACAGGCTGGCGCCGGGCACCTCGACGCGGCGCTCGCGCACGTCGGGTTCTCCCGGCAGGAAGCGGTGGTCGGCGGGCAAGGCTTGCGGATGGAAGAGCAGGGATTCCTGCCGGAAATAGATCCAGGCCAGCAAGGCCAGGTAGAGGCACAGTGCGAGCAGCGCGAGGCCCGCCAGCGCGCGCAGGGCCGGGCCGCCCGTCATGAGGCGATCGCGTCCAGCAGGTCGCTCTCCAGGCGCAGCTGAAGCTTGTTCTGCTGCAGCGCCGAGCCGTCGACGAGGAAGCTGTCCTCCACCCGCTCGCCCAGCGTGGTGACCTTGGCGAGCTGCAGGTTCACCTGGTAGCGCGCCAGCACGCGGGCGATGGCGTAGAGCAGGCCCGAGCGGTCGTTGGCCGACACGGTGAGCAGCCAGCGCTGGGCGCGCTCGTCGGGCTTGAGGGTGACGCGCGGCGTGACGGGGAAGGAACGCACGCGGCGCGACAGCCGGCCGCGGCTGGGCTCGGGCAGCGGCCCTTCCTGCCGCAGCGCCAGCGCCAGCTGGTTCTCCACCAGCGCGATCAGGTCGCGGGGGTGCTGGCCGGTGTCGGGGCTGATCAGCTGGAAGGTGTCCAGGGCGTAGCCGGCGCGCGTGGTGTGCACCTTGGCGTCCAGGATGTTGAAGTGGGCGGCGTCGAAGTAGCCGCAGATGCGGGCGAACAGGTCGGGCCGGTCGGGCGAATACACCAGCACCTGCAGGCCTTCGCCCAGCGTCGACGGCCGGGCGCAGACGACGGGCGCGTCGGTGTGGATGTGGCGGAACAGCGAGCGCGCGTGCCAGGCGATGTCGGCGGCGTCGTGGCGGGCGAAGTAGCTCACGTCGAGGGTGTTCCACAGCGGCACTTCGGTGCCGGGCAGCATCGACGCCAGGTTCAGCGCGTGGCGGGCCTCCTGCTTGCGGGCCTCCATCTCGGCGTCCATGTTGGGGCGCGCGCCGCCCAGGGCGCGCAGCGTGGCGCGGTAGAGGTCTTCCAGCAGCTTGCCCTTCCACGCGTTCCAGACTTTGGGGCCGGTGCCGCGGATGTCGGCCACCGTCAGCAGGTACAGCGCGGTGAGCGTGCGCTCGTCCTTCACCAGGCGGGTGAAGTTCTCGATGACCTCCGGGTCGGACATGTCCTCCTTCTGCGCCACCCGCGACATCGTGAGGTGGTTCTGCACCAGGAACTCGACCAGCGCCGTGTCCTCCTTCGGCATCAGGTGCTCGCGGCAGAAACGCCGCGCCTCGCGGGCGCCGAGGTCGGAGTGGTCGCCGCCGCGGCCCTTGGCCACGTCGTGGAAGAGCGCGGCCACCAGCAGCACATAGGGCTTGTCCCAGGTGGCGGCCAGCTGGCTGCAGAACGGGTACTCGTGCGCGTGCTCGGGCAGGAAGAAGCGGCGCACGTTGCGCAGCACCATCAGGATGTGCTGGTCCACGGTGTAGACGTGGAACAGGTCGTGCTGCATCTGGCCGACGATGCGCCGGAACACCCACAGCGTGCGGCCCAGCACCGAGGTCTGGTTCATCAGCCGGAAGGCGTGGGTCTGGCCCTGCGGCGCCTGCAGGATCTTCATGAAGGTGGCGCGGTTGACCGGGTCGCGCCGGAACTTCGCGTCCATCAGGTCGCGCGCGTTGTACAGCGCCCGCAGCGTGCGCGCCGACAGCCCGCCGGGCGCGCCGGCCGTCTGGAAGACGAGGAAGGTTTCCAGGATGGCGTGCGGGTCTCGCTGGTAGACGTCGTCGCTCACCACTTCGAGCATGCCCCCGCGCTCCAGGAAGTGCTCGTTGATCGGCCGCATGGGGGCGTCCTGCTGGCCGGTGACGCGCTCCTCGATGTTCAGCAGCAGGATCTGGTTGAGCTGCGTGACCGCCTTGGCCGCCCAGTAGTAGCGGCGCATCAGCACCTCGGAGACGCGCTGGCCCCGGGGCGCCACGTAGCCGAAGCTCTCGGCCACCGCGGTCTGCAGGTCGAAGACCAGGCGGTCCTCGCGGCGCCCGGCCACCAGGTGCAGCCGCGCGCGGATCAGCTTGAGCAGGCCTTCGTTGCGCTGCAGCTGCTTGACCTCGAACGGCGTGATCAGGCCCTTGGCCGACAGCTCGGCCCAGGTCTTGCCGAAGCCGGCGGCGCGCGCCAGCCACATCACCACCTGCAGGTCGCGCAACCCGCCGGGGCTTTCCTTGCAGTTGGGTTCGAGGGAATACGGCGTGTCCTCGAACTTCACGTGGCGCTGCTGCATCTCCAGCCGCTTGGCGCGCAGGAAGGCCTTGGCGTCCATCGCGTGGGTGTTGGCCACGCGGAAGGCGTTGAACAGCCGGCGCGAGCCGCAGAGGAAGCGCGATTCGAGCAGCGCGGTCTGGACGGTGACGTCGCGCTGGCTCTCTTCCATGCACTCGGCCAGCGTGCGCACGCTGGAGCCGATCTCCAGGCCGATGTCCCAGCAGGCGGTGATGAAGCCTTCGAGCGCGGCCTTGGTGGCGGCGTCCTCGCCGCCCTGGGGCGGCAGCAGCACCAGCACGTCGACGTCGGAGTAGGGGAAGAGTTCGCCCCGGCCGTAGCCGCCCACCGCCAGCAGCGCCGCGCCCTCGGGCATGGCCTGGCGCTGCCAGAGCGACTGCAGGACGTCGTCGACATGCTTGGCCAGCGCGCGCACCAGCCGGATGGCCGCCGGGGCGGAAGCCCGCGATTGCCCGAAACGCTTGAGCAGCTCGGCCTTGCCGCCCTGCAGCTGCTGCCGCAGCGCGGCGATGCCCACGGGCGGCGCTGCGCTGCTGGGTGAGCGTGCGGCGTCTTCGGTCACGGCCTCTTGCTGGGTTTCACCAACTGCCCGACTCGCGCAGCCCTCACTTGCAGTGCGCGCCCGGGCTTGCAAGCCCGGGTCGTTCCGCAGGCTCGCGGCGTGCCGCTCGAAAGCCCTGCTTCACCCCCAACCCCCTCCCGCAAGCGGGAGAGGGCGCCAAAGCGCCCTCTTTCCCGTCCCCGGGAAAGGGGGTTGGGGTGAGGGGGCGTGGCCCAGCGCGACGGTGCCATGAATCCGAAGAACCTAGGTCGCCGTGGCCGTGACGAAACTCGGCGGCGGCGGGCTGCCCGCCGACAGCGTGAGCACCTCGTAGCCGGTCTCGGTGACCAGCACGGTGTGCTCCCACTGGGCGGACAGCGAGCGGTCCTTGGTGACGATGGTCCAGCCGTCGTACTTGCCGCCCTTGCGGTCTTCCTTGATCTCGCGCTTGCCGAGGTTGATCATCGGCTCGACGGTGAAGATCATGCCGGGCACCATCTCTTCCAGCGTGCCGGGCCTGCCGTAGTGGAGGACCTGGGGCTCCTCGTGGAACCTGGCGCCCACGCCGTGGCCGCAGAACTCGCGCACCACGGAATAGCCCTGGTTCTCGGCGAAAGTCTGGATGGCGTGGCCGATGTCGCCCAACCGGCCGCCGGGGCGCACCTTGACGATGCCGCGCCACATCGCCTCGAAGGTGACGGCGCACAGCCGCTTGGCGGCGATCGAGCCCTCGCCGACCACGAACATGCGGCTGTTGTCGCCGTGCCAGCCGTCCTTGATGACGGTCACGTCGATGTTGACGATGTCGCCGTTCTTCAGCACCCGCGGGCCGGGGATGCCGTGGCAAACCTCGTCGTTCACCGAGGCGCACAGCGAGGCGGGGTAGGGCGGGTAGCCGGGCGGCTGGTAGTTCAGCGTGGCGGGGATGCCGCCCTGCACGTCGACCATGTAGTCGTGCGCGAGCTTGTCCAGTTCCCCGGTGGTGACGCCGGGTTTGACATGGGGCGTGAGCATGTCCAGCACTTCCGAGCCCAGGCGTCCTGCGAGGCGCATGCCGGCGATGGCGGCGGCGTCTTTGATGATGATCGTCATGGCCTTCATTATCTCACCGGGCCGCTAAAATCCCGGGTTCCGCGCGGGTTGTCCGGCGCGCGGGCGGCGGTCCCGGATGCCCGTCGTCCCCGCGCCGCCGGGCCCCGCCTCCCCCCGACCGCACCCAGCCGCCGAGTCCCCCACGTGACCCCTCCCAACCTCCACCTCCAGCACTTCGAGGGCGGCAATGCGCTGTCCGCTTTCCGCGCCCAGGCCCTGCTGCCCCGCCTGCAGGCGGCCGCGCCCCGGGTCACCGCGGTGCACGCGCGTTTCGTCCACTGGGTGGCGGCGGAACAGGCCCTGGACCGGACTTCGCTCGACAGCCTGGAGGCGCTGCTGCGCTACGGCCCGGCCTACGAAGGCCCGCGGGACGGCGCCCTGGTCGTCGTGGCGCCCCGCCTGGGCACGGTGTCGCCCTGGGCCTCCAAGGCCACCGACATCGCCCACAACTGCGGCCTGGGCATCAAGCGCGTCGAGCGCGTCACCGAATTCCGGCTCAGCCTGAAGGGCGGCCTGCTCGGGGGCGTCAAGCCGCTGTCGCCCGAAGAGTTGCAGGCCGTGGCCGGCCTGCTGCACGACCGCATGACCGAAAGCGTGCTGCTGGCGCGGGAAGACGTCCGCCGCCTGTTCGACGAACAACCGGCCCAGCCGCTCAAGCACGTCGACGTGTTGGCCCAGGGCCGCGCCGCGCTGGAAGCCGCCAACCGCGACTTCGGCCTGGCGCTGAGCGACGACGAGATCGACTACCTCGAACGCTCGTTCAAGGACCTGAACCGCAACCCGAGCGACGTCGAGTTGATGATGTTCGCCCAGGCCAACAGCGAGCACTGCCGCCACAAGATCTTCAACGCCGACTTCACCATCGACGGGCAGCGGCAGGAGAAGTCGATGTTCGGGATGATCCGCAACACCCACCAGCTGGCGCCGCAGCACACCGTCATCGCCTACAGCGACAACGCCTCGGTGATGGAGGGCCCCGAGGTGGAGCGCTGGCTGCCCCAAGGCTTCACCAACGCGCCGGCTTACGGCCCGCGCCGCGAGGTGGCCCATGTGCTGATGAAGGTGGAGACCCACAACCACCCGACCGCGATCTCCCCGTTCCCGGGCGCCTCCACCGGCGCCGGCGGCGAGATCCGCGACGAAGGCGCCACCGGCCGCGGCTCCAGGCCCAAGGCGGGCCTGACCGGCTTCAGCGTGTCCAACCTGCACCTGCCCGGCACCAGCGAGCCCTGGGAGCAGTCCGCCTACGGCCGCCCGGGCCACATCGCCAGCCCGCTGCAGATCATGACCGAGGGGCCGCTCGGCGGCGCCGCCTTCAACAACGAGTTCGGCCGTCCCAACCTGGGCGGCTATTTCCGCGTCTACGAGCAGGACGTGGGCGAGGGCGCGCAGCGACAGCGCCGCGGCTACCACAAGCCCATCATGATCGCCGGCGGCCTGGGCACGATCTCGGCCGGCCAGACGAAGAAGGTCGAGTTCCCCGCCGGCACGCTGCTCATCCAGCTTGGAGGCCCCGGCATGCGCATCGGCATGGGCGGCAGCGCCGCCAGCTCGATGGCCGCCGGCGTGAACGCCGCCGAACTCGACTTCGACTCGGTGCAGCGCGGCAACCCCGAGATCCAGCGCCGCGCGCAGGAGGTCATCAACCACTGCTGGGCGCTGGGCGAGGCCAACCCCATCCTGGCCATCCACGACGTCGGCGCCGGCGGCGTCTCCAACGCCTTCCCCGAGCTGGTGGACGGCGCCCACCGCGGCGCGCGTTTCGACCTGCGCGCGGTGCCGCTCGAGGAGAGCGGCATGGCGCCCAAGGAGATCTGGTGCAACGAGAGCCAGGAGCGCTACGTGATGGCGGTGTCGCCCGAGGCGCTGCCGCTGTTCCGGCAGATGTGCGAGCGCGAGCGCTGCCCCTTCGCCGTCGTCGGCACCGCCACCGAAGCCAAGGCGCTGGTGCTGGAAGACGGCCCAGGCGGCGAGCGCGTCATCGACATGCCGATGGACGTGCTGCTCGGCAAGCCGCCCAAGATGCACCGCGACGTCCAGCGCGTCGCGCTGAACCTGCCCGCCCTCGACCTGAGCGACGCGCAGCTGGAGAAGGCCGCCTTCGACGTGCTGCGCCATCCCACCGTGGCGAGTAAGCGTTTCCTCGTCACCATCGGCGACCGCACGGTGGGCGGGCTCAACCACCGCGACCAGATGGTCGGCCCCTGGCAGGTGCCGGTGGCCGACTGCGCGGTGACGCTCGCCGACTTCAGCGGCTTCGCCGGCGAGGCCATGGCCATGGGCGAGCGCACGCCGCTGGCCGCGCTCGACGCGCCGGCCTCCGGCCGCATGGCGGTGGCCGAGGCCATCACCAACCTGCTGGCCGCCCCGATCGAGCTGCCGCGCGTGAAACTCAGCTGCAATTGGATGGCCGCCTGCGGCGAGCCGGGCGAGGACGCCGCGCTGTACGACACCGTCAAGGCCATCGGCATGGAGCTGTGCCCGGCGCTCGGCGTCAGCGTGCCGGTGGGCAAGGACAGCCTGTCGATGCGCACCCGCTGGACCGATGACGACGGGCAGGGCAGGCAGGTCACCTCGCCGGTCAGCCTGATCGTCACCGCCTTCGCCAGCCTGGCCGACGTGCGGCCCACGCTGACGCCGCAGCTGCAGCCCGGCGACAACACCCTGGTGCTGGTCGACCTCGGCCAAGGCAGCAAGCGCATGGGCGGCTCGATGCTCGCCCAGGTGCTGAACCAGTTCGGCGACGAAGTGCCCGACCTCGACGACCCGGCGCTGCTGAAGTCCCTGGTCGCCGCCGTCAACCAGCTGCGCGGCCAAGGCCGCATCCTCGCTTACCACGACCGCAGCGACGGCGGCCTGTGGGCGGCGGTGTGCGAGATGGCCTTCGCCGGCCATGTCGGCGTCAGCCTGAACGTGGACATGCTGGTCACCGAAGGCGACGGCATCGGCGACAGCCGCGCCGAACACGGCGACTCCAAGAACTGGGCCGGCCAGGTGGCCGCGCGCCGCGACGAGCTCACGCTGCGGGCCCTGTTCAACGAAGAGCTGGGCGTGGTCATCCAAGTGCCCACGGCCGTGCGCGACGACGTGATGCAGGTGCTGCGCCAGCACGGCCTGTCCAAGCACAGCCATTTCATCGGCAAGGCCAACGACCGCGGCGTGGTCGAGGTGTGGCGCGACGCCAAGGCGGTGTTCAGCGCGCCGCTGGTTGACCTGCACCAGGCCTGGGACGACGTCGCCTGGCGCATCGCGCGCTTGCGCGACAACCCCGACTGCGCCGACGCCGAACACGCCGCCGCCGGCCGGGCCGACGACCCGGGGCTGCACTTGCACCTCACCTTCGACCCGGCCGAGAAACAGGCACCGGCGCTGCTGCAGGCCCGGCCCAAGATGGCCATCCTGCGCGAGCAGGGCGTCAACAGCCATGTCGAGATGAGCTATGCGATGGCGCAGGCCGGCTTCGACACCTTCGACGTCCACATGAGCGACCTGCAGGCCGGCCGCGCCCGCCTGGAGCAGTTCCAGGGCTTCGTCGCCTGCGGCGGCTTCAGCTATGGCGACACGCTCGGCGCCGGCGAGGGCTGGGCGCGCTCCATCATGTTCAACCCCTTGCTTGCCGAGCAGTTCGCGGCGTTCTTCAACCGGCCCGACGTGCTGGCCCTGGGCGTTTGCAACGGCTGCCAGATGATGGCCGCGCTGTCGCCCATCATCCCGGGCGCGCAGGCCTGGCCGCAGTTCACGCGCAACAAGAGCGAGCAGTTCGAAGCGCGGCTCAGCCTGGTCGAGGTGCTGGACAGCCCGTCGGCCTTCTTCAAGGGCATGGCGGGCAGCCGGATCCCGATCGCCGTCGCCCACGGCGAAGGCTTCGCCGACTTCTCGCAACGCGGCGACGCGAAAGCGGTGCACCGCGCGATGCGCTTCGTCGACCACCGCGGCCAGGCCACGGAAGCCTACCCGGCCAACCCGAACGGCAGCCCGGAAGGGCTGACCTCGGTCACCACCGCCGACGGCCGCTTCACCGCGCTGATGCCGCACCCCGAGCGCGTTTTCCGCAATGTGCAGATGAGCTGGACCTCGCTCGACAAGTCCGCCCACAGCCCGTGGATGCGGATGTTCGTCAACGCGCGCCGGTTCCTGGGCTGAGCGCATCGGCGGTGTCAAGGGCCCTTCGACAGGCTCAGGGCGAACGGAAGAGGGGATGAGCATGTCGGCCTCGACAGCGTCCACCAACCCCGTTCGGGCTGAGCCCCTCGACAGGCCCAGGACAAGGCCTGTCGAAGCCGGCGCGTCCCACCCCTGCCGCTTCAGGCTGAGCTTGTCGAAGCCTCTATGGGAGCTTCGGTGAACGTACTTCGACAAGGCGCTGCCTTGCGTGTATTCCTAAGCCTGTCGAAGGGTCAGCGCGAACGGACAGGCGCCGCGCGCGGGTGAACCCGGAACCTCCATGCCATGAACGCGAATCCGCTTGCCCGAGCCCCCAGCCTGCGAGGGGAAAAGCCGAATCGGTCCCGCTTCGACCGCCTCGACGCCTTGCGCGGCGCCGCCGTCGTCTGGATGGTGGCCTTCCACTTCTGCTTCGACCTGAACCACTTCCGCTACTTCCGCGCGGACTTCTACGACGACCCGTTCTGGACCGGCCAGCGCGTCGTGATCGTCAGCCTCTTCCTCTTCTGCGCCGGGCTGGGCCAGGCGGTGGCCTGGTCGCAGGGGCAGGGGTGGGGGCGCTTCTGGAGGCGCTGGGCGCAGGTCGCCGGGTGCGCGCTGCTGGTGAGCGTCGGCTCGTGGTGGGTGTTCGGGCCGCGCTTCATCAGCTTCGGCGTGTTGCACGGGCTGGCGGTGATGCTGTTGCTGCTGCGCACGGGCTTGCACGCGGGTGGCCGGCGTTCTCCGTCCACCCCGGCGCTGTTGGTGCTTTGCCTGCTCGGCGCCGCGGCGGTCGCGGCGCCCTGGCTGTGGCAGCACCCTTTCTTCGACACCCGGCTGACGAACTGGGTCGGCTTGATCACCCACAAGCCCGCCACGCAAGACCACGTGCCGCTGCTGCCCTGGACCGGCCTGCTGCTGTGGGGCTTCGCGGCCGGGGCGTGGCTGCTGGCGCGCCGCCCGCATTGGTTTTCCGGCGGGCTGGCGCCCGCGTTGCGGCCCCTGGCGTGGCTGGGCCGCTGGAGCCTGACCGTCTACATGGTCCACCAGCCGCTGTTGTTCGGCGCCTTCATCGCGCTGGGCTGGACGCTGCGCGGCTGACAGGCGCCTTCCCCTGACCTAACATCCCGCATGGCCTCAACAAAAATCCTCTTCGGCTTCCATGCCGTGGGCGTGCGTCTGAAGACGGCGCCGAAGTCCGTGCTCGAACTGCACGTGGATGTCACCCGGCGCGACCAGCGCATGCGCCAGTTCCTGCAGCGCGTGGCCGAGACCGGCGTCAAGCTCGTGGAGACCGACGACGACAGGCTGCAGAAGCTCTGCGGCAGCACCCGCCACCAGGGCGTGGTGGCGCGGGTCGACCCGTTGGCGCAGTCGCATTCCGTCGACGACACGCTCGACGCCGTCGAAGGCCCGCCGCTGCTGCTGGTGCTCGACGGCGTGACCGACCCGCACAACCTCGGCGCCTGCCTGCGCGTGGCCGACGGCGCCGGCGCGCATGCCGTCGTCGCGCCGAAGGACCACGCAGTCGGCCTGAACGCCACCGTGGCCAAGGTGGCCAGCGGCGCGGCAGATACCGTGCCCTATTTCATGGTGACCAACCTGGCGCGCACCCTGGGCGAACTCAAGGAGCGCGACATCTTCATCATCGGCACCTCCGACGACGCCGAGAAGACGCTCTACGACGTGGACCTCACCGGCCCGGTGGCCTTCGTGCTCGGCGCCGAGGACACCGGCATGCGCCAGCTCACCCGCAAGAACTGCGACCTGCTCGTCAGCCTGCCGATGCGCGGCGCGGTGGAGAGCCTGAACGTCTCGGTGGCCAGCGGCGTCTGCCTCTACGAGGCGCTCCGCCAGCGGGAAGCCGCCGGCCGATCCCTGGAGGGTTCCAAACGATGAAAACCACGATCGCCTTTTGGGCGGCGGCGTTGCTGCTGACCGCCGGCTGCACCCAGGAGCGGCAGAACCAGATCAAGCGCGACATCCAGAACTGGACCGGCACCAATGGCGTGCTCGAGGTCTACGCCGGCGACAAGGTGGTGAGGCGCTTCCTGAAGGTCGACAAGCTGTCGACCGCCCTCGGCACCGACGACGGCGCCGCGCGCACCTACCGCTTTGGCTACGGCGTGCTCGACGAGAACCTCAACGGCGCGGTCGACGCCGGCGAGAAGCGCGTCTATTTCGAGGTGGGCGACTTCAGCCATTACGTGTTTTTCGAAAGCCCGCGCTGAGAGTGGCTCCTCGTGGCGCCCCGTTCCCGTTCCCGTTCCCCGTTCGCGTTCCCCTTCTCGTTCGGGCTGAGCCTGTCGAAGCCCTCCACGCGAAGCGTTCGGTCTTCGACAAGCCGAAGCGGCCTGGCCCCTTCGACAGGCTCAGGGTGAACGGAAATACGGATCGGGTTGAGTGGCTCCTCGCGGCGCCCCGTTTGCGTTCCCCTTCCCGTTCGGGCTGAGCCTGTCGAAGCCCTCCACGCGAACCGTTCGGTCTTCGACAAGCCGAAGCGACCCGGGGCCTTCGACAGGCACAGGCAAAACAGTGTTTGTCCGCCATCGCCCCTCACCCCAACCCTCTCCCCGTTCCGGGGAGAGGGGGTTTGACTCCTTCTCCCTCTCCCGCTTGCGGGAGAGGGTTGGGGTGAGGGTGTGGGCGGGCCGCCGAACTTGACATAGGCCATATGAGAACCTCAGGGCGAACACCGGCCTGAGCTTGTCGAACGGCACTGGTTGAACGGGGGTCGGATCAGGTCGAGGCTGCAAGGACGGCCACCCGTCTGCGCGCCCCGGCTTTCAACCGAGCGCCACATCCACCGTGAAACCCTCGCCCTGGCCCCCGGGCAGCAGCAGCCGGCCGCCATGGGAACGCGCCACCAGGTCCGCCAGCATCAGGCCCAGTCCCATCCGGCCCTCGTAGGCCTGCTGCGACAGAGCGGACTGCAAGGCGGCGCGCTTGTCTTCCGGCAGCCCGGGCCCGTTGTCCTTGAACCGCACGGTGTCCGGGCCGGACAGGGACACCATGACGTGGGTGGCGCCTTGGCGCAGCGAGTTGTCCAGCAGGTTGAGCAAGGCGGCCGAGAGCAGGTCGGGGTCGGCTTGCAGGGTGCCGCGCGTGGCAGCCACTTCCACCGTCAGCCCGTCCACGGGCAGGCGGGCCAGCAGCGATGGCAGGTCGATGCTTTGGCGCTGCGGGTCGACGCCGGTGCGGAACAGCGTCAGCAGCGCCGCCACCACGCGTTGCAGCCGGGCGGCGCCGTCGCGCACCCGCTGCAGGCGCGGCTGCATGTCGGGCGGCGATTCGCGCAGCGCCACCGCCAGCTGCGCGTCGATGCCGGCCAGCGGCGTGCGCAGGGAATGGGCGGCGTGGGCGGCGAAGGCGCGCTCCTGCAGCACGCGCTGGTTCAACCGCCGCGCCAGGGCGTCGATGGCCGCATGCATCGGTTGCAACTCTTCGCGCTCGGCCGGGCCGAGCGAAGCGCCGGCGTCGAGGGGGTCATGGTCGCGCAGCCGGTCCGACAGCGTCTGCAGCGGCGCGAGCTCGGCCTGCACGCGCCCGCGCAGCCACAGGTGCCCGAGCAAGCCCACCGCCAGCGCGACCAGCGCCGCGTTGAGCGCGATCTCCGCCTGCACGTCGTCGCGTTCTTCACCGCCCTGGGCGACGTAAAGCATGCGGCCATGCGGCGCCGCGGCCGCCTGCGGAGCCGACGCCTGGCCGCCGAGCGCCACACCGAAGACCCGCCAGTTTTCCAGGTCGGTGAAGCCCGCGTGGGGCGCGGCGTAGAACGGCTGGGTGGGCGCCTGGGGCGAGCGCAGCAACAGCTGGCCGCCGGGGCCGACCACTTGCCAGGCGAACTGTGCGCCGCTGAGTTCCTCGCGCCGGCCTTGGCCCGCGTTCCCGCCCGCCGCGGCGGGGGCGGGCTGCGCGCCTTCCATCGACAGCATGGTGGTCAGCAGCTCGGCGGACGACTGCAAAGCGTCGTCCAGCAGCTCGTCGACTTCCTGCCGCACCGTCAGCCAGACCGCGACCGCGACGGCCGCCGCCCAGATGAGGGCCCAGACGAGCATCGCGCGGGCCAGGCGGCGGCGGATCGATGGAAGCTTGTTTGCGGTGGTCATGGTGCGGTGGTGTCGTGCGGGTACGGGCCGGGCGCCGCGATCCGGTAGCCCAGGCCCCTCACGGTTTCGATCAGGTGGCGGCCCAGTTTCTTGCGCAGCGCCGAGACGTGCACTTCCAGGGCGTTGCTCGCCAGCAGGGAGTCCAGGCCGAGCACCAGTTGCTCCAGGTCGGCCTTGGTCACGATGCGGCCGGCGCGCCGCGCCAGGGCCTCCAGGGTGGCCCATTCGCGAGCGGTGAGCGGCATGGGCTGGCCGTCCAGGTAGACGCTGCGCGCGGCCAGGTCGACCTCCACGGCGCCGAAGCGCAGCCGGGCCGTTCCTGCGCCCGCATGCCTTCGCAGCACCGCGCGCAAGCGGGCGGCGAGTTCCTCCGGGGCGAAGGGTTTGACGAGGTAGTCGTCGGCGCCGCCGTCCAGGCCCTGGATGCGGTCGGTGAGCAGGTCGCGCGCGGTGAGCATCAACGCCGGGGTGTGGTCCGCGTGGGAGCGGCGGCGGCGCAGCCACTCCAGGCCCGAGCCGTCGGGCAGTTGCCAGTCGACCAGCAGGGCGTCGAAGACCTCGCCGCGGAAGGACTCGGTGGCCCCCAGCGAGCGACACCAGTCCACCACGTGGCCATCGCCCCGCAGGAAGTCGCGCAGGCCTTCGCCGAGGATGTCGTCGTCTTCGATCAGCAGCAGTCGCATGGGTGGTGGGGCAGCGCCGTCCAGGCGGGGGGTGGCGGGGCGTCGGTTCGGCGCGACCCTTGGAAACAGTTGGATTCCGGACGGCCGACTTTCTTTGTTTCTCTTCAGGTGGGCTTCAGGCGGAGCGGGCCCACTGTCGGCATGGTTTCTCCCTTTCCGCTTCCGGGGCATCGACCGGCGCCCGCGGCCCCGATTCTGCCTGCGACCCGGCAACCGGGCCGATTCGTCCTGAACGCCACCGTGAACCAGGTGGTGCTCGTGGCCTGCCTGTTCTGGACGCTCGCCGCCAACCGCGCCTTCATCGCCGAACTGCTCAGGGACCGGGGCCCCTCCCAGGGCGCCGCGGCCTTGCTGCTGGGCATGGGCATCCTGTTGGCGGCCGGGCATTTCCTCATCCTGTCGCCCCTGGCCAACCGCTGGACAGTCAAGCCGGTGCTGTCGGTGCTGACCTTGGCCACCGCCTTCGCCACCTATTACATGGAACGCCTGGGCATCTACCTCGACCCGTCGATGCTGCGCAACGTGGCCCGCACCGACTGGGCCGAGGCGAGCGAGCTGTTCTCATGGACGCTGCTGCCGCACCTGTTGGTCTACGCGGTGCTGCCGTTGGCGGTGCTGCGGCAGGTCAGGATCGTCCGCCAGCCCATGTGGGCGGCCGCCGCCCGGCGGCTGGGCGCCTGGTTGCTGGCGCTGCTGGTGGCGGCGGCCAGCCTGTGGTCGGTGTTCCAGCCGCTGTCTTCGCTGACCCGCAACCACAGAGAGCTGCGCTACCTCATCACCCCGGCCAACTACCTGTGGTCGGTCGCCAAGGTGGCGGTGGACGACTCGCGCGCCGCCGCCAAACCGCGCCAACCCATCGGCCTGGACGCCGCGCCGGGTTTCTCCTGGGCGGCCGGCGCCAAGCCGCGGCTGATGGTGCTGGTGGTGGGCGAGACGGCGCGGGCGGCGAACTGGGGGCTCAATGCCGCCGTGCACCCGTCGGCCCGCCAGACGACGCCGCAGCTGGCCGCGGTGGACGTGGTCAATTTCACCGACGTGAAGAGCTGCGGCACCAACACCGAGACCTCGCTGCCCTGCATGTTCGCGCCCGTCGGCAGGCGCGACTACGACGAGGCGCGCATCCGCGGCAGCGAATCGCTGCTCCACGTGGTGGCGCGCGCCGGCGTGGACGTGGCCTGGCGCGACAACCAGTCGGGTTGCAAGGGCGTGTGCGATGGTTTGCCCAGCGAGACGGTGCAGTCCTCCTCCGCCCCCGGCCTGTGCCAGAACGGGCATTGCCTGGACGAGGGCCTGCTCTACGGGCTGGACGACAGGTTGAAGTCTGCCAAGGGCGTGCAGCTGCTGGTGCTGCACCAGCTGGGCAGCCACGGCCCGTCCTACTTCCGGCGCTACCCGGCGGCCTTCGCGCGGTTCAAGCCGGCTTGCGAGAAAGACGACCTGCAGCAATGCAGCCGCGAGGAGATCGCCAACGCCTACGACAACGCCATGCTGTACACCGACCACCTGCTGGCCAGCCTCATCGCCACGCTGAAGCAGCACGCGGACCGCGTCGACTCCGCGGTGATCTACGTTTCCGACCATGGCGAATCGCTGGGCGAGAACAACCTTTACCTGCACGGCATGCCTTACGCCGTCGCGCCGGACGTGCAGACCCATGTGCCGATGGTGATGTGGCAGTCGGCGGGCATGCAGCGGGCCACCGGCCTGGACACCGACTGCCTGCGGCGCAAGGCGGGCGCGCCGGCCGCGCACGACCACCTCTTCCACACGGTGCTGGGCCTGCTGGACGTCCGCACTTCGCTCTACGAGCCGGCCTGGGACCTCACCCACGACTGCCGCCGCCGCGCGCCGGCGCTGTTGGTGTCGGCGCCGCGGTGAGGGCCGCTGGACGGGCCATCGCCCGAACGCCGGGCGACGCCGCGGCGGCTTTGCTGGCCGCCGCCGCACTTTCGCTCTGGGACGCCTCCGGCGGCGACCTGGCCGTCGCGCACTGGTTCGGCGCCGCAAACGGGTTCGCGTGGCGCGACGCCTGGACGACCAGCGTCCTGCTGCACCAGGGCGGCCGGGCGCTGGCCTGGCTGGTGATGGCGGTGCTGGTGTTCAGTGCCTTGCGTGCCGACGGCGGGCCGGTGTTCACGGGCCTGGCGCCGGCCCGACGCTGGCGGGCGATGGCCGCGGTCGGCGCCTGCGCGCTGTTGGTGCCGGCGATCAAGCAAGTCAGCCTGAGCAGCTGTCCCTGGGACCTGCGGGAATTCGGCGGCTTGGCGGTGCACGTCTCGCATTGGCGCTGGGGCGTGGCCGACGGCGGCCCCGGCCGGTGCTTCCCGTCCGGCCATGCGGTGTCGGCTTTCGCCTTCCTGCCCGTCTACTTCGCGCTGCGCGGCGAAAGGCCGGCCGCGGCGCGGGCCTGGCTGGCGGCCATCGGCCTGGCGGGCGCGCTGTTCGGCCTGGCGCAGTGGATGCGCGGCGCCCACTACGTCAGCCACACCCTGTGGTCCGGCTGGATCTGCTGGGCGGCCGCGGCGGCTTGGGAGGGCGGATGGTCCCGGCGCCGCGCGCCGCGTGCCGCGGTCGGCGCCGCGCCCGCTCCATCAGACCAGGCCCAGCGCCCCCAGCGCGGCGCCCACGCCCACCAGGGCCATCGGGCTCAGCTTCTTGCGCAGCATCGCCCAGACGGCGAAGGCCAGCAGGCCCAGGCTGCCCACGGCGCGCGCGAGTTCGGCTGACGGCGCGGCCCACGCCAGCGGCCAACCGTGGCGCCATAGCGCGCGCAGCGCCGGTTCTGCCAGCAGCCAGGCCGTGGCCAGCAACAGGCCGATGGTCAGCGGCGCCATGCCGGTGGTGAAGGCCCGGGCGAAAAGGTGTTCCCGGTTGGCCCCCTGCAGGCGGGCCACCCAGAAAGCCAGGACGCTGGACGGCAGAAGGATGCCCAGCATCGTGGCCGCCACGCCCCAGGCGCCCGCGGCGTTCCAGCCCATGACCGCGACGAAGAGCAGGTTGGGGCCGGGGGCGGCTTGCGCCAGCGCGATCGCGTCGGTGAATTGGCCGTCGCTGAGCCAGCCGTGCTCCTCCACCAGGTAGCGGTGCATCTCAGGCGCGGTGGTGATGGCGCCGCCGACGGCCAGCATGCTCAAAGCGGCGAAATGACCGAACAGGCCGAGCAGCTCCTGGGGGCTGAGGTCATGCATCCCGCGCGCGCTTCCTTTGAATGTGGACGGGCCCTGGCGGGTGCTGCCCCGCCGACGACAGCCGCTGGAATCGTGCCTTGCAATCCATCGATTCCACTTGTCAGTCGTCAGCGGGACGCCGCACCAGCCTGAACCAGGCCCATGCCACGCTGGTCCCGCCCAGGCCGAGCACCAGCATCCACAACGGCAGGCGCCAGAGCGTCATCGACAGGACGGTGGCCGCCAGCAGCGCGGCGCACGCCGGCCTGCCGAGCAGGCTGCGCCTGAGGCTGGGCAGCAGCTTGACGGCGGTCGCGGCGATCAGCCCGGCCGCCACCACGCCCATGCCGCGCAGCGCGCCGTTGACGGCCGGCCAGTGGCTGCCCTGGTTGTAGAGGCTGGCCAGCGCCAGAACGACGGCCAGCGGGATGGCGAGCATGCCGGCCAGCGCCGACAGCGCGCCGCGCCAGCCGAAGAAGCGGTCGCCCAGCATCAGCGACAGGTTGATGATGTTGGGGCCCGGCAGCACCTGGGCGAGCGACAGGCTTTCGACGAAGTCGTCGACCCCCACCCAGCGTTCGCGCTCCACGAGCTCGCGCTGCGCGACGGCCAGCACGCCGCCGAACCCCTGCAGCGACAGGCGGTTGAATACCCAGAACAATTCCGCGCAGGAGGCGGGGCGCCGCAACGGGGGGAGAGGGGCCGGTTCGCCGCCGCCGCCGGGCGCGGCGGCTGGGTGGGGTTCGGTGCCGGGCGGTGCCATGGGGCCGGGGGCCGCGGTCAGCCGCGGATGACCTTCAACGCTTCGGGGTTGACGATGTTGCTCGGCTGGCCGTTCACGAAATTCACCACGTTGTCGAAGGCGGCGTCGAAGTACAGCTCGTAGCTGTCCTGCTCGACATAGCCGATGTGCGGCGTGCACACCGCGTTCTCCAGCCGCAGCAGCGGATGGCCCTGCAGGATGGGCTCGCTCTCGAAGACGTCGACCGCGGCCATGCCCGGCCGGCCGCGGTTGAGCGCCGAAACCAGCGCGCCCTCGGTGATGAGTTCGGCGCGCGAGGTGTTGACGATCAGCGCGGTGGATTTCATCAGGGACAGATGCTCGGGCTTGACGACGCCGCGCGTCTCTTCGGTCAGCCGCAGGTGCAGCGACAGCACGTCGCATTCGGCGAAGAAGGCCTCGCAGCTGTCGGAGGCGCCGTGGCCGTCCTGCCGCGCCTTGGCCCGGGCGGATTCGCTGCCCCAGACGAGGATCTGCATGCCGAAAGCCTTGCCGTACTGGGCGACCAATTGGCCGATCTTGCCGTAGCCCCAGATGCCGAGCGTCTTGCCCTGCAGCCGCATGCCCAGCCCGAAATTCGGCGGCATCGACGCCGCGCGCAGCCCGGACTGCTGCCAGGCGCCGTGCTTGAGGTTGCCGATGTACTGCGGCAGCCGCCGCATGGCGGACATGATCAGGGCCCAGGTCAGCTCGGCCGGCGCGACCGGCGAGCCCACGCCCTCGGCCACGGCGATGCCCATGCGGGTGCAGGCCTCGATGTCGATGTGGGCGCCGACGCGGCCGGTCTGCGAGATCAGCTTCAGCTTGGGGAGTTTCTCGAGCAGTTGGCGAGGGAAGTGGGTGCGCTCGCGGATCAGCACCACCACGTCGACGTCGCGCAGGCGCACCGACAGCTGCCCGATGCCTTTGACGGTGTTGGTGAAGACCTTGGCTTGCAGGTGTTCCAGCTTGCTGGCGCAGGCCAGCTTGCGCACCGCGTCTTGGTAGTCGTCGAGGATGATGATGTTCACGGCGCTGGCGGCCGCGCGCGGCACGGCGGCGGCGCGGCGATCAAGGACAACAGGGCCTGCGATTGTGCCTGCTCGGGCCCGACCGCCGGTGCTTGACTGCACGCGCTGTCGGGTCAACCCGGCCCCGCGCCCGCCAGGCCCCGCCCTCAGGTCAGGACGGCGTTGGCCAGCTGGCGCTTGATCTCCTGCCGGTGCAGGCTGGTGCGCTCGCCGCCGGCGTCGTCCAGCGCGTCGAACAGTTCATCGCGCAGGCGCCACAGTTCGATCGCCTGGGTGCTGCTGCGGACCCGCTTGGACAGGGTTTCGCCGCGGGCGCCGGGGATGTCGCGGGCCGCGTCCATGAAACGCGTCTTCATCTCGACGAAGGCGCGGCGGGCGGCGACCCGCGCCACGCGCTCTCCTTGCAAGACGAAACCTTGGCTGCCGGCGGCCTGGCTCAGGGCCAGTTCGACGCCGGCTTGGGTGGGGGCGTAGGCGGTGGCTGAAAGGATCATCATGGCGCCGTCCTCAGTGGGTGGAGGGAGGTTTGATGGGGCTTCTTCCCGAGCACGTCGCTCGGGAAGTGGCGGTTCAGGCGATCGAGCCGGGTTTGCGCGGCATGCTGGTCGCGGTGCAGGGCCACCAGCTTGAACACCTCGGGCCGCAAGTGCCACAGCTCGCGCAAGGAACGCGAAACGCGGATCCGGGCTTCCAGGCCTCGGCTGGCGAGCGGAGGCAGGTCGCGCAACGCCGCGAGGAATTCCAGGCGGATGTCCTGCAGCGGGGTGATCTCCCGGTCGATCGTCCGGTGCGAAGGCTGTTGGGCGCGTGGATCCGCCATGCCGGCGATCGCCACGGCCCTGGCATGGCTGCTGTCCAGCCAATGGGAAACCTGCCAGTCGCTGTCCAGGCCGGCGTCGCTGTGGGACCAGGGTTGCAGCGCCGGCGGCGGCACCGCGATCCGCACCTTGCCGCTGGCCGTCAAACGCGTCCCCTGGCGCAGTCGCCAACCCCGTTGCGGCATCCAATTCGACAAGCGGCGAAAAAGTTGCTGAAACCAAGGTGTTGGCATGTTGGCGTCCCCGGCAAACGGTGGTTCGTCCGATCGTCGCGACCCTGGAGCGGCGCAATCGACGCCGCCGCGTTGGGTCTGCATGCAACAAATTGTCAGGAGCTGGCTCGGCAATGAAACCTTGAAAAGCCGTGGGTTCCAGGTGCAATCCCAGGGAACGTGTTCGAACAACGTGGCGCCGTGTAGCAGGTTGTGAGATCGGCCTCCTCGTAGGCCGTGGGATCGAAATCAAAGAGGCACTGTTCACGCCCTATGCAGAGCAAGGCGTCATCGAAGGCTTGCGATGCCCATGGGTCATCGCCGTGCTCGGCGGCTTGTACCGCTGGCGTGGCCGCATCCCTGGCTTGCGGCTTCCTGGCTGCGCAGGTGGCCAGATGCCCTGCCGAGGACTCGACGCTGTCGTCAGTACTTTCCCGTCAAATTGTCCCGTAGCGGGCCTTGCGCAATGCGGTGTAGTGCCACCACGGAGCCGCCGGCGCGCCCGCCATGAAATCGGTGGCTGCGAGGAAGGTGTCGAGCACGCAAGGGTCATGACGTTGGCCGGTCAACGCGCAAAGCTTCAGGTAAAGCGCATGGCCGTCCTGGTTGACGAGGTCTCGCGGCTGTTGGATGCCGATCAGGCGCAGGTCGGCTGCCAGGGCGGGGCCGATGTTGGGCAGCTGTTCCAGTTGCTCGCAAGCGGCGGCGTTCTCGGCTTTCGGGGATTTGATGCTGGATCGCCGGCCGGGCCGGCTGGGCTGGGAGGCGGCCGGGGTCGACGCCGGTGCCGGTGCTGGGGCCGGCACCGGTGCCAGGTGCGTGGACAGGTCGGTGGCGGACATGGCGGGACGAAGCTCGGGCAGCCGCTGTGCGGTTACATCATCATGTGGTTGCGGATCAGGCCCACTGCCAGGCCTTCCAGCGCGAAGCTGGCGTCGCCTTCGGGAACCACGATGGTCTGGAATTCGGGGTTTTCCGGCAGGAGTTCGATGCCCTGGCGGCTGCGTTTGAAGCGCTTGACGGTGACCTCGTCGCCGAGCCGGGCCACGACGATCTGGCCGTTCTTGGCTTCGGTGGTCTTCTGGACCGCGAGCAGGTCGCCGTCCATGATGCCGGCGTCGCGCATGCTCATGCCGCGCACCTTCAACAGGTAGTCGGGACGGCGTGCGAAGAGTGAGCTTTCGACGACATAGCTCTGGTCGATGTGCTCTTGGGCGAGGATGGGGCTGCCGGCCGCGACGCGGCCGACGAGCGGCAGCGTCAGCTGGGCCAGGCTGGGAAGCGGCAGCGCGAACTGCTTGACGCGGCTTTGGTTGAGCGCCTTCAATGTGTCAGACTTCAAACGGATGCCCCGCGAGGTGCCGCCCACCAGTTCGATCACGCCTTTGCGCGCGAGCGCCTGGAGGTGCTCCTCGGCGGCGTTGGCCGAGCGGAAGCCGAGTTCGGCGGCGATTTCGGCGCGGGTCGGCGGTGCGCCGGTGCGTTCGATGGCGCTTTGCACCAGGTCGAGGATCTGTTGCTGGCGGCCGGTGAGTTTCGGGGTGTCGAGCATGATGAGGCGGTCCTCGTTCATCTTGGAATGGGCTGAAGATTCATCCAGCAACTGTATTTTTATCCAGCTACCGGAAAAATGCAAAACAAAACCACCGTGCTGCTAGGCACCGGAGGCACGATCGCCGGCCAGGCGGCCAGCCGGCTCGACAACACCGACTATGTGGCCGGCCAGCTCGCGGTGTCCGACCTGGTGGGCGCGATACCCGACCTGCAGTCGCTGCCCTTGGAGTTCGAGCAGGTGGCCCAGCTCGACAGCAAGGACATGGACCACGCCACCTGGCAGCGCCTTGCCATGCGCGCCGCCCACCACCTGGCGCGCCCTGAAGTCGGCGCCGTGGTGGTCACCCACGGCACCGACACGATGGAAGAGACCGCGTATTTCCTGCAGCGCGTGCTCGGCCCCGACAAGCCCGTCGTGCTGACCGGCGCGATGCGGCCTTCGACCTCGCTGCAGGCCGACGGTCCGCAGAACCTGGTGGACGCCGTCACGCTCGCTCAAGCCCCGGGCGCGCACGGCGTGCTGGTCGTGATGGCCGGCCGGGCCCACGGCGCGCTGGAGGTGCGCAAGGCCCATCCCTACCAGGTGGACGCTTTCGACTCCGGCGATGCCGGCCCGGTGGCCCTGATCGAGGAGGGCCGGGTGAAGCTGTTGCGGCCCTGGCCGCGCAGCGGGTTCCCGTTGGGGCTGGGGGTGGTCCAGGCCGACCCGGCGTCGTGGCCGCGGGTGGAGATGTTGTTCAGCCACGCCGGCAGCGACGGCCTGGTGGTGAAGGCCCTGGTCGACGCCGGCGCGCGCGGCCTGGTCGTGGCCGGTTGCGGCAACGGCAACCTGCACTGGCAGCTGCAGGCCGCGCTGCTGCAGGCGCAGCAGGACCACGGCGTCGCGGTGTGGCGCAGCACGCGCTGCACCGGCGGTTCGGTGGTGGGCGCCGCGGCCCGGCCGCAGGCGGGCAGCCTGGCCAGCACCGAGCTGCCGGCGGTGAAGGCCAGGGTGGAGGTGATGCTCGGCCTGATGGCCGCGCCGGGCTGAACCGCGCCGCGGGCCCGCGTCAGGCCGGCGGCGCCCGGTTCACTTCGGCGCCAGCCGGATCGCGCCGTCCAGGCGGATCACCTCGCCGTTGAGCATGTCGTTGGTGATGATCTGCTGCACCAGCTTGGCGTAGTCGGCGGGCGTGCCGAGGCGGCTCGGGAAGGGCACCCCGGCGGCCAGCGCGTCCTGCACCTCCTGGGGCATGGAGAACAGCATCGGCGTGCCGAAGATGCCCGGCGCGATCGTCATGTTGCGGATGCCGCTGCGCGCCAGGTCCCGGGCGATCGGCAGCGTCATGCCGACGACGCCGCCTTTCGACGCCGAATAGGCGGCCTGGCCGATCTGCCCGTCGTAAGCGGCCACGCTGGCGGTCGAGATCAGCACGCCGCGCTCGCCGGTGGCCTCGGGCTCGTTCCGGGACATCGCGGCGGCGGCCAGGCGGATCATGTTGAAACTGCCGATGAGATTGACGGTCACCACCTTGCTGAACAAGGCCAGCGCGTGCGCGCCTTCCTTGCCGACCGTCTTCGCGGCCGGCGCGATGCCGGCGCAGTTGACCAGGCCCATCAGCTTGCCCAGCCGAAGCGCACGCTCGACCGCGGCCTGGCCGTCGGCCTCCTGGCTGACGTCGCACTTCACGAAAGCGGCGCGGTCCGGGCCCAGCTCGGCGGCCAGGGCCTCGCCCTTGTCGGCCTGCAGGTCGGCGATGACGACCTTGCCGCCTTCGGCCACGAGCATCCGCGCGGTGCCTTCGCCCAAGCCGGACGCGCCGCCGGTGACGATGAATGTTTTGCCTGCGATTTCCATGTGCCTGACTCCTCGGTGGTGGTGGAAGGTGGAGCGCGAGCCGCCGGCCCGGCGGGGTACCGCCGGTGCGCCGGCTCGGCTTCAAGTTGACGTATACGTCAATTGTGCTCGAAAAAAAGGGCCGCGCGGAAGGCGGCCCTGGCAGGAGAAATCCGGTTCAGGTCAGCTGGACAGCGCCGCCAGCGCGCGCGATGTGATCTCCTCTACCGAGCCGGTGCCGCTGATCTTGCGCACCTTGGGCGCGGCGGCGTCGCCGCTGCCGGCCCAGTCGCTGTAGTAGGCGACCAGCGGGCGGGTCTGGCTCTGGTAGACCTCCAGGCGCTTGCGCACGGTGTCTTCGCGGTCGTCGTCGCGCTGGATCAGCGGCTCGCCGGTCGCGTCGTCGACGCCGTCTTTCTTCGGCGGGTTGAACTTGACGTGGTAGGTGCGGCCCGAGGCCACATGGACGCGGCGGCCGCTCATGCGCTCGATGATGGCTTCGTCGGGCACGTCGATCTCCAGCACGACGTCGAGCGGCACTTTGGCCTCCTTCATCGCGTCGGCCTGCGGGATGGTGCGGGGGAAGCCGTCGAAGAGGAAGCCCTTGGCGCAGTCCGGCTGGGCCAGGCGTTCCTTGACCAGGCCGATGATGATGCCGTCGCTGACCAGGCCGCCGGCGTCCATCACCTTCTTGGCCTCCATGCCCAGCGGCGTGCCGGCCTTCACGGCGGCGCGCAGCATGTCTCCGGTGGAGATCTGGGGGATGCCGAATCGTTCGCAGATGAACTTGGCCTGGGTGCCTTTGCCCGCGCCGGGCGCGCCCAACAGAATCAATCGCATGGTGGTCCTTGTAGCTTGGTGTTTTCTATGACGGAGCGGGCCGCATGCGGGGCCTGGTGCAGGTCCTCGGCCACTCCCTCCGGCTGTCTCGCGGGCGAGAATAGCATGCGGGTCTGCACCGAAACTGACGGCGCCCGCCCACCCTCCGGCGGGCTTGTTCAGCAGAGGGCGCGCACGCGCTCCAGGTCTTGCGGCGTGTCCACGCCGGTGCCCGGCCGCTGCTCGCTCACATGCACGGCGATGCGGTGGCCGTGCCAGAGCACCCGCAGCTGTTCGAGCGACTCGACCGTTTCAAGCGGGCTGGCCCGCAACGCCGGGAAGCCTCGCAGGAAGCCGGCGCGGTAGGCGTAGAGGCCGACATGACGCAGCGGCGGCGGCGAACTCAGCGCGCCCCCGGCGACGGGCGAATCCCGCCACCACGGGATGGGGGCCCGCGAAAAATACAGCGCGCGGCCTTCGGCGTCGCAGACGACTTTGACGACGTTGGGATCGGCCAGCTCACCGGCGTCGCCGATGGCGTGGGCGACGGTGCCCATGACGCAGTCGGCACGCTGGCGCAGCAGGCCCGCGCAGGCGTCGATCAGCGCGGGTTCGATCAAGGGCTCGTCGCCCTGCACGTTGACCACGAGGTCGTCGCCGTCCAGGCCGAGCAGCGCGCAGGCCTGGGCCAGCCGGTCGCTACCGGTCGCATGCCCCTCGTCCGTCATCAGCGCCTCGACGCCGTGGGCCCTGCAAGCGGCTTCGATCTCGGCGTGGTCGGTGGCGACGACCACCCGGCTGGCGCCCGACAGGGCCGCCCGCCGGGCGACGCGCACCACCATCGGCAGGCCCGCGATGTCGGCCAGGGCTTTGCGCGGCAGGCGGGTCGACGCCATGCGTGCCGGGACGAGCACCGTGAAGCTCATGGTGCCGCCGGGGCGCCGGCCAGGGGGGAGGGGGCCGGCGGGTCTTCCGGGGGCAGGGCGCGGGCCTCGGCTTCCAGCATGACCGGGATGCCGTCGCGCACCGGGAAGGCCAGCCGGTCCGCCGCGCAGACCAGCTCCTGGGCCTCGTGCAAGGGAGGTCGCCGGTGTTTCAACGGGCCTTTGCAGATCGGGCAGACCAGCAGTTCGAGCAGACGTGCATCCATGGCGCAGGGCTTTTCTTGATCAATCTTGGTGGGGAGCGTCGGGTACGCCCAAGGCGCCGAGCAAGGCGGCTTCCAGGTCGGTGTTCCAGCGCAAGTCTAGCGGGACGACCCAGACGCGCGCGGCGCCGGCAACCGCGGCCGGCCGCAGCTTGACCGCGTCTTTCTCGGTGACCAGCACGTCGGTGGCGTCGCCGGGCCAAGGCAGCCGGGCGTAGTCGTGGTGGTCCGGCAGGGCCAGTGGCAGGATGCGCAGGCCGCGGCCTTCCAGCATCGAGAAGAAGCGGCCCGGTTGCGCGATGCCGGCGGCGGCCCAGACCGGTTTCGCCCGGGACGATTCGGCCAGTGCCGCGAGCGCCTCGGCCGTGGCGGGCCGCCCCTGGCGCCAGTCTTCCCACCGCACCGCGCCGGCCAGCCGGGTCTCCAGGACGCAACCGGGCAGGCGCGTGGAGGCGGCGATGTGGTTGTAGGCCACGACCGAGCGCTCCGGCACGCGCGCCGGCAACGGCTCGCGCAGCGGGCCCGCCGGCAGCAGCCAGCCGTTGCCGGCGCCGCGCGCGTCGAAGAGGATGACCTGGAAATCGCGCCGCAGCCGCAGGTGTTGCAAGCCGTCGTCGCAGACGATGATGTCGACCTCCGGGTGGCGAGCCAGCAGGGCCCGCCCGGCTTCGACCCGGCGGCGCCCGACGAAGACCGGCACGCCGGAGCGCCAGCGCAGAAGCAGCGGTTCGTCGCCGACTTCGCCGGCGCAGGAGTCGGGCAGCACTTCGCGCGCCCCTTCCGCCCGGCCGCCATAGCCGCGCGAGAGGATCCCCGGCCGCCGGCCCTGCCGCTGCAGCCAGCGGCACAGCGCCAGCACCGTCGGTGTCTTGCCCGCGCCGCCGACCACGAGGTTGCCGACCACCCAGACGGGCACCGGCAGGCGCTCGCTGCGCAGCAGCCCGGTGCGGAAGAGCCCGCGCCGCGCGCGCGCCAACAGCCCGAACAGGCAGGACAGCGGCCACAGCGCCAGCGCCGCCGCGCCGCGGTGCAGCCAGGCGGATTGAAGGCGCTGGTGCCGCGCGGCGCGGCGCTGCGCAGTGGCCATGTGGGACAGATCGCGAAAGGAAAGACGTTAGCGGCCGGCGGCCTCGCCGCCCTGCGTCGCGAAAGTCAGCTTGGGCAGGCCGGCCCGGCGCGCGGCGTCGAGCACGTTGACCACCATCTGGTGCGTCGAGGCCGCGTCCGCCGACACGATCACCATGCTGTCCGGCGACCCGCCGGCGGCTTCCACCATCGCGGCGGCGAGCAGCTCGGTGCTGCGGCCGTCGACGGCCTTGCGGTTGACCGCGTAGCGGCCGTCGGCGGCGACCGCGACGATGATCTCCCTCGGCCTGTCGTGCGCCTTCTCGGCGTCGGCCACCGGCAGGGTGACCTGCAGTTCGGTGAACTTGGAATAGGTGGTGGACACCACCAGGAAGATCAACACCACCAGCAGGACGTCGATGAACGGGATCAGGTTGATCTCCGGCTCTTCCATGCGTTGCTTGCGGAAATTCATGGTCGTCGCGCCGTCCCGTCGTCTCAGGCGGCCTTGCCCGCGGCGGTGAAGCGCATCAGGTGGGGGACCATGCGCTCGGCGGCCTGCTCCAGCGCCAGGGTGTAGGCGTCGACCAGGCCGCGGAAGTAGCGGTAGAACATCAAAGCCGGGATGGCGATGATCAGGCCGAAGGCGGTGTTGTAAAGCGCCACCGAGATGCCGTGGGCCAGCTCGGCGGGGTTGGAGCCGCCGGTGGGGGCGTTGGCCCCGAAGATCTCGATCATGCCGATGACGGTGCCCAGCAGGCCCAGCAGCGGCGCGGCCGAGGCGATCGTGCCCAAGGTGTTGAGGTAGCGCTCCATGGTGTGAACCGCCGAGCGGCCCGCCGATTCGAAGCTGTTGCGCAGCGATTCTTCGTCGATCCGCGGGTCGGCGACCACGGTGCGGATGCCCGAAGCCAGCATCTTGCCGAGCACGGAGTTGTCGGCCAGCTTGTTGACGACATCGGCCGAGGGCAGCCGGTCGCGGGTGACGGAGATCACTTCATCGAGGAGCCGGGGCGGTGCGACGCGAAGGGCGCGCAGGCTGGAGAAACGTTCGACGACGAGGGCCAAGGCGACGATGGAGCAAAGGATCAGCGGCCAGATCGGCCAACCAGCGGCTTGTATGATCGAAAACAAAGGGGGAGTCCTTTCAGGGGGGTTGGGCTCGCGTCGAGGCCCCCGTTTTTTGGCTGGGCGGATTATGGCCCCAGCCGGCCAGGCCCCCGCGCCGGGGCGCCCCGGGATGTCGCACTTTGTTTCAAACCCGCCGGGCACCGTCCTGTTTTCCCGTCATCCACCGCCGCTGTGGATAACTTTGTGGGTAACAGGGGGCCGTGAGGCCGCAGGCCGCGAAAATCCTTGGCCCAGAACAGATTGCCTAAAACTTGAGCACAAAAAACACTTTGAAAAACAACCACTTGGGTGATTGTGAAAGCGCCGTGACGGCGGTGTGCGGCCGCCAGCCCAGTATTGGCGCGCTTGTGGAGTTCTCATGCCCCGTGAATGCTGGGCTGGGGCGCGTTCGAGGCTTCCAATGAGCTGGGCTGACATCGGGAGAAACCCGGATCCGCGTTTCGTGTGGACGGTGGCCGCCCTGGTGCACGCGGTGGCCGATGCCCTGGCTAGCCGCTTTTCGGTGTGCACCGTGCGGGGGGAGTTGTCGGGTTTCGCCCGCGCCGCCAGCGGGCATTGCTACTTCAGCCTGAAAGACGCGGACGGCGGCGACGCGATGGTGCGTTGCGCGATGTTCCGCCGCGCCGCCAGCCTGCTGAACTTCAGCCCCGCGGACGGCCAGCAAGTGGAGATCCGCGGACGCCTGGCGGTCTACGAGCCGCGCGGCGAGTTGCAGTTCATCGTCGAGTCGATGCAGCGCGGCGGCGACGGCGCGCTGCTCGAACAGTTCCTGCGCTTGAAGGCCAAGCTGCAGGCGCAGGGCCTGTTCGACGCCGAACGCAAGCGCGCGCTGCCGGTATTCCCGGTGAATGTCGGCGTGGTCACGTCGCTGGGCGGTGCGGCCTTGCACGATGTCGCCAGCGCGTTCGCGCGCCGCGCGCCGCACGTGCGGCTGGTCGTCTACCCCAGCCTGGTTCAAGGCGCCCAGGCGCCTGCCGCCCTGGTGCAGGCGTTGGCCACCGCCAACCAGCGGGCCGAGGTGGACCTGCTCATCGTCTGCCGCGGCGGCGGTTCGCTCGAAGACCTGTGGGCCTTCAACGACGAGGCGGTCGTGCGTGCCGTGGCGGCCTGCCCGGTGCCGGTGGTCAGCGGCGTGGGCCATGAGACGGACGTCACCCTGGTCGACTTCTGCGCCGACTTGCGCGCGCCCACGCCCACCGCCGCGGCCGAGCTCGCCGCCCCGGCCACCGCCGACATGGCCGCGGGGCTCGACGCCTTGGCGGCGCAGCTGTTGCGCGGGCTGCAGGCCCAGGTCGACCGGCGTTCCCAGCGCCTGGACCGCCTGGCCCTGCAGTTGGCGCGGCCCGCCGAGGCCTTGCGCCAGGCCGGCGCCAGGCTGGGCATGGCGGCGCAGCGCCTGGCGGCCGCGCAGCGGCGGCGCATGGAGCGCTCCGCGCACGGCCTGCAGCAGGCCGAAATCCGCATGCGGCACGCCAGGCGTGCCCTGCTCGACGGCCACCGCCACAGGCTGGAGTCGCTGGCCACGCGGCTGTCCGCCATCGATCCGCGCCAGGTGCTCGGCCGCGGCTACGCCTGGCTCGCCGACGAAGGCGGCGTGCCGGTGGTGTCGGCGCAAGCGGTGCGGGCCGGACAGGCGCTCGACGCGGTGTGGGCCGACGGCCGCGCGCGGGTGCGGGTCGAGCGCGTCGAGGCGGACGGCGCCGGCGCCGGCGACTCACCGCCGCGGCGGCCGTAGCCGCATCGGGGCAAGGGCCTCACCCCCTGCCTACAATCGCCCCCCTACGGCGCACGGGCATGCGCGAGGCGCCGGGCCCCGGGCGGCCTGGCGCGCTTTCCCGCCGCACCGGTCCCGCAGCCGTTTTTGTTTCCCCCACTTCAAACGAAAGAGGACGACACCATGGAACACACCCTGCCCCCGCTGCCCTACGCGATCGACGCGCTGGCGCCGCACTACAGCCAGGAAACCCTCGAATACCACCACGGCAAGCACCACAACGCCTACGTGGTCAACCTGAACAACCTGCAAAAGGGCACCGAGTTCGAGAACATGGGCCTGGAGGAGATCGTCAAGAAATCCTCCGGCGGCATCTACAACAACGCCGCCCAGATCTGGAACCACACCTTCTTCTGGAACTGCATGAAGCCGCAGGGCGGCGGCGAGCCCAAGGGCGCGCTGGCGGCCGCGATCAACGCCAAGTTCGGCGGCTACGCGGCCTTCAAGGAAGCCTTCGTCAAGAGCGCGGTCGGCAATTTCGGCTCGGGCTGGACCTGGCTCGTGAAGAAGGGCGACGGCAGCGTCGACATCGTCAACATGGGCGCCGCCGGCACGCCGCTGACCACCGGCGACACGCCGCTGCTGACGGTCGACGTCTGGGAGCACGCGTACTACATCGACTACCGCAACCTGCGGCCCAAGTTCGTCGAGACCTTCCTGGCCTCGCTGGTCAACTGGGATTTCGCCGAGAAGAATTTCGGCTGAACGACCCCGGCCCAGGCCGGATGGAAGGGCCGGTGGCGCGCCACCGGCCCTTTTCGTATCCGGGCCCCGCGGCCGGTGCCGGTCGACCTGCCCGCCCGGACGATGCGCGACACCGCTGCCCGATCCACGAGCCCCGAAAGGCCGCTGCCCGGCGCAGGGCGCCGCAAGGCGCTGGCCTGCGCCGCGGTGTTGGCCGCTGTCGGCTCGCTGTGGCCCGACTCCCCCGTCATCATCCCCGTGCAAGGCGCCACGCCGCGCGACTGGAACGCCCGGTCGTTCTGGCACGAGCCCTGGGGGGCTTCCGGGGTCCACAAGGGCATCGACGTGTTCGCGCCCAAGGGCCGGCCGGTGGTCGCGGCGGTGCCGGGCGTGGTCGTCTACGCCGGCGAGCTGGGTCGCGGCGGCCGGGTGGTGGCGGTGCTGGGGCCGCGCTGGCGCGTGCATTACTACGCCCACCTGGACGAGTTGCACGCGACGGTTTTTTCTTGGACGGAACGGGGCGGGGCGCTGGGCACCGTCGGCACCAGCGGCAACGCCGCCGGCAAGGCGCCGCACCTGCACTATTCGGTCGTCTCGCTGTTGCCGCTGCCCTGGCGGTTTTCCACGGCGACGCAGGGCTGGAAACAGATGTTCTTCCTCGACCCGGACGCGCTGCTGCGCCGCCAATGACCCGGGCGCGAAAAGCGCAAGAAACGTCAGGTCCGCCCGGCTAGAGTCCCGCCGTCACCCAACAAAAGAGGCAGGCGGGCCATGAGGAATTTCAGACAGCGGGACGCGATCCACATCGTCGGGCTCGAACTGCGCACCCACAACGAAGAGGCGCAGCGGACCATCCCCCCACACTGGGAACGCTTCGCGCGGGAAGGCGTGCTGGCCCGCATCCCCGGCAAAAGGTCGGGCGCGGTGTGGGCGGTCTACACCCACTTCGAGCATGCCGGGTTGAACAACCAGGGGCTGTACTCCCTCGTGCTCGGCGCCGAAGTTCCGGCCGACGCCGAGGTGCCTGCCGGCCTGGTGCGCGCGGTGCTGCCGGCCTGTGAGCGGGCGGTGTTCGAGGCCGAGCCCGGCCGGCCGGAAAGCGTCGTGGGGGCGTGGCGGGAGGCCTGGTCGCGCACCGACCTGCCCAAATCCTTCGTCGCCGATGCGGAGCGCCACGCCGAGGACGGCCGCATCGAGGTGCTGGTCGGCCTGCACCCATCCGGCGCCTGGACATAAAGACTGTCTGTGGCTGGATGGACATCCTGCAGCGGCTGGACCGCGTCACCCGCTACATCCACGACCACCTCGACGGCGACCTTGACCTGGCGACGCTGTCGCGGGTGGCTTGCATGTCGCCTTTCCACTGGCACCGCGTCTACCACGCGGTGCGCGGCGAGACCCTGGCGGCGACGGTGCGCCGGGTCCGGCTGCAGCAGGCCAGCGGCCACCTGGCGAATTCGAGCCTGCCGGTGGCGGAGATCGCCAGGCGCTGCGGCTACCCCAACGCGCAATCCTTCAGCCGCGCCTTCCGCGGCGACTACGGCCAGAGCCCGCTGCAGTTCCGGCGGCAGGGCGGTCACCGCCTGTTTCGTGTCCCGGCACCCGCCGGCGCGGCTTTGTCCGGCGGGCCCGCTCATCCCGTGGAAGTGCGACATGTGTCCGCGGTGAGGCTGGCCGGGCTGGACCACCACGGCGATTACATGAAGGTCGGCAAGGCCTTCGAGGCGGTGCGGGCGTGTTTCGCCGCCCACGGCCTGCTTGACAGCAGCACCCGCTGGCAGGCCGCCTACCTCGACGACCCCGCCTGCGTGGCGCAGAAGCACCTGCGCTCGCGGGCCGGGCTGTCACTGCACCCGGGCGCCGCGGCGCCGCCCGGTTTGGCCGCGTTCCAGCTCGGCGGGGGGCGGTGCGCCGTGCTGCGCTACCGCGGCCCCTATGCATCCATGCACGCCGCCTACCGGTGGCTGTACGGCCGCTGGCTGCCGGCGTCGGGCCTGGAGGCGGCGGACGCCCCCGTCTTCGAGGAATACCTGAACAACCCGCGCGACACGCCGCCATCCGACCTCGCCACCGACATCTTCCTGCCGCTGGCCGGCTGAGCCCGGCAGGCGGGGAGGGGGCGCTGGACATCAATTTCAGCTTCATTTGTCGGCCCGATGGTCGAAAAACAGCCGTGGATGGCCGGCCGCTGGTGCACGGGGAACGCCGTTTGCCGAGCGCCGTGGGATCCACCGGCCAAGGCGCGGTCGGCCGGCACGGAGCAATGACAAGGAGTCAGGAACCGGCCTCGGCCGTGGGGTTGTCGGCATGGCAAGAGAAACCAATCTTTCAGGGAATCCGTCCGGGGAGCCGGCTCGCATGCTGATCGAGCAACTGCCGACCGGTGTCTGCATCATCCAGGGCGGGGTGATCTGCTACGCCAATCCGGCCCTGGCCGAATTGCTGGGTTGGCCGGCGATCGAGCTGACCAGCCAGCACGGCCATGTGCTGGCGGCGGTGGGCTTCACTTCTTACGTCGACCAGATGGTGGAGCGCTGCCTGCAGGGCAGGAGCATGTCCGGCCTGCTGCGCTGCCGCCGCCGCGACGGCGCCGAGTTCGACGCCAAGGTGTATGCGCGGCTGATCGACCACCGCGGGGCGCCCGCGGTGCTGGTCACGGTGCTCGACGTCTCCGAGCTGCAGACCGTCAAGCGGCGGGCGCGCTGGAACGCCAGCATGCTGGCGCGCACCGAGACGCTGTGCCGTTCCGGTTCCTTCGAGATCGCGCTGCCCTCCGGCGAGCTGGTGCTTTCGGCCGGCCTGTGCGCGCTGGTGGGCCTGTCGGCCGGGAACGGCAACTCGGCCCACCTCGACGCGCTGCACTGGGTGCCGGCCGAAGAGCAGGCCTATGTGGCGGGCTTCTGGCGCAACTCCGCCCCGGGCGAGCCTTTCGAGTTCCAGCACCGGGTGCTTTGCGCCGACGGCGGCAAATTGATGGTGCTGCACCGCGGCGTGGTCGAGCGCGCGCCGGGCGGCGTGCTGCGCGGCGTGGCCATCCTGCAGGACATCACCGCGCAGCGCGAGGCGGAGCACCGCATCCAGGAGTTGGCCAACCAGAACGAAGTCACCGGCCTGTTGAACCGCGCCGCTTTCCTCGACCAGGTCGACGCGGCGATGCACGCCGCCAAATGGGAAAACCGCGGCGTCGCGTTGCTGGTCGTCGAGGTGCGGCGCATCGCCGAGATCAAGACCAGCATGGGCTTCGGCGCCGGCGACAGCCTGGCGATGGCGCTGGCGGCCCGCCTGAGCGCCGCCAGCCGGGAGGGCGAGACCATCGGCCACCTCGGCGACACCGAATTCGCCCTGTTGCTGGAATGCCCGGCGCAAGACGCGCAGCAAAGCCTGCTCGGACGCGCCAGGGACGTGCTGCAGGCGATGCAGCTGCCGGTGCGCCTGGGGACGACCGACGTCTACCCCCAGTGCCTGATCGGCCTGGCGCTGTTCCCCACCGACGCGGCCACGCCCGACCGCCTGCTCGAATGCGCGCAGACCGCCCGCGCGGGCCTGGCGTCGGGCGGCGAGATCGCCTTCTTCAAGGCCGAGTCCAACGTGCGGGTTCTGCGCGAGATGGCGCTGGAGTCGGCCCTGAGTCGGGCCATCCGGGACAACAACGAGCTGCTGCTGCACTACCAGCCGCAGGTGGACCTGTCCACCGGCCTCATCTGCGGCGCCGAGGCGCTGCTGCGCTGGCATTCGAAAGAGCTGGGCGTGGTGTCGCCGGCCGAGTTCATCCCGGTGGCCGAGCGCACCGGGCTGATCGGCGCCGTCGGCGAATGGGTGCTGGCCGAGGCCTGCCGGCAGATCGGCGCCTGGCAGCGGGAAGGTCTGCCGCCGGTGCGCATCGGCGTGAACCTGTCTCCGATGCAGTTGCAGCGGCCCGACCTGGCCCGCCACGTGCAATCGGTGCTGGTGGCCACCGGCGCCGACCCGGCCCGCCTGGGCATCGAAGTGACCGAGGGCACGCTGATGGCCGACGTCGCGATGGCCAGCGCGGTGCTGCGCGACATCAAATCGCTCGGCGTGGAGATCTCGCTCGACGACTTCGGCACCGGCTTTTCCAGCCTGAGCAGCCTGAGCAGCCTGCCGATCGACGTGGTCAAGGTGGACCGCTCCTTCGTGCACGACGTGACGGCGCCGGCCAAGGATGTCTCCGTCACCCGCGCCATCATCAGCATGGCGCAGAGCCTGCAGATGAGGGTGCTGGCCGAGGGCGTGGAGACCGAGGGCCAGCTCGGCCTGCTGCTGGAATACGGCTGCGACAAGATCCAGGGCTTCTGGTTCAGCAAACCGCTTGCGGCCGCGGATTTCGAGAAGATGGTGCGCGCAGGCCGGCCGCTGCCCTCCCGCTTCGTGCGGCGGGGCCTGCGCAGGCGGGCGCTTTTGCTGGCCGGAGCCGATCCCGCCGTGCTGGCCGGCCTGGAGGGCCTGGAGGGCTACCTTGTCCTGGCGGCCGGCGACGCGGCGCGGGCGCTGCGCCACATGGCCGAACACGAAATCGACGTGGTGCTTTGCGGGAAGGCGCTGCAGGGCATGACGGCGGTGGAGTTCCTGCAGCGCGCCCGCGAAGCTCAGCCGGACACCGTCCGCCTGGCGCTGTGCGAGAGCGGCGAAGTCCAGCGTGTCATCGAGGCGGCGGGCGACGGCATCGTCCACCAGTTCCTCGTCGAGCCCTGGGACGGCGCCCGGCTGCGGGCCCGCGTGGCCGACGCCTTCCTGCACAAGGGACTGGCCGACGAGAACCGGCGCCTGGCGCGGCAGGTGGAAGCCGCCAGCGGCGACC
>CBIHOD010000045.1:0-33961 GCA_966211815.1 uncultured Burkholderiales bacterium
GGCTTCGACAGGCCTGTCCTGAGCTTGTCGAAGGGCTCAGCCCGAACGGAAAGAGGAGTTGACGCAAACCATAGCACCTGAGGGCGAACCGGCGGGGTGTGAACGCCACTAAGGCGCTTCGCCGTGCCGCGCATCGCAGGCGGTCGGCGACGCGGCCGCCCCGCGCTCGCCGCCGGGAAGGTTCGCGGCCTCGCATTTCAGCGCGGGGTTGCGCGCCCGGTAGTCCTCCTCCAAAGCCTGGGCCTCGGCGGATTCGGCGTCGCTGAGGGCCCGGTAGCCGCGGCCGTAGGGCCAGCCGTAACCCCAGCGGTAGGAGGTTTTCACTTGCGGGCCGCCGCCGGCCCGCACCCCCAGGAACATGGTCTCGGCCAGGGGCCGGTTGCCGGTGCGGCGCTCGACGCAGGACTTCAAGCGCTGGTCGGCCCGCAGGCGCTCTTCCTCGGTGCCCCCTCGCCAGTAGGCCAGGTCGTGCGCCAGGCAGCAGTCGCACCAGTCGACTTTGCCGTCGGGCGAGCGGTCGGGGAACATGCTGCAGCCGTCGGTGGTGAAGGGGGACAGGCCATCGGCGGGCGCGGCGGCGCAGGCGCAGGCCAGCAGCAGTCCGGCCAGCAACCAGCGTGTCGCAGGGCGATGCGGCCGGGCGCCGAGGAGGGGCCTGGCGGGCGTGGCGGGACAGGGGGGCGCTGACATGCGGCGAATGGGCGACGAGGAAAGGGGCGGGGCCCGTATTTCACCTCATCCAACCCACCGCGGCACTGCCGCCCCACGGTTGTCGGCCTATCCCTTGTAGGCGAACGGCCGTCCCAACCCGCTCGGGTCGCCCGCCAGCTGCCGCTCGATCAGCCGGGCGCTGCCCATCGCCAGCGTGAGGCCGAGCGCGCCGTGGCCGACGTTGAGCAGCAGGTTGCCGTAGCGGGCGGGGCCGATCACCGGCATGGACGTGGGCGTGGCGGGGCGCAGGCCGGCCCAGGGTTGCGGGTCGGCGTCGAGGTCGCAGGCGCCCGGGAAGGTTTCGGCGGCGCATTTCACGAGGAAGCGGATGCGCTCTCCGCAGACGCGCTTGTCGTGCCCCACCACCTCGGCCATGCCGGCCACGCGCAGCTGCTGGCCGAGGCGGGCATAGACGGTCTTGCGGCGCAGGTCGGTGACGCTGACGCGCGGCGCGGCCGCCGGGTCTTTCAACGGCAGGGTGATGCTGTAGCCCTTGATGGGATAGACCGGCAGGCGCAGGCCCATGAGCCGGCCCAGGCGCGCCGCGTCGGCGCCGTTGGCCAGCACGAAGGCGTCGGCGGACACATCGCCTCGCTCGGTGCGCACCGAGGCGATCCGGTCGCCCTCGGCGCGCACGCCGGTCACCGCGGCGCGGTAGCGCACGTCCGCGCCCATGGCCTGCGCCCTGGCCACCAGGGCCTGGCTGAGCAGGTGGGCGTCGCCCACGGCCTCGCCCGGCGTCCACACCGCGCCACGGACGTGGTTGGCGTAGGCGGCCAGGGCCGGCTCGCGTTCGATGCACTCGGCGGCCGACACCACTTGCTGCTCGCAGCCCAGGCCGCGCTGGAAATCCACCAGGCGGCGCGCGCCCTCCAGGCCTTCCGCGGTGTCGTAGACCACGAGCTTGCCCGGCTGCGCGTATTCGAAGCGGAGGTCGTCCACCTGGCGGGCGATGTCCAACTCGTCCCGGCTGAGGAAGGACAGCGGCAGCAAGGCGCGCGTGGCGCGCTCGACCTGGGCGCGGCGGCAGGCCAGCATGAAGCGCATGCCCCAGCGCACCTGCGACAGCTCGCCGGTCAGCCGGAAGCGCAGCGGCGACTCGGGGTCGAGCAGCATGGCCGGCATCTTGCGCAGCGTGCCGGGCGTGGCCAGCGGTTCCACGTAGCTGTAGCTGAGCTGCGCGCCGTTGGCGTAACTGGTCACCTGGCCGGGCGCCCCCAGCGCCTCCAGCAGCGTGACGCGGTGCCCCGCCTGCGCCAGCAGGTAGGCGGTGGCGCTGCCCACGATGCCGGCGCCGACCACGCAGACGTGGCGCGGGGCGACGCGCCGCGCCACCCTGGCCGGGACCGCCGACGGCAAGGCGCTCATGCCGGGACCGCTGCGGCGGCCGCGGCCGCTTGCGGGCGCGCGCCCAGCTTGCGCCAGACCAGGGAGGCGGCGGCCAGGTCGGTCAGGCCGACGCCGACCGACTTGAACACCACCACTTCTTCCGCGTCGGCCCGGAAACGCGCCTGGCCGGCGAAGATCTCCTGCAGGTCGACGACGCGCTCGTCCTGGAGCACGCCCGCGGCCTTGCCGAGCACGACTTCGCCGGCTTCGGCCAGGCTCTGGGGCTTCCACTCGACCACGACGCGGGCGGCGCGGGCCAGGGTGTGGTCGTCGAGCTCGCGGCCGGTGGGCAGGCTGGTGCCGACGGCCGCCACGAAGGCGCCGGGCTTGAGCAGCCGGCCGTCGAACAGCGGCGACTTGGAGCGGGTCACGGTGACCACGACGTCGGCGTCGTCCAGGGCCTGCGCGGCGTCGCACTGCCGCACCGGCAGGCCGAGCGCGCGGGAGGCCTGGGCGCACCAGCCGGAGACGTCGGCCAGGTCGACCACGTCGACGCGCTCGAAGGGCAGCGCCTGGGCGAGCGCTTCCAGGTGGGCGCGGCCCTGCAGCCCGGCGCCGAAGAGCGCCAGCTTGCGGCTGGCCACGCAGCCGCGGCGCGCCGCCAGCGCGGTCAGCGCCGGCGTGCGGAAACGGGTCAGCTCGTTGGCGGGCATCACCGCCAGCGGCTCGCCGGTGCCGGTGTCGAACAAGGTCAGCACGAAGCCGAAGCGGCCGTCGACGGTGGGATAGGTCTTCTCGGCCGCCAGGCCGGCGTCCAGCCAGATGGCGCCCATGGAGCTGAGCTTGACGGCGCCGCAGTCGATGCGCTGGCGCGCCTTGATGGCGGCGCGGCCGCGCGACAGCGATTCGAACGCGCTTTCGATCGCCGCGGTGACGGCGTCGTAGGAGAGGGTCTGGGCGATTTGCTCGTCGCTGATGAATTGCAGCATGGGTGGGGGCCGGGGCGGGATTGGAATGCCTTCAGCGTATCCAAGCCCGGCCCGGCCGGGCGCCCAAGGTTTTTGCCGGGGCATCACCAAAATGAATGGATCGGCCCCGCGACGGGGCGTGGGGCGGCGGATCAGGGCGAGCCGATCAGCAGCTCCTGGATGGCCACGTGGCGCGCCGGCGGGATGTCTTCCTTGCCGAGGTAGTCGTTCAGCCTTTCGAGCATGTCTTCGGAGAGGTCCTCCAGCCCTTCGCGGCCGGCGAGTTCCTGGCGGCTCTTGGAGGCCAGCGAGGTCTGCAGGAGCAGGCCGACCTGGTGCAGGCGGCGTTCGACGGACGACTTGGCGAAAGATTCGGCCATGTCGATCGCCACCTTGCTCCTCACCGGCTGGCCATCGGTGGTGGTGGCGCGGATCGTTCCCGGGTTGACCCACATCGGCTCGGGCGCCTTGACGGGCGTGGGCGCGTTGTATTCGAGCCAGGCCAGCGCCGCCGCCACGATGACGGGCACCGCCGCCAGCGCGATGAAGAAGGCCAGCAGCCAGCTGTTGCGCGCGGGTTTGCGCGGGCGGGGGGTTCGGGACAAAGTCGCCATGCCGTTTCCTTCCTTTGCTTGCCGATGGGCCGCGGCGGTGGCTCAGGGGCAGGCGGCGACCACTTCCGCCACCGCCGCGGTGAGCTTCTTGCCGTAGCCGACGTGGAGGAATTCATTCGGCCCGTGCGCGTTGCTCTTGGGACCGAGCACGCCGCAGACCATCATCTGCGCCCTCGGGAACTGGGACTGCAGCAGGCTCATCAGCGGGATGGTGCCGCCCTGGCCGACATAGCCGCAAGGCGCGCCGAAGTGCCGCTGCGAAGCCCCCTGGAGCGCGGCTTCGAGCCAGGGCGCCAGGCTCGGCGCGTTCCAGCCGGTGGCGCCGGCCGCGCCCGCGCGGCCGTCGGCGTGGAAGGTGACCTTGGCGTTGTAGGGCGCGTTGTCTTCCAGCAAGGCCTTCAATTCCTGGGCCGCGGCGGCGGCGTCGACCAGCGGCGGCAGCCGCAGCGACAGCTTGAACGCGGTGGACGGCCGCAGCACGTTGCCGGCGTTCTGGATCGGCGGGAAGCCTTCGGCGCCGGTCACGCTCAGCGTGGGGCGCCAGGTGCGGTTGAGCAGCGCCTCCAGCGGGTCGGTGGTGGTGGGCAGCGTCGGGCCGCCGTCGGCGCCGCAGGCCCAGGGGAAGGTCTTCCAGGCCTGGTCGCCGAGGATGGCGGCGGTGGCGCGGGCCTGCTCGACGCGTTCCCCGGGGATCTCGCAGTGCAGGCTCTGCGGCAGCAGGCGGCCGGTCTTCGAGTCTTCCAGCCGGTCGAGCACGTGGCGCAGGATGCGGAAGCTGGAAGGCACCACGCCGCTGGAGTCGCCCGAATGCACGCCCTCGCTAAGGATCTCCACCTTGAGCGTGCCGCTGACCATGCCGCGCAGGCTGGTGGTGAGCCACAGCTGGTCGTAGTTGCCGGCTCCGCTGTCCAGGCAGACCACCAGCTCGACGTCGCCCAGGCGCGGCCTGAGGGCGTCGATGTAGGCCGGCAGGTCGCCCGAGCCGCTTTCCTCGCAGCTTTCGATCAAGCCGACGCAGCGCGGGTGCGGCACGCCTTGCCGCTTCAAGGCCTGGATCGCGGTGACGGCGGCGTAGACCGCGTAGCCGTCGTCGGCGCCGCCGCGGCCGTAGAGCAGGCCGTTTTCCAGTTTGGGCGTCCACGGGCCCAGGTCGGGGCGCCAGCCGGTGAACTCCGGCTGTTTGTCGAGGTGGCCGTACAGGAGGATGGTGCCGTCCCGGCCCGGCGCGCGGGTCTCGGCGGCGTGGGTGGAATCGACCTCGAAGAACAGCACCGGCGTGCGGCCGGGCAGGCGCGCCACTTCCAGGCGCAGCCCCGGCACCTTCTGCGATTCGACCCAGGCGGCGGCGTCGCGCACCACCCGGTCGAGCAAGCCGCGCTCGGCCCATTCGGCGTCGAACATCGGGCTCTTGGCGGGGATGGCGATGTAGTCGGCCAGGGCGGGGACGATGGCGTCGTCCCAGCGCTGGCCGATGAAATCGGCCAGGCCCGCGGCGTCGCTGCGCGGACGGGACAGCACGGCGGATTCGGGTGCGTTCATGGTCGCTCCTGGGGCGGGGGATCGGGACAGTGTAGGCCCAAGATCTTGTCCACACACGCGGTGCCGGCGGGTGCGATTCCGCTGGACGGAACATTCGAACGGGCCGCCAGCAATGTCACGGATTCTTCGCTAGACTGCGCCCGGTTTTCAGCCCGGCATGGGCCTTGCTCGACCCCGCCGACGCATCGAACGAAGGGCCGCTGCCAGTCCTTCCAGGGCTTCCCTCCCCCGGGATCCCGCTTCCCCCGAATGTTCGACACCCCGCCAGCCGCCGCGGCGGGGCGCCGATCGACTTTGACCAAGGTTTGACCAAGGACACCGCATGTCACGCACACGCCGCCCAGCCGCCGTCGTTCCCCACCTGCCCGGCCAGCCACCCCGCCCGCACCGCCGCCCCGCCCTGGCCGTCGCCGGCTGGGCCCTGGCGGGCTTCGGCCTGGCGGCGATGCTGCCGGGCTGCGGCCGCTCCGAGGCGCAAGGCGGGCCGCCGATGGCGCCGCCGGTGTCGGTGGCGCCGTCGGTCGAACGGATGGTGCAGGCCCAGGACGAATTCACCGGCCGGCTGGAAGCGACCGACACCGTGGACGTGCGCCCGCGCGTCGGCGGCACGCTGGAGGCGGTGCATTTCAAGGCCGGCGAAGAAGTCAGGCGCGGCCAGCTGTTGTTCACGATCGACGCCCGGCCCTACGCCGCGGAACTGGCCCGGGCCGAGGCCCAGCTCGCGGCCGCGCGCACCTCGGCCGAGCTGGCGGCCTCCGAGCAGGCGCGCGCGCAGAGGCTCTTGTCGCAGCGCGCGATCTCGCAGCAAGAGGCCGACCAGCTCGCGTCCAGCTCGCGCAACAGCCAGAGTTCGGTGAAAGCCGCCGAGGCCGCGGTCGCCGCCGCCCGGCTGAACGTGGAGTACACCCAGATCCGCTCGCCGATCAACGGCCGGGCGTCGCGCAACAACATCAGCCCCGGCAACCTGGTGGCCGCCGGCGAGCCGGTGCTCACCACCGTGGTCTCGCAGGACAAGGTCTACGCCTATTTCGACGTCAGCGAGCAGACCTACCTGCGCCTGGCGCCGGCGCTGGCCGCCAAGAAGAGGCCGGCGGTGGCGATGGGCCTGTCGAGCGAGTCCGGCTACCCGCACCAGGGCGCGATCGATTTCTTCGACAACCGGCTCAACCCCGCCACCGCCTCGGTGCGCGCCCGCGCGGTGTTCGACAACCCGAAGGACGCTTTCACGCCCGGCCTGTTCGCGCGGCTGCGCCTGTCCAGCGGCGAGAAGGCGCCCGCGGTGCTCATCCCCGAGCGCGCCATCGGCACCGACCAGAGCAAGCGCTTCGTCTGGGTGCTGGGCGGCGACAAGATGCCGCAGTTCCGCGAGGTCAAGCTCGGCGCGCTGGAGGACGGCGGCATGCGCGTGGTCGCCGACGGCCTGAAGGCGGGCGAGCTGGTGGTCGTCAACGGCTTGCAGCGCGTGCGCCCCGGCGCGCCGCTGAACGCCCAGGTGCTGCAGGTGGACGACAAGGGCATGCCGATCGCGCCGCCGCCCCCCGCGCCGCCGGGCGGCGCGGCCTCCTCCGGTGCCCCGGCCGCTTCCGCGGCGAAAAAGACCTGACCCACCCATGAACATCTCACGCTTCTTCATCGACCGGCCGCGCTTCGCCGCGGTGCTGTCGATCATGGTCTTCCTGATCGGCGCGATCTCGATCTTCCGGCTGCCGATCTCCGAGTACCCGGAAGTCACGCCGCCGCAGGTGGTGGTGCGGGCGCAGTTCCCCGGCGCCAACGCCCGCGTGATCGCCGAGACGGTGGCCACGCCGCTGGAAGAGCAGATCAACGGCGTGGAGGGCATGCTCTACATGGGCAGCCAGGCCTCGGCCGACGGCTCGATGACGCTGTCGATCAGCTTCAAGATCGGCACCGACCCCGAGCGCGCCGCGACCGAGGTGCAGAACCGCGTCAACCGCGCCCTGCCCCGCCTGCCCGAGGTGGTGCGGCAGATCGGCGTGACCACGGAGAAAAGTTCGCCCAACCTGACCATGGTGGTCCACCTGGTCTCGCCCGACAACCGCTACGACGCGCTGTACCTGCGCAATTACGCCTCGCTCAACGTGCGCGACGCGCTCTTGCGCATCCCCGGCATGGGCAGCGTGCTGGCCTTCGGCTCTGGCGACTACGCCATGCGCATCTGGCTGGACCCGCAGAAGCTGGCCTCGCGCAACCTCACCTCGGGCGACGTCGTCAAGGCGCTGCGCGAGCAGAACGCGCAGGTCGCCGCCGGCGTGGTCGGCGCGCCGCCCGCGCCCAACCGCACCGAGTTCCAGCTGGCCGTCAACACCCAGGGCCGCCTGAGTTCGGAAGCGGAGTTCGGCGAAGTCATCGTCGGCAGCGACACCACCGGCGGCGGCGCCGACGGCTCGCTGGTGCGCCTGAAAGACGTGGGCCGCGTCGAACTCGGCCCCAACTCCTACGCGCTGGGCTCGCTGCTGAACAACAAGGAAGCCGCCGCGGTCGCGGTATTCCAGGCCCCCAACTCCAACGCGCTGGCCCTGTCCGACGAAGTGCGCGCGACGATGGAGCGCCTGAAGGCCGACTTCCCGCCCGGCGTCGACTACGCCATCGTCTACGACCCGACGCGTTTCGTGCAGACGTCGATCGAGAAGGTGATCCACACCCTGATCGAAGCGGTGCTGCTGGTGGTGCTGGTGGTCATCATCTTCCTGCAGACCTGGCGCGCCTCCATCATCCCGCTGCTGGCGGTGCCGGTGAGCATCATCGGCACCTTCGCGGTGCTGCTGGCGCTGGGCTTCTCGATCAACACGCTCACCCTGTTCGGGCTCGTGCTGGCCATCGGCATCGTGGTCGACGACGCGATCGTGGTGGTCGAGAACGTCGAGCGCAACATTGAGGCCGGGCTGAGGCCGCACGACGCGGCGGTGCAGGCGATGAAGGAGGTCTCCGGGCCCATCATCGCCATCGGCCTGGTGCTGTGCGCGGTGTTCGTGCCGCTGGCCTTCGTGTCGGGGCTGGAAGGCCAGTTCTACCGCCAGTTCGCGGTGACGATCGCGATCTCCACCGTGATCTCCGCCTTCAACTCGCTGACGCTGTCGCCGGCGATGGCGGCCATCCTGCTGCACGGCCACGACGAGCCCAAGGACGCGCTCACGCGCGGCATGGACAAGGTGTTCGGGCCGTTCTTCGGCTGGTTCAACCGCGTCTTCAAGCGCGGCTCCGAGAAGTACGGCAACGGCGTGACCACGGTCGTCGTCAAGCGCAAGTCGGTGTCGGTGCTGGTCTACCTGCTGCTCGTGGGCGCCGCGGTCTTCCTCTTCATGAAGGTGCCGCCCGGCTTCGTGCCGCAGCAGGACAAGCAGTACCTCATCGGCATCGCCCAGCTGCCCGAGGGCGCCACGCTGCAGCGCACCACCGAGGTGGTGCGCCGGCTGAGCGAGACCGCCCTGAGCGTGCCCGGCGTGAAGGACTCGGTGGCCTTCCCCGGCCTGTCGATCAACGGCTTCACCGCCGCGCCCAACGCCGGCATCGTGTTCTTCGGCCTGACCGATTTCCACGACCGCCAGGACAAGAGCCTGAGCGCCGACGCCATCGTCGGCCAGGTGAACCAGAAGCTCGGTGTCATCGAGGACGCCTTCATCTTCGTGCTGTCGCCGCCGCCGGTCAGCGGCCTGGGCAGCGCCAGCGGCTTCAAGCTGCAGCTGCAGGACCGCAGCGGCCAGGGCGAACAGGCCCTCTACGGGGTCGTGCAGCAGCTGATGGGCAAGGTCTACGGCAACCCCGACGGCCACATCACGCAGTTCTATTCGAACTACCAGATCAACGTGCCGCAGCTGTTCGCCGACGTCGACCGCACCAAGGCCAAGCAGATGGGAGTGAGCCTGACCGACGTCTACGACACGATGCAGACCTACCTCGGCTCGCTCTACGTCAACGACTTCAACCGCTTCGGCAAGACCTACCAGGTGATCGTCCAGGCCGACGCCGGCCACCGCGCCCGCGCCGAGGACATCGGCAACCTGAAGGTGCGCAACAACCGCGGCCAGATGGTGGCGCTGAGCGCCATCATGAACGTCTCGCCCACCTTCGGCCCCGGCTCGGTCACGCGCTACAACGGCTTCTACTCCGCCGACATCAACGGCGCCGGCAAGCCGGGCGTCAGCTCGGGCCAGGCGCAGGCGGAGATGGAGCGCATCCTGGCCGAGACGCTGCCGCGCGGCATCGGCTACCAGTGGACCGAGCTGGTCTACCAGGAGAAGATCGCCGGCAACACCATGGTCTACATCTTCCCGCTGTGCGTGCTGCTGGTGTTCCTGGTGCTGGCCGCCACGTACGAGAGCTGGACGCTGCCGCTGGCCATCCTGCTGATCGTGCCGCTGTGCATCCTGAGCGCGATGCTCGGCGTGTGGCTCAGCGGCTTCCTCGGCGCGCCGGCCGACAACAACATCTTCACCAAGGTGGCGCTGGTGGTGCTGGTGGGCCTGGCCTGCAAGAACGCGATCCTGATCGTCGAGTTCGCGCTCGACCTGGAGAAGCAGGGCGAGGAGTTGATCGCGGCCGTGGTGCATGCCTGCCGCATGCGCCTGCGCCCCATCCTGATGACGTCGATCGCCTTCATCGCCGGCGTGGTGCCGCTGGTGCTGTCCACCGGCGCCGGCGCCGAGATGCGCCGCGCCATGGGCATCGCGGTGTTCTCCGGCATGGTCGGCGTGACGGTGTTCGGCCTGGTGCTGACGCCGGTGTTCTACGTGATCCTGCGCAAGCTGACCGCCAAGCGCCGCCTCGCTGCCCAGGCGCGGAGGGCCTCATGAGGGGCCTCGCGCGCGGCCTGCCGGCCGCCTGCATGGCCACCGTCCTTTTCTGCGGCGCGGCCCAGGCCGACGCGCAGCCGCAGCCCTCCCCGGCCGGCCAGCCCGCCGCGCCGGCCTTCTCCCGGCCGGCCCGGCACGAAACCGACTCGCCGGCGGTGCTGCGCGCCTACCTTCGGACCAAGGACGAAGTGCAAAGCGGGCGGCATGCGCGTCGGACCAACCGTTTTTGCTTCGTCAAGCAGGCGGCCGAACCCGGACTGCCCGGCGGCTCGCCGAGCGTCTGGATGATCTGGCTCGAAGGCCGCGAGGTCTTGAACCGCGGCAGCGGCCTGGGCGGGGACCTGCCGCCCGGCGAAGAAGCCGAGGAATTCGGCCGCGCGGAGGCGCTGGCCAAATCCATCAACCTGGCCACCGACGTGGTGGCCACCCCGGAAGACATCGCCGGCAGCACCTACCTGGTCGACCGCGCCTGGGTCGACCGCCTGACCCGCGCCTGCCGCCAGACCGGGCGCACCCTCACCGTCGCCCCCTTCCGCGGCGCCGGCGTCAAGCGCTGAAGCCGCGCGCGCGTTCCGACCCCGCGTCCGCACGACCCCCACCGAACGAACGACCCACCGACATGCCCACCGCCATCCTCAAATACACCCACAACGCCGTCGTCCCCAGCGTGCTGACCCTGGTGGTCGGCAACACCCTGCGCATGAAGCTCGAAGGCGTCGCCAAGTCCTATGAACTGGAGGCGAAGGTGGAGCAGAACGCCGTCGTGGAGGTCGGCGACGTGGCCCACAACAAGCGCGCCGACAGCTGGCGGTTCGAATTCGAGGCCAAGCAGCCGGGCGTTTCGAAGATCAGCATCAGCGGCGGCGACCTGGCGGTCTCCCCGCCCTTCATCACCGTCAATGTCGAGCCGGCGCTGGCCCTGCCCGACGCGGGCACGGAGACCGGCATGCTGGTGCGCCTGTTGCTGGCCGAAAGCCGCTCGCCGGCGCGCTGGGGCAGCAGCACCATCGACGAGGTCAAGAAGGGCATGCAGTGGATGCGGCGCGTGATCGTCAACCGCCTGAACAGCGACAAGCCCGAGGAGTTCATGGCCAAGGGCGCCAAGACCATCGGGGACATCATCACCGCCGACGACCGCGGCTCGGTGCAGTTCCACGGCTTCAACCGCTACCCGGCGCTGGAAGGCGGCATCACCGCCAACATCAACGACGCGCTGTCGGTGGCGAACAACGGCACGCACCCCAAGCGGGCGTCGTACGCGCAGTTCGTCCAGGCGGCCATCGACGTGGCCACGCAGGCCCTGCCGGCCGACCCCTCGCCCACGGGGCTCTTCGCCTGGCGCACCGAGAACGCCAGTTCGCCGGGCGCCGAGTTCAAGCAGTTCGGCGTCGCCGGCGGCAACACGTTCTACACCCACGCCAGGCTGCAGAAGAAAGACTGACCGATGGATGAATGGATGCACCCGCGCGATGGCGCGCCGCGCCAGCCGCGGCCCCGCCGGACCGATTCCCCGCCAACCGCACAGACGATGGGAGCACACCTTGAATAAGCGCCGGAACACCCTGGCCAGCGGCCTGGCGGCCGCCTGGCTGGCCGCGGGCTGCGCGGGAAACCCGTCCACGCAGCCCCCCGCCCTGTCATTCCCGCTGGACACGCGGTTCTCGCAGGCCGCCGCCCAGGCCGAGCCCGGCGACATCGCCGGCTTCTGGCGCGCCTTCAACGACGCGCCGCTGACGGCCCTGGTCGAGCAGGCCTTGGCAGCCAACACCGACGTCAAGATCGCCCAGGCGCGGTTGCAGGAGGCGCGCGCCGACGCGGGCGAGGCCGACGCCGGGCTGCTGCCGTCGGTGGGCGTCAACGCCGGCGTCGCCGAGGTGAAGCAAATCGGCCCCGGCGACGCGGCCCGCCAAGTCACCGTCGGGGCCAGCTTCAACTGGGAACTCGACTTCTTCGGCCGCAACCGCTCGGCCCGCGAGTCGGCCGCGGCCCTGGTGCGGGCCGGCGAAGCCGGCGTGGACGCGGCGCAGCGCCTGGTGACCGCCGAAGTGGCCACGCAGTACATCAACCTGCGGGGCCTGCAACAGCGCCTGCGCGTCGCCCAGGAAGCGCTGATGAACCAGCGCGAGTCGCTGCGCATCACCGGCGCGCGCGAGCAGTACGGCCGCGGCACGCCACTGGACGTGGCGCGGGCCCGGGCGCTGGTCGAAAGCACCGAAGCCAGCCTGCCCGCGCTGCAATCGGCGATCGAGCGCTGCGTCTACCGCCTGGCCACGCTCACCGGCCAGACGCCGCGCGCCGTGTCGGTGGCCGTCGCCGTGGGCCCGACCGAACCGGCGGTGCTGCTGCCCACGCTGCCGTTCACCGACTTGTCCAAGCTGCCGGCGGGCACGCCGCAGACCCTGCTGCAGCGCCGGCCGGACATCCGCGCCGCCCAGGCCCAGCTGCTGGCGGCCGAGGCCGGCGTCGGCGTCGCCCGGGCCGACCTGTTCCCGCGCATCAGCCTGACGGGCCTGCTGGGCTTCACCAACAACCGCGTCGCCGACCTGTTCCAGCACGATTCGCGCAGCAGCAGCGCCGGGGCCGGCATCACCTGGACAGTGCTGGACTTCGGCCGCATCCGCTCGCGCATCCGTGCCAGCGAGGCGCGCAGCCTGCAGGCGCTGCGCACTTACGAGCAGACGGTGCAGCTGGCGCTGGAGGAGACCGAAGGCGCGCTGTCGTCCTTCAGCCGCGGCGCCGAACAGGCCGCGCGGCTGGAGAACGCCGCCATCGCCTCGGAGGAAGCGGCCCGCCTGGCGCGCATCCGCTTCGACGCGGGCGCCACCGACTTCCTCACCGTGCTCGACGCCGAGCGCGGCGTGCTGCAGTCGCGCGACGCGCTGGTGCAGGCCCAGTCCGGCACGCTGGCCTCGCTGGTGGGCGTCTACCGGGCGCTGGGCGGCGGCTGGCAGCCGGGCGCCCCCGCGCCTTGATGCTTCCCGGACAAGCAGGGCGCCCACGGGCGCCCTTTTTTTTCGCGCGGCTTGTCGATTCCCACCGCGGCCGGGCGTCGTAGAGTCGGAGGCCCCCCCTCCCCAACCCTTTTCCCAGGAAAGAGCCGACCATGAGCAACCGCGACGCCCCGCCCCACACCGTCATCCTGCACCGCGTGCTGCGCGCGCCGCCCGGGAAGGTCTACCGCGCCTTCCTCGACGCCGACGCCCTGGCCCGCTGGCTGCCGCCTTACGGCTTCCTCTGCAAGGTCCACCACCTGGAGGCCAAGGTGGGCGGCAGCTTCAAGATGTCCTTCGTCAATTTCTCCTCCGGCAACAGCCACTCCTTCGGCGGCGAATACCTGGAGCTGGTGCCCGGCGAACTGCTGCGCTACACCGACCGCTTCGACGACCCCAACCTGCCGGGCGTGCTGGAGGTGACCGTGCGGCTCAAGGCGGTGGCCTGCGGCACCGAGATCGACATCGAGCAGAAAAACATCCCCGCCGCCATCCCGGTCGAGATGTGCTACCTGGGCTGGCAGGAATCGCTGGAGCAGCTGGCGCGGCTGGTGGAGCCGGACATTCCGGGTTGACGGCCCGGCCGGCGCCTGGCGGTCAATGCGCCGGGGCGCTTTTCGCCGGTGGCCGCGCGGCCTGGGCGGCGCCAAACTGCCGGGCGAAGGGCTGCAGTCCCCTGGACGCGTAGAACCGCTGCGCGCCGAGGTGGAAGGAAACCGTGGTTTGCGCCGACTGCCGGTCGATCGCCAGCTGGCGCATGTTGGGGTGGGCTTTCACGAAATCGGCCTGGTGTTCGAAAAGCCGGCGCGTCAGTTCGAAGGCGACCGGGCCGGGTAGGCTTTCGGAGACCACCGCCAGGTCCCAGACGTCGAGCGGCTTGACCTCCGCGCTTTGCCCGGGGTATGAGTCCGCGGGGATGCTGCCTTCGCGGTAGAGGTGGCTGTAGATGCGGTTCATGCCCTTGATGCCGTCGACCGTGGGCAGCAATTCGGCGCGGCCCTCCTTGAGCAACTCCGCGATCGGCGCGACCGGCACGGCGGCGCCGAAGAGGAAGGCGTCCAGCTCGCCGGCGCGCATCGCCTTGACGGCTTCGACCAGGCCGTCCCGCCTGCGTTGCAGGCCGCTGTCGGGGTCGATGCCCGCCGCCCTCAGCATCTGGTTGGCGATGACTTCGGTGCCGCTGCCCGGCGCGCCGGTGGCCACGCGCTTGCCGCGCAGGTCGGCCATGACGGAGATCCCGGCGCCCCGGCGCGCCACCAGGTGCATGCTGTTGGGGTACAGGGCCGCCAGTGCGCGCAGCGCCGCCGGCTTGTCCTTGAACTGGTTGATGCCGATGGACGCTTCCCAGGCTGCGCTGGCGTTGACCAGGGCGACATCGGCGCGGCCCTGGCGCAGCAGTTCCATGTTCTCGATGCCGCCGGCGGTCTCCAGCACCGTGACCTCGCAGGCGGGGCAGGCGGCTCGCGCCTGCGCGGCCAACTCCAGGCCGATCAGGTTGTAGGCCGTGCCCCGGGTGCCGGTGGCGATGGTCAAGCGCTGGGCCGGGAAGGCCGGCTGCGTCGCGCCGGCGGCGGTCTGGGCCGGGGCGGGGCCGCACAGCGCGGCGCCGGCCAGCAACGCCCCCAGGGCGGTAGCGAGTCTCATGCCCGATCCTTCCGTTTGCGCAGCACGTGGCCGGTGGCCGCCGCGGCGACTTCCGCCCGCGCCACCTTGACTTCCCCGTTGACCAGGACCCATTCGATGCCGCAAGGCGCCTGGCGCGGCGAGGCGTAGCTCGCCACGTCGATCACCCGGTCGGCGTCGAACACCACGATGTCGGCATGCCCACCGGGTTCCAGCACCCCCCGCCCGGCCAGGCCGAACCGCGCGGCGGGCAGGCCGGTCATCTTGTGGACCGCCGTCTCCAGCGAGAACCAGCCGTCCTCCCGCACCATGCGGCCCAGCACCCGCGGGAAGCTGCCCCACAGCCGGGGGTGCGGGCAGGTGTCGTGCGGCAGACCGTCGGAGGCCACCATGGCCAGCGGGTGGGACAGGATGGCGCGCACGTCGCCCATGTCCATCGAGAAATAAATGGCGCCGCCGGGCATCAGCCGCTCGGCGGCGGCTTCGCGCGCGCAGCCCAGCTCGGCGGCCACGTCGTCCAGGTCCCAGCCGGCGTATTCGGGGCGCGTCGACGACCAGGCCACCTGCACCCTCGCGGCCGCGCGCACTTTGGCGGGGTCGAGCATGGTGGAAGAAGCGGCGTAGGGATAGCAGTCCATGCAGACGGGCTGCAGCCGGGCGTAGCCCTCCAGCCGTTTCAGCGTCTCGGCCGAACGGCCGTGGTTGGTCCGGCCCATCAGCTTGTGGTGCGAGATCACCAGGGGAACGCCGAGGCGGGACGCCGTCTCGGAGGCCTCGTCCATGGCTTCGATGACGTGCTCGGCCTCGTCGCGCAGGTGCACGGCCAGCACATGGTCGGCGCGCATCCCGCCGCAGCAGGCCACCACCTCGTCCAGCGTCGCGGCCTGCGCCGGCGGGTAATAGGTGCCCACCGAGACGCCGAGCGCGCCGGCGTCCAGGCCGGCTTCGACGAGGCCGCGCATGCGTTCCACCTCGGCGGGGCTGGCGGCGCGCGAGGTGTCGTCCATCACCTCGACGCGGACGGTGGTCAGGCCGACGAAGAAGGCGGCGTTGACGTGCGGGCGCTGCCGCTCGACCTGGTCCAGGAAACCGCCGAAGCTGCCGACGTCGAAGCCCCGCCGGTCCAGGATGTCCAGCGGCGCCGGCACTTCGCCGCGGGTGAAGGGCGCGGCGCTCAGGCCGCAGTTGCCCGCCACCACGGTGGTCACGCCCTGCAGCAGCTTGGGCGCCATGCGGCGCGCGTCGGTCACCGCGGTGTCGTCGTGGGTGTGGCAATCGATGAAGCCGGGCGAGACGACGAGGCCGGCGGCGTCGATCACCCGCGCCGCGGGCGCCGTCAGGCCTGCCCCGATGGCCACCACGCGGCCCGCGCGGACGGCCACGTCGGCAGGCACCCGGGGGGCGCCGGTGCCGTCCACCACCGTGCCGCCGCGGATGAGCAGGTCGGCTTCCATCAAGCCTCCCGCGCGGGGGCGCCGCCGGGCGCCGCGGCGAGCAGCGCGGCGGTGTAGCTGTGCTGCGGCCGGGCGTACACGTCGGCGGTGCGGCCCTGCTCGACGATCTGCCCCTGGTGCATCACGACGACCCGGTCGCACAGCTGGGCCGCCACGCGCAGGTCGTGGGTGATGAAGACGATGCCCAGGCCCAGGTCGCGCTGCACGTCGCGCAGCAGGTTCAGGATGTCGGCCTGCACCGACACGTCCAGGGCGCTCACCGCTTCGTCGGCCACCAGCACCCGCGGCCGGCAGGCCAGGGCGCGGGCGATGGCCAGGCGCTGGCGCTGCCCGCCGGAGAATTCGCTCGGGTAGCGAGTCAGCCCCTTGGCCGGCAGCCGGACCAGGTCCATCAGCGCCTCGGCGCGGCGCAACGCCTCGGCGCGGGGGGTTCCGAAATTGACCGCGCCCTCCACCAGGGAGTCCATGACGCGCATGCGCGGGTTGAGCGAGCGGTTGGGGTCCTGGAACACCACCTGCACGTTGGAGCGAAGCGGGCGCAGGCGGCGCTCGCTCAAGCCCTGCACCGGGTAGGCGCCCCAGCGGATCTCGCCGGCCGTGGGGTCGATCAGGCGGATCAGGCAGCGCGCGAAGGTGGACTTGCCCGACCCCGATTCGCCGACGACGCCGATGGTCTCGCCGGCGCGCACGCTCAAACAGGCGTCCCGCAGCGCATGCACTTCGCGCCTGCGGCCCATCCAGTCGTGGCTGACGTAGGCCTTGCCGACGCCCTGGGCGCGCAGCAGCGGTTCGGTGGCGGGCTCGGGCCTGGGCGGCGGCGGCCGCATGCCGGGCACGGCGGCGAGCAGGGCGCGGGTGTATTCCTGGCGCGGCCGGCCGAGCACCTCGGCGCGGCTGCCGATCTCCACCGGCCGGCCGCCGCGCATCACCAGCACGTCGTCGGCGATCTCCTCCACCACGCCCATGTCGTGGGTGATGAACAGCACGGCCGAGCCTTGCTGGCTGTGCAGCTCCTTGATGAGGGCGAGGATCTGCTTCTGCGTGGTCACGTCCAGCGCGGTGGTCGGCTCGTCGCAGATCAGCAGCTTGGGCCGCAGGATCATCGCCATCGCGATCACGATGCGCTGGCGCTGGCCACCGGACAGCTGGTGCGGGAAGCTCGCGTACACGCGCGGCGGGTCGGGCAGGCGCACCCGCTCGAACACTTCGAGCACCTGCTTCCTGCGCTCTCCGGCGGGCCAGGCGGTGTGCTCTCGCAGCAGCTCGTCCACCTGGTCGCCGCAGCGCATCACCGGGTTCAACGCCGTCATGGGCTCCTGGAACACCATGCCCATGCGCGCGCCGCGCAGGGCCCTCAGGCGCCGCTCGCCGGCGCCGAGCAGCTCTTCGCCTTCGAGCTTGACCGACCCGGCCTCGGCCCGCAGGTTCTTGGCCAACAGGCCCATGACCGTGGTGGCCAGCACCGATTTCCCCGACCCGGACTCGCCGACCACGCACAGCGTCCTGCCGGCGTGGATGGAAAGGCTGACGCCCTGCACGGCGTGCGAGCGGTCGCCGCCCGCGGGCAGCGCGACCCGCAGGCCTTCGATCTGGAGGATGGGTTGACGTTCTTCCATGCGGGCCTCGGTCAGCCTTTGCGGCGGTTGAATTTGGGATCGAGGACGTCGCGCAGGCCGTCGCCGAGCAGGTTGATCGCCAGCACCGTGGGCACGAGCAGCATCGCCGGGAACAGCACATGGCCGGGGTGCTCGCTGAAGCTGACGCGGCCCTCGGCCATCACGTTGCCCCAGGTCGGCACCTCGGGCGGCAGGCCCAGGCCGAGGAAGCTCAGCACGGCTTCGGTCAGCACCGCGGCCGCCGCGATGAAGGTGCCCTGCACGATCAGCGGGGCGACGGCGTTGGGCAGGATGTGGCGCAACAGGATCACCGGCGTGGGCGTGGCCAGCGCCTTGGCGGCCTCGACGAACGGCTCCTCGCGCAGGCCCAGCACCAGGGCCCGGACCAGCCGGGTGACGCGCGGCACCTCGGGGATGGCGATGGCGACCACCACAGTCGGCAGCGAGGCGCCGAGCACCGCCACCAGGGTGATGGCCAGCAGGATGGCGGGGATGGCCATCAGGCCGTCCATCAACCGCATCAGCACCGCGTCCACCCAGCGGAAATAGCCCGCGAGCATGCCGCACAGGCCGCCCAGCGCGAGCGAGGCGAAGGCGCAGAGCACGCCGACCCAGAGCGAGACGCGCGTGCCGTAGATGACGCGGCTGTAGACGTCCCGGCCATAGCTGTCGGTGCCGAGCAGGTAGGTGTGTTCAACGACGCCGCCGTCCGGCCCGGCGAGGCTGCCCCGCGCGCCGGCGGGCTGGTTGATGTTGGCGTAGTCCATGCCGGCCGGGTCGATCGTGCCCATCCAGGGCGCCAGCAGCGCCGCCAGGACCAGCAGGGCCAGCAGCGCGCCGGGCCAGGCCACGCCGCGGTTGGCCAGGAGTTGTTTGTAGGCAGGGTTCATGCTCAGTACCGAATGCGGGGGTCGAACACCAGGTAGCTCAGGTCCACCAGCAGGTTGATGGCCACGTAGGCCAAGGCGAAGAACAGCACCACGCCCTGGATGACGGGGAAGTCGCGGTTGAGCACCGCCTCGACCGTCAGGGAGCCCAGGCCGGGGATGGAGAACACCGTCTCCGTCACCACCACGCCGCCGATCAGCAGGGCCACGCCGATGCCGATCACGGTGACGATGGGCACTGCGGCGTTGGCCAGTGCATGGCGGAACAGGACGGCCGCGCGCGACACGCCCTTGGCCTGGGCGGTGCGGATGTAGTCCTCGGTCAGCGCCTCGCTCACGGTAGCCCGCGTCACCCGGGCCAGCAGGGCCGCGTAGACCAGGCCGAGCGAGAACCAGGGCAGGACCAGCTGCCTCGCCCACGGCCACAGCCCGCCTGCCAGGCTCTTGTAGCCCTGCACGGGCAGCCACTGCAGGTGCAGCGAGAACAGCATGATCAGCAGGTAGGCCACCACGAACACCGGAACCGAGAAGCCCGCCACGGAGAAGCCCATCAGCAGCCGGTCCAGCCAGCCGCCCATGCGCCAGGCCGCCAGGGTGCCCAGCGGCACCGCGAGCAGGACCGCGAACACCATCGTGCCCAGGGCGATCGACACGGTCGGCTCCAGGCGCTGGGCGACCAGGGCCGCAACCGGCTTTTGCAGGTAGAAGGAATAGCCCAGGTCGCCCTTGAGCAGGTTCCCGGCGTAGATCTGGAACTGGCGCGGCATCGACTGGTCCAGGCCGAGGGAACCGCGGATGTTCCGGATGTCTTCCGGCGTGGCGTTGCTGCCGGCGATCACCGCCGCGGGGTCGCCCGGGGCCAGCCGGAGGATGGCGAAGACGATCACCGCCACCACCAGGAGCACCGGCGCCGTGGCCAGCAGGCGGGAAAGGATGAAGCGAAGCATGTCGGGTCTCCAAGAGCCGCAGGGCCAGCGCCGCTCAGTTCGCCTTCTTGATGTTCCAGTACACCTGGGCGCCGGCGGGCACGATGCCCGACACCGCCGCGGCGACGGCCGCCGGCTGGCTGAATTGGCCGAGATTGACGTGGGTCACGGTTTCGACCGCCCGCAGCTGCGCCCGGTCGGCCAGCTGTTTTTTCTCGGCGTCGGACTTGGCGGCGGCGAACTGCTTCTTCAGTTCTTCCAGCTCGGGGTCGCTCTGCCAGCCGAACCAGCCGCGCGAGCCGGTGGCGTTCATCATCGCCATGGTCAGCGGGTTCAGGTTGTCGGCCGCGGCATTGAAGGTGATGAAGGCGTCCCAGCCGCCCGCCGAAGCGGGCTCTTTCTTCGCGCGGCGGGCCAGCAGGGTCTGCCAGTCCATGGTCTGCACGTCAACCTTGAAGCCCGCCGCCTCCAGCTGCTGCTTGACCACCAGCGGGGCCTTGGCCAGCGAGGCGAAGTCGCTCGGCCGCATCAGCACCACGGGCTGGCCCTTGTAGCCGGCCTCGTCGAGCAGCTTCCTGGCCGCCGCGGGGTTGGACACCCCGGTGAAGATGCCGGTGTTCTGCGATTCGTAGGTGGTGCCGCAGGGGTAGAGGCTCTTGCAGAAGCGGAACAGGCCGGGCGAAGCCACCTGGGTGCGCAGCACCTGCTCCTGGCCCAGCGCCAGCATCGCGGCGCGGCGGACCAGCACGTTGTCGAAGGGCGGGTTCAGGAAATTGAAGCGCAGGGTGTACATCGCGCCGGCCGGCGTGGCCTCGACCAGGGACACGCCCGGCGTGGAACGCAGCGCGGCGTACTGCTCGGGCGCCGGCTGCTCGATGATGTCCACCTCGCCCGCCTTCAAGGCGTTGAGCTGGGTCTGCGGGTCGCGGATGACGACCCACTCCACCCGGTCGACGAACACCGGCTTGCCGCCCGCCGTGCCGCTCGGGGCCTCCTTGCGCGGGACGTATTTCGGGTTCCTCACGTAGACCACCCGTTCGCCGGGCTTGAACTCGTCGGCCTTGAAGATGTAGGGGCCGGAGCCGATGAACTCCTTGATCTGCGACGACACCGCGGTTTCGGCGATCGCCTTGGGCATGATGAAGGCCGGGCCGCCCGCCTTGCCCAGCAGCTCCAGGGTGGAGCTAAACGGCTGGCGGTAGACGATGCGGAAGGTCTTGGCGTCGACCTCCTCGAACTTGCTGAAGAACCCGCGGAAGACCACACCCATCGCGTCGCGCGCGGACCAGCGGGTGAGCGAGGCCACCACGTCGGCGCTGGTGACCGGGCTGCCGTCGTGGAAGGCCAGGCCGTCGCGCAGCGTGAAGGTCCAGGTCAGCTGGTCGGCGGAGACGCTCCATTTGTCGACCATCTGCGGCTTGATCTCGCCCTTGGCGTCGGTGCCGAACAGGGTGTCGTAGATCATGTAGCCGTGGTTGCGGCTCACGTGGGCCGTCGTCCACACCGGGTCGAGCACGGTGAGGTTGGCCTGGGGCACCACGCGCAGCACCGATTGCGCCTGCGACCAGGCGGGGGCGGCCAGCGCCGCCGCAACGGCGGCGCATACGAAGGGGAGGCGGAGCAGGTTCATGGCGGGGCTTCCTTGGTCGGAGGGTTGGTGAAGGCGGTCGCCGGCACCTCGGGCGGCGGTGTTCCGTGTGCCGCTGGCTCCACTATCGGCAGTCTCCAGGTGTAACGAAAATGAAAAAAAGCCCCGGGCCATGAGCAAAGGTTATGAAGCGCAGGGCCGGCCATTCACTTCTGGAATGGAGCGCCGTGGAATGTCATTCGCCCGCCGGGCCGACGCGCGCCACGATGCGCCCGACCCCAACCGCCGGCACGCCGAGAAAACCGCCATGAACCCGACTCCGACTCCGAAGACCGAACCCGGGCCCCAGCCCCGCCCTTACCCGCCGCCCCAAGGCGCGGTCGCCGTGATCGGCACCGGCGGCACCATCGCCGGCCTGGCGCCGGACGCGACGCGCACTTTCGCCTACGAGGACTCGCGGTCGCGCATCGACGAGATCTTCCGCCGCCTGCCCATCGAGCGGGACCTGCAGCCCCTGCTGTACGAGCAGCCCTTCCAGGTCGGCAGCGAGGATTTCACCGACGCGCACTGGACCGCCCTGGCGCACCGCATCCAGCAGTTGGCCCTGCGGCACGACGTGGCCGGCGTGGTCCTCACGCAGGGCACCGACACCATCGAGGAGACCGCCTACTTCCTGCACCTGGTGCTCAAAACGCGCAAACCGGTGGTCGTGACCGGGGCCATGCGGCCGGCGTCGGCCCTGGGGTCGGACGTGGCGCTGAACCTCTACCAGGCCGTGACCCTGGCCCGCCATCCCGGCGCACACGGGCAGGGCGTGCTGGTCGTGATGAACGACCGCATCCACTGCGCCCGGGAAGTGGTCAAGACCCACACCTGGTCTCTGGACAGCCTGCAGAGCCCGGAATTCGGGCCGCTGGGCTGCATGGTGGGCGACCAGCCGATGCTTTCGCGCAAGACGACGCGGCGGCACACGACCGACACCAAATTCCTGCTCGGCGACCAGCCGCTGCCGCGGGTCGACCTGGTGTGGGGCTGCGCCGGCATCAGCCCGGACGTGGTCGAGGGCCTCGTCCAGCAGGGGGCGCTCGGCCTGGTGTACGCCGGCACCGGCAACGGCTCGGTGGCCGCCGCGGTGAAACCCGCCCTGGCCGCCGCCGCGCGCGCGGGGGTGGCGGTGGTGCGCGCCAGCCGCGTGCCCACCGGCGTGGTGGTGCGCAACGCGGCGGAGGACGACGACGCGATGGGCCTGGTCGCCGCCGGCAGCCTGCCCGCGGTGAAGGCCCGGGTGCTGCTGCGGCTGGCGCTGGCGCAGGGCGCCGACGCGGCCCAGCTTCAGCGCTTGTTCGACACCTGCTGAGGGATCGCGCCGGCCTTGCCGGCCTCGGCGGAAAGGATCTGCGCGAAGCCGCGCGCCGCGTGGGAGAGCTTGGCCTCCACCCGGCGCAGCCATTTCAATTCGACCGACACCATGGGATGGAAGTCGAGCACCCGGACCTTGCGCGGGTCGGCGCTGGACGCGGTGAAGGAATCGATGGCCGCCACGCCCACGCCTTCTTCGGCCAGCCGCATCGCCAGCAAATTGGTGGTGACGATGATGCCGCCCGGCCCCACGTCGTCGTTGTAGTGGGACGCTTCGAGCATCAGGCCGCCGAACTGCGTGCTGGCGGGGATGCGGATCAGGCGGCAATTCAGCAAGTCTTTCCAGGTGACCTGGGTCTTGGCGCGCGAGAACTCGCCCAGCGGCGCCACGCAAACCCCGCGGCCCCGGGCCACGGTCTCTTCCATGATGCCGGGGTTGGGCAGGGACGCCAGCGCGAAGCCGACGTCGCTCTGGCGCCGCAGCAGCCGCTCCAGGATGGCCGAATGCGGGTGGGTCTCCAGGTGGCAGATCACCTTGGGGAACTGTTCGCCGAAGCGCTTGACCACCTTGGGCAGCAGCGCTGCCGCCAGGGAAGGCACGCAATCGACCCGCAGCAGCGAGCCCTGCTCGTTCGTCAGCTCGTGCGCCAGGTCGCGCAGGCGCTGGATGCGGGACGAGATCTCGAACAGCTCGGACTGCAGGGCCAGCGCCTCTTCGGTCGGCACGAGCCGGTTCTTGTCCCGGGTGAAGAGCTTGAACCCGAGCTGGTTCTCCGCGCTTTGCAGCAGCTTGGTGACCGCCGGCTGGCTCACATTGAGCAGCCGCGAAGCCGCCGTCACGCTGCCGGTCATCAGGACGGCGTTGCAGACATCGATGTGGGACAGGCGCATGGCGGGGCGGGGGCCGGGGTGAAGGCAAATTGTAGGTGTCACCCCGGGGCGGCGGGCTTGTCGAAGGACCCCGGCTCGCCAAAGCTTTGGGAGGTTCGCGGAGGCTTCGACAGGCCTGTCCTGAGCTTGTCGAAGGGCTCAGCCCGAACGGAAAGATGCGCGAGGTGCGCTTCGGTTTCCGTTCACCCTGAGCCTGCCGAAGGGCCCCTTGCCGCCTCAGGTCACCGAAGCATGGGTGCGCCCGCTGCCGGCGCTCACCCCACCACGCCCAGCTTGCGTCCCACTTTGGCGAAGGCTTCCACCGCCGCGTCGACGTGGGCCTCGTCGTGCACCGCCGACAGCTGCACCCGGATGCGCGCCTTGCCCTGCGGCACCACCGGGTAGAAGAAGCCCACCGCCAGGATGCCTTCGTCGCGCAGGCCCTGGGAGAACGCCTGCGACAGCTTGGCGTCGCCCAGCAGCACCGGCGAGATCGGGTGGCCGCCGCCGAGCACGGTGAAGCCCAGGCCCGTCATGCGCTCGCGGAAGCGGCGGGTGTTGGCCTCCAGCTTGTCGCGCAAGGCGGTGGAGGCGCTGATCAGTTCGATCGCCTTGAGCGAGCCGCCCGCCACCGCGGGCGCCAGCGTGTTCGAGAAGAGGTAGGGCCGCGAACGCTGGCGCAGCAGGTCGACGATCTCCTTGCGCGCGGCGGTGAAGCCGCCCGAGGCGCCGCCCAGCGCCTTGCCGAAGGTGCCGGTGACGATGTCGACGCGGTCCATGCAGCGCTGCAGCTCGTGCGTGCCTCGGCCGGTGGGGCCCATGAAGCCGGTGGCGTGGCATTCGTCGATCATCACCAGGGCGTCGAAGCGGTCGGCGACGTCGCAGATCTTGTCGACCTGGGCGACCACGCCGTCCATCGAGAACGCGCCGTCGCTGACGATCAGCACGCGGCGGGCGCCTTCCGCGCGCGCCTTGGCCACCTCGGCCTCCAGCGCGTCGATGTCGTTGTTGCGGTAGCGGTAGCGGCGCGCCTTGCAAAGCCGGATGCCGTCGATGTTGGACGCGTGGTTCAGCTCGTCGGAGACGATGGCGTCCCGCTCGCCGAGCAGCGGCTCGAAGATGCCGCCGTTGGCGTCGAAGGCGGCGGCGTAGAGGATGGCGTCCTCCATGCCGACGAAGCGGGCGATGGATTCCTCCAATTGTTTGTGCAGGTCCTGGGTGCCGCAGATGAAGCGCACGCTGGACAGGCCGAAACCGTGGGTGCGCAGGGCCTCGTGCGCCGCTTCGACGACCTCGGGGTGGCTCGACAGGCCGAGGTAGTTGTTGGCGCAGAAGTTGAGCAGCTGCCGCCCGCCGACGTCGATGCGCGCACCCTGCGGCGAGGTGATGACGTGCTCGCGCTTGGTCAGGCCTTGGGATTCGATCTCGGCCAGCTCGCGGGCGAGGTCTTGGCGCAGCGTGGTGTACATGCGGGTGTCTCCGGAAAAGTGGAAGGGGCGCGTGCCGGCGGGTCAGAAACTTCTCAGGCGGGCTGGTGCTGTTGTTGCGGCCGGTTGGTTTTAACCGAACCGCCGGCGGTCGCCGGCGCCACGCCCGGCGACAGGTGGGCCAGCATGTCCTCCACCAGCGCGGCCAGGTCGAAGCGCGGCTTCCAGCCCCAGTCGCGGCCGGCGGCGCTGCCGTCGAGGGAGCGCGGCCAGGAGGCGGCGATGGCCTGGCGGAAGTCGGGCGCGTAGCTGATTTCCAGGCGGCCGAGCTGCTTCTTGATTTCGGCGGCGATCTCGGCCGGCGTGAAGCTCAGGCCGTGCAGGTTGTAGCCGGTGCGGCGGCGGATGCGCTCGGCGGGCGCGGCCATCAGCTCCAGCGTGGCGCGCACCGCGTCGTCCATGTAGATCATCGGCAGGCGCTGGCCGGCGTCGAGGAAGCATTCATAACGGCCGCCGGCCAGGGCCTGGTGGAAGATGTCCACCGCGTAGTCGGTGGTGCCGCCGCCGGGCAGCGACTGGTGGCCGATCACGCCGGGGTAGCGCAGGCTGCGCACGTCCACGCCCCAGCGCTGGTGGTAGTAGGCGCACCAGTTCTCGCCGGCGGCCTTGCTGATGCCGTAGGCGGTGGTGGGGTTGAGCACCGCGTCGTCGGGCGTGTCGTCCTGCGGCACGTTGGGGCCGAAGACGGCGATGGTGCTGGGGAAGAAAACCTTCCGGACGAGGCCGTCGCGGGCCGCGTCCAGCACGTTCAGCAGGCCGCGCACGTTGACGTCCCAGGTGCGCGCCGGGTCGGCCTCGCCGCGCGCCGACAGCACCGCCGACAGGTGGTAGACGGTGTCGATGCGGTGGCGGGCGAGCACGTCGCGCAGCCGGGCGGCGTCGAGCACGTCCAGCCGCTCGAAGACCTCGCCACCAGGGACCGCGTCCGGCACCGCGATGTCGCTGCGGACCACTGCCTCGACGCCCGGATGCCGGGACAGGGCGGCCGCCAGCACGGTGCCGATCTGGCCATTGCTGCCGGTGAGCAGGACGCGCGAGCCCGGGATGCCGTCGACGGGGGAAGGGTGCGGTGCGGTGTTCATGTCGTTTCCTTGATGATGGAATTTCCGCTATGTTGTACCTTTCCTCCCGTTTAGTCAACATGTTAGAAACACGTCCGCCATGATGGAAACCACCAACCCCTCCCCCGCCGCCCCGCCTTCGGTCGCGGCGATGCTCAAGCGCCTGCGCCGGCAGAAGAATTTGTCGCTGGAGGAGCTGGCCCAGCTGTCCGGCGTGTCGCGGTCGATGCTGTCGCAGATCGAGCGCGACGCCACCAACCCGACCGTCGCCACGCTGTGGCGCATCACCACCGCGCTGGGCGTGTCGATCGATGAAGCCCTGGGCACGCGCGTGCACCGCGCCGACCTGGAGGTGCTGCCCGGCCATGGGCGGCCGCAGATCGGCCGCGCCCCCCGGCGGGTGGTGCTGCGGGTGCTGGGGCCGCTGTCCACCGCGGGCGCCCACGAGTGGTACGAACTGACGGCCAGGCCCGGGGCGGTGCTGGACAGCAAGCCCCACGCCGCGGGCACGCGCGAGCACCTCTTCGTCACCGAAGGCGAGATCACCGTCTCCAGCGGCGACGAGCAGCAGGTGGTGCAGGCGGGCGCGCTGGCGCGCTACAACGCCGACGTGCCGCACCGGCTGCACAACAGCGGCAAGGGGGTCGCCAAGGGTTGGCTCACGGTGCTGCAGGCTTGACGGCCCGGACGGCCGGGGACTTCAGCCCCGGCCCGCGCGCTCGAACTTGAACACCGCCACGTTGGCCCGCAGGTTGGGCCACAGCCGCACCGGCCGGCCGTCCTGGATGCCGAAGGCGTCGAGGATGCGCAGGCCGCACTGGCGCGCCAGCGCCGCGAAATCGGCGAAGGTGCCGACGCGGATGTTGGGCGTGTCGTACCACTGGTAGGGCAGCACCTTGGTGACCGGCATGCGGCCGCGGACCACGCTCAGCCGGTTGGGCCAGTGGGCGAAGTTGGGGAAGGCGACGATGCCGATGCGCCCCACCCGGGCCGTCTCGCGCAGCATGCGCTCGGTGTTGCGCAGGTGCTGCATGGTGTCCAGCTGCAGCACCACGTCGAAACTCTGGTCGTCGAAGATGTTCAGCCCGTCCTCCAGGTTGAGCTGGATGACGTTGACGCCGCGCTTCGTGCAGGCCAGCACGTTGGCGTCGGCGATCTCGATGCCGTAGCCGGTGCAGCGCTTCGCGCCGGTGAGGTGGGCGAGCAGTTCGCCTTCGCCGCAGCCGAGGTCGAGCACGCGGGATTTCTCGGGGACGAGGTCGGCGATCAGCCTCATGGTGCTCGGCGCGCTCATGCCGAGAACTCCTTGGCCATGTTGTCGAAGCAGGCGCGCAGCACGCCGTGGTAGCGGGCGTCGTCGAGCAGGAAGGCGTCGTGGCCGTGGGGCGCGTCGATCTCGGCGTAGCTGACGTCGCGCTGGTTGTCGAGCAGGGCCTTGACGATCTCGCGCGAGCGCGCCGGCGAGAAGCGCCAGTCGGTGGTGAAGCTCACCAGCTGGAACTTGCAGCGCGACGCGGCGAAGGCGCGGCTGAGGTTGCCGCCGTGGGCGCGCGCCGGGTCGAAGTAGTCCAGGGCGCGGGTGATCAGCAGGTAGGTGTTGGCGTCGAAGTAGTCGCTGAACTTGTCGCCCTGGTGGCGCAGGTAGCTTTCGATCTCGAACTCGATGTCCTGCGTGGTGTAGCCGGGGCGGCCGTTGCGCAGGTTGCGGCCGAATTTCGCCTCCATCGAGTCGTCGCTCAAGTAGGTGATGTGGCCGATCATGCGCGCCACGCGCAGGCCGCGGCGCGGCACCGTGCCTTGTTCCTGGTAGTGGCCGCCGTGGAATTCGGGGTCGGTGATGATGGCCCGGCGGGCCACTTCGTTGAAGGCGATGTTCTGCGCCGACAGGTTGGGCGCGGTGGCCACCGCCACGCAATGGCGCAGCCGCTCGGGGTGGCGCAGCGACCAGCTCAGCGCCTGCATGCCGCCCAGGCTCCCGCCAAGCACCGCGGCGAGCTGGCAGATGCCCAGCCGGTCGAGCAGCCGGGCCTGGGCGTCGACCCAGTCCTCCACCGTCACCACTGGGAAGTCGGCGCCGTAAGGGCGGCGCGTGGCGGGGTTCAGGTGCATCGGGCCGGTGGAGCCAAAGCAGGAGCCGGGGTTGTTGACGCCAATGACGAAGAAGCGGTCGGTGTCCAGCGGCTTGCCCGGGCCCACCAGGTTGTCCCACCAGCCCTCGCTCCGGGCCTGGCCTTCGTAGGTGCCGGCGACGTGGTGGCTGGCGTTGAGCGCGTGGCACACCAGCACGGCGTTGCTCTTGTCGGCGTTGAGGCGGCCGTAGGTTTCATAGGCCAGGACGTAGTCGCCGAGTTGCGCGCCGCTTTGCAGCGGCAGCGGTTCGGCGAAGGCCATGCTCTGCGGGACGACGTGGCCGAGCAGCGAGGACGAGGCGTGCCCGGGGGGCGGAATGGCGGCGGACAAGGATGGACTTCCCATGAAAAAACCCGGCACTCGCTGCATCGCTGCCAGAGCCCGGGTTCTTCGCCACGTCTCTTTAGCTGCATTTTTATAGCGCCCGCAAGCCGGAACAAATCAGCGCTGAGGGGCGAGTATAGGGCGTCGCGCCCGAGCCGCGGCCCAGGGTTGTGGAGGCTGCCGGCGGCGCCAGACCGTCGATAGACTGCCCCGGCCGACCTCGAACTGGCCGGCATCCGTCCCCCTCCAAAACCTTTGCCCGCCGTGCCCCGCGGCCAGAATGGGTGTCCCGGAAGGCGCCCCCGTCGACCCGGGCACGCCGCGGCCCCCGTCAAGCCGGCGCCCCCGCCCCAGGAGTTGCAATGTTCAAGTGGCTCAAACAGCTCGACCACCATGTGCCGGTGCGTTATTTCACCTGGCTGATGTCGGCCGCCGGGCTGCTGCTGTGCACTTTCACCTGGGTGGCGTTCGGGAAGGGCGGCTTGCCGGCGCTGGTCTTCCTGTTCCTCGTCGGCCTGGGGTTGCGCGACACCCGGCAGACGCGCCACGCGGTGCTGCGCAACTACCCGGTGATCGGCCACATGCGCTTCTTGCTGGAGTTCATCCGGCCGGAGATGCGGCAGTATTTCATCGAAGGCGACAACGAGGCCGCGCCCTTCTCCCGCCAGCAGCGCTCGCTCGTCTACCAGCGGGCCAAGGGCCAGCCCGACAAGCGGCCCTTCGGCACGCAGCGCGACGTGGGCGCGGTGGGCTACGAATGGATCAACCATTCGGTGGTACCCACCGTGCTGCCCAGCCACGACTTCCGCGTGCTGATCGGCGAAGGCCTGGCGCAGCCCTACGAGGCGAGCATCTTCAACATCTCGGCCATGAGCTTCGGCGCGCTCAGCGCCAACGCCATCCTGGCGCTCAACGCCGGCGCCAAGCGCGGCGGCTTCGCGCACGACACCGGCGAAGGCTCGATCAGCCGCCACCACCGCGTGCACGGCGGCGACCTGATCTGGGAGATCGGCTCCGGCTATTTCGGCTGCCGCGCCGCGGACGGGTCCTTCGACGAAGGCAAGTTCGCCGTCAACGCCCGCGACCCGCAGGTCAAGATGATCGAACTCAAGCTCAGCCAGGGCGCCAAGCCCGGGCACGGCGGCATCCTGCCGGGCGCCAAGGTCACGCCCGAGATCGCCGAGGCGCGCGGCGTGCCGGCCTGGCAGGACTGCGTCTCGCCGGCCAGCCACGGCGCGTTCTCCACCCCGGTCGGGATGATGCGTTTCATCGCCCGGCTGCGCGAGCTGTCGGGCGGCAAGCCCGTCGGCATGAAACTGTGCATCGGCCACCCGTGGGAATGGTTCGCCATGGCCAAGGCGATGCTGGCCACCGGGATCACGCCCGACTTCATCGTCGTCGACGGCGCCGAGGGCGGCACCGGCGCGGCGCCGCTGGAGTTCACCGACCACGTCGGCGCGCCCCTGCAGGAAGGGTTGCTGCTGGTGCACAACACGCTGGTGGGGCTGAACCTGCGTTCGCGGGTGAAGCTGGGCTGCGCCGGCAAGGTGATCACCGCCTTCGACATCGCCCGCATGATGGCGCTGGGCGCGGACTGGTGCAATTCGGGGCGCGGCTTCATGTTCGCGCTGGGCTGCATCCAGGCCCAGTCCTGCCACACCGGCAATTGCCCGACCGGCGTCACCACCCAGGATCCGGTGCGCCAACGCGCGCTGGTGGTGCCCAACAAGGCCGAACGCGTCCACCAGTACCACGAGCAGACGCTGCACGCGCTGAAGGAGCTGGTGCAGGCGGCCGGGCTGAAGCACCCGGGCGAGATCACCGCGGCCCACATCGTGCGCCGCACCAGCGAGCAAAGCGTCAAGCTGCTGGCCAACCTGCTGTCGTTCGTCTCGCCCGGCTCGCTGCTGCGTGGGGAATTCGAACACCAGGTGTTCCGCATGTACTGGCCGATGGCGCAGGCGGAAAGCTTCGCGGTCAAGCCGCCGGCGCAGGCCTGAAACCGGTCCCGGGTCCGCATGCGGGGTCTTGCGGCCGGGCGGCGGCGGCGCGGGCCGCGGCTCGATAGACTGGCCGACCGTTCCGAACCTGGGCCACGCCGCATGGCATCACGACTCCCCGCCTCCCGTTCCAAGCCCGCGTCGACCTCCGCCCGCCCCCGCGGCACGGCCGCCATCGCGGCCCCCAAAACCGCTCCCCGCCAGGCCGCCGCGCCGGCAAGGGGGAAAAGGCCGCCCCAGGCGATCGACCTGGCCCTGCAAGGCGGCGGCTCGCACGGCGCTTTCACCTGGGGCGTGCTCGACCGCCTGCTGCAGGACGAGACCTTGGGTTTCAGCGCCATCTCCGGCACCAGCGCAGGCGCGCTGAACGCGGCGGTGCTGGCCACCGGCCATGCGCGGGGCGGCCGCGAAGGCGCGCGGCGGGCCCTTGAGGATTTCTGGCGCGACATCAGCCGGGCCGGCGCGATCTTCAGCCCCTTCCCGCCGCAGAACGCGGCGCCGAACGACCCCTTCCGCTTCGAGAACTCGCCCGGCTACCAGTGGATGAACAGCTTCTTCCGCTCGTTCAGCCCCTACGAGTTCAATCCGATGAACCTGAACCCGCTGCGCGACGTGGTGGAGCGGCACGTCACCCAGGAAGCGCTGGCGGACTGCGGCATCGGCCTGTTCATCACCGCCACCAGCGTGCGCACCGGGCAGGCGCGGGTGTTCACCTCGCAAGACCTGACCGTCGACGCCCTGCTCGCTTCGGCCTGCCTGCCTTTCATCTTCCAGGCGGTGGAGATCGACGGCGAGCCTTTCTGGGACGGCGGCTACACCGGCAACCCGGCCATCTTCCCGCTGATCTACGACAGCCGCGCGCTGGACGTGCTGCTGGTGCGCATCAACCCGCTGGTGCGCGAAGGCGTGCCGACGCGCACCATGGACATCATGGACCGGGTGAGCGAGATCTCGTTCAACGCCAGCCTGATCGGCGAGATGCGCGCCATCGAGTTCGTCTCGCGGCTGCTGCGCGAGCAGCGCCTGGACCCCGGCCGCTACAAGGACCTGCGCCTGCACATGGTGGCCGACGACGAGGCGCTGTCGCCCCTGGGCGCCAGCAGCAAGTTCAACACCGAATGGTCCTTCCTGCAGCAGCTGGCCGAGCGCGGCAGGGCGGCGGCCGGCGCCTGGCTGGCCGCGCACCGCAAGGATGTGGGCAAGCGCCCGACGCTCGACCTGGAAAAGACTTTCCTGAACCCCGCCCTGCGCTGAGCGGCGCGGTTGCGGGAGCCTCAGAGGCTGAGAGTTTTTCGATCGTGTCCGAGCGGCGCGTCAAAAGGTGCCCAATCTAGGCGCAAAGCACAGCCATAGCTCGGGCTATGGCGAGCATTTGCAACGACGAGTGGGTGCCTTTTGGCGTGACGAGCGGGCACGATCGAGAAACTCTCAGCCTCTCAGCCCGGCACCGGCCGCCGGTGCTTGGCGATCGACATCAGGATGCCCAGCCCGAGCCCCAGCGTCACCATCGCGGTGCCGCCGTAGCTGATGAAGGGCAGCGGCACGCCGACCACCGGAAGGATGCCGCTGACCATGCCCATGTTGACGAAGGCGTAGACGAAGAAGCTCATCGTGATCGCGCCGGCCAAGAGCCGCGAGAACACCGAGGGCGCGTCCATCGCGATCATCAGGCCGCGGAAGATCAGGAAGATGAAGCCGACCATCAGCGCGCTGCAGCCGACCAGGCCGAATTCCTCGGAGAAGGCGGCGAAGATGAAGTCGGTCGTGCGCTCGGGGATGAACTCCAGGTGGGTCTGCGTGCCTTTCATGAACCCCTTGCCGTGGATTCCGCCCGAGCCGATGGCGATCATGCCCTGCAGGATGTGGAAGCCCTTGCCGAGCGGGTCCTTCGTGGGGTCGAGCAGGGTGCAGACGCGGGTCTTCTGGTATTCCTTCATGCCGTGCCAGTCGACGCCGGGCTGGCAGAGGTCGTCGCCGTAAGCCACCACGGCGCCGATGGCGGCCGCGCCGATCAGCATCACCGGCACGATCAGCTTCCAGGACAGCCCGGCGAAGAAGATGACGAACAGCCCCGCCGACAGCACGAGCACCGCCGTTCCCAGGTCCGGCTGCTTGAAGATCAGCCCCACCGGGACCAGCAGCAGCACGCCGGCCACCACGAAGTCGAGCAGCCTCAGCTGGCCTTCGCGCCGCTGGAACCACCAGGCCAGCATCAACGGCGTGGCGATCTTCAGGATTTCGCTGGGCTGGATGTCGGTCACGCCGAGGTTGAGCCAGCGCGTCGCGCCCTTCTTCGTGACCCCGAACAGCGCGGTGGCCACCAGCAGCGTCACGCCCAGGGTGTAGATCGGCGGCGCCAGCGCCAGCAGGCGCTGCGGCGGCACCTGCGCCACCAGGAAGAGCAGCGTGCCGGCGATCAGCATGTTGCGGCCGTGGTCCACGAAGCGCGTGCCGTGGTCGAAGCCGACCGAATACATGGTGACCATCCCCATCGCGGCCAGCAACAGGATGGCCGCCAGCAGCCAGCCGTCGAATCCCGAGAAGACCGGGGCGACGCGCTGCCACAGGGTCGGTTGGTCGAATCGCGATTTCATGCGCGGGCCGGTTCTTTCTGCGGGGTCGCCGCCATCGTCGTCATCCTGCGCGGCCGCTCACGGCGCCGCGTTCGGCAAGGGCACGTCGGCCGCCGGGCGCTGCTTGCCCACGGGCGCGGCCGTCTGGCCCTTCTGCGTCAGCGCGATGTCCTCCTCGCTCGGGAACAGGCCGAGCAGGGCGTAGTCGAAGACGCGGCGGGCGATGGGCGCGGCGGCGGCGGCGCCGAAGCCGGCGTTCTCGACGATCACCGCCAGCGCGATCGTCGGGTTGTCCAGCGGCGCGAAGGCCGAATAAAGGGAGTGGTCGCGCTTGTGTTCTTCGATCTTGGCGGCGTTGTATTTCTCGTTCTGGCGCACGCCCACGGCCTGCGCGGTGCCGGTCTTGCCGCCGGTGGCGTAGGGCGCGCCCATGAAGACCCGGGTCGAGGTGCCTTCCTGCGTCACGCCGTGCATGGCGCGCTTGATCAGCTCCACGTGCGCCGGCTTGAGCGGCAGCGGCGGCAGGGCGTCGTGGATCAGCTCGGTGCGCTCGTGGGTGAGCGGGTCCCGCACCTCGCGCACCAGGCGCGGCTTGAAGCGCTGGCCGCCCGACACCAGGGTGGACAGCGCGCTGGACAACTGCAGCATCGTGAAGTTGTTGTAGCCCTGGCCGATGCCCAGCGAGATGGTTTCGCCGGCGTACCAGCGCTGCTGCTCGGGCCGCTTGAACTTCTGCCGCTTCCACTGGGTGGACGGCAGGTCGCCGGTGACTTCGCCCTTCAGGTCGATGCCGGTCTCGCGGCCGAAGCCGAAGGGTTCGAGCTGGTCGTGGATCAGGTCCACGCCCATGTCGTTGGCCAGCGCGTAGTAATAGACGTTGCTGGACTTGATGATGCTGCGCGCCATGTCCACCGGCCCCAGGCCGCCGTCGCCGTGGCTGCGGAAGGTGTGGTTGCCGAACTGGAAGGTGCCGCCGTCGTAGGTGATCTGGCCAGGCTCGCGCTTGCCCGTGTTCAAGGCGGCGATCGCCATGAAGGGCTTGTAGGTGGAGCCCGGCGGGTAGGTGCCGCGCAGCGCGCGGTTGAGCAGCGGCTTGTCGAT
>CBIHOD010000046.1:0-32799 GCA_966211815.1 uncultured Burkholderiales bacterium
CACGACCACGGCGGCGGCGACGACGGCGGTGGCCGCCACGCAGGCGACCCACGGCGGCACGCCGGCGGCGCCCGCGGCAGGCACCGGCACGACCCCGCCGGCCACCGGCGCCACGCCCGCGGGGACGGCGTCCACCGGGGCGAATCCTCCGGGTTCCGCCAACCCCACGGGCAGCACACCCGCCGCGCCCGACGCCACCGGCGCCGCGACGGCTGCGAGCAACCCGGGCGGCCAAGGCACCGGCAAATCCGACGGCAAGTCCGGCAAGTCCGGCGAAAGCAAGCCGGCGCCGGGCCACGTCTACAACGACACCCTCGTGCTGGGCAACAACCTGTCTTCCGAGAAGATCTTCCAGCAAGGCGCGGTGCTGCAGGGCGCCGACACCACGGTCAACGCTTTGACCGCGGCGGTGGTCAGGAAGGGCGACAAGGCCCACGTCGTGATCGCCACCGGCCGTTCCGATGCCAAGGGCGTGCTCGACGCCGGCAGCCCGGCCAGCGCGGCCTACACCGGCCGGGCGATGCGCATCTACGCCGAGAAGGAACTCGGCGCGCGCATCGCGCCGACCTATGTGGTTGACCGCCAGAACATGCCGCTGATGAAGGCGGCCCTGGAGGCGGCGGGTGAGGCGCCCGGCTCCTACAACCTGGTCACCTTCAATTCGCGCGGCCGCTGGGCCGAGAACCGGGCGCGCGCCTTCGCCAAGAAGCACGAGCCCGACCTCATGGTCGCCGTGGACGTGCCCGGCCGCAACGGCGACCGGCAGTACCTGAACACCGAGGGCGGGACGATCACCAAATTCAACTCCTCGCGCGACCGGCTCTTCACCGAAGCGCAGAACCGCGGCGTGCCGACGGTGGCGGCGCTGGAGCGGGGCCATGAGGTGGGCGGCGGCTCCCAACCGTTGCACGGCCTGGTCGACCCGGCCCCCGACGGCACCCACATCGCCTCGGTGGTGCCGGCCGGCGTGCCGGTGGTGGCCGGCAAGGCCAGCTGGGCGAGCTACGCGCTGGGCACCGAGATGCTGCGCCGCGCCGGCGCGCTCGACGACGCGCCCACCGGCCAGCAAGTGCGCGACACCGTGGCCGCGGTCGAGTCCGCCGGCGGCAAGACTTCGGCCAACACCTCGGCGGTGGTCGAAGGCACGGTGGCGGAACTGCTCACGCAGCAGGCCCGGCGCATGGACCAGACCCGGCCGGTCGGCCCCGACCTGCGCGGCCGCACCATCCGCGTCGGCGTGTTCGACTCGGGTTCGGGCGGCATCCTCGGCGCTGACGTGATCAAGGCCAAGATCGAGCGCGACACCGGTGCCACGGTGGAGCTCGTGCCCGCGGGCGACCACGGCGCCGGCACTTACGGCCCGAAGACCAAGACCGAGATCGCCGACCACACCCGCAAGGGGCTGGAGACGCTGGAGAAGAGCGAGGTCGACCTGGTCGTCATGGCCTGCAACACCGCCTGCACCTCGGGCAAGCCGCAGTACGCCGCCGGCATCAAGGTGCCGGTGATCGACCTGATCTCCAGCACCCGTGAATTCCACCAGGGCCTGGTGGGCCAGGGCCGCAAAGTGGTCGCCTTCTCGACGGAAGCCACCGCCTCGCTGGAGCTGCCGGGCTCCAACCCGCCGGTGAAAATCTACGAGGACACCCACGTCACCCCGGTGGGCGGAACCGACGGCCCCAGCCTGCAGACGCCGAAGGAGGTGGCCGCCTTCGATGCGAACTGGAACAAGTTCCGCGCCGACTATGAGAAGCGCACCGGCGCCGACCTGTCCACCGTGGCGGACATCGGCACCTCGGACCTGAACCTGGCCAACCTGGTGAACCGCTACCTGCCCGACAAGTCCAGCCCCGAGCTGAACGCGCGCATGGAGTTCGCGGCCGACCACTACGTCGGCAAGATCCTCAAGGCCGCGCCCGACGCCGACACCATCTCCTGGTGCTGCACCCACTACCCCGAGCTCAAGCCCTTCTTCCAGAAGGCGCTGCAGGCGCGCGGCAAGGGTTCGGTCGAGATGGTCAACCCGATGGAGTTCCAGGCCGGCAAGGCCATCGACGAGCTGGCCCACCTGCAGCCGGGCACCGGCATCAGCCGCGGCGGCACGGTGGCCATCACCACGGCCGTGCCGGACAAGAACCTCGCCGACCCGTCGATCCCCCTGGAGCGCCGCACCACCGACCAGAAGGACGTGGCCGACACCATCCCGGTGGTGATCCAGCAGCCCGCGCGGCCGATCGTCGGCCTGCCCAAGTTCGGCCGCGACGTCGACAACGCAGCGGTGCTGGAGGCGCTGGGCAACATGAACCGCAGCACCATCGACGAGCTGCGCGCCTACGACCCGCCGGGCCGCGCGCGCTCGATCATCGTCTCGGACAGCCCGGCCTACGCCGCCGACCGGTTGATGCAGTCGCAAAAGCCGATGGTGGTGACCGGCGCGCCGGTGGCCACCGGCCGCGGCAACAAGATCAAGCCCGACTCCGACGGCATCAAAGGCGCGGCCGAGATGGCCATCGCGCTGCGCAAGCTGGGCAAGGACCCGGTGGTGGTCACTTCCGACGCCGGCGTCGCGCCGATGAAGGCGGCGCTGCGGGCCCATGGGCATGACGACATCCAGGTGGTCGGTTTCAGCCACCGCCAAAGCGCCGAGGCCACGGCCAAGGCGGCCGACGCCCTGCTGGCCAGGCACGGCGCCGATTCCGTGGTCGGCGTGGAAGTGGCCGGCCGCGACGCCGCCGGCAAGTACTGGAACCCCGACGGCACCGAGCGCGCCAAGGTGCCCGCCCTGGACGAGATGTTCCTCGCGGCCGAGCGGCGCAACCAGGGCGCGGGCCCCAAGGACCCGAAGGTCTCGACCATCGCCATCCTCGACAGCGGCGAAGAAGCCGGGGGCGGCAAGTACCCCAGCCGCGTGCCATTGGCGCCCAACGGCCAGAAGATCACCTCGGTGGTCGCCGCCGACACTGTGGTCACCTCGGGCGTTTCGAGCTGGGGCGCCAGCTCGGTGGTGGCATCGCTGGAAGTGGCCTCCGGCAAGCGTGGCCTGCTGACCGATCCGGCCGCCGTCAACCAGGTGATGCATGCCATCGCCGACCACGGCGGCGCCGACAGCGTCACCCGCGGGCGCGACGCCTCGGCCCGGGGTTACAGCCCGCTGGTGCACCAGGGCATGGCCGAGCTGTTCCAGAAGGCCGCGGCCGAGGGCGACGGCGGCCAGGGCGCCAAGCCCGCCGGCCCCAACCCGGCGACGCCCACCAACGCCTCCACCGGCAGCGGCGGCACCAAGCCGCCGGCCAAGCCGGGCAAGACCACCGCCGGCGGCGTGCCGGTGAACGAAGCCGCCTTCAAGGGCCGCGACTGGCCGTCGCTGTGGAAACGGCTGAGCAGCCGCGACATCATCGACGGCGACGGCACCGCTTACGTCTACCAGGTCAAGCCCAAGAGCGGCGCCGGGGCTTTCGACGGCGCCACCTCGGCCTCGTTCGGCAAGGACGAGATCGCCGGCTGGGGCCGCGTGGCCGGGGGCACGTCGACCGTGCGCTGGTACGGCCGCACCAATCCCGGCGAAGGCCTGATGGGCATGGTGCCGCGCGCCGAGATGGGCAAGAAGCTCGGCGCCCAGCAGGACTGGGTGAGCGTGGGCTGGATGCTGAAGGACCGCACCACCGGCAAGGTCACCCGCACCACCACGCCGCCGAGCGCCGAGGTGCTGGCCGACACCAACATCCGCGTGACGCGCGCGCTGGCGCGCGGCCCGAAGGAGGCCAACGCCCAGCCGAACGACACCTACTTCGTCGTCTCCAACCGCTCGCCGCAGGAAGTGATGGCGGCCGGCGGCCTGCGCGACGTGGGCCTGGGCAATGAACAGTTCAAGGTGGCCACGCCGGCGAGCCGGCCCAAGCTGCCCACCGGCTGGTCGCGCGCCAAGGCGCTGAAGGTTCAGGCCGGCGTGACGGTGGCGGCGATGGCCGGCTCTTTCGGCCTGCACGCCATGGGTGTCGACTACGGCAACAAGGTGCCCGACGGCGGCTACCAGCTGCCGCCGAACCCGTTGGCGCCGAGCATCGGCGCGCCGGTGCCGCCCCAGGAAGACGCGCTGGTGCGCGAGCTGTCTCCCAAAGCCGCAAAGGCGCTGGGCGACGCCAAGGCTTCGCAGCAGGAAGCCGACAGGCTGAGGATGGACCCGGCCGCCGACAGGAACTCGGCCCAGGCCGCCCAGGCCCGCGCCGACCAGCAGTGGACGGCGTTCTCGAAAGAGTCGCAGGCCCTGATCGAGCAGGACGTGAAGGCCGGCAAGGGCGCCTTCGAGTCGGCCAACGCCATCCGCGACGGCCTGCGCCAATCCAACAGCCTGACGGCCAGCAGCGACGCCGCGGTGCAGCAGGCGCTGCGCGCATCGGGCAAAGTGACCGGCGGGGAGGCCGACGTGAAGGCCGCGCTCGACTACGCCAAGGCGGTCGCCCAGGACCCGGCCTACGTCAACGACCCGGTGCGCCGGCCGCTGGCCCAGCGCGACCCGCTCGGCTTCGCCCGCGCCAGCCTGACGGAGCAGGGCGCCACGCTGTCCAACGACTTCATCAGGACCGTCGACGCCTCGGTCGAGAAGGTGGGCCAGGCGCAAGCCAACAAAGCCATCATCGCCAAGCTGCTGGCGGGCGACGTGGCCGGCGCGTCGAAAGAAGCCAGGCTGGCGCTCGACGCCATGCCCGACGACGCGGCGAGGAAGCGCGTGGCCGCCGGGCTGTCGCCGCTGTTCGACGCCGAACGCGAGAGGTCGCTCGAAGCGCTGAAGGACAAGCCGCTTTCCGCCAAGGGCGACTACCTGGCGCAGTACCGCGACGCGCCCCCGGAGGTGGCCCAGCCCATGGCCCAGGCCGTGGCGGACAAGTTCGGCGACATGACCGCGCAGAGGGCGACGCAGGGCGCCTCCGGTGGCGCGCGTTTCGTCGCCGGGCTGAGCGTGCTGGCCGAAGCGGCCGATTCGCGCTCGGCCGATCCGCAATGGTCCGAGCGCTTCGCCACCGAGCTGACCAAGCAGCAGTCGGCCACCGGCGGTGCCGGGCTCACGCCGGCGGTGCTGCGCGACGGCGCCAGGCTGGCGGTCGAAGGGGGCGGCCAGGCGAAGCTGGCGACCCAACTCGCCAACTCATTCGACAAGCTGGCGAAGGACCCGGCCAAGAACCCCACCGCCGCCGCTTCGCGCGACGCGGTGCTGGACGGTGCCAGGGCGGGCCTGAAGTCGCAGCAAGAGCACCTCCAGGAGGCCGTCGGCAACCTCACCGGCGAAGCGGGCCACAACGCCGCCGGCGCGTCGCTGGCCTACTACGTGGCCAACTTCGGCGGCGACACGCCGGAGTCGCAGGCCGCCGCGGTGCAGGACTTCCGCCGCCTCAACCCCGACGTAGCCTACAAGATGGACGAGGCCGAGCGCATCGTCGGTGAACGCGGCGCCGCGCTTTACGCCGTCAACCGGGACTTGCAAAGCCTGGACCTGGTCGACCGCACCAAGGGTGCCGCCCTGGAATTGGACAAAGAAAACGCCAACCTCTTCGGCGAGAACCCCGACGAGCCCACCGACGCCGAGATGGCGATGGCCCGCAGCCCGCAGCTCCGGCAGGACCTGCTCTCGCGCGCCAAGCAGGGCGTGCCCGAGCCGCGCACGATGATCGAGTCGATCGTCAACCCGACGATGTTCATCACGCGGCACATTTCCGGCACCACCCGCATGACCTGGTCGCTGCACGCCGACGCCAACTTCAACGCCATGGTGGCCGACCCCGAGTCCTTCCCCAAGCGCTGGGACGCGTTGAAGGGCCGCACCGAAGACATGGCGTTGCGCATGGGCGTCAAGCCCGAGGAAGCCAAGCAAGGCATCAAGGCGGTCGACGAGTACCTGGCCACGGTCAAGGCGATCGACCCGAAACTGCCGGAAGCGGAACGCGCCGCCAGGCTGGCCCAGGCCTATGTCGACCTCGACAAGGGCATCAAGGCCGCCACCGGCGTCGGCGCCAAGACGGTCTACAACGCTGCCAACCCGCACAGCGCCTTCGGCCAGACGCTGCGCAACGTGGCCAACGCCGGCTTCATCACCCACAACATCTCCACCCCGATCACCAACTTCCGGCCGATGCTGGACGACGGCGTGATCGACAGCGCCTCGGGCGCCAGCCGCATCTACCAGGCCACCCAGCCGCCGTTCGTGCTGAAGGCCTACACCGCGGCTCAGCAGCACCCCGGCATGGCCTCCAAGGCCATCCAGGCCGGCCGCGCCGCCGACCCCGAAGGCCTGCTGCCGTGGAAGTTCACCTTCGGCGCCGGCACGCTCGGCGTGGGCATCGCCGACACCGCGCTCGGCGTGGTCCAGTACAAGAAGGTGCCGGACTGGGTGACCTTCACCAACTACGGCATGGGCATCTCGGGCATCGTCGACGGCGGCTCGGGTTTGTGGAACACCACCGCCGGCGTGATGGCCAGGAACGGCGCGGTGGAGCTGGGCGCCAAGACCATCGCGGCGGAGATCGGCACGATGGGCGGCTACGGCGTGGCGCTGTTCACCGGCATCAAGTCGGGCTACAACATCATCCACTACTACGACAAGGTGGACGCGCGCGAAGCCCAGCGCGACCCGGCGCTGAAGAACATGCTGCTGGCCCGAGGCTTCAGCCAGACGCAGACGAAAGTGCTGCTCGACGCCTCGACCTCCGGCCAGTCGCCGATGCTGGCCCTGAACGCCGCCTTCGAAAGCAGGGGCATGACCCGCGAACAGGGCCTGGCCTGGCTGAAGAAACACTTCACCGACGAGGCCCTGGATGGCAAGCCCGCCTACCAGGACGGCGTGGACGCGGCCAACACCCTGGTGGCCCACCACATGGACCAGAAGACCGGCGCGCTGCCCGCCACCGACGCCGGCTTCGCCCAGGCCGGCGAGGTGCGCTACTCGCCCACCGGCGTGCAAATGCGCCGCACGCCGGAGAGTGTTCAGGGCCTGGTCACCTACCTGGAGCGCCTGTACGGCCCGCTGAACGCCGAAGCCGCGATGGCGCCCGGCAAGCCCAAGGCCACCGCCGCCGACCCCGACCAGGGCCCGGCGGTGGGCGAGCTGCCGCTGCCACCCTTCCGCGGCGACGACGGCGGCAAGCGGCCCTACACGCCGCCGCAAGCGCCGATGCGCACCGTCACGGTCGATTCCAGCCGCATCGAGACCGGCTCGCTCGAAGGCATCGCCTACGCCAACCGCGAACACCTGCCCGATCAGGCGGCCCTGCGCCGCGCCGCCGGGCTCGGCCCGGTCCCCTTGCGCATCGAAGCGCTGAACCAGCTCGTGCAGCTCAACCCGGCGCGCGAGTTCGACCTGGGGCGGCTGGACGGCGTGGTGTCGGCCCGGCCGAAGGGCGATCCGGACTACCTGGTGGACGGCTGGGTGCTGAACGTGGGGCGGCGGTGAGCGGGATCGTGCGCTTGTGGGTCTTCGATCCCTGGGTGGTGCGGGCCCTTCGACAAGCTCAGGGTGGGCTTTGCCTTCTTCGCCTTCGACAAGCCGGCGTGACGCAGGCCCTTCGACGGGCTCAGGGCGAACGGGGGAGAGGGATCGCCGCCCACCACCGTTCGGGCTGAGCTTGTCGAAGCCAGCGCGGCCCGCCCCCGTCTGAGCCCTTCGACGGGCTCAGGACAGGCCTGTCGAAGCCCTGCATGCGCACCGCAGTGCGGCCGCTTTCCCATGGCCTGTCCCCTCGATATACTGTTTTTTCATACAGTATTAAGAGGCGTCCCATGGACAAACCACCCCTTTCCGCCACAGTGAAGTTCGTCAAGGGCCGGGGCGTCGGTTCCAACCAGCGCTCGCGCTTCGAGGTCTGGGGCCGCGAGTTGAATCTCGAACACGTGGAAGACGCGCGCCAGGCGGGCGAAGGCGACGATCCCGGCGCGCCGCCCGTGCCCACGCAGGTCACGCTGACCGAAGCGCGCTCCATCATCAGCCGCAACACCTCGCCCGACCTCGGCTTCGAGCAGAGCATCAACCCCTACCAGGGCTGCGAGCACGGCTGCGTGTATTGCTACGCGCGGCCCACGCACGCCTACCTCGGCCTGTCGCCGGGCCTGGATTTTGAAACCAAGATCTTCGCCAAGGCCAACGCGGCCGAGCTGCTGAGGAAGGAGTTGTCCAGCCGCGGCTACCAACCCAGCCTCATCGCGCTGGGCGCCAACACCGACCCCTACCAGCCCGTCGAACGCGAGCTGGGCATCACGCGGGCCGTGCTGCAGGTGCTGGCCGAGCACCGCTTGCCGGTCAGCATCACCACCAAGTCGGCCCTGGTGGCGCGCGACATCGACATCCTCGCGCCGATGGCCGCCCAGGGCCTGGCGCGCGTCAACATGTCGCTGGCCACCGTCGACGGCGGATTGGCCCGCATCCTCGACCCGCGCGCCAACGCGCCGCACCGGCGCCTGCGCGCGATGAAGGAGCTCTCGGCGGCCGGCGTGCCGGTGGCGGTCTTCGCCTCGCCGATGATCCCGGCCCTCAACGACCGCGACCTGGAGTCCATCCTCGAAGCCGCCGCCGCCCACGGCGCCACCCGGGCCGGCATGATCGTGCTGCGCCTGCCGCTGGAGGTGAGGGACCTGTTCGTCGAATGGCTGAACCAGCACTTCCCGCTGCGCGCCGAGCACGTGATGAGCCTGGTCCGCCAGATGCGCGGCGGCGCCGACTACGACGCCCGCTTCGGTACCCGCATGCGTGGCCAAGGGCACTACGCCGAACTGCTGCGCCAACGCTTCGTCGTCGCCTGCCGCCGCTTCAAGCTGCAGCGCCCGGGCGGGCAGGCGGACACGTCGTTGTTCCGCGTGCCGGGCCGGGCGGAGGCGCAGGGCACGTTGTTCTAGGGTCAACAGGCCGCAGGCACCGACTCCGTCACCCGCCACTACCGCCCGCCGGACGGCCCGATGTCCGCCTTCAGCGCCTTGGCCATCTGGCGAAGCGCGCCCTCCTGGCCTTCGGCCGATTCCGCGGCGATGCAGTCCGGGGGAACCCAGACCGAATAGCCGCGCAGGTAGGCGTCCATGGCGCTGAAGAGCACGCAGCTGTCGGCGGCGATGCCGGTGATCACCAGGCGCTCGCATTTCAAGGCCTCCAGCAGCAGGTTCAGCGGGGTGGCGTAAAAGGCGGAATGGCGCGGCTTGAGGATGGTGAAGTCGCGCTTGCGGGGGCGCAACACCTGGGCGATCTCGGCGCTTTCGGGGCATGAGGCCGAGCAACGCTCGTAGACCTGGTGGAAGTCCGCGCGCCAGATGCCGTAGTTGTCGTTGGCATAGACGGTGGCGCAGCCCTGCGCCGTCAGCCGGCGCCGCAGCCTGGCGCTCGCCCGGGCCGCCGCCACCGCGCTGGCGCGCAGCGCTTGCGCGCCTTCGAAATCCAGGGGGTTGATGAAGTCAACCAGGAGCAGCACCGTCGGGCTGGGCGGCAGCGGCGTCTCCTTGATCTGCGATTTCCCTGTTCTTTTCTTTCCCTTCTCGCCCATCGTGGATCTCCTGCCATGGTCGCCGCACCCAGGAGCACCGGCAATCGCCATTCCAGCGCACCGCACCAGGGGGTGCGGTGCCCGGCGGCATGCCGATTGCCGACACCGCGGTGCGCGGCGATCGCCGCCGACACCGAGGAGGAACGACACCGATGGAGACCCCGCTCAAGCTCTGCCTCGCCCAGCTGAACCCGACGGTGGGCGACGTCGAAGGCAATGCCGACAGGATGGCCGAGACCGCCCTGGAGGCGGGCCGCGGGGGCGCGCGGCTGGTGGTCTTCCCGGAACTGTCGCTCACTGGCTATTACCCCGGCGACCTGCTCGACGAGCCCGACTTCATCGACCGGGTCGAACGCGGCGTGGCAGCGCTGCAGGCCGCTTCGCGCCAAAGCCCCGGCGCGCACTGGGTGGTGGGCGCGCCGGTGCGCCGCACGGCGGGCGCGGGCAAGCGGTTGGAGAACAGCCTGCTCGTCATCCACGACGGGCAGGTGGTGCTGCGCTACGCCAAGCAGCTGCTGCCCACCTACAACGTCTTCGACGAGCGCCGCCACTTCGAGCCCGGGCCGGACGTGGCCAAGGTGCTGCGCGTCGGCGGCATGCAGGTGGGCCTGATGATTTGCGAGGACGGCTGGAACGACGAGGGCGCCGACTACCTCGTCAACCCCTTCCAGCGCATGCGCGACGCGGCGCCCGACCTGGTGGTGTCGATCAACGCCAGCCCGTCCCACGTCGGCAAGCGCGAACAGCGGCACCGGCTCTTCGCGGCCGCGAGCCGGCGCCACGGCCTGCCCATCCTCTACGTCAACCAGGTGGGCGGGCAGGACCAGCTGGTATACGACGGCGCGTCCTTCGCGGTCGAGCCCGGCGCGGGCGTGGTCTTCGAAGCGCGGCGTTTCGAAGAGGACGTGCGCCTGCTGCGGTTCGAGGCCGGCCGCTTCCTGCTGGAGGACGGCGCCGCGCCGCCGCCGGTGCCGCCGCAGGGTTTGCCGACCATGGCCTTCTACCAGGCGCAGGTCGTGCTCGGCCTGCGCGACTATGCGCGCCGATGCGGCTTCAGGCAGGCGGTGGTCGGCTCCTCGGGCGGCATCGACAGCGCGCTGACGCTGGCCTTGGCCACCGAGGCGCTGGGCGCAGGCAACGTCGCCGCGGTGACGATGCCGTCGTCCTTCTCGTCGGCCGGCTCGGTCGACGATTCCGTCCTGCTCTGCCGCAACCTCGGCATCGCGCTGCACACCTACCCGATCGCCGAGCTCGTCGACGCCCACGCCCGCCAGTTCCAGCGCAGCTTCGGCGCGCCGTTGCAAGGCCTGCCGCTGGAGAACCTTCAAGCGCGCATCCGCGGCACGGCGCTGATGGCGTATTCCAACCATTTCGGCCATTTGCTGCTGACCACCGGCAACAAGTCGGAACTGTCGGTCGGCTATTGCACGCTCTACGGCGACACCAATGGCGGCCTCGGCCTGCTCGGCGACCTTTACAAGACCGAGGTGTTCGCGCTGGCGCGCCACGTCAACGATGCGGCGGGGCGGGAAATCGTCCCCCGGGCCATCATCGACAAGGCGCCTTCCGCCGAGCTGGCGCCCGGGCAGCTCGACACGGACAGCCTGCCGCCCTACCCGGTGCTCGACGAGGTGCTCAAGGTCCTGATCGAAGGCCGGCAGCTGGCCGACTGGGAATACGAGAAGGCCAGCGCTTTCGTCGACGGCCTGCGCCGCACCGCCGACGGCCGCGCGTTGATCGAGCGCGTCGCCCGCATGGTGGCGCGCAACGAATACAAGCGACGTCAGGCACCGCCCATCATCCGCCTGCGCGCCCGCGCCTTCGGCGTCGGGCGGCAGATGCCGATCGCGGCGAAATACGCTTGAAGCGGGGCCGGCGATGAACCTGGTCCAGATCCTGCTGCCGCTGGTCGACAACGCCGGGCGGCGGTTCCCCCAGCGGCTCCACGAGTCCGTCCGCGATGAATTGCTGGCGCGTTTCGGCGGCGTCACCGCCTACAACCGCGCGCCGGCCACCGGCCTGTGGGCGCCGGAGGGTGAAAAAGTGGCCCAGGACGACATCGTGATCTACGAAGTCATGGCCGAGACGCTGGACCGCGCCTGGTGGACCGGCTACCGCGAGCGTCTGCAGGCGCGTTTCGAACAAGAGTCGCTGGTCATCAGGGCGATGGCCATCGAGACTTTTTGAAGGCCGCCGCCCCTCGCCCAATCATTCCGACAGGAACACGCCGCCCTTGCCAGAGCGTTTGCCTCGGAGCATGGCCTGGTCGGCTTTTTCCAGGAGGTCGTCCAGGCCTTCGGATTCCCGCCCGGACAGGGCCACGCCGATGGTCGCGCCGATGCTGACCGCCTGGCCGTCCTGCAGCGCCACGGGCTGGGCGAGGGAGGACACGATGCGGTCGAGCGCGGCCCGCCATTCCGAATCGCGCGCGGCCGCCAGCAGCAGGACGAACTCGTCCCCGCCCAGCCGGGCGGCGGTGTCGGTGGGCCGGATGCCGGACACCAGGCGCCGCGCGACCTCGACGAGCAGGCCGTCCCCGGCGTCATGACCCCGTTCGTCGTTCACCGCCTTGAATCCGTCCAGGTCGATGAAGCACACGGCCACCTGCGTCGATTCCCGGGCCGCGACGCTGAGCGCCTGCTTCAGCCTGTCGGCCAGCAGCAGGCGGTTGGGCAGTTTCGTCAACGGGTCGTGGAATGCGGCGTGGGCCATCGCGTCGTGCGCGTCTTTCATGGCCGTGATGTCCAGGGCCATCCAGAACACCTGCGCATCGCCGAGCCTGACGCCGCTCAGGTCGATCCACACCGGCTCTCCGCTTTTCCTGCGCGTGCGCAGCTGGGCGCGGTGGGGCTGGCCGGCCTGGATCAAGGGGTGGGCCTTGCGGTTGAAGGCGGCGTAGGCGTCATCGTCCGCGTGCAGCAGCCGCTCCGGCTGCCCGGCCAGCCCGCCCGGCCCGTGGCCGAGGATCTTCTCCATGGCGGCGTTCGCCCAGGCGATGGTGCCGCCTTCGACCTTCGCCATGCCGACGAGGTCGCTGTCGAGCATGGCGGCCTGCTCCCTCAGGAGGCGGTTGCGCTCGGTGACGTCCCGGCCCGACCCGAACACCAGCAGCTGGCCGTCGACATCGGCGACCCGCATCTGCAGTTCGACGTCGATCACCGTGCCGTCGTCCCGCCGGTGCTGGACGTTGACGCGCTGGCTGTCCCCGTCCTTGATGCGGGACAGCCAGGACTCGATCCGGGCCTGGTCTTGGTTGGCGTCCCAGGACCAGACGGGCCGGCCGATGAGCGCCTGGCGCGAAGAGCGCAGCATGTCGCCGAAAGAGTCGCTCATCTCGACGAGGCGGCCTTCGCGGTTGAGGATGTGGATGCCGTCGCCGGCGATGCGCAGCAGCGCGCGCGTGCGCATCGTCTGTCCGGCCAGCGCCTGCATGGCCTGGGCTTCGCGGCGGCTCGCCCGATGGACGATGAGCGTGGCCAGGGCCACGATGAACCAAGACAAGGCCGCCAGGGCCGAGACGGTGGCGGCGTGCCGGCGCCAGGGCTTGAAGAAGCGTTCGTTGTCGAGCCCCGCGTAGACGACGAAGGGCCACCCCTCGACCGCGCGGTAGGCCATGGTCCGTTCGATCCCGTCGACCAGCGCCCTGGCCACGAAGGAGCCGCTGAGCGGGTTTTCCGCCAGCGCGGCGCGCAGCGGTTCGGAGACGGTCGTCGACCCGACTTCGCCCGCCTGGGGACTGCCCGGCGAGCGCCTGGCGAGCAGCCGCAGGTCCCGCGTGCGCAGCGACATGGAGTCCTTGTCGGCGAGGTCGTACTGGTCGAAGAGGTCGCCGAAGCGGCCCACGGCGATGGTGGCGTAAACCATGCCGAGGAAACGCCCGCCGGCCAGGGTGGGGCGGGCGAACACCATGACCCAGTGGCCCGACAGGCGCGACCGCAGCGGGCCGGTGACGATGGTGCCGCCCGTCCCGCCGCCTTTGAGCTGGCGGAAGTCGTCCCGGTCCGAGACGTCCAAGAGCCTGTCCGCCGGCAAGTCATTGCCCCACCGGACTTTGCCTTCGGCGTCCGCGAGCCTGAGCCCTTCCACGCCGTCCAGCAGGCCGAGCCGCGCCTGCAGCACTTGCCGGATGGCCGTCTCGGCCTCTTGCCCGCCCTCATGGAGGCGCTCGACCTCCGCGGCGGTGGCGCGGATGACCGCGTCCACCCGTCCCAGTTCGCTTTCGATGTTGGAGGCCGCGATGTTGGCCAGGCCCTCGGCCACCGCCGCCGCCTGGGCCGCGTGGGACCGCTTCGAAGCGCTCAGGACGGTGTGGACGATGGCCGCGATGAGCAGCGCCACGCAGAGGTTGGAGCCGACCATCAGCAGGATGGTGCGCCGGCGCCGGCGGGCGGCTTTGTCCACGAGGGGCTGAGGGCTGGAAAGGGGCATTCGCTCGGGTCGGTGGGCGCCGGGCGGGAATCGCCGGCCTCGAGCGGTGTTTTTGCTCAGGTCGGTGGCGCTGTCAAGTCGAAGGCCATTCGGCGGGAACGGTGGTCGGCGCGCAGACAGCCGCCGATGGAATCGTGTCTTGCAAGCCGGGGGCCGCGTTGCAAATCCCCGCGATGCCGCCTGGTGCCGCTGCGGTTTGCGCCTTGCCCTGGCTCGCAATCCATCGATTCCATTGTTGTCGGTTGCCTGCGGGACACCACGTCAGCTCCCCGTCGACGCGTAGTGGCGCAAGCCCACACGCCAGGCCCCGAACGCCGCCGTGAGGAACAAGAAACCCGCCAGCGGCGACACCAGCCCGGCCCATGCGGGCGCGCCCATCGGGTCCGCCTTGCCGAGGATGGCCAGCACCGGGTAGTAGGCCACGCAGGCCAGCGGCACGGCGAAAGTCAGCAAGAGGCGGAACCAGCGCGCGTAGAGCGCCAGCGGGTATTGGGCCGCCTGCACGCCGCCATAGGTGAGCACGTTGGCGATCTCCAGGCTCTCCACCGTCCAGAACGAGAGCGTGCCCTGCAGCACGAGGATGCCCAGGAACAGGGCCACGCCGCCGGCCAGCGCCCACAGCGCGACAGCCACGGCGGCCGGCGTCCAGGCGATGCCCGCCTGCGCGGTGGCGAAGGCCAGGACCACCAGCCCCTGCGCCAGCCTGCCCAGGCGGCTGATGCGCAAGTCATGGCCCATCAGTTGCAGCGCCACCGGGCGTGGACGCAGCAGCAGCCGGTCGAACGCGCCGGTGCGCACGAGGGTGGTGCCCAGCACGTCGAAGCCGCGGCCGAGGGCGTCCGCGATGGCGAACATGCAATTCACCAGCCCGTAGAACAGTGCCACCTCGCCGATGCCCCAGCCTTGCACCTGGCCGAAGCGGTCGAACAGCGCCCACACGCCCACCACCTCGATGCCCGTGGCCAGGAACTGGCCGAGCGCGAGCATCAGCGCCGAGGCCGGGTAGCGCGCCTGCCCGGCGAGCGATGCGCCCACGAGGCGCGCGAGAAGCGCGAACGAGCCCATGGAGGTCAGCCGCCCTGCACTTCCAGGCGGCGCATGGTGCGGCCCAAGGCGGCACGGCCGACCGCCACGGCCAGCGCCGTCCACCCGGACTGCAGCGCCAGCCCCGCCAGCGCCTGCGGGCCGGCGAGCTGCCCGAAATAGATGCGCGCGGGAATGTCCAGCAGGCCCGCCATCGGCTGCGCCAGCAATGCGGCTTGCCAGGTGTCGGGCAGCAGCGCGAGCGGCAGGAGGTTGCCCGAGAACACGATGACCGCCGGGGCGGCCAGGGCATTGACGCCGCGCTCGTCGAGCGCCGCCACGGCCGCGATGTTGAGCAGCATCACCAGCGCGGTGGACAGCAGCAGCGCCAGCAGGGCCGACGCGGCGAACCCCAGGCCCGCCAGCGCGCCGGCGGGCGGTTGCCAGGCCCAGGCGCCCAGGCCCAGCAGGGGCAGGCCCACCCCCGCGAACACCAGCATCAGCGCCACCCGCGGCAGCGCGCGGGCCGCGATCCAACCCGCCGACCGGGCGTACCAGAGCGCGTAGGCGTCCACCGGGCGCAGGCGGTCGTAGGCGATCGATCCGGTGCGCGCGGCCTGGGCCACTTCGGGGTCGCCCAGCCAGGGCAGCAACGCCAGCAGGCCTTGCGCCAGCCAGGTGTAGGTGACAGCCTCGGCGAACGACAGCGGCGCGCCGGCGGCGCCGGCGTAGAACGCGGCCAGCACCATCACCTTGATGCCGCCCCACCAGCACTGCGTGGCGAAGCCGGCGTAGGCCGCCGCGCGGTACTGCATCATCTGCAGGAAGCGCGAGGCGAAAGCCGCGGCGTAGGGGCGCGCGGATTCGCGCGCGTGCACGGCCGCGCGGACCATCGTCAATCCTCGGTGGCGCTGTGCAGCGCGTAGAACCGCGCGATGACGGCTTCGATGGCCATGCCGTCGTCCTCGGCGCCTTCCGGCAAGCCTTCGTCGGCGCGGCGCGCCGCCATCACCTGGGCGCGCAGGGTGTCGACCGCGCCGTCGGCGAGCACGCGCCCGTGGCCGATCACGATCACGCGCCGGGCCAGCGCCTCGATGTCGTGCATGTCGTGCGTGGTGAGCAGCACGGTGGTGCCGCGCTCCCGGTTGGCCCTGAGCACGAAATCGCGCACCGCCAGCTTGGAGGGCGCGTCCAGCCCGATGGTCGGCTCGTCGAGGAAGAGGATGTCGGGTTCGTGCAGCAGCGCCGCCGCGATCTCGGCGCGCATGCGCTGCCCGAGCGAGAGCTGGCGCACCGGCTGGTCGAGCAGCCGCTCCAGGTTCAACAGCGCCACCAGCTCGTCGCGCGTGCGCGCCAGGCGCGCGCGGTCCACGCGATAGATGTCGCCCAGCAGCCGGAAGCCGTCGCCCACCGGCAAATCCCACCACAGCTGCGTGCGCTGGCCGAACACCACGCCGATGCGCCCCACGTGCCGTTCGCGGTCCGCGAAAGGGTCGCGGCCGTCGACTTCCACCCGACCGCCGTCCGGGCGCAGGATGCCGGCCAGGACCTTGATGGTGGTCGACTTGCCGGCGCCGTTGGGCCCGATGAAACCGAGCAGCTCGCCGCGCTCCAGCGCGAACGACACGCCGGCCAGCGCCTCCACGACCCGGTGGCGCGGCCGCACCAGGGCGCGCAGGGCGCCGCACAGGCCCGGGCCGCGTTCGTGGACGCGGTAGGTCTTGCGCAACTGGTCGACGACGATCTGGGGCATGGGCGGGCCGGTCGGGGGAGGGGGCGGATTCTACGGAGCGCGGCCCGGCCCCCCCGCCATCAACCGCAGGTTCTGCAACGCGGCGCCCGCGGCGCCCTTGCCCAGGTTGTCGAGCACGGCGCTCAGGACGACCTGGCCCGTGCGTTCATTGCATGAGACGGCCAGGCTCATGTCGTTGGAGCCGTTGTGGACCTGCGGATCGAGCCCGGTCAAAGGCGCCTCGGGCGACGACATCGGCAGCACACGCACATGGGCCGCGCCGCGGTAGCGCTCCGCGAGGCATTCGTGGATGCGCGCGCCGCAGGCGTCGGCGGGCAGCAGCCGAGCGTGCAGGCCGATGGTGAGCACGATGCCCTGCCGGTAGCTGCCGTAGGCCGGCACGAACAGGGGCGGCGCGGCCAGGCCGGCGTACGCCGCGATCTCTGGCACATGCTTGTGCGCCAGGTCCAGGCCGTAGACCTTCAGGGCGTGCGTCCCCGCGGCGGCGCCCGATTCATAGGCTTGCACGCCCGCCCTGCCTTGGCCCGAATAGCCCGAGACAGCGTGGATGGCGAGCGGATAGTCGGCGGGTAGCAGGCCGGCGTCCCGCAGCGGCCGCAGCAGGGCGACGGCGGCGGTGGGGTAGCAGCCCGGGTTGGTGACCCGCGCCGCCGCGGCGATGCGCCCGCCCTGGCCCGCGTCGAGCTCCGGCAGGCCGTAGACCCAGCCCGCGCAGGTGCGGTGGGCCGAGCTGGCGTCGATGACGCGGACCGCAGGGTTCTCGACCATGGCCACCGCTTCCCGCGCCGCCGCGTCGGGCAGGCAGAGGATGGCGATGTCGCAGGCGTTGAGCGCGGCGCGGCGTGCCGCGGCGTCCTTGCGCGAATCCGGGGGCAGCGTGCGGACGCGGAATTCACCGCCCCGCAGCCGGTTTTGAAGGTCAAGGCCGGTGGTGCCTTGGTCGCCGTCGATGAAGATGTTGAGGTCCATGGAGCGCGATGGTAGGGAAGCGGCACCGATGCTTCCAGGTAAATATATGCAATGCCGAATTAAGGAAAGTTAAATTAACGGCATGCGTGAACTCAGCCTCGACCACCTGCGCACCCTGGTCGCCGTCGCCGACCTCGGCTCCCTGGCCAACGCCGCCCGCGCGCTCCACCTGGCGGCGCCCACCGTCACCGTCCAGCTCGCCGAGCTGGAGTCGCGCCTGGGCGGCCAATTGCTCGTCCGCGGGCGCGGGCCGGCGCAGGCGACCGCGCTGGGCGAGCGTTTCATCGCGCGGGCCCGCAGGCTTCTGGCCGACGCGGACGACGCGGTGGAGGAAGTCCGGCGCCAGCTCGCCGGCCAGACCGGCCGGGTTCGGGTGGGCGCCTCGACGGGCGCCATCGCGCACCTGCTGCCGCCGGCGCTCGAGCGGCTGGCCCGCGACCACCCCGGCATCGACGTGAACGTGCAGGTGCTCACCTCCAACGAAAGCATGGCCCGGCTCTCCGCCGGGAGCCTGGAACTGGCGGTGGTGGCGCTGCCGCAGGCGCCGGTGCGCGGCGTGCACGTCACGCCGCTGCGGCGCGAGGCCGTCCTGGCCTTCCTGCCGGCGGCCTGGGAGGCGCCCAAGCGGCTGACGCCGCAATGGCTGGCCCAGCGGCCGCTGATCATGAACGACGCTTCCACGCGGCTCTACCGCCTGACCGCCGAATGGTTCTCCGCGGCCGGCGTCCACTGCCGGCCGCGCATCGAGCTCAACTACAACGACGCCATCCGGACGCTCGTCGCCGCGGGCTACGGCGCGGCGCTGCTGCCCGAAGAATCGCAGGCCGGGGCGCGCGACCACCGCGTCGCCGTCCGCCCGCTCAGCCCGGCGCTGTGGCGCCAGCTCGGCCTGGCGGTCGGCGAGCAGGGCGCCGGCGGGCCGGCGCGTTTCGTGCTGGAGGCTTTGCTGTCCGAAGGGCAGGTGCCGGCCGGCGCGGCGCGGACCACGCCCAAGTGCCGCGCGGGGCGCCGATAGCGGCGCGCGGCCGGGCTCAGGGCGCGACCCCTTCCAGCCGGCCCTGCGCGAGCAGTTCGCGGGTGCGTTTCAAGGTCGACGCCAGCGCGCTCCGGTAGCCCTTGTCGCCGTCCATCCAGGCCTGCTCCGCCTGCTCTTCGGGGCCGCCCGGCGCCTTGTCCCGCAGGCCGAGGTAGCCGTAGAAGCGCAGCCGGAGCCGGCCCGCTTCGTCTTCGAACAGTTCGTTGACGATCGCGCCTTCGCGCGGGCCGTCGGCCTGGAAGAACGTCACCTTGCGCTGCGGTTCGAAGGCGATGATCTCCCGCAGGTCCTGGCCCGCGATGGTGGCTTCCCGCACGATGTGCGTGCCGCTTTCTTCAACGACTTCGCAGCGGGTGCAGAGGTTCGGCGGGAGGAAGAGCCGCGCGTCGCGCGCCTTGAGGACCAGGCCTGCCCAGGCCTGGGCGCGCGTGAGCGCCGCTTCGCCCGGCGGGTTGACATCGATGGTGGCGGTCGAATAAATCATGGGTGTTCCCTTTCGGTGCCGACAGGCTTCAGGCCGCGATCCCGGCGGCGAAATCGCGGTAGGTCCGCAGCGGCCGGCCCAGCATCGCCGCCAGGCGCGCGGCGTCGCCCGCTTTCGGGACCATGCCCACTGACAGGAAGCGTTCGCTCATCGCCCGCATGTCGTACGCCATCCAGGCCGGCATGAAGTTCCGCAGGTTCTTCTCGAAGCCGGCGGTGTCGTCGCCGCCGTAGGCGACCGGGCGGCCCAGGACTTCGGACCAGATGGCCGCCACCGCGCCGCCCGTCAACGTCTCCGGGCCGACGAGGTCGATCCGCTCCAGCGGCAGCGGCCCGGGGGCGCGTTCGCGGCGCAGCAGTTCCAGGGCCGCGATTTCGCCGATGTCGCGCGCGTCGATCATGGCCAGGCCTTTGCCGCCGATGGGCATGGGGTACACGCCGTGGCCGGCCACCGCGTCCTTGACGGTGCGGTCGTTGTCCATGAAATAGGCCGGCCGCAGGATGGTGGCGCCGAAGCCCGTCCGCTCCAGCATCCGCTCGACGCCGAACTTGCCGGCGAAATGCGGCACGTCCACGTAAAGGTCGCTGTGCATCACCGAGAGGTAGACGACCCGCTCCACGCCCGCTTCGCGCGCCACGTTGAGCGCGAGCAGGGCCTGCGTGAATTCGTCGGGCACCACCGCGTTGAGCAGGAACAGCGTCGAGACGCCGTCAAAGGCGCGGCGCAGGGCGTCCACGTCGAGCAGGTCGCCTTGCGCGACCTCCACGCCCGCCGGCAGCCCGGCCTTGGCCGGATCGCGGACGAGCGCGCGCACGCCGGCGCCCCGGCTGACGAGTTGATGACGACTTGGCGGCCGACAGTGCCGGTCGCGCCGGTGACGAGGATGGTCATGGTGAACTCCGTTGGGTTGAGGAGTCGCCATCTTGTTCGTTCCGTAAAATGTTGAATAGACCTTGTTTTTGGACGAACTGTCTCACAGGTGGAACGATGGATTTATTGGCGCTCACCGACTTCAACCTCGTCGCGCGGCATGGCGGCTTCGGGCGCGCCGCCCGCGAATCCGGGCGGCCCAAGGCCACTTTGTCGCGACGTGTGGCCGAGCTGGAAAGCGGGCTCGATTTGCGGCTTTTCGAGCGGGGCGCGCGTTCGCTGAAGCTCACCGAAGAGGGGCGGGCGCTGTTCGAGAGGACGTCGGTGCTGCTCTCCGAGATCGACGAAGCGGCGGCCGCGATCGCTTCCGGCGCCGACACGCCGCGTGGACGGTTGCGGGTGAGCGCGCCGCTGCTTTTTTCGCAGGCCGCGATGGGCAGGCTCGCCGCCCAGTTCGCCATGAAACACCGCGAAGTGCGGCTCGAAGTCACCACCGAAGACCGGGCCGTCGACATGGTGGAAGAGGGGTACGACCTGGTGATCCGGGTCAACCCGGACCCTGACGAAAGCCTGGTGGGCCGGGTCTTCCTGAGGGACCGGCTCGTGGTGGTGGCGGGCCCCGGCCTGCGCCGGCCCGCGGGCCGGGCGCCGGTCCCGGCCGTGGTGCGCGGCGGCGGCGACCAGGCGGCCTCCTGGGAGCTGGCGGGGCGCGCGGGCCCCCGGCGCCTGGCGGTCCAGCCCGTCCTGCGCCTGTCGTCGCTCTTCATGGTGCGTGACGCCGTCCGCGCGGGCGTGGGCGCCGCACGCCTGCCCTTGTCCCTCGTCGCCCAAGACCTGGCCGCCGGCACCCTGGCGCATTGGGGCGACGCCGCCGGGCCCGAGATCGCCCTGTGGGCGCTCTATCCCTCACGCCGCCTGTTGAGTGCCCGCGTTTCGGCTTTCCTGGACCTGCTCAAGGAAGCCTTCCCCAACGGGACGCCGGATGAGCTGGCGGCCTATGTCGGGCCGGCCTGAAGTCCCTGGGGCGGGGCGGGCTTTTGCTCAAGTTGCCGGCGCGAGCGCCGATAGGTTGGTTGATCACCACCCGGAGTCCTTTCGTGCGCAGTCCCCTGTCCGTTGCCGCCCAGCTCGCCACTTCTTTCGGTCTTCTCCTCATCGTCCTCGCGTTGGTTTCCACGGCCGCCTGGCTGGGGTTGGGCAGGACCAACGCGTTCATGAACACGCTCTACGACGACCGGGTCGTGCCCCTGGGTCAGCTCGCCGAAGTCCAGCGCACGGCGCTGCGCGACCGGATCCTGGTGATGGACATGATCCGCAACCCCGAGGCGGCCAACATCGCCAAGCGCTCCAAAGAAATCGAGGACAACCGGGCCTTGGCCGGCAAGCTGTGGGAAGCCTACGTGGGCACCTACCTCACGCCCGAGGAGAAGTCGCTCGTGGACCAGCATGCCGCGGCCCACAAGGCCTACATCGTCGACGGCATCGAGGCCGCGGCGAAGAAACTCCAGGCCGGCGACGTCGACGGCGCCAACGAACTGGCCGGCAAGGGCATCAGCGCGGCGGCCCCCGCCTACACCGGGCTCCTGGAAAAACTCCTGGCGCTGCAGGTGCGCGTCGCCGACGAGATCCACGAGGAATCTCAAGCCTCTTTCGGCAGGCTGAAGGCGGTGTTCGCCGCGGCCTGCGCCCTGGGGCTGGCGCTCGGCCTGGCGGCGGCCGCCTTCATCACGCGCCGCCTGACGCGGCAGCTCGGTGCGGAGCCCGCGGACTTGCGCGACATGTCGAACGCGATCGCTTCGGGCGATTTGAGCCCTTCGCATGCCGCGGCGGCCGTGCCCGGCAGCGTCATGGACGCGATGCAGCGGATGCGCGGCTCGCTGGTCGAGCTGGTGTCCACCGTCCGTTCGGGCGTCGACAACGTGGCCAGCGCCAGCGCCCAGATCTCGCTCGGCAATTCCGACCTCAGCAGCCGGACGGAAGAACAGGCGTCCAGCCTGCAGCAGACGGCGGCCTCGGTCGAGCAGCTCACCGGGACGGTGTCGAGCAGCTCGGAAAACGCGCGCCAGGCCCTGGCGTTGTCGCGCGACGCCTCGACGGCCGCCGCCGACGGCGCGGACATCGTCAAAGACGTCGTGAAAACGATGAACGACATCGCGGAGAGGTCCAAGAAGATCGCCGACATCACTTCGGTCATCGACAGCATCTCCTTCCAGACCAACATCCTGGCGCTGAACGCCGCGGTGGAGGCCGCGCGGGCGGGCGAGCAAGGGCGCGGCTTCTCGGTGGTGGCGGCGGAGGTCCGGGTGCTCGCCCAGCGCAGCGCCCAGGCCGCCAAGGAGATCAAGTCGCTCATCAATTCATCGAACGAAGTCGTCGAATCGGGCAACGCGCGCGCCGAAACGGCCGGCCGCGCCATGCAGGCGATCACCGAACGCGTGGGCAGCGTCACGACGCTCATCTCCGAACTCAGCGCCGCCGCCGGCGAGCAGTCGGACGGCATCGGCCAGATCAACCAGGCCATCTCGTCGATCGACCAGGTCACGCAGTCCAACGCGGCCTTGGTCGAGGAGTCTGCCGCCGCGGCGGAGAGTTTGAAATCCCAGGCCGAACGGCTGGCCCAAGCGGTGGCGACGTTCCGCTTGCCGTCGGCGCTGGCGATCTGAAACCTCGTTTGTTCCGCGGAATAGCTACCGTCATGGCCACGGCACTTTCCCGTGATGCCCGTGCTTCATCTAGTCTGTCGAAGAAATATCACGACGCGCCGCCGGGCTTGGAGTACATTTGACCGGCTGACATGCACAAGACCATTTGCTGGCAGGTCTTTCTTCCCGCTCCGGCTTCCCACCCGCGGTTGAGTCGAATCCCCTTCTGAAAATTTTCTTGGCGTCTCTTCGCTGGGCGCGCTTTTGCGTCTGCATTTTTCAAGGAATTCGACATGACAACCCAAACCGGCACTGTGAAGTGGTTCAACGAAAGCAAAGGCTTCGGCTTCATCGCCCCCGATGACGGCGGCAAGGACCTTTTCGCACACTTCAAGGAAATTCAAGGCAGCGGCTTCAAAACACTGGCTGAGAACCAGCGCGTGGAGTTCGAGGTGACGCAGGGCCAGAAAGGCCCGCAGGCCTCGAACATCCGCAGTGTGGGCTGACCCTCCACGGTCCCTGGATGCCGGCAAGCGCCGGCATTCCTGCTCCCGATGAGTGCGCGGCTTGCCGCGCTTTTCTTTTTTGAGTCAGGAATTTCGTTTGAAAAACCTCCAAGAAGCCACCGAGCGCATTTGCGAACTCAAGGGCAGCTTGATTGCGCTCGACGCCCTCGTGCCGGCGCTTATCGAGGCCGTTCCCGCAGCTGTTCGCGCAAGGCTGATCGAATCTTTCGATGCCAGGGCGGAAGCCGCGCGCACGGTGATGCTGCACGCCGACATTTCAGACGTCGTGCTGTCGGCTTTCGAGCGCGACGTTGCGCGTGCACGCGCCGTGCTTCAAGAGTGCGAGGCTTCCGGCGAAGCCCGTTGAGCCCCGACCCCGGGGCGGGCGGGACCACCCGCTGGAAAGAAAGGCTCGTCCGCTCGTCGCCCCACCATCGCCCCGCGATCCTCGCGGTTTGCCTTCAGGCGGCGCGGCGCACCATGGCCGGCGCCGGGCCGGCCGCGGCCGCCGCAGGCACCGGTGGCGCCTCGCCGTCCAGCGCGGCGGCCAGCTGCCTGCGGTCCAGGGCGTTCTCCCAGCGCGAGACCACCACGGTCGCCACCGCGTTGCCGATGAAGTTGGTCAGCGAACGGCATTCGCTCATGAAACGGTCGACGCCCAGGATCAGCGCCATGCCGGCCACGGGCACTTCCGGCACCACCGCCAGCGTGGCGGCCAGGGTGATGAAGCCGGCCCCCGTGACCCCGGCGGCGCCCTTGGAACTCAGCATCGCCACCAGCAGCAGGGCGACCTGGTGGCCCAGCGTCAGGTGCGTGTTCGTGGCCTGGGCGATGAACAGGGCCGCCAGCGTCATGTAGATGTTGGTGCCGTCCAGGTTGAAGGAATAACCGGTCGGCACGACCAGGCCGACCACCGACTTGCCGCAGCCGGCCTTCTCCATCTTCTCCATCAGCGAGGGCAGGGCGGATTCCGACGACGACGTGCCCAGCACCAGCAGCAGCTCGGCCTTCAGGTAGCGGCAGAGCTTGAGCACCGAGAAGCCGCACAGGCGCGCCACCAGGCCCAGCACCACCAACACGAAGAGCAGCGAGGTCGCGTAGAAAGAACCGACCAGCCAAGCCAGGTTCACCAGGGAGCCCAGGCCGAACTTGCCGATGGTGAAGGCGATGGCGCCGAAAGCGCCGATGGGCGCGGCCTTCATCACGATGTGCACCAGCTTGAACAGCGGCGCGGTGAGCGATTCCAGGAAGTTCTGAACCGGCTTGCCGCTGTCGCCCGCCAGGGCCAGGGCCACGCCGAACAGCACGGCCACCAGCAGCACCTGCAGGATGTTGTCGCCGACGAATGGGCTGACGAGGGTCTTGGGGATGATGTCCATCACGAAGCCCGTGAGCGTCATCTCGTGCGACTTTTCGACGAAGGACTTGACGGCCGCCTGGTCCAGCGAGGCCGGGTCGATGTTCATGCCCGCGCCGGGTTGCACGACGTTGGCCACCACCATGCCGACGACCAGGGCCAGCGTCGAGAAGAACAGGAAATAGGCCATGGCCTTGAGGAATACCCGGCCCACGCTGCTGAGCTGGGTCATGCCCGCGATGCCGGTGACGATGGTCAGGAAGATCACCGGCGCGATGATCATCTTCACCAGCTTGATGAAAGCATCGCCCAGCGGCTTGAGCGCTTCGCCGTAGGCGGGGTAGTAATGGCCGAGCAGCACGCCCAGGACAATGGCCACCACCACCTGGAAGTAAAGCTGGCGGTAGAAGGGCGGGCGCTGCGGCGGCTGGGCGGCGGGTAGGGCGTGCATGGGGTGTCTCCGGTGTTGTGCTTGCGTGCGTGCGTGCGTGCGTTCCGTGCGGGCGTCACGGCTGCAGGTTGTAACGCCGCAAGCCGCAAACGCCGATAACCCATTGGTATTAGGTCATCCGCGCTTGCCCGGCGCCGGGGGGCCGCTCGCCCCTGTCTCGCGGCAAACCGGGGGCCCGAGGCCGGGCCAACCGCCCGCGGGGGACAATCCCGGCGTGCGCGCCCTCCCTCTGCTGCGACCGTCGACCTGGACCATGGCCCTCCTGCTGACAGGCATGGCGGCCTGCGCGCTGCTGGCCGGCCGCCTGGCCTGGCGCCATTCGCTCGGCGAAGAGAGCGTGTCGGTGCAGCGCCAACTCGCGTTGTACGGCCAGACGCTGGCCCAGCGCATCGACCGCTACCGCACCCTGCCCGAAGTGCTGGCCCTGGACGACCAGCTGCGCGAGGCGTTGGACCGGCCGCTGCCGCCGGGCGAAGTCGAGCGGCTCAACCGCAAGCTGGAGCAGGCCAACGGCGCCAGCCAGTCCTCCACCCTGACCTTGATCGACCGCGAAGGCCGCGCCGTGGCGGCGAGCAACTGGCGCACCGCCACCAGCAACGTCGGCATGGACTACAGCTTCCGGCCTTATGTGCAGCAGGCGTTGGCCCAGGGCAGCGGCAGTTTCTACGGCATCGGCGTCACCACCGGCGTGCCCGGCTACTTCCTCTCGCAGGCGATACGCGGCGGGCGCGGCGAGGTCCTCGGCCTGGTGGCCATCAAGATCGCGCTGCAGGAGCTGGAGCGCGAATGGCTGCAGGCCACGCCCGACATCGTGCTGGCGTCCGACGCCCGCGGCGTGGTCTTCCTCGCCACCCAGGACGCCTGGCGCTACCGGCTGCTGCGCCCGTTGAGCGACAAGGAACGCGGGGAACTCGCCGCCACCCGGCAATACGCCGAGCAGCCTTTGCGGCCGCTGGGCCACCGCGAGGACGAACGCCTGGACAACGGCGCCCGGCTGGTGCGCGTGCGGGCGCCCGCCACGCCGGGGAGCCTGCTGTGGCTGACCCAGCCCCTGCCGGGCACGGCGTGGCAGCTGCACCTGGTGCACGACACCCGCAGCAGCGCCGCCTACAGCCGCTGGGCCGCGGCGGCGGGGGCGGGCGGCTGGCTGGCGCTGGCGCTGCTCGTGCTTTTCGTGCGGCAGCGCCAGCGGCTGTCCCTGCTGCGCCAGCGCAGCCGCGAGGAACTGGAGACGGTGTTGCAGCAGCATGCCCGGGAGTTGCGCACCGCGCAGGACGGCATCGTGCAGGCCGCGCGACAGGCGGACACCGGCCTGTCGCGCAGCCTGGAGCACCTGCCGCAGGGCGTCGTCATCATCGACGCGGGCTTGCGCCTGGTGGCCTGGAACTCGCGCTATGTCGAGCTGTTCCGCTTCCCGCCGGAGCTGATGCGGGTGGGGCAGCCGATCGAAGCGCTGCTGCGCCACAACGCGCGCCGCGGCCTGCTCGGCCCCGGCCCGGTGGACGAGGCCATCGCCCGGCGGCTGGCCCACCTGCGCAGCGGCACGCCCCACCTGCACGAAAGCGCCAAGGACGACGGCACCGTGCTGGAGATCCGCGGCAACCCGCTGCCCGAGGGCGGTTTCGTCACGAGCTACGCCGACATCACGAGCTACAAGAACGCCGCGCGCGAGCTGCGCTCCCTGGCCGACGCGCTGGAGCGGCGCGTGGCCGAACGCACCCGCGATTTGGCCGAGGCCAAGCGCGAAGCCGAGCTGGCCAACCGCCACAAGACCCGCTTCGTCGCCGCCGCGGTGCACGACCTGCTGCAGCCGCTGAACGCCGCGCGCGTGTTCACCTCGCTGCTGCCGGGCCATCTGCACGACGACGCCGGCCGCCGCGTGGCCGACAGCATCGAAAGCGCGCTGGCCGCGCAGGACGCCATCCTCAACAGCCTGCTCGACATCTCGCGCATGGAATCCGGCCAGCTGGAGGTGCGGGTGCGCGACGTCGCACTGGGACCGGTGTTGCAGGTGCTGGCCCACAACTTCGGCGTGCTCGCCGCCAGCCGCGGCCTGGCGCTGTCCTGCGTGGGCACGCGCCAGGTGGTGCGCACCGACGAGAACCTGCTGCGCCGCATCCTGCAGAACTTCGTCTCCAACGCCATCCGCTACAGCCGGCGCGGGCGCATCGTCGTCGGCTGCCGGCGCGCGGCCGACCGGTTGCGCATCGAGGTGCACGACCAGGGGCCGGGCATCCCGGAGGCGTTGCAGCGCGAGATCTTCGAAGAGTTCCGCCGCCTCGACGAGGGCCGCGCCGACGACCGCGGCGCGGGCCTGGGCTTGGCCATCGTCGAGCGCCTGGGCCGCCTGCTCGGCCATGAGATCGGCCTGCGCTCCACCCTGGGCCAAGGCAGCGTGTTCTGGGTCAGCGTGCCCCTGGGCGACCCCGCCGCCGTCCAGCCCGACGCGCCGCCGGCCGGAGACCGGCGGATGGAAGACGACGCGCCCCTGCACGGCAGCAGCGCCTGGGTCATCGAAGACGACGGCCCGACCTGCGCCGCGACCCGGGCCTTGTTGGAACGCTGGGGTTGCGACGTGCCGCTGGCCGGTGGCGCCGGGCAGGCCCTGGACGCGGCGCGGCCGGGCGGGGCGCCGCGGATGGTGCTGCTGGACGCGCGCCTGGACGGCGGCCGCCACGGCCCCGACGTCTATGCGCAGCTTTGCAAGCGCTGGGGCCGGTCGCCGGCGGTGATCCTGGTGACGGCCGAGCGCGACGCCCTGCTCCGCCGGCAGGCGGCCGAACGCGGCTGGGGTTTCCTCGCCAAGCCCGTGCGCGCGCCGGCGCTGCGGGCGCTGGTCAGCCAGACGCTGGTGCGGCTGCGCGAGCGCGGCGGCGGCGAGGGCGATGCGCCGGCGAGTTGACCGCGCCCGGCCGGTTCAGCCCGGAGAAGCGCCGTCGTGGTCGGCTTCCAGGCTCTTGACCAGCACGGCCGCCTGCGTGCGGCTGTAGCAATTCAGCTTCTTGAGGATGGCCGTCACGTGCACCTTGACGGTGTTCTCGGCAAGGTTCAGCTCATGGGCGATCTGCTTGTTGAGCAGGCCGTCGGCCAGGCACAGCAGCACGCGGAACTGCTGGGGCGTGAGCTGGGCCAGCCGAGCGGTGAGTTCGGCGTCGGCTTGCGAGCGCTCGGCCGCCATGGGCGGGAACCAGCTGCCGCCGTCCATCACCGCGGCGACGGCGTCGCCCATGCTTTCCGCCGGCGCGGACTTCGGGATGAACCCGGCCGCGCCGAACTGCTGGGCGCGCCGGATGACGCGGGGATGGTCGTTGGACGAGATCACGATGACCGGCAGCTCGGGGTGTTCGCAGCGCACGTGCAGCAGGGCCGAGAAACCGCGCGTGCCGGGCATGCTCAGGTCCAGCAGCACCAGCTCCACCTCGGGGTGGGCCTGCAGAGCCGCGCCCAGCGCGGCGGCGCTCGCCGCTTCCAGCGTGCGGTACTGCGGCAGCCGCTCGCGCAGGACATGCAGCACCGCGGCGCGGAAGAGGGGGTGGTCATCGGCGACGAGCAGGGTGGGGCCGGGCATGCGCCGAGTCTGCCATGGCGGGGGTCCCCGCGGCCCTCGGTTTCCCCTCGTTTTCAAGCGCGCGCCATGGCGCCTGATCCCTGCGAGAACCTCGGCGAATCCACGATGTCGATTCGCCGCGGCCCCCTCACCCCAACCCTCTCCCCCGTGCCGGGGGCGAGGGAGTTCAAAATCCTTATTCCTCTCCCGCTTGCGGGAGAGGGTCGGGGTGGGGGTCGACGCGGGCCGCCAACCGCCCCAGCAACGCCAGCAGCGCCTGAGGGTCCGCCGGCTTGACGAGGTGTTCGTCGAACCCGGCCGCCAAGGCCTGCTCCCGGTCGGAACCCTGCCCATAGCCGGTCAGGGCCACATAGCGGCCTTTCGCCGTGGCGGCCTGGGCCCGCAGGCGCCGCACCACTTCGTAGCCGTCGATGGCGGGCAGGCCGATGTCGATCAGGCCGACTTCCGGGGGGCGCCGCGCCGCGTCACGCAGGGCCTCGTCCGGGTGGTGCGCCACGCGCACGCGGTGGCCGGCGTGCTGCAGCAGGGCACGCAACATTTCGGCGGCGTCCTCGTTGTCGTCGACGACCAGCACGTCGACGCCCCGCCCGGCCCCGTGCCCGACCCGCTCCTGTTCCGCGGGCGGGGGCGCCGTCCCCGCCCGCGGCGGCGCCGCCAGCAAGGGCAGGCAGACCGTGAAGCAACTGCCCGTGCCCGCGCCCTGGCTGGACACCGACACCGTGCCGCGGTGCTGTTCGACCAGGCTTTTCACCAGCGCCAAGCCAAGGCCGAGCCCGCCCTGCGAGCGGTCGGGCGACCGTTCGGCCTGGGCGAACAGGTCGAAGACGCGCGGCTGGAGGTCCTTCGGCACCCCGATGCCGTCGTCCCTCACCCGCACGACCACCTTGTCGCCGCCTTCCACCGCCAGCGACGCATGGATGTGGCCGCCCGGCGGCGTGAACTTGGCGGCGTTGTTCAGCAGGTTGCCGACGACCTGGATCAGGCGGTTGCCGTCGCCCAGGACCGTGGCGGCCGAGGGCGGAAGGTCCACGGTGAGGTGGTGGCGGTGCGCCTCCATCAGCGGCCGCACCTGCTCCACCGCGTGGGCCATCACGGCCTTCATGTCGTGTGGCGACTCCTCCAGCGCGACGACGCCGCGTGTCACGCGCGAGACGTCCAGCAGGTCGTCCACCAGGCCGGACATGTGGCGCACCTGCCTGGCGATGATGGCGCTGGTCCTCTTCAGGCTCTCCGCGTCGAGCGGGCCGCGGGCCAGCAGCCCGGCGGCGACGCTGATCGGCGCCAGCGGGTTGCGCAGCTCATGCGCCAGCATGGCGAGGAATTCATCCTTGCGGCGGTTCGCCTCGCGCAGTTCCTCCTGCGCCTTGGCGTTTTCCGCCGCCGACCAGGTGCGCTCGGCCACGTCCGAGGCCAGGTCGATCTCGGCCTGGTTCCAGTCGCGGGGCTGGTCGTGCTGGAGGCTGAGCACGGTGGTCAGCCGCCCCGACTTCACCAACGGGATGGCCAGGTTGGAACGCACGTCGATGCCGGCGTAGGCCTCGGCGTGGGGCCGGGTGCGCAGGTCGGTGCGCACGTCGCGGATGACCAGCGGTTCGCCGCGCCTGAGGGTTGCGATGATCTCGGGGCCGAAGTCGTCGAGCTGGCGCCGTTCGGACACCGGAACCTGGCCACCCTGGCTGAGCCATTGCCGCTGGACAAAGGTGCCGCCCGGGTCGTCGATCTCCACGTAGGTCACGCGGGTGATGCGCATGCGCTCGCCGAGCATGCTGCTTGCGGCGCCGGTGATTTCTTCCGGCGAGGTGAGCGGGCGCAGGCGGTCCGCCAGCGCGAGCTGGAAAGCCTGGCGGCCGGTGCCGCGCTCCAGCGCCTCGGCGATGCGCGCCCGTTCCGTGACGTCCTCGGTGCGGTGCGCGATGCAGGCCAGGCCGCCCGCGGCGTCGAAGATCGGGATGTTGACGGCGTGCCAGTAACGTTCTTCGAATGCTTCCTTCCCACCCGGCTGGACGATGCGGATGGGATAGCGCTGCAGCGGCAGCGCCTCCGGCCGGCGGCTGGCGATCACCCGGGCGAGCGAAGCGCGCAGCGCGGCGACGCCGCTGTCGCCGGCGTCGTCCGGGTTGCCGGGGAAAGCCGAGAACAGGCGCTGGCCGACCAGGTCGCCGCGATGGCGCCCGGACGCCCGCAGGAAGGAGTCGTTCACCGCCAGGATGACGGGATCGTCGACCGGCGACAGCAGGCATTCGCCGATGGGCGAGCTGTCGAAGACGGATTGGTAGACGGAGACCGGAATCGCATCCAAGCGGTGACTCCTTCCAGCCTTTCGCCGGGCGGGCGCCGCGGCGGGCCGCTCAGCCGCGCGCGGCCGCCTCGATGGCGGCCACGTCGATCTTCTTCATCGCCATCATCGCCTGGAAGGCCCGCCTCGCGGTGTCGCCGCCCCGCGCCATGGCGTCGGTCAGCACCCGCGGCGTGATCTGCCAGTTGATGCCCCAGCGGTCCTTGCACCAGCCGCAATGGCTCTCCTGCCCGCCGTTGCCGACGATCGCGTCCCAGTAGCGGTCGGTCTCTTCCTGGCTGTCGGTGGCGATCTGGAAAGAGAAAGCCTCGCTGTGCTTGAACTGCGGGCCGCCGTTCAGGCCGATGCAGGGGATGCCGGCGACGGTGAACTCCACCGTCAACGGGTCGCCGGCTTTGCCGTCCGGGTAGTCGGACGGCGCGAAGTGCACGGCGCCGACGCGGCTGTCGGGGAAGGTCTTTTCGTAGAAACGCGCGGCTTCCTCTGCGTCGCGTTCATACCAGAGGCAGATGGTGTTCTTGGGGGTCATGGGGCGTTCCTTTCTGGGCTCGTGGATGGGGCGGCGGGCAATCGATGTTCCCGGCCGCGGGGGTCTTCGGTTCAAAGGGCCGGCCATCGGGCCATGAACGGCGGCCGGGCCGGGGCGGCCAAGGAAGGGCGGAACATGGCCGTCGGGCCCACGGTCAGCCGGCGGGATCCGGCGCAGGCGCCGCCGGCCCGCGCACATGCTCCGGCCTGAATCCCATCCCCACCACGCGGGCAGGCAGGCCGCGCAGGCCCGGCAGCCTGTCCAGCAGCCGCACCGCCAGCGGCGGCCTGTCGAGCTTCGCGTTCTCATCGAGCAGGGGGGCGATCACCGCGTCCTGCACCAGCTTCTGCGCCGCCTGCGTGAGCTTCACCGGCCGCATGCGGCGCGCCTGCAGCCGGGGCAGCAGCGGGTCGGTGTCGTCGCCCCGCGCCAGCGCGGGCGCGAGCAGATTGGCCGCGGCGACCGCGTCCTGCACCGCCAGGTTGATGCCGACCCCGCCGATGGGCGACATCGCATGCGCCGCGTCGCCGATCAGCAGCAGGCCGGGGCGCCACCACCGCTCCAGCCGGTCGACGGTGACGCTGAGCAGCTTGACGTCGTCCCAATCGCGGACGGCTTCGCCCACGGCCGCCGTCTCCGGGCCCACGTCGCGCACCCGCGCCTTGAAGGCGTCCAACCCTTCGGCGCGCAACGCCTCGGCGCCGCCTTTCGGTAAGACGAAGGCGCACTGCCAGTAGTCGCCGCGGTCGATCAGCACGAAGATGCGGCCGGCGTCGAACACACCCATGCTGTCGTTGTCCGGTCGCGCCCGCTTGGGCAGGCGGAACCACATCACATCCATGGGCGCGCCGATGGTCCGCAGCGGCAGGCCTTCGCGGAAGCGCGAGTCGCGGCCGTCGCAAGCGACCACGAGCCGGGCGTGCACGTCGTCGCCCCGGCTGGTGCGCACACCGACGATGCGCCGGCCTTCGCCCGCGTCGTCCTCTTCCACGCCGTCCAGCAAACGCTCGCCGGCGCAGACTGCCGCAGCTCGAAGCCCGGGTAGCGGCGCGCGGCCTGCGCGACGAAGTCGAGGAATTCCCATTGCGGCATCAGCGCGATGTAGGGCGCCGCCACCGGCAGGCGGCGGAAATCGGCGATGCGCACGACCTGGCCCGCGACACGGCCGCCGAGCTGCTCCACCTTGTTGTGCGGGCGTTTCAGCAACTCGCCGAGCAGGCCGAGTTCGTGGAAGACCTGCAGCGTCGACGGGTGCACCGTGTCGCCGCGGAAGTCGCGCAGGAAATCGCGGTGCTTCTCTAGGAGGCTGTCGGGCTTTGGGACGTGCCCACGTTGAAGCCGAAAAAGGGCTCAGCCGAGGCGCGAAGCACAGCCA
>CBIHOD010000047.1:0-31171 GCA_966211815.1 uncultured Burkholderiales bacterium
AGTCTCTCAAACCCAATCCGGATGAACACCGGATACAACCTATTGAAGCTTCACACCTAGTCCACTGAACCAGAGAAATTGCACCTGCCGCCGGGACGAGCAATCCACCGATTCCACTTTTGTCAGTGATCGGCGGGACACCGAACCAGGCCGCCGGCTGTCTCGCCCCGCGGTGCGGCCGTCCCTTCAGTGGAAGGCGGCCGCCGCCAGCGGCGGTGCCGTGCCGAGCGACAGCCGGCGGGCCGCGTCCTGCCGCTGCGGCGGCGTCATCGGCACGAGCGCCGCCGTTTCTCCGGCCACGAGGGTGGCCACCGGCACGCCGTCGCGGTAGAGCACCCGCGAGCCCGAGGTGCGGGGCAGCTTCGGGCCGGGCAGCAGCGTTCCCAGCAAGTTGGCCGGGTCGGCGGCGGCGAGGCAGACCCAGGCGGTCTCGTCGGAAGGCTGGCGCCTGACCTCGCGCATGCGGGCGACGGCCTCGGGGAGCGCGAACTGCTCGCCCGGCACGCCGGCGATGAAGCGGCCGCCGCGCAGCTCGCCGCGCGCTTCCAGGCGGCGGCACACCCGCACCAGGTCGCGCCAGGGCGGCAGCCAGGCGGCTTCGCGCTCGAGCAGCCGCCAGGTGAGCACGCCGTAGCGGCGCAGCAGGCACTGCACGACGTGGTCGAGGTCCTCTTGGGCCGGCGGGGCGGCTCCGCCCGCGGCGGCTCCGGCGGGCGGCCGCACCAGCGACCAGCGGCCCGCGTCCTCGACGCCGAAAAGCGGCCGTCGCTGCCGGGCGTGCCGCGATGAACGCCCCGCCGGCCGCCTGGAGGCCGGCACCATCAGTGCCCTCAGCCCGGCGAAGCTGTCGCAAGTGGCGCGGCCGCGCGCTGCGAGTTCGGCCAGCGCCTCTTCCAGCTCGGCCGGCAGCAGCCGCGTGCCGTGCTGCATCTCGTCGAAGAAAGAGGCGCCGTGGGCGGCCAGGTAATCGGACAGGCGCTGCGCGCGGGAGCCGAGCACGGCGGCGTCGGCCTCGTCCGCCTCGCAAGAAGGCGCCACGCGCGACCAAGCCGCCGCGTTGCGGCGCGGCAGCAGCAGCACCGGCGTCGACCGCAGCGACGCGCCGCCGCCGCGGCCGGTCGCGGTGGACGGCCGCAGCCGCGCCCAGGTGGTGCGGCCGGCGGTGCAAAGCTCGTCGAGCCAGGCGCTGCCGTAGTCGCGCACCCGGGCCGGCAGGATGTCGCCCTCCCACAACCCCGCCGGCGCCTCGTAGCCTTCCAGCTGGGCCAGCACCGCCGGCAGCGCATCGGCACCTTCCACCCGGGCGCCGGGCGCGACGCGCTGCCAGTCGAAGAGGAAGCGGGCGAAGTCGCGCGGCTCGACCGGCTCGATCTCCTGCCGCAGCCGCTTGAGCGTGTAGCGGTGGATGCGCGCCAGCAGGTGGCGCTCGCACCATTCCACCGGCGACGAAGCCGGCGCGTCCGGCGAGAACCGGCCCTGCAGCACCACGCCTTCGGACTGCAGGGCGAGCAAGGCGCCTTCCACCTCGGCAAGCGGCGCTCGCAGCTGCGAGGCCAGCACCGGGGCGGTCACCGGGCCCAGGCCGCCCAGCCGCGCGCGCAGCAGCTCGCGCAGCGCGCCGTCGCGGCCGCCTTCGGGCGAGGCGTATTCGCGCGGCGGTTGGATGTCGGGCTCGGCGGTGGCCGCGGGGTGCAGCAGCCTGGCTTCGGCAAGGCGTTCCGCCGCCGCCCAGAGCCCGGCGCCGGACGCTTCGGGTTTCTTCTTGCCGGACGCCGGCGCCGTTGCAGCCGGCATGTCGGCCGACAGCCGGGTGGCGCGCCCCGCCTTGGCCAGCGCCGCGAGCCAAGCGGCCCAACCTTCCTGGCCGGCCGCTTCGGCGTCGGTGACCGCGCCGAGCATGACGAGGGCTTCGTGCATGCCGTCGGCGTCGCGCGGGCGCGGCCACGCTTCCTCGCGCACGGCGGCGATCGCCTGGGCGTCGAGCCGGCCGAGGTCGTCGGCGCTTTCCGGGTCGGCGTAGCGGCGGCTCTGCACGGCCAGGGTGCGGCGCTCTTCCAGCGGCGCGTCGTCGAGGAAGGCGTAGGGCTTGGCGTTCAGCGCCTCGGCGGCCAGCGGCGACGGGCCGGCGGCGTCGCAGGCGACCACCTCGATCTCGCCGGCCTCCAGGCGGCGCAGCATCGCCAGCCAGCCTTCGGCGTCCATCGCCTCGTGCAGGCAGTCGTCCAGCGTCTGCGCGACCAGCGGGTGGTCGGGCACCTCGCGCTCGCCGGCGATGTTCTCCAGGCAGGCCACCTGGTCGGGGAAGACGGCGGCCAGCAGGTCTTCCGACTTCATGCGCTGCAATTGCGGCGGCACTTTGCGCCCGCCGCGAAAGCGCGGCAATGCCAGCGCCGTGGTGGCGTTCCAGCGCCAGCGCACGCCGAACAGCGGCGCGTCCAGCAACGCCTGCACCAGCAACGCCAGCGCCGAGTTGCTGTGCAGGTAGCGCGCCACCTCCGCCAGCGGGAAGCTGTGGCTGGTCGACAGCGACAGCACGATCGCGTCTTCCGTCGCCGCGGCCTGCAGCTCGAAGTTGAACTGGCGGCAAAAGCGCTTGCGCAGCGCCAGGCCCCAGGCGCGGTTCAGCCGGCTGCCGCGCGGCGAATGGATCACCAGCTGCATGCCGCCGGCTTCGTCGAAGAAGCGCTCCAGCACGATGCGCTCCTGTGTCGGCAGGGCGCCGAGCGAGGACAGCGCGCGGCCGAGGTAGTCGGCCAACTGCCGGGCGGCCGCTTCGTCGAGGCCGAGGGACTCGCGCGCCCAGGCGGTGGCCCGATCCACCGAAGGCGCCTCGCGCCAGCGGGCTTCGAACCCGGCGCGCAGCCGCGAGACGGCGTGGGACAGCTCGTCAGTGCGGCCCGGCGCCTCGCCCAGCCAGAAGGGGATATTCGGCGCCGCGCCTTGCGCGTCTTCTACCCGCACCTTGCCGGTCTCGACGCGCAGGATGCGGTAGCTGGTGTTGCCGAGCTGGAAGACGTCGCCGGCCATGCTCTCGACCGCGAAATCCTCGTTCACCGTGCCGATCTTGTCGGCCTGCGGCTCCAGCACCACGGTGTAGTCGCCGGTTTCGGGGATGGTGCCGCCGGAGGTCAGCGCGGTGAGCCGCGCGCCCTGGCGCTCGCGCAAGCGGCGGTTCACCGCGTCGCGGTGCACCAGGCCGGCGCGCGGGCCCTGGCGCGCCCCGAAGCCTTCGGAGACCATGCGCACCACGGCGGCGTAGCCCGCCGCCGAAAGCCCGCGGTAGGGCCAGGCGCGCCTGACCAGCTCGAACAGGTCGTCCTCGTCCCATTCGCGGCAGGCCACCTCGGCGACCACTTGCTGGGCCAGCACGTCCAGCGGCGCGGGTGGCACGCGCAGCGCGTCGAGTTCGCCGCGGTTCACGGCGTCCAGCAGGGCGGCGCATTCGACCAACTCGTCGCGCGACTGCGGGAACAACCGCGCCTTAGGCGTGGCCCCCACCGCGTGGCCCGAGCGGCCGGCGCGCTGCAGGAAGGTGGCGATCGACCGCGGCGAGCCGAGCTGGCAGACGAGGTCGACGTCGCCGATGTCCAGCCCGAGTTCGAGCGACGCGGTAGCGACCAGCACCTTCAGCTCGCCGCGCTTGAGGCGCTGCTCGGCCAGCAGCCGTGCTTCCTTCGAGAGGCTGCCGTGGTGGGCGGCGACCGCCTCGCGGCCCAGCCTTTCCCCCAGGTGGCGCGCCGCGCGCTCCGCCATGCGGCGGGTGTTGACGAAAACCAGCGTGGTGCGGTGCGACAGCGCCAGTTCCGTCAAACGGCCGTAGACCTGCTCCCACTGGTCGTTCGACATGACCACGCTCAGCGGCGTGGGCGGCACTTCCAGCGCCAGGTCGCGGCGGCGCGCGTAGCCGATGTCGACGACCTCGCAAGGCGCGCCGCCGGTGAGGAAGCGCGCCACCTCCTCGATCGGTTTCTGCGTGGCCGACAGGCCGACGCGCACGATGGGGCCGGCGCACAGCGCCTGCAGCCGCTCCAGCGTGAGCGCCAGGTGGCTGCCGCGTTTGCCGGCGGCCAGGGCGTGGATCTCGTCGACGATCACGGTGCGCACCGTCGCCAGCATCCTGCGGCCGGACACCGAACCGAGCAGCACGTAGAGCGATTCCGGCGTGGTCACGAAGACATGCGGCGGCCGTCGCAACGCCTGCTGGCGCTCGCTGGCGGGCGTGTCGCCGGTGCGCACCGCGGTGCGGATGTCGACGTCGGGCAGGCCGAGTGTCCGCAGTTCGCCGCGGATGCCGCCCAGGGGCGCCCGCAGGTTCAGCTCGATGTCGTTGGACAGCGCCTTCAGCGGCGAGACGTAGACGACGGCGGTCTCGTCGGGCAACCCGCCCGGGGCCAGGCCGGCCCGCACCAGGCCGTCCAGCGCGGCGAGGAAGGCGGTGAGCGTCTTGCCCGAGCCCGTCGGCGCCGCCACGAGCGTGTGCCGGCCGGCCTGGATCGCGGGCCAGGCGGCGGCCTGCGCGGGCGTGGGTGCCGGGAAAGTCCGGTCGAACCAGGCCTGGACGGCGGGGTGGAAGTCGTGGGAGGGGGATGGCACGGTGTGGGTGGCGGATCAGGTGGACCGAGGTTGGCATGCAGCCACCCTCACCCCAGCCCTCTCCCGCCAGCGGGAGAGGGAGCCATGAGCCGCAGCTTGAAAGACTGCCTCTTGACTGCGCTGCTTGCCGGAGGGGGGTCTGCGCCGCTGCCTGAAAGACTCCCTCGCCCCCGGCACGGGGGAGAGGGCGGGGGTGAGGGGGTGGTTGCCTGGCGCCGGGGCGACATGGCCGAAGCGATGCCGACAGCTTGTCATATCAGGCCGCCCACCGCGACATCAAGGTCTTGGCGGATTGGTCACAGCTTCAACCGCGCCGCATACCCCGTCATCTCCAGGTAGCCCCACCCCAGCCGCCGCCCCTGGCCGTCCAGCAGCTCGCTCAGGCCTTCCCAGTAGATGGTGCCGGTGCTGCCGCGGCTGTCGAGCTCTTGCGCGTCGAGCAGGGCGCGCAGCTGGAATTCGCCGGCCGGCGTGGCGATGCGCCATTCCACCGGGTAGCGGGCGTTGGAGGCGGGGCTGGTCCACCAGCGCATCGGCGTGAAGCGCACATCGGCCGCGGCGAAGCTCGACGCCTGTGCGGCGCCGGCCGGCCGGAAGCTGCCGCCGGCGTGCGAGGCGCCGCCGTCGGCGCGGCGCAGCCGGAAAGCGGTGAGGGCGCCGCCGTCCAGCAGGTTGATGCCGATCCAGTCCCAGCCGACGGAACCTTCATCGAGCACCGAGTTGCTCCATTCGTGGTCGAGCCAGGCGCGGCCTTGCACGGCTCGCGGCTTGCCGCCCCGCGTCAGGCTGCCCCGCACTGGCAGCTGGGGCTGGCTGTAGTAATGGCTGGCCTGCTCGGGCCTGGCGCCTTTGCGCGAATAGCCCGCTTGGCCCTGCAACAACACCGGTTGGCTGCTCCGGGCTTGCAGCGCCAGCGCGAAGCCGGCGCGCTCGCTGTCGACCCGGGCTTCGTAGACGCTGGCGTCGCCTGCACCGGGGGAACGGCGCAGCGACCAGCCGCGCAGGGAGACGGCGGTGTCGCCGGTGGCCGCGCCGGCCAGGCCGAAGCCGTCGCGCGCCAGCCTGTCGTCGTGCAGCAGGCGCCGGCCTGGCAGGTCGGTCAGCGCGGCGTGGGCGAAGACCAGTTGCTTGGCGGCGAATGCGCTGGGATGGTGGGCGTCGACTTGCGTGCGAGAGCGGAAGAAGGTGACTTGGAAGCCGAACAGCGGTGTGTCCGCACCGGTCGTCGACAGCCAGCCGGTGAGGTACCACCATTCGATCCGAGTCTGCGGGTGGGCGCCGAAGTCTTGGGGGAACTTCAGGCGTCGCGAGGGTGAGATTTCCGCGTCGGGCGGCTGGTCCCGGCCGTCGCCGGGCGCTGCCGCTGTGCCGGCGCTGGCGCCACCGGCGAGGCAGCCCAACAAGGCGGCGAAGGCGGCCCGGCGCGCTTTGTCGGGCGCGGCCGATGTGTCCGGCGTGGGCCCGCCGCGGGCGCCGTCGTCCGGCAAGGGGCGCGCTCTAAACGGGATCCCGCCCGGCCAGGAACGTTTCAAGCGCTTCATCTCACCAATCCTCCTTCACAGCCAGCGCCGCCTGCCGCTGCGCCGCCGCCCGGCCCGACAGCCAGGCGGTGGCCGTGCCGGCCGCCAGCACCGCCAGGCCGAGCAGGGCCAGCCGAGCCCACGGGAAGACGAGGTCCATCGTCCAGTGGAAGCTCTGCGGGTTGACGACGTGGACGAGCACCGCGCTGATGGCCGCGCCCAGCAGCAGCCCGAGCAGGGCGCCCGCGCCGGTCCACACCGCGCTTTCCAGGCAGACCAGGCGCAACACCTGGCCGCGCGTCAGCCCGAGGTGGGCCAGCAGGCCGAATTCTTTGCGCCGCGCCAGCACCTGGGCCGACACGCTGGTGGCCAGGCCGAACAGGCCCATGCCGATGGCCACCGCCTGCAGCCAGTAGGTGACGGTGAAGCTGCGGTCGAAGATGCGCAGCGAGGTGGCGCGGATCTCGGCGGCCGAGGCGAATTCCAGCAAGGCGCCGGCGCTTCCCCCCGCGTTCCCGCTCCCGTCGCCGGCCAGCCGCCGCAAACCGGCCTGCACCGCGGCCGCGTCGGTGCCCGGACGCAGCCAGACGGCCAGGTCGTTGACCCGGGTGTCGCCCGTCAACCGCTGGAAGTCGTCTCGCCCCATGACGACGGCGCCGCTTTGCCGGGCGTAGTCCCGCCACACGCCCATCACCCGCGCGGGCGCGGTGCGCCCGTCCGGCAACGGCAGCGCGAGCAGGGTGCCGGGCGCGGCCTGGTAGAGGCTCACCATCGCTTCGCTGACGTAGACCGGCACCTCCGTTTCCCGTCGCCCGCCGTCGCGCGGCGCGGCGGGCGGCCGGGCGCCTCCGCGCGCCTCCACCAGCGGCAGGTCGCGGCCGGGGTCGGGCAGGGGTCGGGCGATCAACGCCACCGCGGGGCGGTCGGCTGCCATCTGCACCAGCACCACCCGCTGCGCCTGGACGCGTTCGACGCCGGGCAAGCGGCCGGCTCGTTCCGGCAGCGGAGGCGGCAGGTGCGCGGTGTCGCCGGCACCAGCGCCGGCCATGCGCACGTAGAGGTCGGCCGGCAGCACGGTGTCCAGCCAGGACGCGACCGAGGCCCGGAAGCTGCCCACCATCACCGTCAACGCCACCGACAGCGCCAGGCTGGCGACCACGCCGGCCACCGCCACCGTGGCCACATGCCGCTGGTGGCGCGCGCGTTCCACCGCGAGCAGCGCCAGCGGCCAGCGGCCGGGCCGGCAGTACCGCAGCAGCCCGCCCACGCCCTGGGGCACGCAGGCGATGCCGCCGAAGAGCAGGCAGGCCACCGACGCATAGGCCGCCAACGGCAATTCGCCCACCGGCGGCAGCCAGGCGAGGGCGGCACCCAGCGGCAGCAGGGCCGGGGCGAACCAGCGCGACCAGCGGCCGCCGCCGGCCTGGCCCAACCCGATCCCGACGCCCTTGAGCGCCTGGGCCGGCGCCAGCGCCTGGGCCATGCGGGCGGGCAGGGCGGCGCCCGCCAGGGCCGCGGCCACGCCCAGCGCCGCGAACACCATGGCCGCGGCCGCGCTGAACCGCAACCGCGGCGCGACACCGGGGAAGTAGCCTCCGCCGAGGTCGCCGGACAGCAACTGCAAGGCGCCCCAGGCCAGGCCGCTGCCCAGCGCGACGCCCAAGGCGCTGCCCAAGACGCCGAGCACGAAGGCTTCGAGCAGCACCAGGCGCAGCCGCTCGGAAGCGCCCAGGCCGAGCACGCCCAGCAGCGCCAGCTGGGGCAGCCGCCGCGCCACCGAGAGCGACAGCGCCGAGAACACCAGGAAACCACCGGTGAACAGGGCCACCAGCGCCAGCACCGTGAGGTTGACGCGGTAGGCGCGCGACACCTGGGTCACCTGCTGCTGCGTCTGCGCCGGCGTGACGGCGCGCACCGCGGCGGGCAGGGCCAGATCGGCCAGCACCGCCTCCTGCCGCGCGCCGGGCACCAGCCGCACGTCGATGCGCGACAGCCGGCCCAGCCAGCCGAAGCGCTGCTGCACGCCGGCCAGGTCCATCACCGCCATGGGCGGGCCGGCGGCGTCGATGCGGCCGCGAACCGCCACCGGCGCGACTTGCGCCCCGGCCACCAGCCGGAGCAGGGCCGGGTCGCCCATCGCGGCGGCGGCCGCGGCGTTGAGGAAGGCGGCGTCCGGGTCGACCAGCGCCAGCCGGTCTTCGCCGGCCTCTGGCCGGGGCATCAAACCCGGCGCGATGGCGGGCAGCAGCAGCGCGTCCACGCCCAGCAGCTTCAACGGGCGACGGCGGTCCTGCGGGCCCAGGCTGGCCACTTCGAGTTCGACCACCGGGCTGGCCAACCCCACCTGCGGGTGGGCGGCCACGCGGGCGTAGAGCGCCTCGTCGAAGCCTTCGCGCTGCGCGCGCAGTTCGAAGTCCGCCTGGCCGTTGACGGCGCGCACCGCGGCGCCGAATTCATGCAGCGCCGATTCATTGACCAGGTGCACCGCAAAGGCCAGCGCCACGCCCATCGCGATCGACAGCACGCTGACCAGGGTGTGGCCGCGGCTGTGCCGCCACTCCGGCCATGACACCCGCCTGAGCAGCGCGAGCCACATCGCAGGCCGGCCCTATTCGGTCCCTGCGGGACGGATGCCCCGGGACGTCAGCGTCAACACGCGGTCGGCGCGCGCGGCGGCTGTCCGCGAGTGCGTGACCAGCACGCAGCTGGCGCCATGGCGGCGGACCTGGTCGCGCAACAGGTCCATCACCCGCTCGGCGGTGTCGGGGTCGAGGTTGCCGGTGGGCTCGTCGGCCAGCAGCAGCCGCGGCCGGTGCACCAGGGCGCGCGCCAGCGCCACGCGCTGCAGCTGGCCGCCCGACAGCGTCTGCGGCAGCCGGTCGGCCGCCTGCGCCAGGCCGACGGCGTCGAGCATGCGCATCACCCGGCCATCGTCGGGTTGTCGCAGAAGGAGCAGCGGCAGGGCCACGTTCTGCGACACGCTGAGGTGGGGCAGCACATGGAAGGCCTGGAAGACGAAGCCCAGCCGCGCGCGCCGGAAGTGGGCCTGGGCGGTGTCGCCCAATGCCTGGATGTCGGTGCCATCCACCTCGATGCGGCCGCTGTCGACGGTGTCCAGCCCGGCGATGCAATTCAGCAGCGTGGACTTGCCCACCCCGGATTCGCCCAACAGGGCGATGAACTCGCCGGCCGCGACGTCCAGGCTGACGTCGGAGAAGACGGCTTGGGGTTCGGCCGCCGCGCCGCCGTCGCCTCCGCGGCCGGCCGCGGGCGGGTAGCGCTTGCTGATCGACTGGATGCTCAGCATCGTCGAACAGCCGGTGGGGGTGGCCGCGAGGCCAATGCGTCCACCCCCGCCTGGGCCAGGGCGACGACGCGCTGCACGGCGTCGACCGCATCGCAGTCCACGACTTGGCGGCCGGGCATGCCGCGCAGCCAGGTTGCCTGCCGCTTGGCGAGCTGGCGCGTGGCCGCGATGCCGCGCTCGGCGAGCTGCGAAAGGTCGCCCGATTCCAGGGCCTCCCAGGCCTGGCGGTAGCCCACGCAGCGCATCGAGGGCAGATCGGCGCGCAGGTCGCCGCGGGCTATCAAGCCTTGCACCTCGGCGACCAGGCCGTCGTCCAGCATCTGGCGGAAGCGCTGCTCGATGCGGCCGTGCAGCCAGGCGCGGTCGCGGGGTTCCAGCGAGATCAGCAGCGGTTGCGGACGGGCGGCGCCTTCCCGGTCGCGCCGCTGCAGCGCCGACAGCGGCACGCCGCCGACGCGGAACACCTCCAGCGCCCGCAGGATGCGCTGCGTGTCGCCCGGCGCCAGGCGCTGGGCCGACACGGGGTCGACGCGCCGCAGCTCGTCGTGCAGCGCGGGCAGGCCTTGGGCGTCGAGTTGAGCCGCCAGCGCGGCGCGCACCGCCGGGTCGGCGGGCGGCATCTCGTCCAGGCCGTCGAACAGCGCCTTGAAATAAAGCATCGTGCCGCCGACCAGCAACGGCCAGTGGCCGCGCGCGCGGATCTCTCCGACCAGCCTGCGGGCGTCGGCCACGAAACGCGCGGCCGAGTAGGCCTCGGCGGGGTCGATGATGTCGATCAGGTGGTGCGGCGCCTGCGCCAGCTCGCCGCGGCTGGGCTTGGCGGTGCCGATGTCCATGCCGCGGTAGACCAGGGCGGAGTCGACGCTGACGATTTCGACGGGCCGCCGGGGCGACAGGGCCCGCGCGATCGCCAGCGCGCCGGCCGTCTTGCCGGAGGCGGTGGGCCCGGCCAGGCAGATGCAGGGCAGGGGCGCCGCGGGGTCGTCGTCTTCAGGTGGGTTCGGCATGCAGGGGCGGCATGAGGCCGGGCGCCGGCCCAGCCTGTCAGCCGAAGTGGCAGATGTAATGCACCGGCACCGGCGCTTCGATCTCGAAGGACGACTGCCCCGGGACGTCGAACGACTGGCCGGCTTCGAAAGACGCCCAGTCGTCGCGACCGGCGAATTTGACGCGGCAGCGGCCTTCGACCAATTGCATGACTTCCGGCGCGCCGGTGTTGAACGTGAGCGTGGAAGGCAGGATCACGCCCACGCTCTTGCGGCTGCCATCGGCCAAGGTCACGGTGTGCGACACGCACTTGCCGTCGAAATACACATTGGCCCGGGCTTGGACCTGCCCTTGCAGTTCTTGGGTCATCGTTTTCTTTCCTGGGGTGCCGCAGCGGCTGGCCCGGCCGCGCCTGCGGCGGGACGGACTCTGGGGAGGAGGGGGCGCGGCGCCGGAGCGCGTCGCCAGGGACCACGCATTTTAGGCCGGGGGCCGGGGCGCCGGTTCGAGACCGCGGGCCCGCGCGGCCCGCGGTCGTTTCCGGGAGTGCCGCCGCGGCGTGACGGATTCCACGGCCCGCGGCGGTCTCATTGGCGCGGTCAGCGGCGGCGGGGAGGGGCGCGGTGCCGGTTTGTGTGCGCTCGCCGTCGCGGTCGCCCCCCTAATAACGCGAAGGACGGGCCGAAACGTGGCGAAAGCCCTGGGCAATCCCGGCGCCAGCAGGCAAACTCACGTTCGTGACTTTTTGATACCGCCGGTTTGCCCGAAATACCCGCGAAAGCCGTTTTTTTCGGGATGGTGGCGGCAAGAAGGCTCCAGTATCCTGAGCGGCTTGCCCACACTCCCGTCGTCGCGTCCCAGCCAGTATCCGATGTCCGACTTTCCCAACGCCCCCGCCGCCGCCTCGCCCCCTTCGGACGAGCACGATGCCTTGCCCGCCGGGACGCGGTTCGGCGAGCTGGAGATCCTGCGCGTGGTCGGCGTGGGCGGTTTCGGCATCGTCTACCTGGCCCGCGACCATTCGCTCGACCGCGACGTGGCCTTGAAGGAGTACATGCCCGGCCAACTGGCCGCGCGCGGCCCGAGCGCCCAGGTGTCGGTGCGCTCCGGTTCCCACATGGAGACTTTCGCGCTCGGCCTGCGCTCCTTCGTCAACGAAGCCCGGCTGCTCGCCCGGTTCGACCACCGTTCGCTGGTGAAGGTGTACCGCTTCTGGGAAGCGAACAACACCGCCTACATGGTGATGCCCTTCCTGCAGGGCCGCACGCTGCGCGAAGCCCGCCGCGCGATGAGCCAGGCGCCCGACGAAGCCTGGATGCGCCAGATCCTGAACCCTTTGCTCGAAGCGCTGGAGATCCTGCACCGCGAGACCGTCTACCACCGGGACATCGCGCCCGACAACATCCTGCTGCCCCACGACGGCAGCCAGCCGGTGCTGCTCGATTTCGGCGCCGCCCGCCGCGCCATCGGCGACCGCACCCAGACCTTCACCGCCATCCTCAAGCCCAGCTACGCGCCGATCGAGCAATACGCCGAATCGGTCTCCCTGAGGCAGGGCCCCTGGACGGACCTCTACGCGATGGGGGCGGTGATCCACTACCTGCTCAAGGGCGTGCCGCCGCCGCCGGCCACCGCGCGCACCTTCGAAGACCACAGCGAAGTGCTGGCCGAGTTGAGCTTCCCCGGCGTGTCGCGCGGCTTCCTGGCGGCCGTCGACTGGGCGCTGGCCGTGCGCCCGCAGGACCGGCCCCAGTCCGTCGCCGAATTCCGCGACGCGCTGAACGGCAGGACCACGCCGCCCGTCGTCGCCCGCAGGCCGCCCCCGGCGCCGCCTTCGCCCGACGCCTTCGTGAGGACGGCGGCCGACCCGGCGCGCCCCGCGGCGGCCGGTTTCACTTCGCCGCCGGGCGGCCTCCCATCGAGGGCGCCAGGCGGCGAGGCCACCGTCATCGATTGGCCCACGCAGGCCGACGCGCCCACGGCACCCGCTCCGCGACCGGCCGCCGCCGATGCGCGTGCCACGGGCCCGGCGCTGGGCGACCCCACTGCCCCGTTCAAACCGGTGCCGCCGGCCGAAGGGCCGCGCAACCAAGCCTGGGCGCCGCAAGCCCTTTCGGCGGACGCGATCCAGCAAGCCGCCGCGCCCGGTGTCCCGCAGCCGGTGCGGCAGCCGCGCGTCGACGCCGCCGCGCGTCCCCAGGCGGCCGCGGTGGCCCACGCGTCGTCATTCCGCCGCTTGTGGCCCTGGTCTTTGCCGGCGCTGCTGCTCGGGGTCGCCGCGGCGGCGTGGTGGGTGAAATCGAACCAGGCCGGCACGGCGGGCGGAGCGCCTTCCGCCACGGCCGCCGGCGTCCCGGCGCCCGCCGCGAACCCCGCGGCCCCATCGGCCGCGCCGGTGCCCAAGGAACAGCCGGCGGTCGCCGCCACGCCGCAGGATTCAACCCCCGCCAACCCGGCGGTGGCGACCACCGCGCCGGCGCCCGTCGCTCCGGCCGCCACGCCTGCCCCCCAGGCCACGGCGACACCGGCGCCTGGCGCTACCGCCACCCCGGCCGCAGCCGCCGCCGCCAACAAGCAGCCTGCGGCACCTGCCGCGCCCACCGCCAACGCCCGGGCCAACCCCCGGTCCGACGGCGCCCCGGCCAACACCGCATCGACTTCGGCCGCGAATCCGAAGGATCAGAATTCGGGCGCGGCGCCCCGCATCGTGCTCGAACCGCGGCAGCCGCGGGGCCAGGCCAACAACGAAGCCGCCCGCAATGGGGATGGCCAGGGGCAGGCGCGCACCGCCGCCACGCCCATGTGGCCGCCGGTGCCGCAGCAAACCGCCGAAGAGCCCAGGCCGAAGCCGACCGCCGCGGCGCGCGCGCCCGACCCGGTGCCCGACAGCCCGAACCAGATTTGCGGCCCCAGGTCCTTCATCATCCGCCTGGCCTGCATGGAGCGCGAATGCCGCACGAGCCGCTTCGCCTCGCATCCGCACTGCGCCGAGATCAGGGCGCGGGAAGACATGCGCCAGCAGGGCAACACCTACGGCGGCAACCGCTAGCGTGGCGTCGCGCTAGGTCCGCGGGACCGCGGAGGCGCGTATCTTCTGCAGCGTCATCTGCAGCAGCTTGGCGTCGGCGCTGGCGCGGTGGCGCTCGATGCGCATCGATTCGGCGACTTGCTGTTTCACCGAATGCCAAAGGCCGGCCTCCTCCTCGCTGAGCAAGGCGCGCAGGTTGTCCAGCTTGAAGCTCGGCGACATGTCCACCGCCTCGAACAGCATGCCCAGCCAGCTGTAGTCGTTGGCCCAGCCGTCGCTGTAGAGCGTCAGGCCCACCAGGTCGCGGTTGAGGCGGCTCGCGACCTCGGCCACGTCCTTGCCGTGCCGCAACGCGGCCTCCCGGCTGATGTGGTGGGTCTGCTCGGCCTGGGCGTCCCAGTGCACCCAGCCGGGCGCGGGGCGGATCAGCGTGCAGAAGCTGCTCCCGTCCGACAGCACGTACCCGACCTCGATCGGATAGCTCGTCCGGCCGAAACCCGACGCCTCCATGTCGAGGATGGCGGGCAGCGGGCCGTGGCCGGCGTGGAGATGGTGTTTCACGCCAGCAGGTCCTGGGTCTGCGGGTGGCGCTGCATGTAGCCCCGCACGTAAGAGCAGCTCGGCCTCACCTTGAGCCCCTGGCTGCGCGCATGCGCCAGCGCCGCCTCGACGAGCCGGGCGGCGATCCCCCGGCCCTGCAGCGATGGGTGGACGCCGGTGTGCGTCATGTGCATGACGCCGCCCGACAGCTGGTATTCGGCCGTGCACACATGGCCCTCGACCGTCTGCTCGAAACGCTGTTTCCGGGTGTCGTGGACGATGGGCGGGGATTCGTTCATCGGGATTCGCCTCCAGGAAACGAGCGCTGTGCGCCGTCAGGCCGGCGTCAACGCCTGCGGTTGGATTTCCACGGAATGGGCAGAGTCGCTGAACCAGACGCCGCCGTCCTGCACCGTGACCTGCAATTGCATCGTGCGTTGCGCCAGCTGCGCCAGCGCCTGGCTCTGTTCCGCCGGGATCTGCCAGACCGCCAGGTTCTTCGCGCGGCCGACCTTGTTCGCCACGCCTTTCCACCATATCGGCGTGCTGTGGCTGAAGCTGTAGACGCTGACCCGGCCGGCCCGCGGGCTGGCTTTGAGCATGCGCTTGTCGTCGGGCTGGCCGACGTCGATCCAGTGCTCGATCTGGCCGGTCAGGTCCTTCTGCCAAAGGTCGGGCTCCTCAGGCTCCCACATGCCTTTGGCCATTTCGAGCTGTCCCGCCGCCTGCGTGTCGGCCGGCAGGTTCAGCGCCAGCGCCAGCAGGCGGATCATCATCCGCTCGTCCGTCTCGGACGGGTGCCGGGCCAGGGTGACCGGGTGGTTGAGGTAGACATTGCGGTCCATGTCCGCGATCTGGAGCTGTGCTTTGTAGATGGTGGCTTTGAGTGCCATGGGGCCGGGTGGGGTGATGAAGACTGGCGTGGCGAAAAGGCCGACGCGTGTCGCGGGGCCGGGACCTCCTATCTTGCACGATCCCGCCCTGCATGGGGCGGCGGCGCGGCGGCTGCGACAATCGCTGCCCGTCCGCCGCAGGAGCACCCATGAACACCACGCCGACCGCCAACACCGTTTTTTCTTCCCGAGCCATCTCGTTCCATGGTCAGGAGGCGATCCAGTTGCAAGCGGGCGACGGCAGCGAGGCGGTCGTCCTGCTGCACGGCGCCCACCTGGTGTCGTGGAAAACGGCCGGCGGTGTGGAACGCCTGTTCCTGTCGGAGAACGCGGTCTACGCGCCGGGCCAGGCGTTGCGGGGCGGTGTCCCGGTCATCTTCCCGCAGTTCGCCGAAATGGGGCCGCTGGCCAAGCACGGTTTCGCGCGCAGCCTGCCGTGGCGGCTGAAAAGCGTGGACGCCACCGCCAGCGACGCCTTGGCCGTGCTGCAGCTGGACAGCAGCGACGCCACCCGCGCGGTCTGGCCGTTCGAATTCGCGCTGGAGCTGAGCCTGCGCGTGTCCACACAGCGCCTCGACATGGAACTGGAGGCGGTGAACACCGGCGACCGGCCCTGGGCGTTCACCGCGGCGCTGCACACCTACTTCGCCATGCCCGACGTCGCCGCGGTGCGCCTGCACGGGCTGTCGCGGCTGCGCTACTTCGACAAGGTCACACGGAAGGAGCAGGTGGACAGGGCGGAAAGCCTGCAGGTGGACGACGAGCTGGACCGCATCTACTACGACGCCGCGCGCCCGCTGGTGCTGCAATCGGGCGGCGATCCGAAGGATGCCGTGACCATCTCGCAGACGGGTGGTTTCACCGACGTGGTGGTGTGGAACCCCGGGCCCGCCAACGCCGCCAAACTCGCCGACATGCCGGACGACGGTTGGAAACGGATGCTCTGCGTCGAGGCGGCCCTGGTCGGCGAAGCCCGCACGCTGCAGCCGGGGGAGGAATGGTGGGGTCGCCAGTCCATCGACTGCGCCGCGCACGCGGATTGATGGGGCGGGCGAAAAAAAACCGCAGCGGTCGGCTGCGGTTTCCTTGCATGTGGCACGCACGCGGCGTGCTGCGTGCAATCAGAGGGGCTTGATGTTCGCGGCTTGCAGGCCCTTTTGGCCTTGCTTCACTTCGAACTGGACGCGCTGGTTCTCGACCAGGGTCTTGAAGCCCGTGCCTTCGATGTCACGGAAGTGGGCGAAGAGGTCAGCGCCACCCGCGTCTTGAGCAATGAAGCCGTAGCCCTTGCTGTCGTTGAACCACTTCACGGTACCGGTTTGAGTCGTCATGGACTAATTCCTAACTGTCTATCAAAACAAAAATATACGCAGCACATGCTGGCGCATGCAGCAACACTCAAGAAACGATGTGGGGAGTTCTGGCTGTTTCTGCTGACCCGGCCTGGATGAGCAAGCGGGGGCAGAGCGTTGGCAGATCACGAACAAACAAGGTCTTGCGTATAACTGTGCCCGCGAATGTACACGATGTTTGGAGGGGTGGACGCAAACTTGGCCCCTGGCCGCGCGGGTCCGACGAAATTGCGCCACAGTCACGCCATGACACGAGAAATCCGATTCCCCCTCCGCGGCGACCACATCCCCCTGGACGCTTTGTTGAAAGCCACCGGCCTGGCGCCCAGCGGCGGCCTGGCCAAAGCCATGGTGGCGCAAGGGTTGGTGCAAGTGGACGGCCTCCAGGAGCTGCGCAAGACCTGCAAGATCAGGGCGGGCCAGGTGGTGTCGCTGGACGGCGTCCGCATCACCGTGCTCGCCGGCGACACCGGCGCTTCCTGACCGGGTTCTGTTCACATTGAAAGGAAGCCCGGGCCTTTCGAGTGTGAACAGGCCCCCGCCCGCTGCCGCCACAATCCCGATCCCCCGATCCCGACGACCCGCTTCGCCATGACCGCCAGCCCACCGCCACCCCTGACGCCCCTGAACGAACTCAGCGAAGCGCTGCGCCACCCGGGCCGCGCGGTGCTGGAAACCGCAGCGGTCTGTTCGATGCTGGAAGTGGAGCCGGCCGCCTTGCTCCGGCTTTCCACGACCTGGGAAGGCCTGCCGGCCGACGCCTACCTGCGGGACGGCGGCCGCTACCGCCGGCGCCGCCACGGCTGCTTCGTCGCCGAAGGCGGCGCGCTGCGCGCCGTGCCGCACCGCGCGCACTGGCAGCCTTTGGACTACAACGCGCTCCACGGCGGCCTGGAACGCTGGTTCGAACCGCTGTCCGGCGAGCTCGTCGACCAACCGGTGTGGGAGGCGCTGCTGCTTGCGCTGGCGCGCGAATGCTCCAAAGTCAAAGGCGACCGGCCCTGGTTCATCGAGGCCCACCAATTCCGCATCGACACCACCGACGGCATCGGCCGCCCGACGCCTGAAGGCGCGCACCGGGACGGCGTGGATTTCGTCGTCGTCATGCTCGTCAAGCGCGAAGGCGTCAAAGGCGGCGAGACCCGCGTGTTCGAAGCCCATGGCAGCCAGGGCTTGCGCTTCACCCTGAGCGAACCGTGGAGCCTGCTGATGCTGGACGACGAGAAGGTCATCCACGAGACCACGCCGATCCAGCCGCTGACCGAAGGCGGGCACCGCGACACGCTGGTGCTGACCTTCCGCGCGGGCGGTTTCCAGGGCCCCGAGGCCGCGCCGGCTCCTTGAATGTGAACGAGCCTAAAAAGGCGCTGGGCTGAACCAGGCGGTTTCGCGCCCCGACGCGGGGTGCGTCAAGGCGAGCCGCTGCGCATGCAGCAAAAGGCGCGGTGCCTCTTCCTCCGCGGTCCCGGGTGCATACAGCCTGTCGCCCAGGATAGGGTGGCCCAGCACGAGCATGTGCACCCGCAACTGGTGCGAACGCCCGGTCACCGGCTCCAGCCGCACACGCGTGCGCGGGCGCGCCGGGTCGCGTTCGAGCACGGTGTAACGGGTGAGCGAGGGCTTGCCGATGGCGGCGTCGACGCGCTGCCGCGGCCTGTTGGGCCAGTCGGCGACCAACGGCAGGTCGACATCGCCGCTGTCCCGCGCCATCCAGCCGGCCACGACGGCGATGTATTCCTTGCGCACCCCGCGCTCGGCGAAGAGCCGGCTGTAGGCGCGCTGCCAATCGGCGCCCTTGGCCATCAGCAGCAGCCCGGAAGTCGCCATGTCGAGCCGGTGCACCACCAGGGCCTCGGGCCGGGCGCGCTGCACCCGCTGCGCCAGGCTGTCGCGGCTGAGTTCGCCGCGCCCGGGCACCGAGAGCAAACCCGCGGGCTTGTCCAGCACGAGGCAGGTGTCGTCCTCGTGGAGCCAGCGGTCGCTGGGCAGTTCCTGGGGGATGCCGGGGGCGCTTTCTTCTTCGCATTGCATGGCCCGAATTGTCTGTCGGCCCGGCGGCGAAAGGCCATCGCCGAGGAATCGGCCACCGGGCCTGCTAGGCTTGGCGTTTCCTTCAATGCGGCACCCGCTTGCTTGCGACAGACATGGCTGACCTTCCCCTGAACACTCCTGCGCGTGAAAAGACATCCGAAGCGAAGCCGAGGGCCGTACGCGATGCGGGCCGCCGCCGGTTCGGTCGGGCCGCGTTCGGCACCGGCTGGACGCTGCTCGGCGGGGGTTTGTTGTCCGGGTGCGCCAGCCTGGGCGGGGAAGAGCCCGAACTGCAGACGCCGTCGAGACCGCCGTCGGCCCAGGAATCGCCGACGAGCCTGAAGCCGTTCTCCGCGCAGGACGGTGCCGCGGGTGGCCTGCCCGAAGGCTGGGAGCCCTACATCATCCGGCGCGGCCTGAAGCGTTCGCAGTACGAGCTCGCCAGCCTCGACGGCCGCAGCGTGTTGCACGCTCGCGCCGACAGCGCCAGTTCCGGCCTGAACTGCCATGTCCGCATCGATCCCCTGGCCACACCCTGGATGAGGTGGAGCTGGCGCGCCGACGCCATCCATGAAAAGGCCACCGTGTCGCTGGACGAGGCGGAGGACACGCCGGTGCGCATCATCCTGGCGTTTGAGGGCGACGTCTCCAGGCTGCCGCTGCGCGACCGCATCTTCTTCGAGCAGGTGGAGCTGTTCACCGGCAACAAGCTGCCTTACGCCACGCTGGCCTATGCCTGGGACGGCGGCCAGGTGCCTGTCGGCCATACGGTGCCGTACGCGCGGTCCAAGCGCCTGCAGAACCATGTGGTCGAGAGCGGACCGGCCCGGGTCGGCCGGTGGCTGAATTACGAGCGCAACGTGGCCGACGATTTCAAGCGCGTGTTCGGCGAGCCGCCGCCGGGTGTCATCCGCAGCGTCGGCGTGCTCACCGACAGCGACGACTTGAAAAACAGCGTCGAGGCGTGGTACGGCGACATCGGCTTCAGCGCGGAGCCCGCCGGCGCTTGACCAGGGGGCTCAGGCGCCGCCGGGCCGGCGCGCGTCGGCCTTGACCATGTCGGCCGCCTTCTCGGCCACCATGATGGTCGGCGCGTTCGTGTTGCCGCTGACGATGCGCGGCATGATCGACGCGTCCACCACGCGCAGGCCCCACATGCCGTGCACGCGCAGCCGCGCGTCCACCACGTCGAGCCCGCCGCCCGGGCCCATGCGGCAACTGCCCACGGGGTGGTAGATGGTGTCGGCGCGCTCCCGGATGAAGCGTGCGACTTGCTCGTCGGTCCGGGCGGACGCGCTGGCCGGGAGTTCCCGGCCGCCCAGGCCCGCGAGCGCGGGCTGCCCGAGGATCCCGCGCATCTTCTTGAAGCCCAGCACCAAGGTGTCCAGGTCGGCCTCGTCGCCGAGGAAGTTCGGGTCGATCCGCGGCGGCGAGCGCGGGTCGGCGTCCCGCAGCGTCAGGCTGCCGCGGCTGCGCGGCTGCAGCAGGCAGACGTGGCAGGAATAGCCGTGCCCGAAGGCGACCTTGCGCCCGTGGTCGACCAGCTTGCCGATGACGAAGTGCAACTGCAGGTCGGGCAGCGGTTGCGCGGGGTGGCTGCGGATGAAGCCGCCGGCCTCGGCGAAATTCGTCGTCAGGATGCCTTCGCGCCGCCGGTGCCAGTCGCGCAGGCCGGTCAAGGTGTTCCAAAAGCCCGTGGGCGAGACGCCGAACAGGTCTTTCAGGCCGGGCGCGTGCACCACTTGCACCACGTCGAGGTGGTCGTGCAGGTTCCGGCCGACGCCCGGCAGGTGGTGGACGGCGGCGATGCCGTGCGCCTGCAGCTGCGCCCCCGGTCCGATGCCCGACAGCATCAGCAACTGCGGCGACTGCAGCGCGCCGGCGCTGAGCAGCACCTCCCGGCGGGCCTGGACCCGCTTTTCGACGCCGTCCTGCAGGTAGGCGACGCCGGTCGCCCGCCGGCCTTCCGTCAGCACGCGCAGCGCCCGGGCTCCGGTGATGACCCGCAGGTTGGATCGTGACGCGGGCGCCCTGCCGTCGGGGCCGGGCCGGGAAAGGTAGGCCTTGGCCGCGCTGCAGCGCTCGCCGGCCAGGTGCGTGACTTGGTAGAGCCCGACGCCTTCCTGGGTGGGGCCGTTGAAATCGCCGTTCATGGCGTGGCCGGCCTGGCGCGCGGCCTCGACGAAAGCCAGGCTCACGCGGTGGGGGCGGGGCAGGTCCTTGACGTTGAGCGGGCCGTCTGCGCCGTGCCATTCGTCGGCGCCGCGCTCGTTGCGCTCGGCCTTCTTGAAGTAGGGCAGCACCTCGTCGTGGCGCCAGCCGGGGTTGCCGAGCGCGGCCCAGTGGTCGTAGTCCTCGCGTTGCCCGCGGACGTAGACCATGGCGTTGACCGAACTGGATCCGCCCAGCACCTTGCCCCGCGGCTGGTAGCCCCGCCGGCCGAGCAGGCCGGGCTGGGGCTCCGTCTCGAAGCCCCAGTTGAGCTGGCCGGTCTGGGCGAGCACCGCGATGCCGGCGGGGCAGTGCACCAGCGCGCTGGTGTCGGGCGGGCCGGCTTCGAGCAGGGCGACGCTGGCGCCCGGGTCCTCGCTCAGGCGCGACGCGAGCACGCAGCCGGCGGAGCCGCCGCCGACGATGACGTAGTCGAAACCGGGGTCTGTGGGCATGGGGGGCCGGCGCGTGGCGCCGGGGGCGGCGAAGGTGCGGGCCATCATAGCCACGCCGCCCCTCCGCGGCGGGGTTGGCGCCGCCGCTAGTGGAAGGTGCCTAGCCGGTGGGCGGGGCGGCCGCGGTCCGGCAATCGCGGACAATCCCAGCCTTCCAAAAAAGACAGCGAAAACGACATGGACTACGAAAGGGTGCTGGCCGAGATCCACGAGGTCGTCAGACCGATGATCGGCCAGGGCAAGGTGGCCAGCTACATCCCCGAATTGGCGAAGGTGCCGGCCGACCGATTCGGCATGGCGGTGGTCACGGTGTCGGGCGAGGTGTTCAGCATCGGCCACGCGCAGGAGCTGTTCTCGATCCAGAGCATCTCCAAGCTCTTCGCGCTGGTGATGGCGCTGCAGCTGGAGGGCGAGGGTGTCTGGGACCGCGTCGGCCGCGAGCCTTCGGGCAACCCTTTCAATTCGCTGGTCCAGCTGGAGCACGAGTCGGGCAAGCCGCGCAACCCCTTCATCAACGCCGGCGCGCTGGTGGTGACCGACATCCTGTGCTCGCGCTTCGTCTCGCCCGAGAACGCCTTGGCCGAGTTCGTGCAGAAGCTGGCGAACAACCCCAGGCTCCACTACGACAGGCGCGTGGCGCGCTCCGAGCGCCAGACCTCCGACCGCAACGAGGCGATGGCGCATTTCATCAAGAGCTTCGGCAACCTGCGCAATCCGGTCGACGAGGTGCTCGACGCCTATTGCCGGCAGTGCGCGGTCGAGATGAGCTGCGTCGACCTGGCGCGCGCCGTCACCTTCCTGGCGCACAAGGGCCGCATCCCCTGGAGCGGCGAGCAGCTGCTCAGCAGCAGCATGGCCAAGCGCCTGAACGCGATCATGCTCACCTGCGGCACCTACGATTCCGCGGGCGACTTCGCCTTCCGCGTCGGCCTGCCCGCCAAGAGCGGCGTCGGCGGCGGCATCGTGGCCCTCATCCCCGACGAATGCGGCGTCTGCGTCTGGTCGCCGGGCCTGGAGCCTTCCGGCAACTCGCAGGTCGGTTCGCTGGCGCTGGAGATGTTCACCACCTTGACCGGGCGGTCGATCTTCTGAAGGGTAGGGGACATGGAATCCACCGGGTCCGCGCCGCCGGCGCGTCCGCGATGCCGCGCTGCCGGCTGATCCCCTGGCGCGCCCGCGCGCGCTCGCCCCACCCGGGCGACGCGCCGATGGCGGCTTGGCTGCGGGCGCCCGGTTCGCTCACCGCCCACCTGGCCCGGGCTTTCGGGCCCGTGACGGTCGAACGCCTGCGCCAGGGCGCGGGCCGGGCCCGTGCCGACGAAGCGGCCGCGCTCGGCCTGGCGCGGGGCCGGCGCGTGCACGTGCGGGAGGTGCTGCTGCGCTGCGGGGGCAGGGCGCCGGTGATGGCGCGCAGCGTCTGCGAGGCCCGCCACCTGCGCGGCGCCTGGCGGGCGCTGAAAGGGCTGGGCTCGCGGCCGCTGGCCTTGCTTTTGTTCTCCGACCGACGCGTCCGGCGGCTGCCGATGTCGTTCTCCAGGCTGGCACCTCACCAGCCGCGCGGCCGCGAACGGATCGCCGCCTGGGAACGCGCAGCCGGCCGGGCCTGGCCGTCGGTGGCTGGCGTGTCGGGCGCGTGGGCGCGCCGCTCGGTGTTCCAGCGCCGAGGGGCGGCGCTCCTGGTGGCCGAAATGTTTTCGGCCGAGGTGCAGGTGGAAGCGCCAAACGCCAATTTGTCGTCATTCAGGCGTTGCAGGCGCCCTTGACGGTGCCGCCAGGCTGTCGAAAACTCCTCCCATGCAAGCATTGAACGAGGTGTTGAGGCGTGGCGGCAGGAAGCTGACGCTGGATGAAGTGGTGCACCGTGTCGCCGACTACGCCCGGGACGCCATCGTGATCTGCGAAGCCGAGTCGGCGGCCGGCGGCTCGCCGCGGGTTGCCTACGTCAACGCCGCCTTCACCGCCATGACGGGCTATTCGGCGCAGGAAGTGCTGGGCCGCCCGCCGAGCATGCTGCAGGGCCCCGGCACCAGCGCGGCCACGCGCCAGGCGATCCGCGCCGCGCTGCGGGACTGGAAACCCGTCACCGCCGAGATCCTCAACTACCGCAAGGACGGCTCGGCCTTCTGGGTCGAGCTGAGCATCACCCCGGTGGCCGACGAGCGGGGCTGGTACCGCTACTGGATCTCTGTGCAGCGCGACCTGACCGAGCGCCACCGCGACGAGCAGGAGCGGCTGATCCGCGACCAGGTGATGCAGTCCCTGGCCGACGCGGTGGTGCTGGTGGACGCGGTGCAACCCGACCTGCCCATCGTCTACGTCAACGACGGCTTCACCCGCATGACGGGTTACGCCAGCGCCGAGGTGCTCGGCCGCAACTGCTCCTTCCTGCTCGGCGCCGACACCGACCCGGCGGCCATCGCCGCCATGCGCGAGGCGCTGGTGGCGCAGCGGCCCTTGACGCTGGAGCTGGCCAGCTACCGCAAGGACGGCTCGCGCTTCTGGAACCTGCTCACGCTGTCGCCGATGCTCGACCGCTGCGGCAAGGTGGTGCAGTTCATGGGCCTGCTGCGCGACGTCACCGAGGCCAAGGAGCGCGAGCAGCAGATGGTGATCTCCCAGCGCGTGAAAGCGGTGGGCGAGCTGGCGGGCGGCATCGCGCACGACTTCAACAACCTGCTCACCTCCATCCTCGGCTCGGCCCAGCTGCTGCAGGAGAGCCTGGACGACAAGGTGCTGGCCCAGGCGCGCGCCAAGACCATCATCGCGGCGGCGCAGCACGGCGCGTCGCAGGTCAAGCGATTGATGAGCCTGTCGCGCACGCCGCTGCTGGCGCGCGGCACCGTCGACTTGCGCGCGGTCGTCGACCAGCTGCTGCAGCTGCTGATGCGCATCCTCCCCGAGTCGATCGACGTGCGGGTGGACATCCCCGACGTCGCCCGCTGGGTGGAGGCGGAAACGGTGCAAATGGAAAGCGCGCTGCTCAACCTCGTCATCAACGCGCGCGACGCCATGCCGCAGGGCGGCACCATCCGGCTGCGGTCCCGGCCTTTCACCGAGGCGGGGCGGCAGTGGGTCCGCTTCAGCGTGGAGGACGACGGCACCGGCATGGACGAGCTGACGCAGCAGCGGTTGTTCGACCCCTTCTTCACGACCAAGCCGGCGGGCCAGGGCTCGGGGCTGGGCCTGGCGATGGTGCATTCCTTCATCACCCAGCTCGGCGGCCGGGTGGAAGTGCGCAGCCGGCTGGGCAAGGGCAGCTGCCTCGACCTGGTCCTGCTCTGCGCGGAACGCCCTTCGGCGCCGGCGCCGGCCACGCCCGCCGCGGTTCCGGCGCCCATCTCGTCGCTGGGCGGCCGCGTGGTGCTGCTGGTGGAGGACGACCCCGTGGTCCGCCTGACCGCCAAGGCGATGCTGCAAAAGCTGGGCCACCACGCCCTGGACTGCGCGTCCGGCCAGGAAGCCCTCGAGGTGCTGCGTTCGCCCCAGGAGCTGGACTTGCTGCTCACCGACATGGTCATGCCCGGAGGCCTCAACGGCAGCCAACTCGCGGCGCTGACCCGCAAGTTGCGCCCCGGCCTGCCCATCCTGCTGGCCTCCGGCTGGGCGGACCCGAGCCTGGACGACGCCCCCGGCAGCAGCGTCCCCAGGCTGCCCTTCCTCAGCAAACCGTATTCGATGGACGAACTCGCCGGCGCCATCGAGCAGGCGCTGGAGGTCCCGAAAGGGTGACGCCGGTGCCCTGTCAGCCGCCGGCCGGCTCAACCCCGGCCGGGCGCTGCCGATATACGGATCACATGTCCACCGGTCAAAGCTCCCACAAGGTTCCCGCATGAGCGCTCCCGAGCCCGTCCCCGCCCCGAGCGCGACCAGCGGCGCGCCGCCACCGTCCGTGACGTCTTCCACGGCCGAAGCATCGGGCGCCGACCGCTGGCACCGGCTCAGCCTGCGGCTGGAACCCCTGCTGCTGGACCCGATGGGCCAGCCCGGTTTCGCGCAGGCGATCTCCGATTGCGCCGCCGAGGTCGTCAAAGGCGTGTCCCGCGACCCCGACTGGGCGATCTTCCAATTGGTGCACCCCAGCCCCGAAAAGCTGGCGCGCTACGGCGTGCTGCACCCGCTGCAGACCGGCATCCTGATGTGCCTGGTCGGCCGCCGCAAGGATTGGCACGAGGCCCGCGTCGCCACCGGCGTGCGCGCGGCGCTGACGATGAACATCTCCATCTCCGCCTTGCAGACGGAGCTGGCCCACCAGGAAAGCGCGCTCACCGACGAGCAGCGCGAACTCATCCGCCAGCACCCGTTGGCGTCGGTGGCCATGCTCCAGCAACTCGGCGTGACGGACAACGACTGGCTCACCGCGGTCGCACAGCACCACGAGCAGGCCAACGGCAAGGGCTACCCGCTGGGCCTGACCGAGATCGGCATCCTGGCCGACGCGCTGCGCACCTGCGATGTTTTCGGCGCCAAGATGAGTTCCCGCGTCGGACGCCGCGGCATGCTTTCGCCGCGCGCCGCGGCCGAGATCTTCCGCCAGCGCAGCGCCGGCTACTACGGCGCGACCATCATCGGCGTGATGGGGCTGTACCCGCCGGGCTGCCTGGTCCGGGTGTCCACCGGCGAGTCGGCCGTCGTGCTGCGGCGCACCCAGGACCCGAAATGCCCCGAAGTGGCCTTGCTCACCGACGCCGGCGACAACGCGCTACCCCAGCCGGTGCCTTGCGCGACCGGGGCGGCCCACGGCCGGGAGGTCCTCGGCGCGCTGGCCGACACCCGCCTGGCCGGCCAGTTCACGGTGGCGCACCTGTTCTCCGCCTGAAGGCCCGGCGCGCCGGCCCGGCAGGGGCCTCGGGGGCGGCGGTGCCAAAGGCCGCACGCCGCGCCGGCCCAAGGCGCGCGGCGGCATCCGGCCTGGCGGCCGCGGTGTATGGTTCAGCCGACTAAGGAGACACCCGCCTGTGCTGAACGCCCTGTTATCCCGCTTCGAACGCCTCGTCGACCCTTACCCCGAAACCGCCCCCCGCCCGCCGCCCCGCCGTTTTTCCGGCTTCCTCTGGGCCTGCACCGCCGGCCTTCGTCCCTACCTGCTGGGCATGACGCTGCTGACGGCGGTGATCGGCGCTTTCGAGGCGCTGCTGTTCGGCATGCTCGGCCAGGTGGTCGACTGGCTGGCCGGCGCGCCACCGGCCGACTGGTGGGCGCAGCACCGCGGCAGCCTGTTCCTGCTGGCCGGCATCCTGCTGGCCAGTCCGCTGGCGGTGATGCTGCAGACCCTGCTCAAGCACCAGGCGATGGCCGCCAATTTCCCGATGCTGCTGCGCTGGAACTTCCACCGGCTGATGCTCAGCCAGAGCATGGATTTCTACCAGGACGAGTTCGCCGGCCGCGTGGCCACCAAGGTGATGCAGACCGCGCTGGCGGTGCGCGACACCTGGATGATCCTCGGCGACATCTTGGTGTTCGTCGTGATCTATTTCGTGACGATGACCGCCTTGGCCGGCGGCTTCGACGCCTGGCTGCTGCTGCCCTTCTTCGTCTGGCTGGGGCTGTACGTGGCCGCGCTGGCCTATTTCGTGCCACGCCTCGGGCGCGTGGCCAAGTCGCAGGCCGACGCCCGTTCCCTCATGACCGGCCGCATCACCGACGCCTACACCAACATCGCCACCGTCAAGCTGTTCTCCCATGCCCAGCGCGAATCGGCCTACGTCCGCGGCGCGATGCAGGAGTTCATGAAGACCGCCCGGGCGCAGATGCGGCTGGTCAGCGGCTTCGAGGTGGTCAACCACAGCCTGAGCATGGCGCTGGTGGCCGCCACGGCCGGCGGCGCGCTTTGGCTGTGGACGCAAGGGACGGTGGGCGTGGGCGCGGTGGCCGCCAGCGTCGCCATGGCGCTGCGGCTGAACGGCATCTCCCACTGGGTGATGTGGGAGTTCTCGTCGCTGTTCGAGCACATCGGCACGGTGCAGGACGGCATCAACACCCTGAGCCGGCCGCAGACCGTGCGCGACGCGCCCGGCGCGCCAGCGCTTCGCGTGGACCGGGGCGACATCCGCTTCGAGGACGTGACCTTCGCCTACGGCAGCGGCCAGCCGGTGATCCAGGGCCTGAACCTGCACATCCGCCCCGGCGAGAAGATCGGCCTGGTGGGCCGCTCCGGCGCGGGCAAGTCCACCATCGTCAACCTGCTGCTGCGCTTCTACGACGTGAAGCAGGGCAGGGTGCTGGTCGACGGCCAGGACATCGCCCAAGTCACCCAGGACAGCCTGCGCGCCCAGGTGGGCATGGTCACGCAGGACACCTCGCTGCTGCACCGATCGGTGCGCGACAACATCCTTTACGGCCGGCCCGGCGCGTCGGACGCCGACATGGCGGCGGCCGCCCGTCGCGCCGAGGCGCACGACTACATCCAGGGCCTGACCGACCCCGCCGGCCGCGCCGGCTACGACGCCCACGTGGGCGAGCGCGGTGTCAAGTTGTCGGGGGGGCAGCGACAGCGCATCGCCATCGCCCGGGTGATGCTCAAGGACGCGCCCATCCTGCTGCTGGACGAAGCCACCAGCGCCCTGGACAGCGAAGTCGAGGCGGCCATCCAGAGCAGCCTGTACAGCCTGATGCAGGGCAAGACCGTGGTGGCGATCGCCCACCGCCTCAGCACGATCGCGGCGATGGACCGGCTGATCGTGCTCGACAAGGGCCGCATCGTCGAGGAAGGCACGCATGCCAGCCTGCTGGAAAACGGCGGCCTTTACGCCAGGCTGTGGGCGCACCAGAGCGGCGGCTTCCTGGTGGACGAAGACGACGAAGCGCCGGCGCAGGCGCCGGCGGCTTGACCGCGGGCGGGGTCCCGCGGCCCTGCGGCGGCGGGGTCAACCCGGGTTCAGGGTCGACTCGATGCGCGCGATGAGTTCTTCGTCTTCGTAGGGCTTGCCCAGCAGCACGTTGACGCCCGCGTCCTGGGCTGCGTCGCGGTGCCGGTCGTCGGCGGCGGTGATCATGATCACCGGGATGTGGGCGGTGCGCGGGTCCTTGCGCACATGGCGGGTCAGCTCGAAGCCGTCCATTCCGGGCATCTCGACGTCGGTGATGAGCAGGTCGGGCGCGCGCTCCAGGATCTGGCGCGCCGCGTCGGCCCCGTCCTCGGCCAGCAGCACCTGGTACTGGTGCTTGGCGAGCAGGCGGCTGGCCTTGACGCGCACCACCTTCGAGTCGTCGGCCACCATGACGAGGGTGTGCTCGGGCAGCCTCGGCGCCGCCGGGCCGGTCCCGGGCGGCGCGGGTTCGGGCGTGGCCGCCGCCTCCTGCGCCGTGCGCCGGGCTTGTTCCCCGGCCTGCCGGGCCTTGGCGGCCTCGGCTCGTTCCGCCTCGGCTTTTTCAAGCGCATGCCGCTCGGCCAGGGCACGGGCGGCCGCCTCTTGCTCTGCCAGACGGCGCCGCCGCGAGGCCTCTTCTTCTTCTTCTTCACGTTGCCGCGCTTGCCGTTGCGCCTCCTCCAAGAGGGCTCTGCGCTCTTGCTCCGCTTGGGCGGCGGCCTGCTGCTCGGCCAGCAACCGCGCCTGGCGCGCGGCTTCTTCGGCGCGTTTGCGTTCCGCTTGCCGCGAACGTTCCTGTTCCTCCAGCCTGGCCTGCTCTTCCTGCCGGGCGCGTTCTTCGGCGGCGCGTTGTCTCAGCGCCAGCGCTTCGAGTTCCCGGGCCCGGGCCGCCAACTCCTGCGCCTTGCGCTGCTGCGCTTCCTGCGCCAGCGCGGCGGCGGCCTGGGTCTTTTCTTCCGCGGCTTGATTGGCGCGCTGGACCGCTTCGTCGCGCAAAGCCTGGGCGGCCTCTTCGCGGGCTTTCTCCTCGGCCAGGCGCCGCAGTTCGGCCGCCTTCTTGGCCTTCTCCTCGGCGGCGCGCTCCTGGGCGTCGAGCATGGCGGCTTCCTGCAGGCGCTTGAGCAGCGCGTCGGCCTCGTCTTCCGTCAGTTCGGGCGGCTCTGCGGCGTCGGCATCTGGCGCGGGCCGCTGCATCTGCTCGGTGTCGGGGCCGCCGGCCTCGGTGTCGCCTTCGTCGCCGAAGCCCTGCGGCCGGGTGGCCACCGAATCGCCGGCCTGGCGCGGGCGGCTGGCGGGCTGGGTGGTTTCGCCGGCCGAGGCCGATTCCGTTTCCGCCGGCGGCGCTTCGCGACGCGCCGCCAGTTGCCGTTTCACCCAAGGGGCCAGCAGCCAGACCAGCGCCGCCAGCAACAAACCGCCGAGAAGAAGGTAGTCCATGGATTGGAAAGCCGGGGATGGGCCCAGAGTTGCCGTTGTGGAGAAATCGCCGCGGAAAGCGCGCCGCCTATTTTGGGCGATGCGCCGTGTTGCCGGGCCCGGCGCGCGAGGCCCCGTGATGGCGAGCATATCGGCCCACCGGGGCGCAAATTCAATCTTTCCCCCGATCCGCTCTTGTTACGCCGCGCCACCGGGCCGTGGTGCGGATCCGCTGGCGCTGCGGCGCGCCAACGGCGACAATACCGGGTTGCCCTGATTGGGCCTTGCGTTGCCAGAGCTTGCCGTGAATCCTCCCCTGCCCGCCGCCTCCAACCTCGACCCCACGGTCGATGCCGCGGTCGACCGCGCCGTCGCCAAAACGAAAGCGCCGGCCCAAGGCCCGTCGACCCGGCAGGAACCCCGTCCCGTCAAGGCCTTGACGGCCTACCGGCCTTACTGGGCCAAGCGCTTCGGCACGGCGCCTTTCTTGCCGATGAGCCGGCGCGAGATGGACCAGCTCGGCTGGGACAGCTGCGACATCGTGCTGGTCACCGGCGACGCCTACGTCGACCACCCCAGTTTCGGCATGGCCGTCATCGGCCGCACCCTGGAGGCCCAGGGTTTCCGCGTCGGCATCATCGCCCAGCCCGACTGGCAAAGCGCCGAACCCTTCAAGGCGCTGGGCAGGCCGAACCTGTATTTCGGCGTGACCGCCGGGAACATGGATTCGATGATCAACCGCTACACCGCCGACCGCAAGATCCGCAGCGACGACGCCTACACGCCCGGCGGACTGGGCGGCAAACGGCCCGACCGCTGCTCGCTGGTGTATTCCCAGCGCTGCCGAGAGGCCTACAAGGACGTGCCCATCATCCTGGGCGGCATCGAAGGCTCGCTGCGCCGCATCGCGCATTACGATTATTGGCAGGACAAGGTTCGCCGCTCCATCCTGGTCGACGCGAAATGCGACCTGCTGCTTTACGGCAACGCCGAGCGCGCCATCATCGAGATCAGCCACCGCCTGGCCGCGCGCGAGCCCGTGGAAAACATCACCGACGTGCGCGGCACCGCCTTCATCCGCCGCGCGGGCGACCCGTCGGCCCAGGGCTGGTTCGAGATCGACTCCACCGAGGTCGACCGCCCCGGCCGCATCGACAGCCACATCAACCCCTACCAGACCACGGGCGAGCAGGCGGCGGGGCAGGGCGCCAGTTGCGCGAAAGAAGACGGCGGCGACACCGCTCCCGCACCGCCCCTGGGCGCCGCGGTGCAGGCGATCAAGTTCGTCCCCCATGCGGCCAAGGCGGCCACCGGCCGCATCCAGATGCCCCCGCGCGAGCGCACCGTCATCCGGTTGCCGGCCTACGAGCAGGTCAAGAGCGACCCGGTGCTCTACGCCCATGCCAACCGGGTGCTGCACCTGGAGACCAACCCCGGCAACGCGCGCGCCCTGGTGCAGCGCCACGGCGAGGGCCACATCGCCCGCGACGTCTGGGTCAACCCGCCGCCCATCCCGCTGGCCACCAGCGAGATGGACCATGTCTTCGACCTGCCCTACGCGCGCAGCCCTCACCCGAGCTACGCCGACGAGCACGGCGGCCACGACGGCGCCACCAAGATCCCGGCCTGGGAGATGATCCGCTTCAGCGTGAACATCATGCGCGGCTGCTTCGGCGGCTGCACCTTCTGCTCGATCACCGAGCACGAGGGCCGCATCATCCAGAGCCGCAGCGAAGACTCGGTGATCCGCGAGATCGAGGAGATCCGCGACAAGGTCAAGGGTTTCACCGGCGTCGTCAGCGACCTGGGCGGCCCCACGGCCAACATGTACCGCATCGGCTGCAAGAGCCCCGAGATCGAGGCCGCCTGCCGAAAGCCCAGCTGCGTCTACCCCGGCATCTGCCCCAACCTGAACACCGACCACGGCCCGCTGATCGCCATGTACCGCCGCGCCCGCGCGCTGCGCGGCGTCAAGAAGATCCTCATCGGCTCGGGCCTGCGCTACGACCTGGCGGTGAAGTCGCCCGAGTAC
>CBIHOD010000048.1:0-29830 GCA_966211815.1 uncultured Burkholderiales bacterium
TCAGGTCGATGTCCTTCTGGACTTCCTTCTCGGTGAACTTGCGGCCGATCAGGCGTTTGACGGCGTAGAGGGTGTTGCGCGGGTTGGTGACGGCCTGGCGCTTGGCGGAAGCGCCTACGAGGATCTCGCCGTCTTCCTGGTAGGCGATGATCGACGGCGTGGTGCGCGCGCCCTCGCTGTTCTCGATCACGCGGGTGGTGTTGCCTTCCATGATGGACACGCAGGAATTCGTGGTGCCCAAGTCGATGCCGATGATCTTTGCCATTTTTTGCTCCTGGATATGAATCGGGTTGGATGCCCTGGAGTTGTGGATAACCCAGCGCTTTTCAAGGTCGTTGGTGGGGGATTGGCGCGGCCGCCGCGGGTCAGGCGGCTCAGTTCGGCGCGGACACCGTGACCAGCGCCGGGCGCAGCACCCGTTCGCTGATCGAATAACCCTTCTGCAGCACCGCGACCACGGTGTTGGGTTCCTGGGAAGCCGCGGGCACCACGCTGATCGCCTGGTGCTGGTGCGGGTCGAACTTGGTGCCGGCGGCGGGGTTCAATTCGACGACCTTGTTGCGCTCCAGCGCGCTGCTGAGCTGGCGCAACGTGGCGTGCACGCCTTCCAGCAGCTGTTCCGGGGTGGCCGCCTGGATGGCGATGGCGGCTTCCAGGCTGTCTTTGACCGGCAACAGGCTTTCAGCGAAGCCCTCCACTGCGAACTTGCGGGCCTTGCTGATCTCTTCTTCGGCGCGGCGGCGGGTGTTTTCCGCTTCCGCCTTGGCGCGCAGGTAAGCATCCGACACCTCGGCATGCTTGGCTTGCAGGGCGGCCAGTTCCCCGGCGGCGTCGGCCGGCGCTGCAGATTGGGCGGCCTCAAGTGTTTGATTTTCTTCGGTATTTTGTTCAGGTGTCATGGTTTGCTCGAATGCAGTGGCTGACGTTGACGGGATGTGGGGCTGAAAGCCGGGTCTTCAAGAGGGGTATCCAACCAGCCGCGCACTGTTTTTAGTTTTGAGGGGGCAGCAAACCGACCGCCCGATCGCTTCCCGGCGACCTGTAAGGCTTGACAGAAACTCGACAGGAGGCCGAAATTTTTAACGAATCGCTGCTGTTCGAAAGCAAAATCAATCACGCAATTTGAATTTATTGTTTATTTGGATGATTTCGGGAAGGTCGATGGATCCCTCCCATGCGGCTCCGTCTCCCCAACCGCGTCACCCGAAGTTCATCTCAGGGGTTCGTCATGACCAACACGCCATCGCACCGCCGGCCTGGGTCAATTGCCGCGTTGTGGATTCTCTGGGCCGTGCCCGCCTGGGCGCCGGCCGCGACAGCCACCGCGAACCTGACGGTGTCCGCCCAGGTCGTGACTGCCTGCGTGGTGTCCGGCGGCACGCTGAATTTCGGCGGCTCCATCAACCCGGCCTCCGCGTCCGTCCCGTTGGACGCCACCGCGAGCATCACCGTCCAATGTTCCTCCACGACGCCCTACACGGTGGCGCTGGATGCCGGGGCGAACGCGGGCGGGGCCGCCAATTTCACCGCCCGGGCCATCAAGAACGGCTCCAACACGCTGGGTTACCAGCTTTACACCGATTCCGGGCGCTCCCAGGTCTGGGGCAACGGCGTGTCCAGCAGCACCGTCGCAGGCACCGGAACCGGCAGCAACCAGACGTTGACCGTCTACGGCCGCTTGCCCAGCCTCAGCGGCGCGGTGCCGGGCACTTATTCGGACACGGTGACCATCACCATCACTTATTGACGACCGGGGATCGGAACATGAAAAGCAGCGCCGCCGCCTTCCTGCTTCTGTCGCTGATGGCCGCCTCCTTCGGCTTGGCGCCCCGGGCCCAAGCGGCCAACATCGGCGTCTCGCCGGTGGTGGTCCGCATCGACGAGGCCAACGACAAGGCCACGCTGAGCGTGGTCAACAGCGGCAGCGACCCGGTGGTGATGCAGGTCGAGGCCGTGTCCTGGCGCCGCGACGCGAGCGGCGACGACCAGGATTTTTCGACTTCCGACCTCGTCATCAATCCCTTGGTCTTCACGCTGCAGGCCGGCCAGACCCAGGTGGTGCGCGTGGCGATGCGCCGCGCCGCCGCGCCGCCCAGCGGCACCGCCTACCGCGTCGTGATGCGCGAGGTGCCTTCCACCGTGCCCGGGGGCGACCCGCTGATGAGCGGCCAGGTGCGCATCCTGATGGCGGTGCGGGTGCCGGTCTACGTGTCGCCGGCCAAGGTGGTGCGCCAGGCGCAGCTGCAGGCCGTGCAGCAGGCCGACGGCCAGGTGGTGGCGCGCATCCGCAACGAGGGCAATGTCCACATGCGCATCGGCAGGCTCGACTTCCAGTCGGAGCAGGGGGCGTCCTTGCCGGGCGGGCAGGCGCTGGCCGGCCCTGGGGCGGTGGTGTTCCCGGGCGAGGAGCGCAGCATCCGATTGCGGGCGCTGGGGCGGCCGGCGGTCTTGGAGATGGTCACCGACCAAGGCACGGTCCAGGTCCCGGTCACGATCGCGCAGAACGAGCCTTGACCCCGGGGTGAATGTCGATTCGCACCAGCGTGCGGCCCTGCGACGCCGCCGAAACTGGCGCTGCCTGTTCCGGATCCTCTTGTTGGCTTGCTCAAGCGCTTGCGCCCGCGCCGCCGATGGAGGCCCGGGCGCCGGCCACGAGTCGGCGGTGTCGCCCGGGCATTCCCCCGAGCTGCTCGCCGTGCGTTTGAACGGCGTGCCGCAGCCGCAGTCCGTGATCGTTCTGCGCCTGTCGCAGGGCGGCATCGCGGTGCCCGTCGAGGCCTTGCGCGAATGGGGTTTCCGCGATTCGCCGGAAGCGGCGCTGACGGTCGAATCCCAGGTCTTCCAGCTGCTCGACAAGATGGACGGCGTGCGCTGGAGCGTCGACGGCGCGACCCAGACGCTGTCCATCGCCGCGCCGGCCTCGGCGTTCTCGCGCAATGAGTTCCTGCCGAGCGCGGGCGACGAGCCGCTGCGGGTCCCCTCTTCGCTGGGCGGCTACCTGAACTACGACGCCCAGTGGCAGCGCCTGGGCAGCGCGCCCGGCGGCGCCGCGATGGAGCAACGCAGCGCCTTGCTGGAGGCCGGGGCTTTCAACGTGGCGGGGCACGGCGCCACCTCCGGCATCTGGCGGGACGGGTCGGGGCTGGGCGCGGGCGCCGCGCAATCGCGGTTCACGCGCCTGGACAGCACCTGGAACATGGACTGGCCCCTGCGCACCGCCAGCTTGCGGCTGGGAGACGCCATCACCCAGGCCGGCGGCTGGGGGCGCTCGGTGCGCTTCGGCGGCGTGCAATGGGCGACCAACTTCGCGACGCGGCCCGGCCTGGTCCGCTTCCCGCTGCCGGCCGTGCGCGGCGAGGCGGCGGTGCCATCGGCGGTGGACCTGTACGTGAACAACGCGCTGCTGCTGCGCGGCCAGGTGCCTTCCGGCGCCTTCGACTTGCCCCAGGTGCCGGTGGTGACGGGCCAGGGCCAGATCAAGATGGTGGTGCGCGACATGCTCGGGCGCGAACAGGTCATCGTGCAGCCCTACTACGTCAGCGCGGCCCTGCTCAAGCCCGGCCTGCGCGACTTCTCGCTGGAGGCGGGCTGGGTGCGCGAAGACTATGGACTGCGCAGCGGCAACTACGGCCGCGCCGTGGTGTCGGCCACCGACCGCCTGGGCGTGACGCCGGCGTTCACGCGCGAGCTGCGCGCCGAGGTGCTGGCGCGGCAGCAGGCGGCCGGCGCCGGCGGCACCTGGCTGCTCGGCCGGGCGGCCACCTTCACCGCCGCGGGCGCGCTGAGCCGGTCCCCCGGGGGCTCCGGTGCGCTGGCGCAGCTCGCCCTGGAGCGCCAGGCGCGGGACTGGGGCGCCAACGCGCAGTTGAAGTGGTCGTCGCGCGGGTTCGCGCAAATGGGGCAGAACCCGCTGGCGCTGCCGGAGCTGGCGCAGTCGCCGCGCTTGAGCGTCGGCGGCGGCTTCAGTGTGTCGCTGGGGCGCACCGGGCTGTCGTTCTTCGGCCAGCGCCAGACGAATTGGCAGGGGCCGGGCGACACCCTGCTGTCGGCCAGCCTGGGCCATGACCTGGGCGCGGCGGGCTTCATCAGCCTCTTCGCCAGCCGCAGCAGCGGCGTGGCCGGCGCGACCCATGTCGGCATCCAATGGACGCACACGCTGGACGAGCGCACCACCGCCTCGGCCGGCGCCTACCGCAGCCGGCAGCGGCCGGTGCCGGTGCCGCCGCCCGGCGCGCCGGCCGTGCAGGCGCTGTCGGCCACGCAGGCGACCGCCCAGGTGGGCACCGCGCTGCCCGAGGGCACGGGTTGGGCCTACCAGCTGCGCGCCGACGAAGGCTCGCAACGCCGCAGCGCGGCCGAGTTGCGCTGGCGCCTGCCGCAGGTGGACCTCGGCGCCCAGGTCGCGCGCTACGACGGTGTGCAGTCCTACCAGGCCGGCGTGTCCGGCGGTGTCGCGGTGATGCCGGAAGGGGTCTTCCTGAGCCGCCGCGTCGACGGCAGCTTCGCCGTGGTCAAGGTCGGCGACTATCCCGGCGTCCGCGTGCAGCGCGAGAGCCAGGAGGTCGCCCGCACCGACGCGCGCGGCCTGGCCTTCGTGCCCGGGCTGCGCGGCTACGAAGCCAACCGCCTCAGCGTGGCGCCATCGGACCTGCCGATGGACGCGGCCGTCGACGGCCTGGCCCTTTCGATCGCGCCGCCCACGCGCAGCGGGGTGTCGGTGTCGTTCGCGGTGCGCCGCCAGCGGTCCGTGGCGCTGCGGTTGCTCGGTCCGACCGGCCAGCCCGTGCCGCCCGGCAGCTGGGTGTCGGTGGCGGGGCAGGGCCGCCAATACCCGGTCGGCTTCGGCGGCCGGTTGTTCCTGGTGGACGTCGGCAAGCAGGCCCGGCTCACCGCGCAGTGGCCCGGCATGCGCTGCGCCGCCCGGATCGAGATACCTGACGATGTCGAAGAAGTGCCCGACCTGGGATACTGGCCCTGCACGCCGCAGCCCTGAAGGACAGCAGACATGCCTCCACTCGAATCCGCCTTTCCCCGCGCCGCTGCACGCACCGCGGTCGCGCGTGCCGCCGCCGCCGGGCTGCTCTTCGCCTCGCAAAGCGGTTGGGCGCTGTGCCTCACGCCTTTGTGCCAGTGCACCGCCACCACCACGGCCCTCGTCTTCCCCGGCTACAACCCGATCGCTTCGTCGACGAGCAGCATCGCGGGCAACGTGCAAGTCAAGTGCGGCGGCGCCGCCGGTTTGCTGATCCCCTACAACATCGCGCTGAGCCAAGGCATCGGCGCCAGCTTCACCGCGCGGCAGATGGGCAACGGCGGTGCCAGGCTTTCCTACAACGTCTACACCTCGGCGGCCCGCACCAGCCTCTGGGGGGACGGCACGGGTTCGACCTCCCTGGTGAACGGCAGCATCACGCTGGACCTGGCCGGCCTGTCGCCCGCCGTCGACCATCCGGTCTACGGTTTCATCCCCTCGGGGCAGTTCACCGTGGCGCCGGGCACCTACAGCGATTCATTGACGGTGACCTTGACTTACTTTTGAAAGCGCGATCGCCGAGCGGCAATCGGCCCCGCGCGCCCTTTCCCCATGGGTCTTGGCGACGGCCCACAAAAAAGGGCTCCATGCGGAGCCCAAAGAAACACGCAGCTTCGGCCGGCGAGGTTGCCCGGCCGCTACCGCGCGAAAGCCCCCTGGCCGGGCCGTGGGGCTATCGCGCTTTCACCGCGTTTCCGCCGTTGCAATCATTGGCCGTGGCACGTTCCTCAGAACGTATGGAGGATGCCGAGGTCGAAGCCCGTCTTACTGGTCGCCGCCTTCGAGTCGTTGGCGGCTGTGGCGTAAAGCTTGGTTCGTTTCGACAGGTGGTGCGCATACCCCAGCGCGGCGCGCTGAACCACGGTCGCGCCGGCTACCTTGTGTTGCTCGTAGCTGGCGATCAAACGGCCCGCCGGGCCCGCGGCCAGCGAGCCGCCCACGACCGCGTTCTCCACTTTCTCGTCCAGGACGTTCCTGCCCCTGCCATAGCCCGCGCTGACCTTGGCGGGCCCGAAATCGTAGCTCGCCGTGGCTTGGCTCCACGCGTCGTTGGCGTTGCCGGGGTTCTCGTAGCCGAAGCCCAGCCACAAGCCGCCCTGCGAGTAGCTCACGCCGAAGTTGTAGGCGTCCTTGATCCCGGGCGCCGTCGTCTCTTTCGCTGCCCATTGGGCGCCGAACGAGAGGCCGCCGAAGTCCACGTTGTAAGTCACGCTGTTGTTGTTCCAGAACGAACCCACGCAGCCTCGGCCGCAACCCACGGCCCCGTAGTTGGCCGCGATGGTTTCGTTGCCGAAGGGGTCCGCCTGGAACTGCCCGTAGAGGTAGGCCTGCGACCACCAACGGCCCACCTTCACCGAGCCGAAGCCCCCGCTGAGCCCGACATAAGAGCGCCCTTTGAACAAGGGGACGCTGCCCTGCCCGGTGTCGGGGCTGAAGCGCATTTCGAGTTCGAAGTTGGCTTTCAACCCGTCGCCCAGGTCTTCGGCGCCTTTGAACCCGAGGCGGCTGCCGGCGGAGTCGAGGATTTCCTTTTTGTCGACGCCGATGTTCTTCCCCAAGGCTTGATCGACGAAGCCGTAGATCGTGACCGAGGACTGCGCATGGACGCCCATGGCCGCGGTCGCCAAACACAGGGTCAGTAGGACTTTGCTTTTCATGGATCTAAGTCTCCAAAATGATGTGATTAGATGATTTCTTCAGTGCGCAAAAGCCATCGAGAACGCCCATCGTTCCCATTTGGCAAAAGAACAATCAAAGAATAAATCAATCAAAAGACATCATGCAATCGACTTGGGGCACTTCCGGCTTGGGACTTTCCCTCGCATGGCGGGCGGCACCCGCCGCGCGTGTCCCTTCGGTTTGATTACGGGGTGGACACCGCCCATTTCCATCGATCGGACGCGCAAAGGCCCGCCGCACCAGTGTCCAGCGCGTCGTGCGCGGGGCCTTCCAGCCTCGTTGATTACCCGAGTTACACGGGCCATCTCTCGCGCATGCGTCACGGTGGGCCCGCCGATGATTCGCCCCACTTGCGGGACAGCCCGCGAGGCATTTCTCGGAGAACACCATGTGGAAAAGCAAGAAAGAAGGCGCGGTAGACAGCCTGGCCCATCGCATCACCGTCCTGGGCGGGGGCCTGTTGCTGCTGACCTTGTTCGCCATCTGCGCCGTGATGACGGTGCTCCTGAACAAAAGGGCCCATGAGCGCAACCTGGCTTGGCTGCGGGCCGAGGTGAGTGGCGTCGAGCAGGCCGTCAATGCTTACGACACCACCGCCAAGTTGCTGGTGGAGCGCTTCTTCAAGGTCTACCGCGACCAGTTCGGAAAAGCCTTCGCATTGAACGAAGAGGCCGGGAAGCTCTCGCAACTGGGCATTTCATTGGTCGAAGAGCACGGGGCCGCGGACAAGTTCACCGACTTCACCGGCGGCGCGGCGGCCCTTTTCATGAAAAAGGGCGACGCCTATGTCTTGATCAACGGTTCCCTGAAAAACGAGTCGGGGGACCGCGCGATGGGCACGCTCATTCCCGTGGGGCACCCCGCCAACGCGCTCATCAGAGAGGGCAAACCCTATTCGGCGCGTGAAACCTGGTTCGGGAAACCTTACATCGTCAAGTTCGAACCCATTTTCGACCTGCAGAACCAAGTCGTGGGCGCGCTATTCATCGGCTTCGACTTGACCGACTTCGACAAGTCGCTGGATGCTTTGGTGACCACCGCGAAGTTCTTCGACACCGGAGGCATGTACCTCGTCTCGGAACAAGGCCCGGACAAGCAGGCGGTGGTGATGCTGCCGGCGTCCATGCGGGGCCAGGCCCTTCCCCAGTCCGGGGCGCATGGTCGGCATGTGGTGGCCGCCGCTCAGCAGGCCGCGGGCGAAGACGGCGAGTTGTCGCGATTCGATGCGTTGCTGGGGCAGCATGGCGACGACCGGTTCGCGGTCGCGGCGCAGGCGAAATCATCGGGCTGGTGGGTGGTGGCCGAGGTGTCCGGCGACGAGGCCCTGCGGGCCCAATGGCGCACGCTGCTGCCTTTCCTGGCGCTCTTCGCCGGGGCGGCCGTCGTCATGTCGGCCAGCCTGTACCTGATGATCCGCCGTTGGGTGGCCGCCCCGCTCGAAGCGCTCACGGCGGCGCTGGCGCGGCTGGCGCAGGGGGACCTGCGGCCGCAGGGCGGGGGCGATGCCGTCCGGCGCAACGACGAAATCGGGCAGATGATGTCCGGCGTCGAAGCCATGCGCCTGCGCTTCGTCAACATGATGGGCGCGATCCGCAATTCGGCCGATTGCATCTCGGTCGCGTCGCGGCAGATCGCGTCCGGGAACCTGGACTTGAGCCAGCGGACCGAACAGACCGCCTCCAACCTGCAGGAGGCGGCGTCTTCGATGCAGCAGGTCTACCAGAACGTGCAGCTTTCCTGCGAATCCGCGGAGCAGGCGGACGTGCTGGCGCAGGACGCCGCGAACGCCGCGCAGCGCGGCAGCGATTCGATGACCGAAGTCGTTTCCCGCATGGGCGCCATATCGGGCGCCGCGAGGCAGATCAGCGACATCACCGGCGTCATCGACGCCATCGCCTTCCAGACCAACCTCCTCGCCTTGAACGCCGCCGTGGAAGCGGCCCGGGCGGGCGACCTGGGGCGCGGCTTCTCCGTCGTCGCGGGCGAAGTCCGCGTCCTGGCGCAACGCGCCGCGGTGGCGGCCAAGGAAATCAAAGCGCTGGTGGGCAACAGCTGCCAGGAGATCGAGCACGGCTCGAACACCGCGCAAGCCGCCCACTTGCGGATGCAGGAGATCGCGGCCAGCGTGGCAAAGACCACCGCCATGATGGAATCGATCACGACGTCTTCACGGGAACAGTCGGAGCGCCTGGGTGCGATCAACCACTCCGTGGCGAGCCTGGACCAGCTCACGCAGCAGAACGCCGCGCTGGTGGAAGAGTCGGCGGCGGCCGCTGCCAGCCTCCAAGACCAAGCCACCCGCCTGGTGGAGGCCATCGGCATTTTCCGGTTCGAAGTCTGCGAGGCCGGGGGCGGCGTGCCAGCCGCGCCGCAAGAGCAGGCGGGCGTCGCGGCCCTTGAGCCGACGGCCCCTCACCAGCGGACCGCGGCGGTGTGAACCGGCGCGTCCCACCACCCCAGCAACTCGTCGTCGAGGACGCTCAGGGTGATGGACGCGCCGGCGGTCTCCAGGGCCGTGGCGTAGTTGCCGACCAGCGACCTGCGCACCTCGACGCCGAGGGCCGCCAGTTGTTTGCCGGCGGCGTTGTGCAGCAAGTGGAGTTCGTTCAGCGGGGTGCCGCCCAGGCCATTGGTGATGAGCAGCACGCGCTGCCCTGCTTTCAGCCGCAGGTCCTGCACGACGGGGCCGAGCATCGTGGCGACGACCTGGTCGGCGGTGGCCAGCAGGCTGCGCTGCCGGCCGGGCTCCCCGTGCAGGCCCACGCCCACTTCCATTTCCGCCGGGCCGATCTCGAACGTCTCCGCGGCGCCGGGCACGCTGCAACTGCTCAGCGCCACGCCGAACGTGGCGGTCGACTGGTTGGCTTTGTCGCCCAGGCGCTTGCATTCCTGCAGCGGGGCGCCGCTTTGGGCGGCCGCGCCGGCGATCTTCATCACCACGAGGGTCCCTGCGACCCCGCGCCGGCCCCCGCCGTGGTCGGCATAGGCGCTGGCGACGTCGTCGTTGACGAGCACCTGTTCGACCGGCATGTCGAGCATCCCGCGCGCGAGCTGGAAACTGTTGACGTCGCCCGGGTAGTTCTTCACCACCAGCAGCACGCCCTGGGCTTTGCCCACGCGCCGCGCAGCCGCCACGATCTGGTCCGGCGTGGGCGCCGTGAAGACCCGCCCCGGGCAGGCCGCGTCCAGCATGCCGCGGCCCACGAACCCGGTGTCGAGCGGCTCGTGCCCCGAGCCGCCGCCGGAAATGACCGCCACGCCTTGGCGCTTGACCTGTTTGCGCCGCACATAGAGCGGGGCCTCGTTCATCGCCAGGAGCCCGGGATGGGCGGCGACCAGCCCCGCGACGCTTTCCTCGACGCAATCCTCGGGGTCGTTCAAGAATTTTTTCATGGGCGTCTTCCGTGGTGGCGGCTCAGGCCAGGTTCTCTTGCGTCACGATCTCGACGCGCGGGTTCTTGAACGACAGCGCGCCCCGCACCCCGTCCTGCAGTCCGCGCAAGGCCCGGATCGCGGCAGACACGGAGACATAGACATCCTGGTGCAGCACGTAGTCGACGGTTCCCGACACCAGCATCGACCTGTGAACTTCGAGCAGATCGTGCACGGCATAGCAGGCTTGTCCCTTGTAGCCCCGGTCGACCAGCGCGCGGCCGACGCCGAAACTGCCCGGGCCGACGCAATAGGCGGCGCCGACGCGGTCTTTCGTCGCGCGTTTGGGCAGGCATTGCATCGCGTAGTCGTAAGCGTCTTCTTCCGAATCGGGCAGTTCCATGCAGCGCGTGACCTGGATGCTCGGGAAACGCTCTTCCATCACCTGCGAAAAGCCGATCCGGCGGTCGATCTCCGCCGCGTAGCGGGTCGCGGAAGAAAAAAGCACGCAGTGCTCGTCGGCCCGGTGCAGCACCGAACGCCCGAGCAACAGGGCCGCCGTGCGGCCGGCCGCGCGGTTGTCCGTGCCCAGGAAGGCCTCCCTCATGGAGCCCGCCACGTCCGAGAACATCGAAATCACGTGGACGCCGGCCGCGACCAGTTCATTGATGGCCAGTTTGACGGCGGGGACGTCGGGCGCCAGCACGGCCAGCCCGCCGTAGTCGGTGAGTTTGGCCAGCTCCTCGGCGAAGGCGTTGAAGTCGTGGGAGGGCAGGCGCAGCGTCACCCCGGTGACGTGCTGGTGCCGGAACTCGCCCGCGTTCTGGGCGATGACGCGGTCCACCAAGTCGAAGAAGCCCAGCCTGGCGGTGGGCAGGACGAAGGCGAAGCGGTAGTTGGGCGTGGAGCGCGGCCGGCCGCGGACCGGGGGCGCGCCGCCCAGGGCCGCCAAGGCCTCCTTGACTTTGCGCACGGTCAGCGGGTTCACGCCGCTGCGCCCGTTGATCACCCGGTCCACCGTGGCGGTGCTGACCCCGGCGGTTTCGGCGATCTGGGAAATGGTGACGGAGTTCGACATCGCTGGGGTGGCTCGGCCAAGAGATAAATCAATCTTGATTGTCGGCGATCTCGGCAATCGACCGCCCCGGCGGGCATTCATCCATCAGGTTCGGCCCGGTGCGCCGGACCGCAGCCGTCTGATTGATGTCTAGGGTTTTCCTGATTGATTTAATTAACGATGTTTTTAGACTGGCGTCGAGTCACAAACCTTGATGCCCATCGTCTTGTGATGTTGGCTCTGCGGCGCGGCCCGTCGGCGGGCGCGTGAAGGCACGCACGCGGGGTGGCGGCGCCACTTCGTTCCTTTGACCATCGGAGACACCAAGATGAAGGCGAAACAAGCAAAAACATTCGCAGCCGCCGCGGTCGCGGCCGCGGCCCTGTTCGGGCCCTCGGCCCAGGCGCAGACCAAGCAACTCACGCTGTGCTGGGCGGCCTGGGACCCGGCCAACGCCCTGGTGGAGTTGTCCAAGGACTTCACCGCCAAGACCGGCATCCAGATGAAGTACGAATTCGTGCCCTGGCCCAACTTCGCCCAGCGCATGCTCAACGAGCTCAATTCCAAGGGCAAGCTGTGCGACCTGCTGATCGGCGACAGCCAGTGGATCGGCTCGGCGGCGACCGAAGGGCACTATGTCAAGCTGAACGACTTCTTCGACAAGAACGGCATCAAGATGTCCGACTTCGCGCCCGCCACGGTCGAAGGCTATTCAACCTGGCCCAAAGGCTCGAAGAACTACTGGGCCCTGCCGGCGATGGGCGACGCGGTGGCGTTCTCCTACCGCAAGGACTGGTTCGCCCGCCCCGAGCTGCAGGCCGAATACAAGAAGAAGAACGGCACCGACCTGGCGCCGCCCAAGACCTGGGACGAGTTCAAGAAGATCGGCGAGTTCTTCCAGGGGCGCGTCATCGACGGCAAGAAGGTCTACGGCGCGGCGCTCTACACCGAACGCGGCTCCGAGGGCATCACCATGGGCGTGACGAACACGATGTTCGCGTCCGGCATGGAGTTCGCCAACCCCGCCAAGCCTTACGACATGAAAGGCTTCATCAACGGCGCGGGCGCGGTCAAGGGACTGAAGCTTTACAAGGACCTGTACGACTGCTGCACGCCGCCAGGGCATTCGAACGCCTACATGACGGAGAACCTGGACGCCTACAAATCGGGCCAGGTCGCGATGCAGATGAACTTCATCGCCTTCTTCCCGGGCATCTCCAAGGATCCGCAGGTCGGCGGCGACAAGAGCGGGTTCTTCGCCATGCCCAAGGGCGACAAGCAATTCGCGCAGCTGGGCGGGCAGGGCATCTCGGTGGTCAAGTACTCCGACAAGCAGGACGCGGCCCTGGAATACATGAAGTGGTTCGCGCAGCCGAGCATCCAGCAGCGCTGGTGGGACGCGGGCGGGGCCTCCGCGCACAACGCCGTGCTGAACAAAACGGGCTTCGCCACGAGCACGTCCTACGCGCAGGTCTACCTCGACTCGATGAAGATCGTCAAGGATTTCTGGGCCGAGCCTAGCTACGCGCAGCTGTTGCTGGCCATGCAGAAACGCGTGCACAACTACGTGGTGGCAGGCAACGGCACGCCGCAGGAAGCGCTCGACGGCTTGCTGAAGGACTGGACGGAGATCTTCAAGGAAGACGGCAAGCTGAAGTAAGCCTCCCGACAAGGCTTGCCAGGGTGGCGGCCGCCGCGACCGGGCCGCCGTCCCCTGAACCTGCCGACCGAACCGCCGTCCCACAGGCGTCAGTCAACCCATCCCCATCTTTTCATGAGTACCTCGCTGCCCGTCAGGCATGGGCTTTCAGACCGATCGCTGGCGTGGATTTTCGTCCTGCCCACCGTGATCCTGCTGCTGGCCTTGAACATCTTCCCGCTGTTCTGGACGATCTACCTGTCGTTCACCAACTTCCGCGCCAACCGCCCCAACGCGGACGTGGACTGGGTGGGGATATCCAATTACCAGCGCGTGCTTTCGGACGAAACGGTCTGGGAGAGCATGCGTTACACCGCGCATTTCCTGTGCTGGTCCATCTCGTTGCAACTGCTGCTGGGCTTCGGCTTGGCGCTGCTGCTCAACCGCAAATTCCGCACCCACAGTTTCTGGACCACGGCCATCCTGCTGCCCATGATGCTGGCCCCCGCGGTGGTGGGCACTTTCTGGAAGTATTTCTTCGAGCCCCAGTACGGCATCTTCAATTACGTGGTCGGCTTCTTCGGTGGGCCCAGGACCTTCACGATGCTGGGCGACGTGGACCTTTCACCGTGGGCCATCATCCTGGTCGACACCTGGATGTGGACGCCCTACGTGATGCTCCTCCTGCTGGCGGGCCTGAAGTCCATACCGCCCTACATCTACGAAGCCGCCGAGATCGACCGGGCGTCGGAGTGGACGAAGTTCTGGCGCGTGACCCTGCCCATGGTGATGCCTTTCATCGTCCTGGCGGTGCTGTTCCGCGCGATCGAGAACTTCAAGATGTTCGACCTGGTCGACCAACTCACCAGCGGCGGCCCCGGCGCGATCACCGAGCTGGCCTCGATCCGCCTCAAGCGCGAGGCCTTCGAGAAGTGGCGCACCGGCTACGCCTCGGCCCTGGCCATCATCCTTTTCCTGGCGATCTATGGCATGTCCATGGTCACCGTGCGCTTCCTGGACCGGGTGAAACAACGATGAACCAACGGCACCCCCACCCCCTGGAGCCCAGCGCCTTGTCCAAATGGCTGGCCGCCGCCGGGGTCGTCCTCTACACCGTCCTGGCGCTGATCCCATTGGCCTGGATCTTCATGACCAGCATGCGCACGCCGCAGGACGCCATCTCCTACCCGCCCAAAGTGGTGGCCGAAAGCTCGGCGGTGGGCATGGTCAACCTGTTCACGGCGCGTTCGCGGGTCAGCGCCGAGGACCTGGCGGCGCAGCCGCCGCCCGCCACCTGGTATGAAAAGCTGGTGCGCGAGCAGCAGATGATCCTGGTCGGCCCCTCGCGTTTCATCGACCGCTATATCAACTCCTTCGTGATCGGCTTCGGCTCGACGCTGCTGTCGGTGGTGCTCGGCACTCTGGCCGCCTACGCGTTCTCGAGGTTCCGCGTGCCGGGAAAGGCCGACCTGCTGTTCTTCATCCTGTCCACGCGCATGATGCCGCCGGTCGCGGTGGCCATCCCGATCTACCTGATGTTCCGCGCGCTGGGCCTGAACGACACGCACCTGGGGCTGGTGCTGCTCTACACCGTGGTCAACCTGTCGCTGTCGGTGTGGCTGCTCACCGGCTTCATGGACGAGATCCCGCGGGAGTACGAAGAGGCGGCGATGGTGGACGGCTACACCCGGCTCCAGGCCTTCCGCAAGGTGGTGCTGCCGCAGGCCGCCACCGGCATCGCCACCACCGCGATCTTCTGCCTGATCTTCGCCTGGAACGAATACGCGTTCGCGCTGCTGCTGACGAGCGGGACCGCGCAGACCTCGCCGCCCTTCATCCCCACGATCATCGGCGAGGGCGGGCTGGACTGGCCCGCCATGGCGGCGGGCACCTCGCTCTTCCTGCTGCCGGTCCTGTTCTTCACGGTCCTCCTGCGCAAGCACCTGCTGCGCGGGGTCACTTTCGGTGCGGTGCGCAAATGAAAACCAAACGAAACAAACCGTCCGGCTGGATGGCCCGCGGCCCCTGGGAAGCCGTGACCACGGCGCTGATCGGCCTGGGCCTGTTCATGTTGATGCAGCCCTGGTCGCTCGATGTCTTCGGCCACTCCTTCACCGTGTTGCTGCTCGGCGTGGTGGGCTTCCTCATCGCCGGCAAGCTGCCGCAGGACGACTGAACATGGCAGAGATCCGACTCATCGGCCTCGAAAAGCGCTTCGCCGATTTCACCGCGGTGAAAGGTTCCTCCCTGGTGCTGGAGGACGGCAAATTCGTGGTGCTGCTGGGCCCCTCGGGCTGCGGCAAGACCACCACGCTGCGCATGATCGCCGGGCTCGAATACCCCACCGGCGGGCAGATCCTGCTCGACAACCAGGACGTCAGCTACCTGCGGCCCCGCGAACGCGACATCGCCATGGTCTTCCAGCTCTTCGCGCTTTACCCGCACATGCGGGTCGGCGAGAACCTGGCCTTCCCCCTGCGCAACGAGGGCTTGCCGAAGGCGGAGATCCACCAGCGCGTGCGCAAGGTGGCCGAGATCCTGCGCATCGAACACCTGCTCGATTCCCGGGTCGGGGGCCTGGCGGGCGGCGACAGGCAGCGGGTGGCGCTGGGGCGGGCGATCGTCCGCCAACCCAAGGCTTTCTTGATGGACGAGCCGCTCGGCACCCTGGACGCCGAGTTCCGGGAACTGATGTGCGTGGAACTGCGCCAGCTGCACGACAGGCTGAAGACCACCACGGTCTTCGTCACCCACGACCAGAACGAAGCCATGGCCCTGGCCGACTGCATCGTCGTGATGAACAAGGGCGAAATCCTGCAGGCCGACGACACCGACGGCATCTACAACTTCCCGAGCTGCATGTTCGTCGCCAGCTTCATCGGCCGGCCGCCGATGAACCTGCTGCCTGCCACGCACGGCGTCGCCCCCGGCGACCGGAAGGTGACGTTCGGCGATTTGGCGGTCCCCGTGCCCACGGTGCAGGAGGCGGCGGGCGAGGTCACGCTGGGAATCCGGCCCGAACACATCCGGGTCGTCCCGGCCCAGGACGGGATGCCCGCCAAGGTCAACTATTCCGAGTACTTCGGTTCCCACTGGGTGCTCGACCTGGACAGCGGCATGGGCCGCGTCAAGGCCGTCGCGCCCAAGGACGTCCGCCCCGTCGACGGCGAGACCGTCGGCCTGCAGGTCGCCACCGAGCGCGTGGTGCTGTTCGACAGCGGGACCGAGCGCTTGCTGGCCAGCAGCACCACCCAGCAACACCAACCGAGGATGCGCCATGGCTAGTATTTCTTTGAGCGGGGTGAGCAAATCCTTCGGGCCCATCCACGCCCTGCGCGACATGAACGTGGAGGTGGAGGACGGCGAGTTCTTCGTCATCCTCGGCCCGAGCGGCGCCGGGAAGACCACCTTGCTGCGCACCGTGGCGGGCCTGGAGCGGCCGGACGATGGCCGGGTGTCGATCGGCGGCCAGGACGTCACCGCGCTGTCGCCCGCCAACCGCGACTGCGCGTTCGTCTTCCAGCAGTATTCGCTGTACCCGCACCTGACGGTTTTCGAGAACATCGCCTTCCCGCTGCGCTCGCCGATGCGCAGGCACGCGGAGGACGACATCCTGCAGCGGGTCGACCAGGTGGCGCGCATGCTGCACATCGAAAGCAAGCTGCAGCGCAAGGCGACGGCGCTGTCGGGCGGTGAGATGCAGCGCGTGGCCATCGGCCGGGCCCTGGTGCGCAGGCCCAAGGTCTTCCTGATGGACGAGCCGCTGTCCTCGCTGGACGCCAAGCTGCGCGAGGAGCTGCGGGTGGAATTGCGCCGCATCCAGCGCGGCACCGGCTCCACCGTGATCTACGTGACCCACGACCAGGTCGAAGCCACCACCATGGCCGACCGCATCGCCATCATCGAAGAGGGCCGCATCCGGCAGGTCGGCACGCCCCAGCAGGTGTACACCGACCCGGGCAACCTGGCGGCGGCGCAGCGGCTGGGTTCGCCGGTGGTCAACGTGCTGCCCGCGGATTGGTTCCAGGGCCACGCCAGCCCGCGCGTGGCGCATGTGGCGATCCGGCCGGAAGACGTCGAAGTGGACCTGGAGGTGGAGTCGAACGGCTTCCGCGTGATCGAAAGCTCGCTGGTCAAGCACCTGGTGGTGGCGGAGCGGGCCGGCGTCGAAGTCCGAGCCAAGTTCTCGTCCGACCACCCGCTGCCCATCGGCCGCCGGATCGCCCTGAAATTCCCCTTGAACCGTTGCTTCTACTTCGACGACGCGGGCGACCGTGTCGCGACTTCTTAAATCGTCAGCCCAGGAAAAAACATGAACACCCCATTGATCGTCGACTCGCTGATCGCCGTCCACGCCGCGATCCTGAAGAACGAGGCGGACATTGAGTCGCTGGACCGCGCCATCGGCGACGGCGACCACTTCCTCAATGTCAAGCGCGGTTGCGAAGTGCTGCTCGCCATGAAGGACGAGCTCCTCCCCCTGCCGCCCTCGCAGGCCCTGACCAAGATCGGCCTGAAGCTGTTGTCCACCATCGGCGGGGCGTCCGGCCCCTTGATATCGGGCTTCTTCCTGGCGATGGGCAAAGCCGTCCAAGGCATCCCCGAGCCGAACCGCCGGGAGTTCGCCGAGGCTTTCGCCGGCGGGGTGGAGTCCATCAAGAACCGGGGCAAGGCCGACGTCGGCGAAAAAACCATGCTCGACGTGCTGATCCCGGCCTCCCGCATGCTGGACCGCCTGTCGCTGGAACCCCGCGACCTGCAAGCGGTGTGCGAGGAGCTCAGCGCCGACGCCACCCGCAACATGCTGGCCACCAAGGACATGATCGCTTCCAAAGGCCGCGCTTACTCCTTGGGCGAACGCGCCCTGGGCCATGTCGACCCGGGTTGCAAGACCTGCGAGGTGGCGATCGCCGCGGTCTGCGCCACCGTCCTGCGGCACGCGTCGGCTTGAGGGGGGCGCCATGAAGAAATTCATCAACGACATCGATGACATGCTGCGCGAGTCCATCAGCGGCCTGGTGGAAGCCCACCCCGGCCTGGTCCGCGCCGAGTTCGAGCCGACTTTCGTCGCGCGGGCCCGCTTGCCCGCCAGTAGGAAAGTGGCGCTTTTGTCCGGGGGCGGCTCTGGCCATGAACCCCTGCACGCGGGGTTCGTCGGCCAGGGCATGCTGGACGCGGTCTGCCCGGGCCAGGTCTTCACCTCGCCGACGCCCGACCAGATGCTGGCCGCGGCCCATGCCGTGAACATGGACAAGGGCGTGCTCTTCATCGTGAAGAACTACGCCGGGGATTCGATGAATTTCCAGATCGCCAGCGAAATGCTGGACATCGATAACGCCACGGTGCTGGTCAACGACGACGTGTCGGTCGAGAACTCGACCCACACCACCGGGCGGCGCGGCGTGGCGGGCACCGTCATCGTCGAGAAGATCGTCGGGGCGGGCGCCGAGCAGGGCATGACGCTGTTCGAGTGCAAGGCCCTGGGGGACCGCGTCAACGAGGCCACCGCCAGCATGGGCGTGGCTTTCACGAGCTGCACCGTCCCCGCCGCCGGCCGCCCGACCTTCGACATCGGCCCGGACGAGATGGAGGTGGGCGTGGGCATCCACGGCGAGCCCGGCCGCCGCCGGGACCGCCTGCAAAGGGCGGAGGTCATCGTGGACGAGCTCTTGTCGGCCATCCTGAAAGACCTCGCCCCGGCCAAGGGCAGCGAAGTGCTCCTGCACGTCAATGGTTTCGGCGGGACGCCCTTGATGGAGCTGTACCTGCTGCACCACTGCGCCGGCAAGCAACTCAGGTCGCTCGGCATCAACCCGGTGCGCTCCCTGGTGGGCAACTACACCACGGCGCTGGAAATGGCGGGCGGGTCGCTGACCGTCACCGTCCTGGACGAAGAAATGCGCGGGTTGTGGGACGCCCCCGTGCACACCGCCGCGTTGCGTTGGTGAGCCGGGGGGGAGTTTCCTAGGGCGGCGGTTCGGGAATCGCCGGTCCCTTGTCATCCCTGTGAAGGAGAAAAGCGATGCCTGAACGCAGAAAACTCCTGCTGGCCGGCTTGGCCCCCTTGGCGCAAGGCCGCGCCGCCTGGGCCCAGGCACCGAACGGCACGGTGCGCTTGGGCCAGTCCGCCCCCCTGAGCGGGCCCCACTCGGTGCTGGGCCAGGCCTACCGCGCCGCCGCGCTGGCGGTTTTCAAGGAGGCCAACGCGGCGCCGGGCGGCGTCAACGGCCACCGCATCGATTGGGTGTCGCTCGACGACCAGGACCAGCCTGAGCGCACGGCCGTGAACGTCAAGCTGCTGGCTTCGGACCACCAGGTTTCGGCCTTGTTCGGTTTCGTGGGGGCCGGCGCCGACCGCGTCGGCGCGAGGGCTGCCGCGGAAGAAGGCCTTCCCTATGTCGCCCCGATGTCGGGGTCGGTGGAGTTGCGCACGCCGCAGTCGCCGCGCACCTACACCTTCCGCGCCAGCCACGCCGACGAAGTGCGCTACATCGTCCGACACACCGAGACCGTCGGCGTGACGCGCCTGGCCCTGGTCTACGAGTACAACTTCCTCGGCTGGGAGCTGCGCGACACCCTGCTCGACTCGCTGAGCCCGCAGCAGCGGGCCAGCGCCACCTTCACCAGCATCGACAGGGAGGGCGGCGAATACAGTGTCCCGGGGGCGGTGGCCGTCGTGATGGCGCGCCGGCCGGAAGCCATCATCCTCGGCAGCAATTACGTCGCGACGGCCAGGTTCGTGCGCGCCGTCCGCGAGGCGGGCTTCAAGGGCTACTTCTACACCTTGTCCACGGTGGGCAGCCAGGGCTTGGTCGAGATGCTGGGGCCGCTGGTTTCCGGCATCTCGGTGACCCAGGTCGTGCCTTTCCCTTTGTCCGACGTGTCACCGGCCAGCCGGCAGCACCGCGCGTTTTGCGAGCGCCACGGCCTGCGGCCGTCCTTCCACGGCATGGAGGCGTGGCTCAGCGCGACCATGCTGGTGGATGCGCTCAAGCGGGCCAAGGCTTTCTCCCCCGCGGGCGTCGCGGAGGCACTGGACAGCGCCCCACCGCGGGATTTCGGCGACTTCGTGGGCCAGTGGCGGTCCTCCAGGCCCAATCCGAAAGCCTTCGTCAGCCTCACGGTCTACAACCGCGACGGCAAGTTGGTCACCTGAGCCCCTTCGTCGACCATTCCACAGGGCGCATCGCATGCTGTGTACGCGGAAGGTTTTCTTCAACTGGCGCATGGAGGGCTCGCGGGCATCGATCGACCTTTGCGCGGCGACGTTGAAGGGGCGCCGGTTCAATGCCGAGGTGGTGCTGTTCGTCCCTTGTCCTCTGCTGGACCACGCCGTGCGCGCTTTCGCCGGGACGGCGGTCGGCATCGGGGCCCAGGACTGCTCCCGGCACGCCAAAGGCGGCTTCACGGGCGAGGTGCCGGCGCAACTCCTGCGCGACCTGGGCGCCACCCACGTCCTGTTGAACCATTCAGACCGCCGCCGGCACCACGGCGAAACCAACGAGTCGATGGCGGACAAGGTCGAGCGCGCCTTGGCCAGCCAGCTTTCGCCCGTCGTCTGCCTGGGCGAAACCGAGGCGGAACGCGACGAAGGCAAGACCCGCCGTGTGTTGCAGCAACAGGTCGCGGCGGTCCTGAAGCGCGGCAAACGGGACTGCCAGCGCGTGAGCCTGGTGTACGAGCCGGTCTGGGCGCATGAGGTCGGCGACGCCGCGACACCCGGCGCGGTGGAAGAGGCCCACCGGATGATCCGGCACCTCATCGAGATGAACCCGCACGGCGGCAATGCGCTCAGCACCGTCATCCCGATACTCAGCGGCATGGCACCCCATGTCCGGACCGCCCAGGCGCTGCTGGCGACGCGCCATGTGGATGGGGCGCTGGTGAGCGGAGCCGAGTTGGATTTCCCCGCTGTCGCGAACTTCCTGGAGATGGCGGGCGCCTTGTGACGGCCGGGCGAGGCGCATGCCGCCAGCGGCGCACGCGCGGAAGACTCGGGCGGGCAGGTTCAACGTCGGCCCGGATCGTCGCTGTCGGCCGAAGCGCTCCAGCGGTTCCAGTCGACCAGTTTGCGCCGGTCGCGTTTGGTGGGCCGGCCTTGTTCGATCGCCCGGGCCGGCTCCGGCGCGAGCCGGCGCTGCTGGGCGGCGAATTCGCGCCGGGCAATGCTTTCCGCGGTTTCTTCGAACATGCCCTGGGCGATGGTGGCCGAGCCGCGCTGGGCGCTCAATGTGCGGACCACGACGGCGCGGGCCACCTGGTTCTGGCGCAGCTCGACCGTGTCGCCGACCTTCAGTTCGCGCGAGGCCTTGGCGACCAGGCCGTTGACCTGCACCCGGTTCTTGTCGATCTCTTCGGCGGCCAGGCTGCGCGTCTTGAAGAAACGTGCGGCCCAAAGCCATTTGTCCAGGCGCACGCCGCCGCCGCCTTCGTTGTCCGCGGCCGGGCCCTGGGGCCGCCGCTGCGGTGGTTTGTGGTTCTTGGTCGTCATGTTCCGGGTGCGCCGCGGGCAGGTTGCAAGGGCAGGGTGCGCGGCCGCGAGATTGTCCGCCAAGCGCGGGCCCGGCGCAGCGGCCGCTTCAAGAGGCCTTGAGCGCGACGACCGCGTCCAGGCCGGCCACGGCGCCGCCTTCTTCCCGGTTGACGAGCGAAATCCGCCCGCCCAGGCTCTGCACGATCTCTCCGCAGATGGCCAGGCCCAGGCCCGACCCGCGCCGGGTGCCGCTGCCCCCGGTCGCGAAAGGCTGGAAGAGCCGTTGCCGCAATTCGGCGCCAATGCCGGGGCCGCTGTCGGCGATCAGCAGCCGCGCCTCGCCGCCCTCGGTCGCCACCCGCACGCTGAGCCGGCCCAGCGCCGGCGTGTGGGCGATGGCGTTGTGCAGCAGGTTGCGCGTCAGCTCGCGCAAGGCCCATTCGTGGGCGCGCACCGGGCTGGGCGAGGTTTCGATGTCGAAGTCCAGCTGCTGCTCGGCGATCAGCGCGGCCAGGTCCAGCGCCACCGCGCGCGCCACCTCCGCCCAGTCGAGCACGGGCGCGTCGTCCTGCTGGCGCAACTGCTCCACCTTGGCCAGCGCGAGCATCTGGTTGGCCAGTTGCGTCGCCCGGTCGACGGTGAGCTTGATCTCCTGCAGCGCCTGGTGCGGGTCGACGTCGCCGCGCAGCGCCGACTGCACCTGGGTCTTGAGCACCGCCAGCGGCGTGCGCAGCTGGTGGGAGGCGTCGCGCACGAAGCGTTTCTGGTGGTTGAGCAGGTGCTGCAGGCGGTCCATCACCTGGTTGGTGGCGGCCAGCAGCGGCGAGAGTTCGCGCGGGCTGTCATGGCCGCGTATCGGCGACAGGTCGGAGGCCGCGCGCCGGCTCATCTGTTCGCTGAGCAGCCGAACCGGCCGCGTCGCCAGCTGCACCGCCACCAGCACCACCAGCACGATCACCGCGATCAGGGCGGCCTGCCGCCACACCGTGTCGAGCAGGATGCGGCGCGCCAGCGTGCGCCGCAGTTCGAGCGTCTCGGCCACCTGGATGGTCGCCATGCCCGCGCCGGCGGTGCCCGACACCGGCTGCAGCAGCACCGCCATGCGCACCGGCTCGCCGCGGTAGCTGTCTTCGTAGAAATCGACGAGGGCCGCGTAGGGGCCGCGCTCGGTCCGCGCCTTGCCGCGGCGCGGCGGCATGTCGGCGAACCCCGAGACGGTCTCGCCGTGGAAGCCCGACACCTTGTAGAAGATGCGGCTGCGGTTGTCGGCCTCGAAGGCTTCGAGCGCCGAGTACGGCACGGTCGCGTTGAGCGCCAGGCCCTCGGCGGTCTCGGCCACCTCCAGTTGCTCGCCGATGGTCTTGGCCGAGGCGAGCAGGGTGCGGTCATAGGCGGTGTCGGCGGCGAGCAGGGCCTGCCGGTACAGGCTGAAAGCGTTGACGGCCACCAGCAGCGTCACCGGCAGCAGGATGCCCAGCAGCAGCTGCGTCCGCAGGGAGCGGGGCCCCTTCATGCCGCGGAGGGCTGCTGCTTGAGCAGGTAGCCCAGGCCGCGCAGCGTGACGATCTGGGCGTGCGTGCCCTGCAGCTTCTTGCGCAGCCGGTACACCACGACCTCGATGGCGTCGAACTGCACCTCGGCCTGGTCGGGGAACACCCATTCGAACAGCCGCTCCTTGGCGATGGCGGTGCCCGGCTTGGCCAGCAGGGCGCGCAGCAGCGCGTTTTCGCGCGGCGTCAGGTCGAGGATCTCGTCGTTCAGGTAGACGGCGTGGCTGTTGGGGTCCAGGCGCAGTCCGCAGAAGGGCTTGTACGCCGCGCCGGGCTGCGCCCCGCCGGACGGGCTGCCGCTGCTGAGCGCGGCCTCCTGGCGACGGGCCAGCGCGCGCACGCGGGCCTCGAGCTCGTCCAGGTCGAAGGGCTTGGGCAGGTAGTCGTCGGCGCCGGTGTTCAGGCCGAGGATCTTGTCGCCCACGGTGCCGCGCGCCGTCAGGATCAGCACCGGGGTCTTCAGGCCGCGCTCGCGCGCCTGGCCCAGCACGAGCAACCCGTCCAGGCCGGGCAGGCTCAGGTCCAGCACCACCACGTCCGGGTTGGTGGCGGTCCAGTGCTCCAGCGCGCGCGCGCCGTCGCCGCAGGTGGCGGTCTTGATGCCGCGCCTTTCGAAAGCGCGTTGCAGGGTGGTCTGCATCGCGGTGTCGTCTTCGATCAAAAGCAGTTGCATGTTGTCACTTCCGGGGGGCTGTCCGAGCGACCCTAGGGCTTTGACGCCTTGTGGAAGCCTAGCGTTTCCCCTAGTGTCGGGGACAGGCAATTGAAAGGTCCGAGGCGGATCATTTGCCCTGTCCGATAACAAAAGGAGACAACATGCGCCGTGACACATTCATCAAGTCGATGCTGGCCGCCGCGGCGGCCCATGCCCTGCCTTCCACCGCATGGGCCTCCGCCAACCTGAAGATGATGATTCCCGCCAACCCCGGCGGCGGCTGGGACGGCACCGGCCGCGCCCTCGGCGCCGCGCTACAGGAGTCGGGCGTGGCCAGCTCGGTCACGTACGAGAACAAGGGCGGCGCGGCCGGCGTCATCGGCCTGGCCCAGTTCTACAACGCCAGCAAGGGCGATCCGAACGCCTTGATGGTCATGGGCGCGGTGATGCTCGGCGGCATGATCACCAGCAAGCCGCCGGTGGCGCTGTCGCAGGTGACCCCGATCGCGCGCCTGACCACCGAGTACGGCGTGTTCGTGCTGCCGGAGAACTCCCCCTTCAAGACCATGAAGGACGTGGTCGAGCAGATGAAGAAGGACCCCGGAAGCGTCAAGTGGGGCGGCGGTTCGCGCGGCTCCACCGAGCACATCGCCGCGGCGATGATCGCCCGCGAGGTCGGCGTCGACCCGTCGCGCATCAACTACGTGCCTTTCCGCGGCGGCGGCGAAGCCGTGGCCGCCATCCTGGGCGGCAACGTCACGGTGGGCGGCAGCGGCTACAGCGAGTTCGCCCAGTACATCCAGGCGGGCAAGATGCGCGCCATCGGCATCACCGCGCCTTCGCGGGTGAAAGGCCTGGACGTGGCCACGCTGAAGGAGCAGGGCATCAATGTCGAGCTGGGCAACTGGCGCGGCGTGTACGGCGCCGCCGGCATCACGCTGGAGCAGCGCAAGACGCTGACCGACATGGTCGTCAAGGCCACCAAGTCCAAATCCTGGCAGGAAGCCCTGGCCAAGAACGACTGGACGCCGGCGGTGCTGGCGGGGCCGGAGTTCGAGACCTTCGTCGACGATTCCTTCGCCTCGCTGCGCGCGACGATGGTCAAGGCCGGAATGGTCTGACGTCCGTCGGCGGGCGCGGGCCCGCCGGCCATCGGCGCCGCTTCCCTCCGCGGGAAGGGCGCCGCCCCACACCCCATCAAGGCAACCTGGGAGTCCCTCATGCCGAACCCGTTGAAACACCAAGGATTGATCGGCCTGGGCGTGATCGCCCTGGCCGCCGTGCTGGGCCTGGGCGCGCGCTCGATCTCCTCCGAAGCCGGCTACGCCGGCGTCGGTCCCAACTTCATGCCGTGGCTGGTGGCCGCGGGCCTGCTGCTGTGCGGCTTGGGTTTGCTGTGGGAAGTGGCCACCGGCGGCCTGCGCAACATCGAAGAGCCTTCCGGCGCCGAGAAGGCCGACTGGCCGGCGGTGGCCTGGGTGGTCGGCGCCATCGTGCTCAACGCGCTGCTCGTCACCCGGATCGGTTTCATCCTGAGCTGCGCGCTGTGCTTCCTGCTGGCGGTGCGCGGCCTGCGTGTCGCGGAAGGGCGGCCCGGCGGCGGCCTGGCGGCGACATTGAAGGATGCCGCGGTGGGCCTGGCGATTTCCGCGCCGGTCTACTGGATGTTCAGCAAAGGGCTGTCCATCCACCTGCCCGGCCTCACCGACAGCGGCTGGATCTGACAAGGCCCCGTCCCCACCCCACACCGTCGAGTAGTACACCATGGAAATCCTCCACCACCTCATCGGCGGCTTCGCCACCGCCGCCACGCCGGTCAACCTGTTGTGGGCCTTCGCCGGCTGCTTCATCGGCACGGCGATCGGCGTGCTGCCGGGCATCGGCCCGGCTGTCACCGTGGCGATGCTGCTGCCCATCACCTCGCAGGTCGAGCCGACCGCGTCGATGATCTTCTTCGCCGGCATCTACTACGGCGCGATGTACGGCGGCTCGACCACCTCGATCCTGCTGAACACGCCGGGCGAGACCGGCTCGATGGTCACCGCGCTGGAAGGCTTCAAGATGGCCAAGAACGGCCGCGCCGGCGCGGCGCTGGCCACCGCCGCGATCGGCTCCTTCATCGCGGGCACGATCGCCACGGTGCTGGTCACCCTGTTCGCGCCGGTGCTGGCCAACTACGCCGTCAAGCTCGGCCCGCCCGAATATTTCTGCCTGATGCTGCTGGCCTTCACCACCGTCAGCTCCGTGCTCGGCCAGAGCACCCTGCGCGGCCTGGCCTCGCTCTTCGTCGGCCTGGCCATCGGCCTGGTCGGCATCGACCAGATCACCGGCTCGGAACGCTACACCGGCGGCGTGCCCGAGTTGATGGACGGCATCGAGGTGGTCCTGGTGGCGGTGGGCCTGTTCGCGGTCGGCGAGACGCTCTACGCCGCGATGTACGAGGGCCGCATGAAGTCCAGCCTCAATTCGATGGGCAAGGGCGTGCACATGACGCCGACGGAATGGCGCCGTTCCTGGCCGGCCTGGCTGCGCGGCACCTTCATCGGCTTCCCCTTCGGCACCATCCCGGCGGGGGGCTCCGAGATCCCGACCTTCCTGAGCTACGCCGCCGAGCGCAAGCTCAGCAAGAACCCCGAGGAGTTCGGCACCACCGGCGCGATCGAAGGCGTGGCCGGGCCCGAGTCGGCCAACAACTCGGCCATCACCGCCACCCTGATCCCCCTGCTGACGCTGGGCATCCCGACCTCGGTGACTGCGGCCATCATGCTCAACGCCTTCCAGAACTACGGCATCCAGCCCGGGCCGCAGCTGTTCCAGACGTCCTCGGCGCTGGTGTGGGCGATGATCGCCTCGCTCTACATCGGCAACGTGATGCTGCTGGTGCTGAACCTGCCCCTGGTCGGCCTGTGGGTCAAGCTGCTGAGGATCCCGAAGGCGCCGCTGTACGCCGGCATCCTGATCTTCGCCACGGTGGGTGTCTACGGCATGCGCCAGAGCGCTTTCGACCTCTACATCATGCTCGGCTTCGGCGTGCTGGGCGTGCTGATGCGGCGCTTCGACTTCTCCAATGCGCCGGTGATCATCGGCATGATCCTTGGGCCCATCGCCGAAGCGCAGATGCGCAACGCGCTGGCCATCGGCGAAGGCCACTGGTCGGTGTTCGTGACGCGCCCGATGTCGGCCGTCCTGCTGGCTTGCGTGGCGACCATCCTCGTGGCGCCCTGGGTCTGGCGCCGCGTCAAGCTGCGTCGCGAGAAGCAGGCGATGCCCCCCCTGGAGCCGCGCAAGGTCTAGCGCGGCGCCCACCCCGGCGCCCGGGGGCGCCGCCCCCCGGCGCCCCCGGGTGACCCCAACCCCATCCCGAAACCCTGACTGACAAGCCGGCCGCGCAGCCGGCCCGGGCGGCGCTTTGCCGGTCGCCGGCCGGGGTTCGTTCTTTGGCAAAGGAAAAGGCAACCATGACATGGGTTTCCGGCCTACCGGCCGTCCGCCGCTTCAGCATCCGGCAGCGCCTGGTGGCCGTGTTCGCCGTCACCGCCCTGGCCCTCTTGCTGCTCGGCGCGGTGGGCATCGCGGCCCAGTGGCACGCGCGCAACGTCACTTCCGCCCTGGTCTCGCGGGACGCCAAGGCGCTGAACGAGGTGACGCTGCTGCGCCTGGCCGTGAGCGAGCTGCGCAAGCACGAGCGCGACATGGTGATCTTCTGCGAAACCACCGTGGAGGCGCGCAAGTCCTACGCGGCCTGGCGCGACGCCTTCGGCCGGGCGCAGGGCCACGCCGGGCAGATCGGCCAGCTCGTGCAGGGCGGCGCGGAACGCCGCCTGCTGGACGACACGGTCCAGTCCCTGCAAGCCGTCGAACAAGCCTTCGCTCCGATCGCGAAGAAGCTGGTGGAGGAGGTGGCCTACCAGGCGCCGTTCTTCGCCGCGACGGCGATGGAGCCGCTGGTCCCGCTGTTCCAGACGGCCGACACCGCCGCCTCGGCGCTGGCTGTCCAGCTGCAGTCCAATTTCGACGCCGGCGTCGGCCGCGTCGACGCCGCCTCGCGGCTGGTGATCGTGCTGTTGGCGGCGGCCGTGGCGGTGGCGCTGTGCCTCACCGGGCCGCTCACCTGGATCAACATCGAGCTCATCTGCCGGCCGCTGGACGCGGCCAAGGCGATGGCCCAGCGCATCGCCCACGGCGACCTCGGCCAATCGCTGGAGGACGACGGCCGCGGGCGCGACGAGCTGGCCGAGCTGTCGCGCGCGCTGCAGCACATGCAGGAAGGCCTGCGCCAGCTCGTCGGCGAGGTGCGCGTGTCGGCCGGCTCGATCCTGCTGGCCAGCACCGAAGTGGCCAGCGGCAACCTCGACCTGAGCCAGCGCACCGAGCGCGCCGCCGCCAACCTGCAGCAGGCGTCGTCGTCGATCCAGCAGCTGTCCGACGCCATCGCACAGTCGTCGCAGGCGTCCCGCCAGGCGGACCAGCTCGCGAAATCCGCGGCCGAAGGCGCCGTGGGCGGCGGCGAAGTGGTGGGCCGGGTGGTGCAGACCATGGACAGCATCAACGCCAGCTCCAGCAAGATCTCGGACATCACGGGCGTGATCGACAGCATCGCTTTCCAGACGAACATCCTGGCGCTCAACGCCGCCGTCGAGGCGGCGCGGGCCGGCGAACAGGGCCGCGGCTTCGCGGTGGTGGCCGGCGAGGTGCGCGCCCTGGCCAGCAGCAGCGCCGAGGCGGCCAAGGAGATCAAGGCGCTGATCGTGGAAAGCGTCAGCCGCGTCGAGGGCGGGTCGCAGCTGGTGCGCCAGGCCGGGCAGACGATGTCGGCCATCGTGCATGCCACGCAGCAGGTGACGGGCATCGTCGGCGAGATGACGCACGCCGCCGACCAGCAAGCCCGCGAGATCGAGCGGGTGAACCAGTCGGTGGTGCAGCTGGACGCCATGACGCAGCAGAACGCCGCCCTGGTCGAGCAGGGCGCCGCGGCCGCGCAGAGCCTCAAGGACCAGGCCGGCCGGCTGAGCCTGCTGGTCGACCGTTTCCGCCTGGCTCAGGAAGCCGACGCCGGCCCGGACCAGGCCGCGTCTCAGGCGTCACCGCAAGAAGAGGAGGGCCAAGCATGACGCTCATCGACCGGCGCCGGTTCATAGGCTGCGGCGCCTGGGCGGGCCTGGCGGGCGCCGGCGCGCTGCTCGGCACCGCCGCGCCGGCGGCGCACGCCGCCGCTTTCGACCGGATGAACGTCTACATCCCCGCCAACCCCGGCGGCGGCTGGGACGCCACCGGCCGCGCGCTGGGCGCGGCCCTGGTGGGCTCGGGGCAGGCGGCGGAAGTGGCCTACGACAACAAGGGCGGGCAGGGCGGCCTGGTCGGGCTGCCCGACTTCGTGGACCGCTACAGCGCCAACCCGAAGGCCTTGATCGTCAGCGGCCTCGTGATGATCGGCTCGATCGCGCTGAACCGGCCGGCGGTCGACCTGCGCCAGGTCGCGCCGGTCGCCCGCTTGAGCACCGACCTGCTCGTGCTGATCGTGCCCACGGATTCGCCGTACAGGGACTGCGCCAGCCTCATGCGCGCCCTGAGGGACCGCCCCGCCGCGGTCGGCATCGCAGGCGGCGGCGCCGGCGGGGTGGACCACATGTGCACCGCGATGCTGGCGCGCGCCGCCGGGGCCGACCTGGCCCGGCTCAGGTACCTGCCTTTCGCCGGCGGCGGCGACATGCTCAAGGCGTTGGCCGAGGGCCGCGCCCAGGCGGCTGTTTCCGGCTACGGGGAGCTGAAGAAGGCGTTGCAAGGCGGCGAGGTGCGCGCTTTGGGCGTCACCTCCCTCAAGAGCAGCTTCGGCATCCCGTCGATGCGCGAGCAGGGCATCAACGTCGACCTGACCAACTGGCGCGGCGTGTTCGCCGGCCGCGGCATCTCGCCGGCGCAGGTCGACGCCTTGCGCGACGCGGTCTTCAGGGCCACCCAGCACGCGTCGTGGAAAGAGGCGCTGGCCGCCAACTCCTGGCAACAAGCCTGGCTGACCGGGAAGGACTTCCAGGAATTCCTCGACCTGGACGTGGCGATGGCTTTCGCGCAGGTCAGCCTGCTCAAGCTGAGGAAGGAATAAAGGCGAGGCGGACGCGCCAGGCGTGGGGGGGGGGCCACCCCCCGGCGCCCCCCCCAACCCCGGGCCCCCCCCCCCCGGATTGACGGCGCCCCCCCCCCGGTTTGAAAACGTGGGGGGGGGGCGCCCGGGAGCCCCCCCACCCCCCCCCTTACCCACGCTGCCTTGGGGGGGCGGCCCCCCCGCTACTTGCCCCAGAGCGGTCTCGGCAAGGCGTTCACCTACCTCCTCGAGCAATGGCCCGGCTTGATCCGCTATGTGGAAGACGTCCGCAT
>CBIHOD010000049.1:0-27870 GCA_966211815.1 uncultured Burkholderiales bacterium
CGTGGCCGGTGGGGGTTTGATCTCCCCACCCCCCCCCCCCCCCCGCCCCCCCCCCGCGGGCGGGAGCGGGGGGGCCGAAACCTCCGCCAAGCACCAGGCAGGCCGTTGGCTCCCTCGCCCCCGGCACGGGGAGAAGGGTGGGGTGAAGGGCGGCACAGACACAAGCCAGTCCACCACGCATGAGGAGTGACGCCATGAACCCACACGCCTACCCTGCCCGGAGGGTAGCCATCGCAGTCACCGCGGCCATCATGGCCATCGCCGCACCGCTGTCCGGTTTCGCCGCAGCCCTCAAGGTCCAATGCGCCGGCGCCGAACAGGAAATCGCCCTGTGCCGCGACGCGGTGCGGGACTGGGCCGCCCGCACCGGCCACAGCGCCACCGTGGTGCCGGCGCACCCCAACGCGAGCGAGCGGCTGCGGCAATACAGGCAAGCGCTGGAGCAGAAGTCCGGCGACATCGACGTGCTGCAGATCGACGCGCCGTGGACCGGCATGCTGCAGATGCACCTCGTCGACCTCAAGCCCTATTCGAAAGGGGTGGAGAGCCAGCACCTCGGCGGCGCCGTGGCCAACAACACGGTGGGCGGCCGGTTGGTGGCCATGCCCTGGTTCCTCGACGCGGGGCTGCTGTTCTACCGCAAGGACCTGCTGCTCAGGCACGGCTTGAAGACGCCCCGCACCTGGGAGGAACTCACCGCCGCCGCCCAGGCGGTGCAGGCCGCGGAACGGGCGGCCGGTCAGACGGCGATGTGGGGCTACGTGTGGCAGGGCCGCGAATACGAGGGCCTGACCTGCAACGCGCTGGAATGGTGGGTGACACACGGTGCGGGCGGCTTCGTCGACCAGGGCGGCCGCGTCACCGTCAACAGCCCCCAGGCGGTGCAGGCGCTGCGCACGGCGGTGGGCTGGGTCGGCACCGTCTCGCCGAAGGAGGTGCTGGACTTCGACGAGGAAGGCGCCCGCGCGGTGTTCCAGTCCGGCAACGCCGTCTTCATGCGCAACTGGCCCTACGCCTGGGCGCTGTCGCAAGCGGCGGGCAGCCCGGTCAAGGGCAAGGTCGGCGTGACGGTGCTGCCGCGCCACGGGGGCCGCGACGGCCGCTTCGGCGCCACGCTGGGCGGCCAGCAGCTCGCGGTGTCGCGCTATTCGCGCCACCCCGGGGTGGCCGCCGACCTGGTCATGCACCTCACCAGCGCCGAGGTGCAGAAGGCCCGCGCCATCCAGGGCTCGTTCAACCCCACGCTCTGGCCGCTGTACGCCGACAACGACATCCTCAAGGCCAACCCCTTCATGGGCGAGCTGTTCGGCGTGCTGGCCTTCGCGAGCGCGCGGCCGGCCGGGTCCACCGGCGAGCGCTACTTCGAAGTCAGCCAGGCGGTGGCGCAGGCGGTGCACGGAGCGCTTTCGGGGCGGGTGTCGCCTGCCCACGCCGCGGCGCAGATGGAGAAGGCGCTGTTGAGGATCGGGGGGAATGGGCAGTGGAAGTAGTCGCGGCGCGGTGTGCCGACCCGACACCGGGCATCGAGCGGTCGGCCCGGCGCTGAAACATTTGAAATGTTGAACCAAAAAATTCAGATAAATTGAAAATCATTGTCACTTCAGCGTCAACGCGACGCGCCATGGCTTGCCGGCCGTGACCGACGGCCATGCAAAGAGAAGCCGGCGCCGCCCCGTGCGCCAGCCGGCCCCGACGCCGGGTGTCCGTGGGCGGCTTGCCCATTTTTCGAGGGAGATGAGATGAAGCAGACGATTGTTTTTGCGGGGCTGGGGCTTGCAACCGCGCTGGCGTTCGGCCAAGCGGCGACGGGCGCCAGCGGCACCTGGACAACGGTGGCCCAGGAAGGCGGCCCGTTCAACCTGAGCGGCATGCGGACCGTCCGCTATGGCGCGGGCGATGCCTGGAAACAGCGCGGCATGACCGGCCCCGGCCAATGGTGCACCGCGCAGATGTTCGGCGGCGACCCCGCTCCCGGCGTCAAGAAAGCCTGTCAAGTGTTCACCCTGGCGCCAACGGCGGTCGCCGCCTGGGTCCGTGTCGCGACACAGGACGGGCCCTTCAACCTGGACGGCACGCACACCGTGCGCTACGGCGCCGGCACGCAGTGGGTGCAGCGCGCGATGACGGGGCCCAACCAGTGGTGCACCACGCCCATGTTCGGCCAGGACCCCGCGCCCGGCGTGCCCAACGTGTGCGAGAAGTACGTCGCCAGCGGCGACGCGCCGCCCCCGAAGCCGCCGGTGGGCGAACCGCCGGTGGTCGACATGCCGCCGGGGCACGGCAAGGACCCGTTGCCGCCGGCCAACCCCGGTTTCTCGACGCAGCGCATCATGCCGACGAGCGAGATGCCGACACCGGGCAGGGAGCCGGAGTTCTCCGGCGAATTCCGCATCGCGTGCGCCACAGCCCATTTCGACTTCAACGACCAGATCATCTACCCGGGCCAGGCGAGGAAGTCGCACCTGCACACATTCTTCGGCGCCACGACGCGCGCGCTGACCTTGACCGCCGACGACCTGTCGAGGAGCAACACGACCTGCAACGGCGGCACCGGGGTCAACCACAGCAAGTACTGGGTGCCTTCGGTCATCGACATGCGGACCGGCGCGCCCGTGGCGCCGGAAACCAACGTCGCTTACTACAAGACGGGCTTCGGCGGAGTGCGGGCAGCGGACGTCCAGCCCGTGCCGCGGGGCCTGCGGATCGTCGCCGGCGACCCGAGGAACACGGCGCCGCCGCAGTGGGGCGCCGCCTACCGATGGAGGTGCTTCGAAGGCACGGTGACCGACCCGTCGAACACCAACGAAGCCCCCCACAAGGGCATGCGGTCGGATTGCAGGGTGGGAACGGACCTGCTGATGGAAGTCTTCTTCCCTCAGTGCTGGGACGGCGTCAACCTCGACAGCCCCGACCACAAGAGCCACATGGCCTACGCGAGCAACGGCTGCCCCGCCTCGCACCCTGTCGCGCTGCCGCAGCTGACTTTCAACGTCCACTACCGGGTGAAGGACGCCGCCGAATCGTCGCACTGGCGCCTGTCTTCCGACGTGTACCAGGGGCAGGCCGGCCACTCGGGCCATGGCGACGTGATCTTCGGCTGGAATGAAGCCATCATGGGCAGGATCGTCAAGAACTGCATCCGCAAAGGGGCCGACTGCCACGCCCACTTGCTCGGCGACGGTGACATGATTTATTGACACCCGTGGGCGCCGGAGGAACCGGGAGGAAGGTCGCGGCCCGCCGCGCGATCGAAGCTCCGGCCGGCCATGCCGTCCCTATGAAGACGCACCCCTCGACGCTCAGGGCCCGGATGCCCGGTGCCGACCGCGCTGCCGCCACCCGCCAAGTTTCATGGCCTGCAGCGGCGGCGCTCCTGGCCTTGTCATTGGCGCTGCGGCAAGACGGTCCGCCGCCCGCAGGCCCCAGCGCCGTGGCCGCTCCCCAGGGCCTCGCCGAAGGCGAACTGGCCTGGTCCGCCCTGCGGGGCAGCCTGTGCAGCGGCGCCAACCCCGTGGGCATGGGCCTGCGCGGCGAGTACTTCGAGCTGCCGGGTTTCCGGGGCCAGGCCGGGCTCGTGCGCAATGACCGAGGCATTGATTTCGACGATTCCCTGGAATGGCGACCGACCGCCGCGCTGCGACGCCCCGGTTCCGTGCGTTGGACCGGCTGGGTCAAACCCCCGGTGAGCGGGCGCTACCGGTTCCACCTCGGCATCGCGGATGCGACCGTCCGCGTGGCGCGGCAAACCGTGGTGGCGCAAGGCGGGAGCGCCGACGTGGAGTTGGCCGCCGGGCGTTATGCGCCGATCGTCATCGAAGTCCCTGCCCTGCCGCGGCACGCCGCCGCCGGCCTGCGCCTCGAGTGGACGGTGCCCCATGGCGCCCGCTTCGTGGTCCCCCGCGCTTTGCTTTTCCCGCCCTCCGAGACCGTGGCCGGGACGGGCACGTAGGGCGCCCCTCATCCCACCCGGAACACGGCGACCAGCGCCTGCAGCCGCGCCGCCTGGTCGCGCAGCATTGCGGCGGCCGCGGCGGACTCTTCGACGAGCGCGGCGTTGCGCTGAGTGGCCGCATCCAGCATCGCCACCGCGTCGTTGACCTCCCCGACGCCGCCGCGCTGCTCGTGCGCCGCGGCGCGCAAGCCGGCCATCAGGCTGGCGAGCTGGCGCACGGATTCCTGGATGCCGTCCATGCTCCGGCCGGCCTGGCCCACCTTGGCGGCCCCGTCCGTCACGGCGGCGGTGGAATCCTCGATCAGGCCTTTGACTTCCTTGGCGGCTTCGGCGGACCGGCGGGCCAGCGTGCGCACCTCCTCGGCCACCACCGCGAAGCCGCGGCCCTGCTCGCCGGCGCGCGCGGCCTCGACCGCGGCGTTGAGCGCCAGCACATTGGTCTGGAAGGCGATGCCGTCGATCACGCCGATGATCTCGGCGATGCGCGCCGAAGAGGCCGTGATCTGCGCCATGCTGCCGATGACCTGGCCGGCCATCTCGCCGCCGGCCTCGGCGGCGCGCGCCGCTTGTTGGGCGAGCCGGTCGGCGCGGTCGGCGGTGTCGGCCGACTGGGAGACGGCGCGCGTCAGGCCGTCCATGCGGCTGGCGGTGGACTGCAGCCGCGAGGCGGCCTGCTCGGTGCGGTCGCTCAAATCCTGGTTGCCGCTGGCGATCTCGCCCGACGCGGCGCTGACGGAGGCCACCCCCTCGCGCACCGCCAGCACCAGGCGCCGCAGTTGGCCCACCATGAGGTTCAGGGCCCGCGTCAATTGCGAAAGCTCGTCGCCGCCGCCGCCTTCCTCAGAGGTGGATGTGAGGTCGCCGCCGGCCACCGCCTGCGCCAGGCCCACGGCCCGCTTGAGCGGCGCGGTGATGGAGCGCGCCACCGCATAGGCCAGCAGCGCCGCCAGGCCAATCGCCAACAGCAGCGCCGCGCAGATCAAGCCCCGGCTCACCGCATAGAGCGCCTGGCCGCGCCGCGCTTCGGCATTGGCGCGCTCGTCGTTGTGGGCGGACAGCCGGCGCAGCGCGGCCGAGACGGCCTCGAAGCGCTCCAGGCCCTCGGCGCCGAGCAGGTCGCGCGCCTCGATCAACATGCCGGCCCGCACGTTCTCGTCGACTTCCCGGCTGACCTTGGCGTAGCCCTGCCACTCGGCGATGGCTTGGTCGAACAGGGTGCGTTCCTCCGGCCCGGCGATGCCGGCCTCATAGAGCGCGCGGTGCGCCTCGAAGGCCGCGAGCAGCGCCGCCATGCGAAGGCGCACCGGTTCGCGCTCGGCCGCCGACGCGGCCACGAGTCGGTATTGGTCGATGCGGTAGCGCGACGCCATCTCGCCCATCGACAGCGACTCGCGCACTCCGGGCAGGCGCACCTGGGCGAGTTGTGCCGATTGAGCGTTCAAGCGGCCGAGCTGCCAGACGGCGAACCCGCCGAGCGCCGCCATCAGCGCCAGCACGAAGGCGAAGGCCGCCGCGAGCTTGCGGCCGATCGACAGGCCGGTGAGGAAACGCATGGGCTGCGGCGGGGTCCGCGCCGCGGCCCGGCCATGGGCCGGGCCGGCGCCCATCACCACCAGACTTCCACCTGGGCCCCGAAACTCGTCCCCGAGGTCTTGCCGTCGCCGATGCCCGTGACGCCATTGGCGCCGGCGGCGGCGTTGGCCGCGTCGTTCCACTTCGCTTTGGTCACGTACAGCCGCAGCTCGGGCCGGTTCCAGAAGTCCGGCCCGGTCGACAGCGTCGGCGCGAAGGTGAACTTGGTGAGCTTCTGCGTCTGGCCGCCTTCGGGTTTCTTCTCGGAGTGGCCCACTTCGGCCAGCAGCTTGAAGTTTCGCGTCAGCGCGTAAGAAGCGCGGCCGCCGACGGTGAAGGAATCGGTCTTCAGCCCGGCCTCGGTGCGGTCGTTCTGGAACATCACCTGGCCCTGGCCGCCGAAGGCGCCGCTCTGCCAGGTGATGCTGTCGATCACCCGCACGCTCTTGTTGCCCGAAGGCGCGGCGAGGTTGCCGAAGTTGGCGTTCAGGCCGGCCGAGCCTTGCGCGTACTGCAGCCAGAAGGTGTTCTCTAGGCCGCCGGGCAGGCCGGACTGGATGTGCTGGGCGGTCAGGCCCAGGCCGCTCTCGCCGCCGGTGAAGTCGCCCTTGGTCAGCGTGGCCAGCAGGCGCAGCTTGCCGTTCGTATTGACGCCGATGTCGTAGAAGTCGAAGTTCAGGCGCGAGCCGGGCAGCTTGGACGTGCCGGTGTCGCCGCCGTCGTTGCGGAAGTAGCCGAGCGCGAGCTTGGGCGACGAGGGCGAGCCGCCCAGGGCGATGCCGCTGGCGCCGGCGCCCACGCCGCTCATGTCGATGTAGTGGGTGTCGACGATGTGCACGTCGGCGCGGCGGTAGTAGCGCTTGCCGGCCCAGAAGGTGGTGGCCGGCGCGAAGTCGAAGCCTTTGCCCTCGACGTACATCTGGGCCATGCTCATCTTGCTGGAGCCGGTGTCGGTGCCGCCGTTGTAGAGCGTGGGCATCAGGTTGATCGAGTATTCGAGGTCCTCCTTCTTGAACTTGGAGGTGAAGAGGAACTCGCCGTAGTAGTCGCATTCGTTGCCCAGCCGGTACTTCAGGCCCGGGCCGTCCAGGCCGTAGCAGGCGCGGGCGGCGTCCTTCTTGGTGGCGCCGGGGCCGGCGCGGAAGTAGCCGGAGGATTCCAGCGTCTGCGCCATCGATGCGGCCGGCGCGAAAGCCGCCGTCGCCAGCGCGAGCGCCAGCAGCCTGGGGGTCCTGGGGTGTGTCATGTCGTCTCCAATGTTGTCGGTCGTCGGGCCGCCGCCGCTTGCGCCGCGCCGGCCTCTTTCTGTGGATGCCTCGGCCGCCCCGACCGCGGTGGCGGTCCGGGGGCGAAATGGACTGTAGGAACCGGGCCTGTCCGCACGATTTCTTTGATGAACCGGTCGCGTTCCATGGGTTTCTTCCGTGAACCGGGCCTGAAACATTTGTCATCCGCCCGCGCCGGCGGCGCCTTAGATTCAGTCGCTTCGCCGGGCCGCGGCCCGCTCGCGCCCGTCCATCCCCGCCGCTGAAAGACACGCCCGTGACGCCTTGCTTCCCGCCGACGCCCGCCTATCCCCGCCTGGTCGGCGACATCGGCGGCACCAACGCCCGCTTCGGGCTCGTCGAGGCCCCGGGGCAGGCGCCGTCGCGCATCCAGGTGTTGGCCTGCGCGGACCACGCCGGGCCCCGGGAAGCGGCCGAGGCCTACCTGGCCGCGCAGCGGTCCCGCCCGCGCCAGGCCTGCCTGGGCATCGCCAACCCGCTGAGCGGCGACGAAGTGCGCATGACCAACCACCGCTGGGCCTTCTCGGCGCGGGCGGTGCGCGCCGGCCTCGGCCTGGAACGGCTGCTGCTGGTCAACGACTTCACCGCGCTCGCGCTCGGCGTGCCGCTGCTGGGCCCCCACGAGCGCTCGCAGCTCGGCGGCGGCGAGCCGCGCGCGGGCGCGGTGGCGGTGCTCGGCCCGGGCACCGGGCTGGGGATGTCGGGCCTGCTGCCCGCTGGCGGCCATTGCGTGGTGCTGGCCGGCGAGGGCGGGCACGCCACACTGGCCGCTTCGGACCCCCAAGAAGCCGCCGTCATCGCCTGGCTGTGGCGGCGCTGGCCGCACGTGTCGGCGGAACGCGTGCTCAGCGGGCCGGGGCTGGTGCTGCTGCACGAAGCCCTGGCCGCCGTGCACGGCCGGCAGCCCGCGCCGCTGCGGGCCGCCGACATCACCCGCCTGGCCGCCTCCGGCGAAGACGGGCTGTGCCGCGAAACGGTGGCCATGTTCTGCGCCTTCCTCGGCACGGTGGCCGCCGACCTGGCCCTGACGCTCGGCGCGACCGGCGGGGTCTACCTGGCCGGCGGCGTGCTGGCCGCGATGGCCGGCCAGTTGCCGGGCTCGCCGCTGCGCGCCCGCTTCGAGTCCAAAGGGCGCTTCGGCCCCTACCTCGCCGGCATCCCCACCTACCTGGTGCAGGCCCCCTACTGCGCCATCGCCGGCGCGGCGCGCGCGATCGACCTGCACGCCCTGCCCGGCTGCGTCGACGCCCGGGTTTGACCCGGCGCCGCGGCGCGGCGCGGCGCAGCCACCGCCCCGGCGAGCCCGCCCGGCCCGGCGGCGTTCCCATCTGGACGGCGGCGGCCCGCGCCGCCGCCGTGCCCGCGCGCCTCCCTATAATTGACGGTTATTCCGTTTGCAATCAAAAGCTTAAAGAAGAGAAAAAAGGCCCAGCCATGCCGATCTACGCCTACCGCTGCGAGGCTTGCGGCCACGCGAAAGACGTGCTGCAGAAAGTCTCCGACCCGCTGCTGACCACCTGCCCCGCCTGCGGCGCCGAGGCATTCAAGAAACAAGTGACCGCCGCCGGCTTCCAGCTCAAGGGCTCGGGCTGGTACGTGACCGATTTCCGGGGCGGCTCCAACGCGCCCGCGGCGAATGGCGAATCCGCGGCCGCGCCGGCGGCCGGCGGCGACACCGCCGGCGCCGGCAAGCCGGAAGCTGCGCCTGCCGCCGCGCCCGGCCCGGCCGCATCGCCCGCGCCTACCGCGCCCGCGCCCGCCCCCAGCGCCCCGGCGCCCGCCGGCCCGCCCAAGGCCGGCTAACCCCGACAAGACCATCCACCGAGGACCGATGTGAAGAAATACCTGATCGCTGGACTGCTGGTGTGGCTGCCCCTGGCCATCACCATCTGGCTGCTGCACTCGGTGCACGGGCTGCTGGACGGCGTCTTCACCTTCATGATCGGCGCCGCCCAGTCGGTGCTGCCGGCGTCGCTCGCCGCCAAGCTCGACTGGCTGAAAGAAGTGCCCGGCATGGGCGTCGTCGTGATGCTGCTGGGCCTGCTGCTCACCGGCATGTTCGCCACCAACATGGTGGGGCAGTGGGCGCTGGCCCAGGGCGCCAAGATCGTGCACCGCATCCCGATCGTCAAGTCGATCTACAGCTCTATCAAGCAAGTCTCCGACACGCTGTTTTCCAGCAGCGGCAACGCTTTCCGGGAAGCCGTGCTGGTGCAATACCCGCGCCAGGGCGCTTGGACCATCGCCTTCGTCACCGGCAAGCCCGGCGGCGAGGCGGCGATGCACTTGCAGGGCGACTACCTCAGCGTGTACGTGCCCACCACGCCCAACCCCACCTCGGGCTTTTTCCTGATGGTGCCGCGCAGCGAAGTGATCGCGCTGCACATGAGCGTCGACGAAGCCCTGAAGTACGTCATCTCGATGGGCGTGGTGGCGCCGCCCGCCTCGGTGGCGCTGGCCCGCCCGGCCGCCGCCGACGTTTTGCGAAATTGAACCGGCCATGCCCGCCCCCGGGCGGCATGGCCTTCCAGCCCGCGGCCGCGCCCAGGCCGCATGCCCGCCACAACCCAGCGCCGCGCCCCTTCCCCCGCCCCCGGGGCCGGCGAGCCACCGAAATCTGAATCTGGAGCCACCAAGCATGAGAACCACTTACTGCGGACTGGTCAGCGAAACGCTGATGGGCCAAACCGTCACCCTGATGGGCTGGGCCCACCGCCGGCGCGACCACGGCGGCGTGATCTTCATCGACCTGCGCGACCGCGAAGGCCTGGTCCAGGTCGTCTGCGACCCCGACCGCGCCGAGATGTTCAAGGCCGCCGAGGGCGTGCGCAACGAGTTCTGCCTGAAGGTGGTCGGCAAGGTGCGCGCCCGCCCGGCAGGCACCGAGAACGCCAACCTCACCAGCGGCAAGATCGAAGTGCTGTGCCATGAGCTGGAGGTGCTGAACCCGAGCGTCACGCCCCCCTTCCAGCTCGACGACGAGAACCTGTCCGAAACCACCCGGCTGACCCACCGCGTGCTCGACCTGCGCCGCCCGGCGATGCAGAAGAACCTGATCCTGCGCTACCGCGTGGCGATGGAGGTGCGCAAGTTCCTCGACGCCAACGGCTTCATCGACGTCGAGACGCCGATGCTGACCAAGAGCACGCCCGAGGGCGCGCGCGACTACCTCGTGCCCAGCCGCGTGCACGACGGCATGTTCTTCGCGCTGCCGCAGTCGCCCCAGCTGTTCAAGCAGCTGCTGATGGTGGCCGGCTTCGACCGCTACTACCAGATCACCAAGTGCTTCCGCGACGAGGACCTGCGCGCCGACCGCCAGCCCGAGTTCACGCAGATCGACATCGAGACCAGCTTCCTGACCGAGGAGGAGATCCGTTCGATGTTCGAAGGCATGATCCGCACGGTCTTCAAGAACGCCATCGGCGTGGAACTGCCGGCCTACCCGGTCATGAAGTACGCCGAGGCGATGCACCGCTTCGGTTCCGACAAGCCCGACCTGCGCGTCAAGCTCGAATTCACCGAGCTCACCGACGTCATGGGCGACGTCGACTTCAAGGTCTTCAGCGCGCCGGCCACGACCAAGGGCGGCCGCGTGGTCGCGCTGCGCGTGCCCGGCGGCGGCGACATGAGCCGCGGCGAGATCGACGCCTACACCGAGTTCGTCAAGATCTACGGCGCCAAGGGCCTGGCCTGGATCAAGGTCAACGACCTGGCCAAGGGCCGCGAAGGCCTGCAGAGCCCGATCGTCAAGAACCTGCACGACAAGGCGGTGGCCGAGGTGCTGTCGCGCAGCGGCGCGCAGGACGGCGACCTGCTCTTCTTCGGGGCCGACAAGGAAAAGGTCGTCAACGACGCCATCGGCGCGCTGCGCGTGAAGATCGGCCACAGCGAGTTCGGCAAGTCGCACGGACTGTTCGACGACGTCTGGGCGCCGCTCTGGGTGGTCGACTTCCCGATGTTCGAGTACGACGACGAAGGCCAGCGCTGGAACGCGGTGCACCACCCCTTCACCGCGCCGAAGGACGGCGACGAGGACTACATGGACACCGACCCCGGCCGCTGCATCGCCAAGGCCTACGACATGGTGCTCAACGGCTGGGAGCTGGGCGGCGGCTCGGTGCGGATCCACCGCGCCGAAGTGCAGAGCAAGGTCTTCAGCGCGCTGAAGATCACGAAGGAAGACGCGCAAGCCAAGTTCGGCTTCCTGCTGGACGCGCTCCAGTACGGCGCCCCGCCCCACGGCGGCCTGGCCTTCGGCCTGGACCGGCTCATCACCCTGATGACCCGCGCCGAGAGCATCCGCGACGTGATCGCCTTCCCCAAGACGCAGCGCGCCCAGTGCCTGCTGACGCACGCGCCCAGCAGCGTCGACGAGAAGCAGCTGCGCGAACTGCACATCCGCCTGCGCAACCCGCAGCCGGCCAGCGCGGGCTGACGCGCCGCGGGGGGCCGCCACGCTGAGGCCGGCAGCGGCGGCCCGGGCCCTTCGCCAGGCTCAGGGCGAACGGACGGGAGGGGGCCGCACCGGAACGGGGAGGGGCCGCATCATCCCATCGCCGTTCGGGCTGAGCCTGTCGAAGCCTCTTCGCGCGGACCATCCCAGCTTCGACAACTGAAGCGGCAGGGCCCTTCGACAAGCTCAGGGCGAACGGACGGGAGGGGGCCGCACCGGACGGGAGGGGCAGCACCATCCCATCGCCGTTCGGCCTGAGCCTGTCGAAGCCTCTTCGTGCGGACCATCCCAGCTTCGACAACTGAAGCGGCCAGGGGCCCTTCGACAAGCTCAGGGCGAACGGACGGGAGGGGGCCGCACCGGACGGGAGGGGGCCGCACCGGACGGGAGGGGGCCGCATCGGACGGGAGGGCCGCACCATCCCATCACCGTTCGGGCTGAGCCTGTCGAAGCCTCTCTGTGCGGACCATCCCAGCTTCGACGAACTGAAGCGGCCAGGGGCCTTCGACAAGCTCAGGGCGAACGGACGGGAGGGGCCGCAGCGCGAGGCGTCCGCCAAAGATAAACTGGGCAGCCCCACCCTTTTCGACTTCTTCGGCGGAGAACCCAACCATGCGCACACGGCGGCAGGGCCTTTTCGATGTCGTTCGCCGGTGGCCTTGCGCGGCCGTCCCCTTGCTGCTGGTGGCCGCGTGCGGAGGCGGGGGCGACAGCGGCGGCGCAGCGCCGACGGGCGGTGGTTCAGCCCCCGCCAACCAGATCAACTCGAACAACTACGTCGAGGTGAGCCAGGCGGCGCTCGCCTCCTCGGTGGTGCTGTCAGCCGTCCCGCTCGGGGCGGGCAGCAGCGGCCCGGAGAACATCATCCGCATGGTCAGGGCCGACGTGCGGCGGCTGCCGGCCCACGCCGCCGACGCGCCGGCGCCGGTGCCCGGTCGGGACTTCAGCGTCACCACCGCCTGCCCGCTGGGCGGCACTTCCACCATCACTTACTCCAACACCAACAACCCGGCCCGCTTCGACGCGGGCGACGCCTTCACCATCGTGCAGGTGAACTGCGCCACGACCGGGCAGCGCGTCAGCGGCACCACCCGGTTCACGCTGATCAGGGCCTCGGGCGACTGGCTGGACTCCAACGTCTACGACTACGCCTTCTCGGTGTCGCTGGACAACGTCGTCGTCGCCACCCCCGCCGGCACCACGCTGAGCAACGGCGGGCTGGAGATCTCGGAGACTTCGCTGGGGCCCAACCAGTATTCCTCGGCCGTCAGGGCGAACAACAGCTCGTCGGTGGTCGGCGGCAGCCTGCCGTATTCGCGCAGCAGCTTCGGCTTCGACGTGCGCACCGACCGGGCACCGAACACCGGAGGAGGCCACACCGCCACCATCTCCGCCAGCGGCCGGCTGGCCAGCAGCGGCCCGGGCTACGACACGCAGTTCTCCATCACCACGGTGCGCCCCTTCGTGCAGGACAGCGCGGACTCCTTCCCGTCGTCGGGCGAGGTGGTGCTGGCGGGCACCGGCGGCGGCACGGTGCGCGTCATCGCGCTGAGCAGCAGCACGGTGCGCGTCGAGTTCGACGCCGACGGCAACGGCCAGCCCGACGCCACCACCACCCGGCCCTGGAGCCAGCTGCTTTGAGCGCGCCGGGCGACGCCACCGCCATGAAGCCGGGACAGCAGCGCGGCGCGGCGCCGGCCCGGCCGCCCAAGATCCCCGAGTCGGTGCTCGTCGTGATCCACACCGCCGACCTGAAGGTGCTGCTGCTCGAACGCGCCGACCAGCCCGGCTTCTGGCAAAGCGTCACCGGTTCGAAGGACCACCCCCGCGAAGACACGCGGGAGACCGCGGTGCGCGAGGTGGGCGAAGAGACCGGCATCCTCGTCGCAGACCCCGCAGAAGTCGCAGACCCCGCAGAACCCGCAGAATCCGCCGGAGCGACGCCCGGCCGCACCGTCGTGCCGCCGTCGGCGCTGCGGGACTGGGGCCTGTCCAACGTCTACGAGATCTACCCCGTCTGGCGCCACCGCTACGCGCCGGGCGTCACGCACAACACCGAGCACGTCTGGGGCTTGCTGGTGCCCGACGACACCGTGGTCACCCTGGCCCCGCGCGAGCACCTCGCCTTCGGCTGGTGGCCCTGGCGGGAAGCCGCGGACCGCTGCTTCTCGCCGTCCAACGCCGAAGCCATCCTGCAACTGCCGCGGCATGCCGCCGCCCCGCGGGGCACGCCGTCCGGCGCCTGAAGAAGGACCGCCGCCGACCATGCGATTCCCCGCCACCACCCTGCAAGACGGCCAACGCCTGCGCGTGGCCACCTACAACATCCACAAGGGCGTGCGCGGCTTCGGCCGCAACATGCGGCTGGAGATCCACAACCTCGGGCTGGGCATCGAATCGCTCGACGCCGACCTCGTCTTCCTGCAGGAGGTGCGGCACTTCCACCACGGCCATGCCCGCCACTTCGACCGCTCCTCCTTCGGCTGGCCGCAGCAGGGCCAGGCGCACTTCCTGGCGCCGGAGGGCTACGAGGTGGCCTACCGCACCAACGCCGTCACCAAGGAGGGCGAGCACGGCAACGCGCTGCTGTCGCGCTGGCCGATCGGGGACATCGGCCACCACGACGTCTCCGACCACCGCTTCGAGCAGCGCGGCCTGCTGCACGTGCCGGTGCGGTGGGCCGGGCAGACGGTGCACGCCATCGTCGCCCACCTGGGGCTGATGCATTCGAGCCGCGTGCGGCAGGTGCAGCGCATCGCCCGCTTCATCGAGGCCGAGGTGCCGGCGGGCGAACCGCTGCTGCTGGCCGGCGACTTCAACGACTGGGGCGAGCGGCTGGACGCGCCGATGCGCGGACTCGGCCTGCAGCGGGCGACGGTCGAGGGGGCGCCGGTCCCGCGCACCTTCCCGTCCCGCGTGCCGGTGTTCTCGCTCGACCGCATCTACAGCCGGGGCTTCCGCTGCTCGGCGAGCTACGTGCCGCGCGGCCCGGCCGGGGCCCGCAGGCCCCCCCACCGGCCGCTGGGGGCGGACCTGGCGCCGCTTTGCCCGCGCCGGGGGCGCGGGGCCGGCCCCGCTGACGATGGCACGCGGCAGCGACGGCCAAGGCACGGCGCCGGGGAGCGCCCGGCGGCCTTCCCCGCCCGACGACCGCTGGTGGGTGCGCGTGCCGCGGCCGGTGTTCACCGGCGGCAACCGGGTGCGGCTTCTGCAGGGCGGGGACGAGATGTTCCCGGCGATGTGCGAAGCCATCGCCCGGGCGCGGCGGGAAGTCTGGTTCGCGACCTACATCTTCCACGACGACGAAGCCGGTTTGAAAGTGATGGACGCCCTGGCGCAGGCGGCGGCGCGCGGCGTGCGGGTGCGCGTCGTGGTCGACGGTTTCGGCTCCAAGGCCACGCTGCGGCAGTTGCGGCAGCGCATGCGGGCCGTGCTGCCGGGCCGCGCCGCCCGGCGCGCGCTGCGCGAGTCGCCGGCCGGCCCCGACGGCGTGGCGCTGGCCGTCTTCCGACCGATGCACGGCTGGTGGAGCTGGCTGCAGCCGGGGCAGATGCGCCGGCTGCACCAGAAACTGTGCGTGGCCGACGGCGAAGTCGCCTTCGTCGGGGGCATCAACGTCATCGATGACCGGCTCGACCTGCGCCACGGCCGCAGCGAGCTGCCGCGGCTGGACTTCGCGGTCGAGGTGGAAGGCGCGGCGGCGCGCCAGATCGAGCAGGCGGTGCGGGCGGTGTGGACGCGCGCCTGGCTCGGCCGCGACCTCGGCGGCGAGCTGCGCGCCCTGGTGCACAGCGCCGAGCCGCTGGGCCGCGCCAAGCGCCTGTTCAAGCAGCTGCGCATGCCGCACGGCGAGGGCCTGCAACACCAGGCCGGCGAGCTGCCGCCGGTGCAAGCGGCCTTCGTGGTGCGCGACAACCTCCGCCAGCGCCGCACCATCGAACGCAGCTACATCGCCGCGCTGCGCAACGCGCGCGAGCGGGTGGACCTGGCCTGCCCCTACTTCTACCCCGGCACCGCCTTCCGCCGCGCGCTGTGCGCCGCGGCGCGGCGCGGCGTGCGGGTCCGGGTGCTGCTGCAAGGCAAGCTCGACTACCGCATCGCCGGCCTGGCCGCGCGCGTGCTCTACGACGAGCTGCTCGGCGCCGGCGTGCAGGTGTTCGAGTACACGCCGGCCTTCCTGCACGCCAAAGTCGCCGCCGTCGACGGCCAATGGGCCACGGTGGGCAGCTCCAACATCGACCCGCTTTCGCTGCTGCTGAACCTGGAAGCCAATGTGATCGTGCACGACGCGGCGTTCAACGGCGAATTGCGCGGGCGGCTCGAAGCGGCGCTGGCGGCTTCGACGCAAATCAGCAAATCGGCGCTGGCGGGGCGCGGGGTGTGGCCGGTGGTGACGCGCGGCCTGGTGGCGTGGTGCGCCCACGTCTACCTGCGCCTGGCCGGCGCCACCGGCAAATACTGAGCCGCGGTCGCGCCGCGCCCCGCCCGGAGTCAGGTCACTAATGTGCGATACCGCACACAGTGTTTTCGATATGCGCGCGGACCTTGCCATGCGCGGCTGCTAGTTTCCATGGCAGCCTCGCGGCAAGTAGGCGCACACCCAACCACCGAAGCGCACCCGCAAGCCGGGGGGCCGCCATGCAAAATGAGTCGCTCAAACCCCGCTTCAAGGACTAACATCGGCTTTCGCGGTCACAAATTGTGTTTTCGCAAGACGAACCCGCATCCGTCGCATCATCGGTTCTGATCAGCGGGCTTAACAACGAATAAATCGAAGCCATGCCGCAGGCCGTGCGGCTGAGCTTGTCGCGCAGTGCGGAGTGTGGTGAATGTCAGTTCGACCGCCGGAGCTTCAGGCGCCTGTTGAGGGCATGGGCGCTGAGGGATCGCAGACCGGGACGGGGCCGCAAGCCGGATCCGCGGCGGCCGCCTTGCTCGACAAGCTGCCCGGCGGCGTGTTCCAGCTGCACCGCAGCCACGACGGCCGCTGGACCTTCCCTTACGTCAACGCCGAGGCCCAGCGCTTGCTGGGCATGTCCGCCGCCGGCCTGCGCCGCGACGCGCGCTCGGTCCGGGCGGTCGTGCACCCGGCCGAGCTGGCCCAGCTGAAGCACCGCCTCGACCAGTCGCGGGAGACGGGCACCCCCTGGAAGGCGCGCTTCCGCTTGCTGCGGCACAACAACCTGCCCAAGCAGTGGGTCGAGGTGACCGCCTCGCCCGAAAGCCGACCCGACGCGAGCACCGTGTGGAACGGCGTGCTCACCGACGTGCACTACGAACAAACCCGGCAGGCCGCAGCCCACCGGCTGCACGAACGGCAGATGCTCGCGGTGCGCGCGGCCGGCCTCGGCCTGGTGGAGATCGACACGGCCCGGCGCATGGTGCACCTGGACGCGCATGCGCGGAGCCTGCACGGCCTGGACATGACCCAGTCCGACATCTCGCTGCCGCACTGGCTGGACTTGTTCTTCCCCGACGACCGCGTCGCCGTGCAGGCGATGCTGCAAGCCGCCTCCGAAGCGCCGCACCAGCTGGCGCCGGCCGTCGCCGCGCGGCTGCCCCGCGCCGACCGCCAGGGCGCGCGCACGCTGGAGCTGATGGCCACGGCCAACGCCGCGGCGTTCGACGACCCCGGCGCCGAGCCTGTCGGGCCGAGGCTGGTCGCCGCGTGCCGCGACATCACCGACCAGCGCCAGAAGGAAGACGAGCGCGCCCTCAAGCTGGCCGGCGAGATGGCCGAGCGCAGCCGCAACGATTTCCTCTCGCGCATCAGCCACGAGCTGCGCACCCCGCTCAACGGCGTGCTCGGCTACGCCCAGCTGATGGCGCTGGACCGCGAACACCCGCTGCCGCGCACCCAGTCGCAGCGCCTGGCGGTGCTGCAGGAATCAAGCGCACGGCTGCTGTCGATGATCGACCGGCTGCTCGAGATCAGCCGAATCGAGCGCGGCCAGGTGGAGCTGCACCCCGAGGTGGTCGACCTGCGCCCTTTGATCGCCCGGTGCGTCGGCGCGGCGGCCGACTTCGCGCAGTCGCGCGGCGTGGAGATCGAAGTCGCCCTGGGCGACGACGACGAAGACGGCAGCCACAACGCCCACGTCCGCGCCGACCCGCGGGCGCTCGAACAAGTCATCCAGGCGCTGTTGTCCAACGCCATCAAATACAACCGCAGCCCCGGCCGCGTGCGCATCCGCTTCGTCAGCGCCGAGATGGGCACAGTGATCATCGACGACACCGGCCCCGGCTTGACGCAGGACCAGCTCGGCAAGTTGTTCGAGCCGCTGAACCGCCTCGGCGCCGAGCGCACCCGCGTGCCGGGCCAGGGCCTGGGACTGACCACGGCGCGCATGCTCACCCAGGCGATGGGCGGCAAGCTCAAGGCCTGGTCGCAGATGGGCACCGGCTCGCGCTTCGCGGTGTCGCTCACCCTGGCCAAGCCGGAACGCCCGGTCGGCGCGCCCGAGTCGGACTTCGCCGGCCTGGTGCCTTCGGAATGGGAGGGCGGCGTGCAGCGCGTGGTGCTCTACATCGAAGACGACGAAGTCAACACCACGCTGATGGAACAGGTCTTCCTGATGCGCCCCGAATGGCGGCTCATCACCGCCCCCACCGGCGAGGACGGCATCAAAGCCGCGCAGGCCCACCTGCCCGAGCTGGCCCTGGTCGACATCGGACTTCCCGGCATCTCGGGCATCGAAGTGCTGCACAAGCTCAAGGGCGACTTGCGCACCCAGCACATCCATTGCGTCGCGCTGAGCGCGGACAGCTCGGCCGAATCGGTCGAGCGCGCGCGCGCCGCCGGTTTCGAGGACTATTGGACCAAGCCTTTCGACATCCTCACGATGGTGGAAAAGCTCAAGGCGCTGCTGGGCTGAGCGCGCACCAGGCCCCGCCCGCGCGCGGGTCGCGACGCGAGCCCCGCGAAGGCCGCCGACAATCCGGCGCATGAGCGACAAACACGACGACACGCTGCTGCTGGGCGTGGATTTCTCCAGCACGCCGCGCCGCGGCAAGCCGGTGGTGATGGCGCTGGGCGGACTGCAGGGCCCCGGGCTGGTCAAGCTGCGCGAGCTGGTGGCCTTCGAATCGCTCGCCGGCTTCGGCGCCTGGCTCGCCGAGGAGCGCGAGGTCCCCTGGGTCGGCGCCTTCGACTTCCCTTTCGGCCTGCCGCGCGAACTGGTGCTGCACCTGGGCTGGCCGCTGGAATGGCTGGCGCTGATGCGGCACTACCGCGGATTGAGCCGCGCCGAGATCCGCGCGACTTTCGCCGCCTTCTGCGACGCGCGCCCCGTCGGCGGGAAGTTCGCCCACCGCGCCTGCGACGGGCCGGCGGGTTCCTCGCCGTCGATGAAGTGGGTCAACCCGCCGGTGGCCTACATGCTGCACGCCGGCGTGCCTTTGCTGATCGACGCCGGCGCGCACCTGCCGGGGCTGCACGGTGGCGACCCCCGGCGCGTCGCGCTGGAGGGCTATCCCGGCCTGCTGGCGCGCGAGGTGCTCGGCGCCCGTTCGTACAAGAGCGACGAGAGAGCCAAGCAGACGCCCGAGCGCTTGATCGCCCGCAAAGACCTCGTCCACGCCCTGGAACTGGGCCAGACGCGCCTGGGCCTGAGGCTGCGCCTGAGCCACGCCCAGCGCGAATCGTTGATCGCCGACGCCACGGCCGACCGACTCGACGCCGTGCTCTGCCTGATGCAGGCCGCCTGGTCCCACACCCGGCCGGGCTGGGGGCTGCCCGAGGCGATCGACCCGCTGGAAGGCTGGACCGCCACAGCCCAGTGCCCTTGAGCCCTCAAACAGGATCGAACAGCGCCGACAGGTCGGCGCTGGAACGCCGGCCCACGCTGGGATGGTGCCGGGACAGCCAGGCCAGGGCGTGTTCGCGGCCGTGCGCGTGCAGCAGCTCGAAGAAGCGCGGGTTGACCACCAGTTTGCTCGGGCTGCCCCAACGGAGCAGTGATTCGCCGGCCTCCATCAGGTGGAAGCGGGTATCGCGCAGCCGCCGCGCCACGGGGCTGAAGACGAACCAGGACCGCTGCAGGTCGCGCCGCATCGCCGCCAACAGCTGCATTTCGCGAAGGAAACCGGCCTGGAAGGCCAACTCGCCGGCGCGCAGGCGGATCTCGCCCGCCAGGCTCCCCGCCACCGCGCCGCCACCGCCCGGCGAAGGTTGGCGCAGCGGGTTGAGCAGCACCAGCAGAACGTCGGTCGCATGGCCCGCCTGCTGGATCAGCGGCCACACCGCCGGGTTGGCCGAATAGCCACCGTCCCAGTACGGCTCGCCGTCGATCTCCACGGTGTGGTGCAGCGTGGGCAGGCAGGCCGAGGCGAGCAGGGCCTGCACCGACAGCTCATGCTCGCGGAACACCCGCAACTGCCCGGTGCGCACGCGGGTCGCGGCGATGAAGAGCGGCACCGGGCAATGCCGGCGCAGCCGCGCGAAGTCCAGCTGGGACTCCAGCACGTCGCGCAGCGGGTTCAGGCCGAAAGGATTGAGCTGCTCGGGCGCCAACAGGTGGCTCCAGTGCATCAGCCACTGCAACGCCGGCGCCAGCTTCACCTGCGCGCCGTCGCCGGAAACATGCGACATCTCCGGCGGCACCAGCGCCGCCACCGCCATCCAGAAGCGGCGCAACGCGGCGCGCGCGCCGTCGGCGCCGCCCTCCATCAAGCCCTGGGCCGCGACCACCGCGTTCATCGCGCCCGCGCTGGCGCCACTGAGGGCGTCCAGGCGCAGCCGGCCGTCTTCGAGCAGGGCGTCGAGCACACCCCAGGTGAACGCGCCGTGCGCGCCGCCTCCTTGCAGCGCCAGGCGCAGGGGCAGGGGGGTGGGAATGGGCATGCGGCGGACTCCTGGGCATGGCATGGGTCGATGGGGGACCCGCAAACACCGTGCCGGCAAGCATCGCACAGCCCGCGACAGGCCATGCCGCGTCGACGCCGATCATCACAGAAATTTCTGTATTGACAGAAATAAAAGACAGGCATAAATTGAAGCCATGGAACTTTCACCCACCCTTTCGCGTTTCGTCCTTCACTGGGGCGAGATGGGCACCCGCTGGGGCGTCAACCGCACCGTCGCGCAGATCCACGCGCTGCTCTTCATCACCGGCCGGCCGATGCACGCCGAAGAGATCGCCGACACCCTGGGCGTGGCCCGCTCCAACGTGAGCAACAGCATCCGCGAGCTGCAAGGCTGGAACCTGGCCCGCCTGACCCACCTGCCGGGCGACCGGCGAGACCATTTCGAAACCTCGGTCCACGTCTGGGAGCTGCTGCGCACCATCGTGCGCGAGCGCCAGCGCCGGGAGATCGAGCCGACGATGCAGGTGCTCGCCGAGCTGCTCGCCGACCCCGCGCTCAGCCGCGAGCCGGCCGAGGCCAGGCTGCGCATGCGCGAGACGCTGGAGCTGCTGCAGACACTCACCGCCTGGAGCGACGAGATGCTCAAGCTCGACACCGGCACGCTCACCCAGGTGCTCAAGCTCGGCGCCAAGATCAAGCGCCTGCTCAGCGGCGGCGGCGCCGCGGCCAAACCGGCCGGCAGCCAGCGCGGCGCCGCCCCTTGAGCTTTTTTTGCATTTTTATTTCTGTTTTGACTGAAACATCTGATCAAACCATCACGAAAGGATGGAACAAGAAATGCGCGACGCCACCTACCCCTTGACCTTGCTGTACGACGCCGCCTGCCCGGTGTGCGCCCTCGAGATGGACCACCTGCGCGCGCGCGACGAAGCCGGTCGCCTGGTGTTCGTCGACATCGCCGCCCCCGGCTTCGATCCGCGGCCCTACGGCGCCACGCTGGCCGAGTTGAACGCGGAGATCCACGCGCTGCGGCCCGACGGCAGCGTGCTGCGGGGCGTCGAAGTGCTGCGCCTGGCCTACGCCGCGGTCGGACTGGGCTGGGTGCTGCGGCCCACCGCCTGGGCGCCGCTTCGGCCCGCGTTCGACGCCGCTTACCGCGGCTTCGCCCGCCACCGCCAGGCCATCTCGGGCGCCTTGGGCCCGGTGATCGACGCGGTGCGCGAGCTACGGGCCCGGCGGGCGGTGCGGCGCATGCGGCGATGCGGCGAAACCTGCAGCCGCCCCGACGCGGGCTGACCCCGAGGCCGCCGCGCAGGCTTCACCCATCGAAAGACCACCATGCGCAACGATGTCCCCACCATGGTCGCCTTGCCCGGAACCAGTCCCGTGGACGGCCGGGTGCGCTGGTCGCCGGTCAAATCGCTCTGGTGGTTCGGGATGGCGGCGGGGGGCCTGGCCGCGCCGCTTTTCTTCTGGAGCGCGCCGGGCCTGCTGCTGTTCCTGGCCGGCAGCGCCACCACGCTTTGCCTGGGCCATTCGCTGGGCATGCACCGGCGGTTGATCCACCGCAGCTACGACTGCCCGTTGTGGATGGAGCGCCTGTTCGTCTACCTGGGCACCCTGGTCGGCATGGCCGGCCCGGTGGGCATGGTGCGCACGCACGACCTGCGCGACTGGGCGCAGCGCCAGCCGGCCTGCCACGATTTCTTCGCCCACCGCCGGCCTTTCCTGCAGGACGCCTGGTGGCAGCTGCACTGCGAGTTCGAACTGGCCCGCCCGCCCCGTTTCGTGGTGCCGGCCGAACTCGCGCGCGACCGCGTGCTGATGTTCGTCGAGCGCACCTGGATGCTGCAGCAGCTGCCTTGGGCGGTGCTGTGCCACGCCGCCCTCGGCCTGCCCGGTGTGCTCTGGGGCGTGTGCCTGCGCGTCTCGGTGAGCCTGACGGGCCACTGGCTGGTGGGCCACTTCGCGCACCGCCGGGGCCACCAGGACTGGCGGGTCCAGGGCGCCGCCGTGCAGGGCTTCAACGTGGCCGGCTGCGGCTTGATCACTTTCGGCGAGTGCTGGCACAACAACCACCACGCCTTCCCCGGCTCGGCCAAGCTCGGCCTGAACCCCGGCCAGGCCGACCCGGGCTGGTGGGTGCTGCGCGGCCTGCAAGCCGCGGGCCTCGTGTGGAACGTCAGCCTGCCCGGGATGCTGCCGCGGCGCGGCGAGCTGCGCGCGGTGCCCGGGGCGCAACCGAACGGCCATGGCGCGGCCGCCGACGACCCAGCGCCGCAATGGAGGGAATCATGAGAGTCTTCGTCAGCGGGGCCAGCGGCTGCGTAGGCCATGCGGTCGCGCAAGCGCTGCGCTCGCGCGGCCACCAGGTGGTGGAAGGCGGCCGGCGGCACCGCGACGGCGCCGCCAGCCTGCATGTGGACTACATGCGGCCCGTCGCGCCCGGCGAATGGGCGCGCAAGCTGGCCGCGCTGGAGATAGACGCGGTGGTGAACTGCGTCGGCATCCTGATGCCGTCGCCGGGCCAGACGTTCGAACGCGTGCACAGCCAGGGACCGATCGAGCTGTTCCGCGGCGCGGCCCTGGCCGGCGTCACCCGGGTGGTGCAGGTCTCGGCCCTGGGCGTGTCGGCCGACGCCGGCAGCGTCGGCATGCCCTACCTTCATTCGAAGCTGCTCGCCGACGAAGCCCTGGCCACGCTGCCGTTGGACTGGGCGGTGCTGCGGCCGTCGCTCATCTACGGCCCGCGCAGCCACAGCGCCGCGCTCTTCGCCACGCTGGCCAGCCTGCCCGTGATCAGCCTGCCCGGGCGCGGGCGGCAACAGGTGCAGCCCATCCATGTGTACGAAGTCGCCGAGGCGGTGGCGCGGCTGATCGAGCGGCCCGGCGCGCTGGCCGACGTTTACGAATTGGGGGGCGCGCAGTCGCTGGGCTACCGCGACATGCTGGCGCACTACCGCCAGGCCCTCGGCCTGGGCGAGGCGCTGTGGCTGCCGCTTCCGTTGCCGCTGATGCGCCTGGCCGCTTGGGCCGCCGAGCTGCTGCCGCAGAAGGTGTTCTGCCGCGACACCATCGCCCTGCTCGAAAGGGGCAGCGTGCCGGCGCCGAATTCCGCCCAGGCGCTGCTCGGCCGCGCGCCAAGCCCATTGGCGCAAGGCCTGGCGGTCACGCCGCCGCGACCCGGGATCGACCTGCGGGTGCGGCTGAGCCCCGCGGTGTCGCTCGGCCTGCGGGTGGCGCTGGCGGCGATGTGGCTCCACACCGCGCTGGTCTCGCTGTGGCTGCCCGAGGAATCGGGCCTGGTGAAGCTGCTGGCCGCCTGCGGCATGGCCGGTGCGGCCGGCGTCGCGGGGATGCTGTTCTCGTGCACCCTCAACGCCGCGATCGGCGTGTCGACCCTGCTGCGGCCCGGGCCTTGGACCTATGCCGTGCAGGCTGGCGCCGTCATCGGCTACACCGCCACCGCGGCCTATTTCGTGCCGGCGCTGACGATCGACCATTGCGGGCCGCTGGTGAAGAACCTGCCGGTGTTCGCGCTGGTCATGCTGCTGTGGCTCGCGCTGCCCGCGCAGGCGGCGGCCGGTGCGTCGAAGGACGGCGCCGGCCGCACCCGGCCGGCGGCCCGCGGTTCGGCGTGGACGTGACCCGCGGCGCCAGAACCTGAGAATGCGCTTTTTCCCCCGTGCAAAGGAAACCATGACCCCCGATAGCCAGCCCGCCGACGGCAACGACCCCGCCCAGGCCGCCGTCGCCGCGAACGCCCGCGCGCTCGAAGAGCTGGAGCAGGCGACCGCCCGGGAGAACGCCCGCCGCCGACTGCCCTTCGCCAAGCGCTACCCCATCGCCGCCGGCGTCGCCGCGGGGCTGGCCTTGCGCCTGGCCTTCTCCGGAAGCGCCGGCTCGGCCTGGTCGGCGATGGCCGGCGCCTTCATCTACCTGGCGCCCGTGGTGATCGGCATGGTGACCGTCTACCTCGCCGAAAGGCAGCGGCGGCGCAGCTGGGGCTACTACTTCTACGCGCCTTTCCTCGCCACTTCGCTGTTCGTCGCGGGCACGCTGGTGATCATGGTCGAGGGGTTGATCTGCGCGATCGTCATCATTCCGATGTTCTCGGTGCTGGGCGCGCTCGGCGGCCTGGTCATGGGCCTGACCTGCCGGCTCACGAACTGGCCGCGGCCCATGCTCTACGGCTTCGGGGCGCTGCCCCTGCTGCTGGGCGCGTTCGGCTCGCACCTGCCGATGCCGGACGACTTCGGCGCCATCGAGCGCAGCGTCCATGTGCCCGCGCCGCCGGCCAGCGTGTGGCGGCAGATCATGCACACGCCCGACATCCGGCCCGGCGAGGTGGGCCACGGCTGGGCCTACCGCATCGGCGTGCCGCTGCCGCTGTCCGGCGAAGTGGAGGACACGCCCGAGGGCAAGGTCAGGCGCTTCCGCATGGGCAAAGGCGTGCACTTCGAAGGCGTGGTGCGCGAATGGCGGCCCGAACGCCTCGTGCGCTGGACCTACCGCTTCCAGGACGACTCTTTTCCGCCGGGCGCGCTGGACGACCACGTGCGCATCGGCGGCCACTATTTCGACCTGATCGATTCCACCTACACCCTGGTGCCGGAGGGCGAAGGGACGCGGCTGGGCCTGCAGATGCGCTACCGCGTCAGCACGCAGTTCAACCCCTACGCCGACTGGGTGGCGCGGCTGTTGCTGGGCAACTTCGGCGAGGTGGCGCTGGGCCTTTACAGCCGTCGCGCCGGCGAAGCGACCTCGCAGCAGGCGCCCAGCAAGGCGTCAGGCGCATGAAGGGCGGCGGGGTCGACGGCAACAGCGCCGCGATGATCCCGCGGGCGGCCCGAAGCCCGCTGCCCGCCGCGTGGTGCGCCTGGGCCGTCGCGCTGCTGGCCGGTCATCCGCCGCCCTCGCAGGCGCAGGCGGCTGACTTTCCCGTCGGCGGGGTCGTCACCCGCGTCTCCGACGGCGACACGCTGTGGATCCGCCCGGACGCGCCCCCGGGTGGCCGCCCGGCCAAGCCGTTCAAGCTGAGGCTGCAAGGCATCGACGCGCCGGAGCGCTGCCAGGCATGGGGCCCGCAGGCCCAGGCGGCGCTGGCCGCGCGTGTGCTGCACCGACGGGTCGAACTCCAGTCGCGCGGCGCGAGCGACGACTACGGGCGGGCGCTCGGCAATGTGCTGCTGGCGGGGGAGGACGTCAGCGGCTGGATGGTCAGCCAGGGCCACGCCTGGAGCTACCGTTACCGCCGCTCGCCCGGCCCTTACGCGGCGCAGGAACAGGCCGCTCGGCAGTCGGGCAAAGGCTTGTTCGCCGACCCGCGGGCCGTCGAGCCGCGCGAGTTCAGGAAGGCGCACGGCCCCTGCGTCGACTGACGGCGCGCGGCACCCTCGCCTGCGACGGGCGTCAGACGTCCCCGGCGTACTCGCCTTTTTCCATGGCCTGCGCCTCGAAGCCGTATTCGGCGTCGAGCACCCGCCAGGCCTCTTCGGCCGTTTCGACGAACGTGAAAAGGTTGACGTCGTCGGGCGAGATCATCCCGGTGTCGATCAGCAGCTGGAAGTTGATCAGGCGCGTCCAGAACTCGCGGCCGAACAGCAGCACCGGCCGCCGGCGGCACTTGCCGGTCTGGATCAGCGTCATGATCTCGAACAGCTCGTCCAGCGTGCCGAAGCCGCCGGGGAAGCACACCAGCGCGATGCTGCGCATCAGGAAGTGCATCTTGCGCAGCGCGAAGTAGTGGAACTGGAAGCACAGCTCGGGCGTGATGTAGGGGTTCGGCGCCTGCTCGTGCGGCAGCACGATGTTCAACCCGATGCTCTGGCCGCCCACTTCGAAAGCCCCGCGGTTGCCGGCTTCCATGATGCCGGGGCCGCCGCCGGTGACGACGTAGACCGGCGTCGGCAGCCCCGCGGTGCGCTGCGTGACCATGCCGGCGAAGGCGCGCGCCTCTTCGTAGAAGCGCGACATCATCAGGCGCGTCTCGGCGCGCGCGACCGCCGCCGGCTCGCCGGACTGCTGCGCGGCGGCCAAGGCCGCGGCGGCATCGTCGGCGCAGGGGATGCGGGCGCTGCCGAAAAGCACGATGGTCGACTCGATGCCGCGCTCGGCCTGCACCATCTCGGGCTTGAGCAGTTCCAACTGCATGCGCACCGGGCGCAGCTCGGGCTTGAGCAGGAAGGCCTCGTCGGTGAAGGCCAACCGGTAGGCGCTCTCGGGGCCGTCGTAGCGGGAGGGCGGCGTCACCGCCGCGGCTTCCTGCCGGGCGGAGGGGAAATTGCGCGCGGTGAGCTTGGCCTGCTGGGGGGCGACGTCGTTCACGGGCTGCTGTTGTTCTTCCATGGTGCGGTTCTTTGCTTGTCTGTGCATGGGGGCGGAGCTTACCCCCCTTTCGCACCGGGCCGGTGCGGGCCGGCCGCGGTCAAGCCCCGCGGCCGTCGCCGCAGACCGGGCACCGCGGCTGCCGGGCCACGCGCAGGTCGCTCCACGACATCGTCCGCGCATCCAGCATCAAGAGCCGGTCGCGCAGCGACCCGCCGCCTTCCATGCCGGCGAGCCGCTTGAGCGCTTCGGCCGCCTGGAGGCTGCCCATCACGCCGACGAGCGGCGCCAGCACGCCCAGGGTGGCGCAGGCCACCTCGGGCGGCGGGCTGTCCGGTGGGAAGACGCAGGCGTAGCAGGCGCTGGCCCCGGCGCCTCGGCCGGTGGCCGGTTCATAGGCGCCCAACTGGCCGTCCATCGCCTGGGCCGATGCCCAGACCAGCGGCTTGCCCTGCCGCACGCATTCCGCGTTGACCGCCTGGCGCGTGGCGAAGTTGTCGCTGCAGTCGAGCACCACGTCGGCCAGCGCCACCCAGGCGGGCAGGTTGCGCGCGTCGGCACGCTCGCGCAGCGGGGCGACCTGCACGTCGGGGTTGAGTTCGCGCATGGCCTGGGCGGCGGAATCGACCTTGTGCAGCCCCAGGCGCGCCGTGGCGTGGGCGATCTGCCGCTGCAGGTTGGCCAGCTCGACCACGTCGTCGTCGACCAGGGTGATGCGCGCCACGCCGGCACTGGCGAGGTACAGCGCCACCGGCGAGCCCAGGCCGCCGGCGCCCACCACCAGGGCGTGGCCGCGCAACAGCCGCTCTTGGCCCTCCACGCCGAAGCCCTGCAGCATCAGGTGGCGCGCGTAACGCAGCAGTTGGTCGTCCGTCATCCGTCGCGGAAGGAAAAACGCCCATGGCGGGCATGGGCGCGGTGGGAGGGAGGAAGGCCGCGCTCGCGCGGCCGGCCACTCATTTGTTTATTTGTTGTCGTCGAGCTCGGCCTTGCGCTCCACCATGGTCTTGCTGGCGGTCACCGGCTTGCCCTTGAGCTGGTTGAGCGCCTGCGTCAGCTGGAAGTCTTCCGGCGAGCCGAATTCGGCGGGCGGCTTGATCGCCGCGCCGTTGTTGCGCTTGGACTCCTCTTCCAGCTTCTTGCGCGCTTCCTCGCGGGCCTTCTCGCGCGCGGCGTCCTTCTGCTCGGCGCCCTGCCCGCTTTGCAGGTGCTTCTCCAGGTCGGCCTCGCGCATGCGCAAGGCGGCGTAGAGGTTGCCTTCCGCGGTCTCGTCGAGCATCACGTCGGGCAGGATGCCCTTGGCCTGGATCGACTTGCCGCTGGGCGTGTAGTAGCGGGCGGTGGTGATCTTCAGCGCGGTGTCGGGCGAGAGCTGGCGCACGGTCTGCACCGAGCCCTTGCCGAAGCTCTGCGCGCCCATGATGGTGGCGCGCTTGTGGTCCTGCAGCGCGCCGGCCACGATCTCGCTGGCGGAG
>CBIHOD010000050.1:0-26561 GCA_966211815.1 uncultured Burkholderiales bacterium
GCTCGCCTTCTGCTTCGAACTGGCCTGCTCCGGAACCCTGTTGGAGGGAGCCGAGCTTGTCACCCGGTTCCTTCCCGGCCGGGCCTCCTGCGCCCCGTGCGGGCGCACCTGGAACACGGGGATGCCGCCGGACATGCTCTGCGCGGTCTGCCGCGGGGGCGCCGGGCTCTTTTTTGAACGCGGCCGGCCGGCCGCTTTTTCATTGGTGCGCCACCTCGCGACCTCCCGTCCACCCATCCGACGTCGGGCGCCCGCCCGCCACATGACCCGACGGCCTCCTGGGCCTCGGGATCCGGGATAAATTCAGGCATGCGCGCAAGAACCGCCAACTTGATGAACGACATCCGCGAGAAGGCCAAGGCGGCCGCCCGCGGGCTGCTGCGCTCGGCGCCGGCGCAGGAAGAAGCCGAAGCGGCGTCGTTCGACGCGCTGACCCACAAGCTGAGCTACCTCGACAGCGCCGACATCAAGCTGGTGCGCGAGGCCTACCGGTTCGCCGACGAGGCCCACCTCGGGCAGTTCCGCGCCAGCGGCGAGCCCTACATCACCCACCCGATCGCCGTCGCCGGCCTGTGCGCCGACTGGAAACTCGACGCGCAGGCCATCATGGCCGCGCTGATGCACGACGCGATGGAGGATTGCGGCATCACCAAGACCGAGCTGATCGAGCGTTTCGGCGCGCCGACGGCCGAGCTGGTGGACGGCCTGACCAAACTGGACAAGCTGCAGTTCTCGACGCGCGAGGAGAGCCAGGCGGAAAGCTTCCGCAAGATGCTGCTGGCCATGGCCAGGGACGTGCGGGTCATCCTGATCAAGCTCGCCGACCGCCTCCACAACATGCGCACCATGAGCGCGGTGGTGCCGGCCAAGCGTGCGCGCATCGCCCGCGAAACCCTCGACATCTACGCCCCCATCGCCCACCGGCTCGGCCTGAACCAGACCTACCGCGAACTGCAGGACCTGGCCTTCCAGCACATCCAGCCCTGGCGGCAGGCCGCGTTGGCCAAGGCGGTGCTCAAGGCGCGGGGCTACCGCCGCGACATCGTCGAGCGCATCCAGAACGACGTCGAGAAGACCTTCGCGCAGGCCAAGCTCAGCGTGCAGGTCTTCGGCCGCGAGAAGACCATGTTCTCGATCTACCGGAAGATGCGCGACAAGCACCTGAGCTTCGCCCAGGTGAACGACATCTTCGGCTTCCGCATCGTCGTCGGCACGCCGACCGAGTGCTACGTGGCGATGGGCATCCTCCACCAGCTGTACAAGCCGGTGCCGGGCCGCTTCAAGGACTACATCGCCATCCCCAAGGCCAACGGCTACCAGTCGCTGCACACCACCTTGGTGAGCCCGCTGGGCACGGCGGTCGAGTTCCAGATCCGCACCGAGCCGATGCACGCCGTCGCCGAGAGCGGCATCGCGGCGCACTGGCTTTACAAGACCAAGGGCGGCAAGGGCGCCCTGCAGGTGCAGGACGCGCAGCGCCTGAGCGCGATGTGGCTGCAGTCGCTGGTGGACATCCAGGACGAGACGCGCGACGCCGGCGAGTTCCTGGAGCACGTCAAGATCGACCTGTTCCCGGACGCGGTCTACGTGTTCACGCCCAAGTCGAAGATCCTGGCGCTGCCCCGCGGCGCCACGCCGGTCGACTTCGCCTACGCGATCCACTCCGACGTCGGCGACCACTGCGTCGCCGCCAAAGTCAACGGCGACCCGGTGGCGCTGCGCACGCAGCTGCGCAGCGGCGACGTGGTGGAGATCGTCAGCGCCCCGAACGCGCGCCCCAACCCCGCCTGGCTGAACTTCGTGCGCACGGGCCGGGCGCGCTCGAAGATCCGCCACTACCTCAAGACGATGGAGCAGGACGAGTCGCAGGAGCTCGGCGAGCGCATGCTCGTGCAGGCCCTGCGCGCCGAAGGCCTGAGCCTGCCGCCGGAGGACGACGCGGAGCACCACACCTGGCAACAGCTCACCCGCTGGAGCGGCAACCGCAGCCGGGGCGAGCTCCTGACGGACATCGGCCTGGGCAAGAAGATCGCGGCCATCGTCGCCAAGCGCCTGGCCCGGCAGTTGGCCGAGCAAGGCACCCGGCCCGACGCCGTCACGCTCAGCCTGGGTCGCTATACCGCTCCCGACGAGGGCACCCTGCACCAGAACATGGTGCAGATCGACGGCAGCGAAGGCGCTTCGGTCAAGCTGGCGGCCTGCTGCAGGCCCATCCCCGGCGACAGCATCAAGGGCTACCTCGGCCGGGGCGAGGGCCTGTTGATCCACACCGCCGAGTGCGGCATCGGCAAGCGCCTGTTCGAACGCGATCCCGAGCACTTCATGGGCGTGGAATGGGCGGAACAGCCAGTGCGCGCCTTCGAAGCCGGCATCTCGCTGCTGCTGCAGAACGGCAAGGGCGTGCTGGCGCGCGTGGCGGCGGCCGTGGCCGAGGCGGAGGCCGACATCACCCACATCGACATGGGCAACGACCCGGTCGCCGAATCGACGGAACTCAAGATCCTGGTCAGCGTGCGGGACCGGCTGCACCTGGCCGACGTGATGCGCACCCTCAAGCGGGCCCAGCCCGTGATGCGGGTCAGCCGCATCAAGCCCTGACGCCGCGGCTCAGGCCGCCGCGGGGGCGGGGTAGCGGACTTCCAGCACCTCGACGCGCTGCAGGCCGGCCGGCGTCTGCACCGAGACTTCGTCGCCCACCCGCGCCTTGAGCAGGGCCCGGGCCATCGGGGCGATCCAGCTGACCTCGCCGGCGCCGCTGTCGGACTCGTCGATGCCTTTGATGGTCACCGTGGTTTCGTCGCCTTGCTCGTTGGCGTAGGTCACGGTGGCGCCGAAGAACACCTGGTCCTTCCCGTGGTGCACCGAAGGGTCGACCACTTCCGCCACGTCCAGCCGCTTGGTCAGGAAGCGGATGCGCCGGTCGATCTCGCGCAGCCGTTTCTTCCCGTAGAGGTAGTCGCCGTTCTCCGACCGGTCGCCGTTCTTGGCGGCCCAGGACACCACTTCCACCACGCGGGGCCGCTCCACGTCCAGCAGGTCGAGCAGCTCGCGGCGCAGACGGGCATAGCCGTCCGGCGTCATGTAGTTCCTGCTGCCCGCCGGCAGCGGGGGCAGGCCGCCTTCGGCGCCGTCGTCATCGTCGCCGGCGTCGGATTCTTTCGTGAATGCTTTGCTCATCGCGCCATGATGCACCCGGCGTCGCACCGCCCGGGTGAAGCCCCGGGAAGCCCGGCATCGACGGGGGAAAACGGAATTCCCCCCGCGCCCGCAGGCGCGGGGGACCGGAAGGTCACTGGCCCGATGTCAAGGCCGCCCAGCTGGACTGGAACACCAGGTCGAGCGAGCCGTTGCGGTCGCTGTCGCCGCTGACGGTCGCGCCCGTGCCGCTGAAGGTGACCGAAGTCGCCAGGTCGGACGACTTGGTGTTGAGCACGCCGGAGGTCGCCGAGAACTGGCCGGCGTTGCTCAGCGTGCCCGTCAGCGCCACCGGCGTGGCGATGGTCAGCGGCGCGGTGGCGCCCGAGGCGCCCGCGCTGACCGCGCCGTCCAGCTTACGCGAGGCGCTGTTCGGCGACGTGACGTCGCTGCCGGCGAAGGTCGTGCCCGCGCCGTAGGTGAGCGAGAACGGGCCGGCCGCGCCGCCGGAAATCACCGCCGTCAGCGACTGCCCGGACGGGACGGTGAAGGTGCCCGAAGCGGCATTGCCCGATGTGAGGCTGGAGACGGCGTTGGCGCTGCCGCCGAGGGTCGTGGTGAGTGCGCCGGCCTTCACCGAGAAATTGGTGAACGCCGCCGAATAACCGACCTGGTACGTGGCGCTGTTCAGGTTGACCGCGTCCGTCTGCGCGGTCAGCTTCACGGTGCCGTTGAAGGTGAAGCTGGCGTTCGCGAAAACGCAATTGGCGAAGGTGTAGGTGACCTGGTCGCCCACCGCCATGCCGGCGCGCACCGCGGATTTGGTCACGACGGCGCTGAGCGTCCCGCTGCCGGAGCCGCCGGTCGCGCACGACGTGGTGCCGGTGGACCGGCTGCCGCCCGTGTCCAGGGACAAGCCCTGCAACACGCCGCCCAGGAAAGACAAGGCGGGACCGACGCGGTCGCCCGTCATGCCGCTGGCGATGGCGCCGAGCGTCGCGACGTTCTTCACATCGCTTTCCCTGTATTTGCTCGGCCCGGAGCCGGCGTCGTCGCCGCCGCCGCCGCACGCGGCCAAAGACGCCAAGGCGACCGCCGATCCAATGGTCTTGAAAACCTGATTCATTTTTCTCTCTCCTGGGGGTGAATGGGATGGTGGCTTACTTGCGGAAACAAGGGCCCGCATTTTTACCGATGACCGTGACGGAAGGGCCGCCTTTGCGGATACGAAATTCCCGCCCCAAGACATCCCGGTTGAACGCTGCATGGAAAAAGGGGGGTGAAGCGGCGCCACGCGCGCATGGACGAACAATCAACGCGGCAATGGCCAAGCGCCAGGGGTTCAGCCCAGGCCCGGATTTTCCGGACGGGCGAGCGAGCCAGCGCATCGCACAAAGAAAAACGGGTTAGCGCCTTTCGGTGCTAACCCGTCGTTCTAGAACGCAATGTTCTGGTGCGGCTGGCAGGAATCGAACCCACGACCCCTTGGTTCGTAGCCAAGTACTCTATCCAGCTGAGCTACAGCCGCGAAGCTGCGCAGTATAGCACGGGTTTTCAGGCCGTGTCACCTACCGTGGCGGCTTTTCGATAAAAAGAGGCGGCGCGCTCCTCGTCGGCTTCTTGTTCGGCGAGGCGCGCGAGTTGAAGCCAGGCGCGCCGGCGGCAGTCCGTTTCCAGGCCCGGGTCCTGGGCCGCTTGCTCCAGCATTTGCCGGGCTTTGCCCCAGAGCTGGCGCTCTGCCAGGCAGCAGCCCAACGCGAGTGCGACGGCGCCTTCGCGGGCATGCTCGCGCCCGGCCGCTTCCAGGCTGGCGAGCCAATCCGCTTCGAGACCTTGCGCGCACTCGACCAACCCTTTGGCGACGGCGGCCCGGTCATCCACGCTGAAGGTGCTGATCTGCTCCCAGAAAGGGCGCAGCCAAAGGCGGCCGTCCCCGGGGTGGCCCAGCGAGGCGGCGCGGGACGCGGCGCGCGCGGCCACGAAGGCGTCGCGGCGGTCCGCCGGGTCGAACTGCGCCCACACCTGGCGCAGTTGGTCGATGTCGTGCACCGCGTCGAGCGCCTCGAACGCCAATGAGCGCAGCAAGCCGACCGCCGCCACTTTCGAGAAAGCCTGGTGTTTGGCCAGGAGGCGCGCGGTCTTGAGCGCTTCCGCGCCATGAGGGCCGAGCCGGGTGGCCTGAAGCTTCAGCCGCAGGGCGTGCGTGCGCCGCGCCACGCCGGCGGGCAGCGCGGACAGCAGGGCCAGGGCGCGGGGCGCGTCGCGGTCGTCGATGGCCCATTCGGCCGCCAGCAGGTGCGCGCCTTCCTCGGCAGAACGCGCGGCGCTGCTGCGGCCCGCCAGCGCCAACGCGCGGGAGAGGTGGTCGTCGCGCCGGGCTCGGTCCTGCAGGCGGTGGGCGCTGCCGGCGTACAGCAGGTGGGCCAGCACGGTGAATTCGTTGTCTTGGGTGAGGTCGGGCGTGTCGGCCTGGATGGTCAACGCGCGCTGGGCGGATTTCTGAGCGCGGCTGTAGCGGCCGCCGAAATAAAGCGCCAGCGCCTCGCGCAAGGCCAGCTGCGCGCTGCGATCCCGGCGCGCAAGGCGCCATTGGCGCGCGCGCCGGGGCAGCGTCGTCAACGCGCTGAACGCCTGCAGCAGGGCCACCAGGGACACGCAAGTCCCGAGGAGCAGCAGCAGGAACAGGTTCAGCGACATGTCGAGCCGCCAGGTGCCCCAATAGAAGGTCACCAGCCCGTCATTGGTGCCCAAGGCGGTGGCCGCCACCACGGCGACGACGAAGATCAGCAGGAACCAGATGACAGCGCGCATGGCCTGGATTCGACAATCAGTGAACGGGAAAGGGCGTGCCGGGCGCGGCTCATCTTCCGGTGCCGGCGGCGCTCAGGGCGGCCAACGTGTTGTCAGGCCGCGGCACCACGACCTGGCGGGCCTGGGACGCCACCGAGCGCACGGTTTCGGCCGCGGCGGCGGTGCGGCGGTTCTGGCGATCGAAATAGCGGTCCAGGGCGGCTTGCACCTGCTGCAGGTCGGATTGCGCCGTCTCGAACTGCCGGCTCAGCAAGGCCAGCCTGGCGTTCAATAGGCGAAGCTTCAGGTTCTCGCGGAGGAAGAAAGCCTGTTCGGGGGCCAGCAGCATGGCCTCGGGATGGTCGATCCGCGTCACGCGCACCAGCGACTTCGCCTCGGCCAACACATGGCCGGACCAGCGGTCCCAGCGCTGGCCCCAGGCCTGCAGCGACCAGCCCGAGGCCGGCTCGCGGGGCTCCCGCGCGGCGTCCTCCTGCGATTTGTGCGGGGCCCGCGGCGCGGCGGCCTCCATGCCCGCCGCGCCGGCGTTGCCCGGCCTGCGGAAGTCGGGCCTGGAAAGCAGCGGCAGGTCGTCCACCATGCGCACCGCCTCGTCGAGCTTGACGCTCAGCAGCGCCACGTCTGTGACGGACACGGCTTTGACCTTGTCCAGGTCCCGGGCGATGGCGCGGCGAACGCCTTCCAGCCGTGGCTGGTTGTAACGCCCCAGCCGCTCGTCCGACTGTTTGAGGACCGCGACGAGGGGCTCGGCGCTGCCGGTGATGACGGTCTGCTGCAAGGCCACGCGGATGCCGGCTTCGATGTCGAGCAGCACGTTCTCGTCGCGCGAGCGGGACAGGGACTGGAAAAGCTCTTCGAACTGGCCGCGCTGCACCGCCACTTCGGCGACGCGGGCCTCCAGCAGGGCCACCTTGGCGGCGGCTTCCAACACGTTGTCGTTCGCCTGCTTGGACAGCATCTCGGCCTGGGCCGCCTCGCGCTGGCTCGCTTCCTGGCGGCTGACGAGGGTGTGCTCCAGCGCCGCGACGCGTTGCTGGGTCTTCCAGGCCAGGCTCAGGCTCAGCAAAGCCACCAGCGCCAGGGCGACGGCGGCGATGCCGGCCCAAGGCAGCGCGGCGGCCGGCGTTTTACCGGCGGCCGCTGGCGGCGAGGCTTGCGGCGCCGTCTCGGCGGGCGTCACGGTCGGCGGGGTGTCGGCGTGGGAAGGAGAAGGGGAGGATTCGGTGGTCACGGCGATGCGGCGTTTGCGGAAGATTGTATGCAGGCCTCCGCCACGGCCTGCAAAGTCGGTCGCGACAGCAGCACCTCGCCGAAGCCGGCCCGCGCGGCGGTCTGGGCGATGCGCGGATGCGTCGCCAGGGCCAGGCTGCGCGACCAGGCGGGCGCCGGGTAGCGCGCCAGCAGATGGTCGACGGCTTGCGAACTGCTGAAAAACCAGAGGTGGCCCCGCGGGCGTGCCAGCGCCGCTTCCGCCAACGCCGAACGGGCGGGTGTCCAGTCGGGACCGCCGCGCCGGTAAGCCGCCAGCCGCCGCACGCGCGCGCCATGGTCCTGCAACTGGCGGGCGAGCCAGTCCCGGCCGTCCTCGCCCGCCACTACGAGCACGTCGGCGCCTTGCCAGTCCTGGCCGCTCAAGCGGGCCCAGAGCGCCTCGGAATCGAACTGCGGCGCGTCCGCGACCGGCTCGACGATGTTGGCCGCGGGCACGCCCAGCGCCGCCAGGTCGGCGCTCGTGCCCGGGCCAGGGGAAGCGGCCTGGACGGAAGGCGGCCAGTCATGCGAGCCGGCCGGCCGGCCGGCGAAGAAGCAGCGTGCCGCATTGGGGCTGACGAACATCACCAGTCGATAGGCAGGCAGTCCGGCCCAGGCGGCGGCGATTGCGCCGCCGTCCCCGACCGCCTGGATGGAAAGCAGCGGCAAGGCTTCGGCCGGGACGCCCAGCCGGCCTAGCCCTTCGACCCAGGCGGCGGCCTGCTCTTCGGGCCGGGTGACCAGCACCCGCCGGGATGCCACGGCGTCCATGCCCCGGACCGCGTCAGGCGGCCTCGACAAGGTAGTCGGACGCGCCCTGCCCGCGCAGCTGGTCCACCACCCGGCGGCCCAGCGCCTCGGCGTCCTGCGCGGTCGCCACGGCGGCGGACTGCCCAGCGCGCAGCAACGGAGCCTCCGGGCGCTGGGCATGGCCTAGCGCAGCTTGCAATTGCAGGCGGCGCTCCCCGCCGGCGCCCGCCGCCGGTTGCCACACCGCGTGGGCCGCCAGGGGCATGCTGCAGCTGCCGCCCAGCCCGCGGGACACGGCGCGCTCGGCCTGCACGGCCAGCCAAGTGTCGGTGTCGACCAGGGACTGCAGCCGCGCCCGCAATTCCGCGGCGTCGCTGCGCACTTCCAGGCCGAGCGCGCCCTGGCCGGCGCAAGGGAGCATCTCCTGCACGTCGAAGCAGTGGGCGATGCGGTCACCGAGCCCGAGGCGCTTCAGGCCCGCGGCGGCCAGCACGATCGCGTCGTAACCGCCCTCGTCGAGCTTGCGCAGGCGCGTGTCGAGGTTGCCGCGCAGCGGCTCGACGCGGATGTCGGGGCGCAAGGCGCGCAGCTGCACCATGCGGCGCAGGCTGGAGGTGCCGACGAGGGCGCCGGCCGGCAATTCGGACAGGCTGCCGTGGCGGTTGGACACCCAGGCGTCGCGCGGGTCCTCGCGCGGCAGGACAGCGGCGAGGCAGAAGCCCTCGGGAAGGTCCATCGGCACGTCCTTCAGCGAATGCACCGCCAGGTGGGCGCGGCCTTCTTCCAGCGCGGTTTCCAGTTCCTTGACGAACAAGCCCTTGCCGCCCACCTTGGACAAGGTGCGGTCGAGGATCTGGTCGCCCCGCGTGGTCATGCCCAGCAGCCGCACGTCCAGCCCCAGGCCCGAAGCCAGCAGGCCGCGCACGTGCTCGGCCTGCCACAGGGCGAGCCGGCTCTCGCGCGTGGCGATGATGAGGGTGTCTTTTTCCATGCGGGGGATGCTAGCAGCAGCGTTTTCCAAGGGCCGCCGCGGGGGCTGATCCAAAATGCGGGCGCCGGCCGCCGCCGGTTTCCCCCCAGGCACCGCAAGAAAAAAACCGATGTAACCGAGCCCGCTGATAACATCCGCGACCGGTAACAAAATTACAACCCACCCGCCCACCGACATGCCAAGCGCCAAGACACCTGCCCCCCGCAAGACCGCCGCAGCCGCCAAGCGCAGGCCGGCCGCCGCCGACGCCGCCGCCAAGAACCAGCCCCTGGTGGACGACATCCGGCTGCTCGGCCGCATCCTCGGCGACGTCATCCGCGAGCAGGAGGGCAAACAAGCCTTCGAGTTGATCGAACGCGTGCGCCAGCTCTCGGTGGCCTACCGGCTCAAAAGCGACGCGCAGGCCGGACGCGCGCTCGACCGGCTGTTGAAGAACCTCAGCGGCGACCAGACGGTGAGCGTGATCCGCGCCTTCAGCTATTTCTCGCACCTGGCCAACATCGCCGAGGACCAGCACCACGTGCGGCGCCGCGAGCACCACGCGCGCCAGGGCCACTTGCAGGAGGGCTCGCTGGCGATGAGCCTGGAGCGCCTGGGCCGCGCCGGCGTGCGGTCGGGCGACATCGCCAAGCTGCTGTCCAGCGCCTACATCTCGCCGGTGCTCACCGCCCACCCCACCGAAGTGCAGCGCAAGAGCATCCTCGACGCCGAGCGCGCCATCGCCGAGCTGCTGGAGAGGCGCGACGCGGTGCGCGCCGACTTCGAGCGCCAGGCCATCGACGCGCTGCTGCGCGCCCGCGTGACGCAGCTCTGGCAGACCCGCATGCTGCGCACCACCAAGCTGACGGTGGCCGACGAGATCGAGAACGCGCTGTCGTACTACCACGCCACTTTCCTGCGCCAGATCCCGCGCATGTACCAGGAGCTGGAAGCCGCCCTGCCAGGCCACGCGGTGGGCAATTTCTTCCGCATGGGCAACTGGATCGGCGGGGACCGCGACGGCAACCCCTTCGTCACCGCCGACACGCTGCGCATGGCGCTGTCGCGGCAGTCGGAGACCGCGCTGCGCTTTTACCTGACCGAGGTGCACGAACTGGGGGCCGAGCTGTCGATCTCGGCCATGCTGGCGCCCGTCACGCCCGAGATGGCCAGGCTCGCCGAGGCCTCGCCCGACCAGAACCCGCACCGCGAGGACGAGCCCTACCGCCGCGCGCTGGTCGGCATGTACGCGCGGCTGGCCGCAACGCTGCAGGCCCTCACCGGCACCGAGGCGCTGCGCCACGCGGTGGCGCCGCAGCGCGCCTACACCGACGCGCGGGAGTTCCTCGCCGACCTCAAGGTGATCGAAGCCTCGCTGCAGTCGCACCACGCGCACGCGCTGATCGAGCCGCGCCTGCGGCCGCTGATGCGCTCGGCGCAGGTCTTCGGCTTCCACCTGGCCACGGTCGACCTGCGCCAGAGTTCCGACAAGCACGAGGCCGTCGTCGCCGAGCTGCTGAAGGAAGCCCGCGTCGAGCCGGATTACGCCGCGCTGGACGAATCCCGGCGCCGCGAGCTGCTGCTCAAGCTCCTGAGCGACGCCCGGCCGCTGAAGGTGCGCGCGGCGCGGTACAGCGAGCACGCCATCGGCGAGCTGGCGATCTTCGAAGCAGCCGCCGAGGCGCTGGCCCGCTATGGCCGCGAGGCCATCCGCCACTACATCATTTCGCACACCGAGGACGTGAGCGACCTGCTGGAGGTGATGGTGCTGTTCAAGGAAGCCGGCCTGCTGCGCGGCGGACTGGACGACGGCACGGCGGTGTCCGACCTGATCGTGGTGCCGCTGTTCGAGACCATCGGCGACCTGCGCAACGCGGCGCCGATCATGCGCCAGTTCTATGCGCTGCCGGGCATCGCCGAGATGGTGAAGCGGTCGCGGCTGGGCGAGCGCGGCGAGCAGGACATCATGCTCGGCTACAGCGACAGCAACAAGGACGGCGGCACCTTCACCAGCAACTGGGAGCTCTACCGCGCCGAAGTGGCGCTGGTCGAGCTGTTCGCCGAGCTGGGCCGCGACCACGGCATCGTGCTGCGCCTGTTCCACGGCCGCGGCGGCACGGTGGGCCGCGGCGGCGGCCCGAGCTACCAGGCCATCCTGGCCCAGCCGCCCGGCACGGTGAACGGCCAGATCCGCCTGACCGAGCAGGGCGAGGTGATCGCGTCGAAGTACGCCCATCCCGAGATCGGCCGGCGCAACCTCGAAACCCTGGTGGCCGCCACGCTGGAGGCCACGCTGCTGCACCCGGCCGCCCGCAACGCCCCCAAGAGCGGCGCGCCCAAGGCCTTCCTCGACGCCGCGGAGGCGATCAGCGACGCCAGCTTCGCCGCCTACCGCAAGCTGGTCTACCAGACGCCGGGCTTCACCGACTATTTCTTCAGCGCCACGCCGATCCGCGAGATCGCCGAGCTGAACATCGGTTCGCGCCCCGCGTCGCGCAAGGCCACGCGCGCGATCGAAGACCTCCGCGCCATCCCCTGGGGCTTCAGCTGGGGCCAGTGCCGGGTGGCCCTGCCCGGCTGGTGCGGCTTCGGCTCGGCGGTCGAGCAGTTCCTGGGCAAGGCCGGCAAGCAGCGGGCCGAGAACCTGGCCTTGCTGCAGCGCATGCACAAGCAGTGGCCTTTCTTCCGCACGCTGCTGTCCAACCTCGACATGGTGCTGGCCAAGAGCGACCTGGCGATCGCCGCGCGCTACGCCGAGTTGGTGGAGGACAAGAAGCTGGGCAAGCGCATCTTCGCGCTCATCCAGGCCGAATGGCAGCGGACGAGCGACGCCCTCGGCCTGATCACCGGCGAGAAGAAACGCCTGGCGTCCAACCCGTCGCTGGCGCGCTCGATCGAGCACCGATTCCCCTACCTCGACCCGCTGAACCACCTGCAGGTCGAGCTGATGCGCCGCTACCGCCAGCAGGCGGCCTCCGGCGCCAGCGACCCCGAGTCGGAACGCGTCAAGCGCGGCATCCACATCTCGATCAACGGCGTGGCGGCGGGGTTGCGCAACACGGGGTGAGTTTCCCTGCGGGAAGAAACCCCCGCTGGCGCGGGCGGCCACGCCCCCGATTTGCCGCACCGACTCTGCTGTTCCGTTCGGCCCACCGACAGGCTCGGGGCAGACTCCCATCCCCGTTCGCCCTGAGGTCTATGGTTCTCGTCAACTTTCTTCTCCGTTCGGGCTGAGCCTGTCGAAGCCCCCTATGCCAACCTCCCTGGCTTCGAAAAACTGAAGTGACGAAGGCCCTTCGACAGGCTCAGGGAGAACGGATAGGGGGTGTCGCGTCAACCCTTGCGCTCCATCCCGGCTGAGCCCTTCGACCTGCCTTCATTCGCTTGTCGAAGGGCCAGGACAGGCCTGTCGAATCCTTGGCAAACTCGATGCGCCTTCGCGCCGATCACTCCACCATCGTGACCAGCGGAAGGTCGCGCGCCGTCGCCAGCGCTTCGAGGTCGGCGCGCGACCGGCCCGCGAAAAAGCCGGACAAGGCCGCCTTGGCCTCGCCCAGCCGCCGCGCGTCGGAGAAGAGTCCGGCGTCGATGCCCGTGGCTTCGCACAAAGCGCGCAGGAAATGCGGCTCCAGAGCCGCCAGCGCGACGCGGCCGTCCCGGCAGGCATAGACGCCGTAACCCGCGAACCCGCCGGCCAGCGGGCCGCCTGGGCGCATCGCGCCCCACCGCCTGGGCAGCGCGAGCCAGCCGGCCGCTTCCTTCAAGGCCACCTCGGCGAAGACGCCCCGGCCGCCCTGCCGCTGGCGACGCAGCAGCGCGCCCAGCACCGCCTCGGACGCGAGCAGCGCGCCGCCCATGTCGGCGAAGAGCGTCGGCGGCAGCTCCAGGGCCGGCACCAGGCCCTGCGCCGCGGCGTAGGTCAGGTCGTGCCCGGCTTCGTCGGCCAAGGCGCCAGCGCCGCCGACGATGGCCACCTGGCACAGCGATGGGAAGCGGCCCTGCAGCGAAGGCCACGACAGGCCCAGGCGCTCCAGCGCGGCCGGGCGGAAGGCGGTGAGCAGCGCATCGGCCCGCGCGAGTTCGGCATCCAGCGCCTGGCGGCCGGCCCCCGACTTGAGGTCCAGCGTGAGCACCGGGATGCCTTCGCCCATCGCCGCCAGCGCGGTTTCGCTGTAGCGCCGCATCGGGTCGCCCGAAGGCGGTTCCACCTTGACGCAGTCGGCACCCATGGCGCGGCAGCGCATCAGCGCGGCGGGGCCGGGCAGGTTGAGCGCCAGGCTGACGATGCGAAAGCCGGCGAGCGGGCCGTCGCCGCCCATTTCAGACGCCGTCGGCCGCCAGCGCCTCGCGCACCGCGGCCACCTGGCGGCGTGACACCGCCAGCCACTCGTCCAGCGGCGCCACGCGCACCGCCCAGGTCGCGCCGCCCTCCTCCTCGCCTTCGCCGGCGATGACCCGGCGTTCCAGCGCGCGCACCGCGTGCTTGGCCACCAGCGCGTTGCGGTGCACGCGGATGAAGCGCGGGCCGACGCGCTGCTCCAGGTCGCTGAGGGAATCGTCCAGCACGTGGCTGCGCTCGGCCGTGCGCAGCGTGACGTATTTCAGCTCGGCCTTGAAGTAAAGCGCCTGGCTCACCGGCACCCGCACGATGCGGCCCCGGTCGCTGACGACGATGACGGGCTCCGGCGCCGGCTCGGCGACCGGTTCGGTGGCCTCCTCGGGCGAGGGCCCGGTGTGCCGGCGCGCTTGCAGCCGCTGCGCCGCGCGCGCCAGCGCCGCTTGAAGGCGGTCGCGGCGGACCGGCTTGGTCAGGTAATCGACCGCGTCGACGTCGAAGGCCGACACGGCGTGCTCGGGGTGCGCGGTGACGAAGACGACCGCGGGCGCGTCGTCGCGCCGGCGCAGCTCGGCCGCCAGGTCCATGCCGTTCATGCCGGGCATGGCGATGTCGAGCAGGACCACGTCGCACTGGTGCTCCGCCAGCCACACGCGCGCGGCCAGCGCGTTCGGCGCCTCCGCCACGACGCGGGCCGCCGGCTCGGCGCAGTCGGCCAGGAGGCCGCGCATGCGCAGTCGGGCCAGCTCTTCGTCGTCAACCAGCAGTATCTGCAGCGCTTGCATCGTTTTCCCTCCGCTTCCCGCGGTCATGATGATCCCGTTTTCACAAAGGCAGGACGATGTGCACGCGGAACACGCCTTCGTCCAACCGGGTCTCGAACTGCGCGGCCACGTCGTGCATCAGGCGCAGCCGCTCCTTCACGTTGCGCAACGCGATGCCGTGGCCGGGGCGCGGCGGCGCATCGCCCATCGTGTTCGCGATGGACACATGGACGCGTCCGGCGCTCGCCCGGGTGCGGATGCGCACCTGCCCGCCCTCGGCGCTGGGTTCGACCCCGTGGTGCACGGCGTTCTCGACCAGCGGCTGCAGCAGCAGCGGCGGCAACCGCGCCGCGCCCGCCGCGGCGTCCAGTTCCCAAACCACCTTGAGCCGGTCGCCGAAGCGGATCTGCTCGATCGCCAGGTAGCGTCGGGCCAGCGCGATCTCCTCGTCCAGGCTCACCGATTGGCCGGTCTCCGTCAAGGCGACATGGAACAGTTCGGAGAGGTCTTCCAGCACGCCCTCGGCCCGCACCGGGTCCAGGCGCACCAATGCCAGCGCGGTGTTCAAGGTGTTGAACAGGAAATGCGGCCGTATGCGCGATTGCAATTCGGCCAGCCGGGCTTGCGCGTCGGCGGGCGAGCGCGCCTGTTCGCGCCATTGCAGCCACAGCGTCAGGCCCCAGGCCATCGCGCCGCCGGCCAGCACCGGCGGCGGCCATGGCCGGCCGCTGATCATCTCCAGGCCCGTCCATTCGCCCAGGCCCCAAGACACGCCGCCGGCGACGGCGCCCAGCGAGCCGCCGATCAGCCACTGCACCGGCGTCGTGGCCCGCGCCAGCGCGCCCTTGGCCAGGCAGGCCAGGCAAAGCCAGACCAGCACGCCGGGCAGCACCACGCCGGCGGCCAGGCTGAACGCTTCGAGCCAGGCTTGGACGCCGGCGTGGTTGAAAAGCAGCGCGATCGCCAGCACGCCGTTGACGAACACCACGCTGCGCAGCACGACGCCGACATGGCAAAGGTCGAACGGCGCGTGCGCCTGGGGCTTGCGGCGGCGCGCCCGCCGTGCGGCCTCGGCGCCCGGTTCCGCCCACGCGGAGTCGAGCAGCGACGCGCCGAAGCGCGAAACGGCCGGGCCCGGCGCCTGGCGCTGGGCCGGCGCCGGCGGCTGGGCCGGGCGGTTGGTGTGGCTGCTGCTCATGGGGCGGGTGCGCGCGGCTCGATAAAATGGGCCGCCCAGCGCGGTGGCGAGTGCCGCATTGTCGCCAAGACAGGCGGCGAATGGGCCTGCCGCCCCGCATCCCCGCCGCCGTCCATCCCCGTCAACCGGCCTTTGATCCAAGGCACCCCTCGCGCACCCGCCCAGGCGCGCCCAGCACCATGTCCTCCACCCACCAATTCGACAAGAAATCCCAGGCCTGGTCGGCCCTGTTCTCAGAGCCGATGAGCGAGCTGGTCAAGCGCTACACCGCCAGCGTCTTCTTCGACAAGCGGCTGTGGAAAGCCGACATCCAGGGCAGCCTGGCGCACGCCGAGATGCTGGCCCACCAGGGTGTCATCAGCAGCGCCGACCACGCCGACATCCAGCGCGGCATGTCGCAGATCACCCGGGAGATCGAGTCGGGCGCCTTCGAATGGAAGCTCGACCTGGAGGACGTGCACCTGAACATCGAGGCCCGGCTGACCCAGCTGGTCGGCGACGCGGGCAAACGGCTGCACACCGGCCGTTCGCGCAACGACCAGGTCGCCACCGACGTGCGGCTGTGGCTGCGCGACGAGATCCAGTCCATCACCGGCCTGCTCGCCGAGCTGCAACGCGCGCTGGTGGAAGTCGCCGACGCCAACGCCGAGGTCATCCTGCCCGGCTTCACCCACCTGCAGGTCGCCCAGCCGGTGAGCTTCGGCCACCACTTGCTGGCCTATGTCGAGATGTTCTCGCGCGACGCCGAACGCATGGCCGACGTGCACAAGCGCACCAACCGCCTGCCGCTGGGCGCCGCCGCGCTGGCCGGCACGAGCTACCCGCTGGACCGCGAGCGCGTCGCGCGCACCCTGGGCATGGACGGCGTGTGCCAGAACAGCCTGGACGCCGTGAGCGACCGCGATTTCGCCATCGAATTCACCGCCGCCGCCTCGCTGTGCATGGTGCACTTCTCGCGCCTGTCGGAGGAACTGGTCCTGTGGATGAGCCAGAACTTCGGCTTCATCGACCTGGCCGACCGTTTCTGCACCGGCTCGTCGATCATGCCGCAGAAGAAGAACCCCGACGTGCCCGAGCTGGCGCGCGGCAAGACCGGCCGGGTCGTCGGCCACCTGATGGGCCTGATCACGCTGATGAAGGGCCAGCCGCTGGCCTACAACAAGGACAACCAAGAGGACAAGGAGCCGCTGTTCGACACGGTGGACACCCTGAAGGACACCCTGCGCATCTTCGTCGAGATGGTGGCCGGCATCACCGTCAAGCCCGAGGCGATGGAGCGCGCGGCGCTCAAGGGCTACGCCACCGCCACCGACCTGGCCGACTACCTGGTGAAAAAGGGCCTGCCCTTCCGCGACGCGCACGAGGCGGTGGCCCACGCGGTGAAGGTCGCGATCGGCCGCGGCGTGGACCTGTCCGAGCTGCCGCTGGCCGAGTTGCAGGCCTTCAACCCCGCCATCGCCGAAGACGTCTTCGAGGTGCTGACGCTACGCGGCTCGCTCAACGCGCGCCAGGTGCTCGGCGGCACGGCGCCCGCCCAGGTGCGCGCCCAGGCGGCGCGGCACCGCGCCCGGCTCGCCTGACCGGAGCGCGGCGGGCGGTTCACCCGCGTCGCGGCGGAATGCGGTAGAGCCAGACCGGCTTGCCCGGCACCGCCTCGATCTTCGCGTCGGGCTTCCAACCCGCCGCTTCGAATTCCAGGCTGGCGAGCCAACTGCCCGCGCGCATTTCGCCGCCGGCCTTGCGCATCGCGCGGTCCATGCTTTCGGGCCGCTGGAACAGGTAGACCAGGTCGTGGCCCGACCAGTCCTCCGCCCAGATGTCGCCGCGCCGCACCCGCGCCCGCGCGCCCTTGAGGCGGCAGCGCAAACTACAAAGCCGCGACAGCGGCCAGCTCCACTCCAGTCCGGCGAGCACGGCCTGCGGGAACTCCGCGCGCAGCGCCAGCAAGCCATCGCCCAGCCCGCAACCCGCGTCCATCAGGCGGGCCTGCGCGGGCAGGCCGGTGGCCTGCGCCAAGCCGCTCAGCGCACCCAGGGGGGTCGGGAACAGCGGCGCGTCGCGCCAACTGCGCAAAGGATAGAGCGCCAGCAGCAGCGCCAACGGCCCCAGCCAGGCCCAGGCGGGCACACCGGCGGCCCAGCCGGAGGCCGCTGCCGACAACGGGAAACCCAGCGCGATGAAAGCCTGGCGCCAGCGCGTGGCACCGCGCGACGCGGCGGCCGCAGCGCCCAACAGGCCCGTCGCCGCCCCCGCGGCGAGCGCGACCCATGCCGGCCCGCCCGCCGCGCTCAGTGCGGCGAACACCATCCAGGACAGCGCCCAGGCCAGGAGCGCCGGCAACGGCCAGATCATCGGCCAGCGCCCCGACAGGCGAGGCGGCCGCGAACCCCTGCGCCGAAGCCAAGCCCCGGCGGGCGATGCTGCGCCGGTGGCGCGGATGAATGGGCTGCGGCTGCTTGCACGGTGATGGCTGAATCGGCCAGGCGGGAACCCGGCGGCGAGGCGAAAGATCTTACTTGCGCCGCACGGCCCGACTCGGTGCCTCGTCCCAACGCCGCGCCGCGCCGGCAGTCCGCCGGACCGGCACCCGGGGGCCGGCAATGCGCGCACAGGGCACCTCATCAGTTTCATCAACTGTTCTGTTTTGCAGCGTCGCGGTGACTCCCGCCTGCAACGCTCACTCTTCATTTGCCTGGAATTTGAGCCGCGGCGGGCAAGCCGCACCGACCCCTCACCTAAACTCGCCAGCCTGCTGTAACGAATCATGGGGTGGACGCTTGGGGATGCTCGGTGATCGCAAGCCAACCAAATGCAAGCCATTGCCGATGGCCGCAGCTCGCCCCGCCGCAGCGGTCTTTTGCCTGCTGATCGCCCACCTTTCGATTCCACAGGCCCAACCCCCGTCGCCCGCCGCAATGCCCGCAGCCCCAGCCGCGCAGGCGGCCACGCCCACAGGCCCCACCCGGCTTCGGGTGGTGGGCGGCGTGGAAGCGCTCGGTCCTTACATCAACCATGAACTGCCGTTCTGGACGAAAGAGCTGCCGGCGCGGTCGAAGGGACGCGTCCAGGCGGAGATCGTGCCCTTCGACCGGGTCGGCATCCGGTCGCAGGATGCCCTGCGGCTGATCCAGCTCGGCATCGTGCCGTTCGGAACCATCCTGCTCAGCCAGGTGGCGGCGCAGGCCCCCGAGCTCAGCGCCGCCGACCTGACAGGCCTGACCCAGGACATCGCCGGGCTCAAGCGCGCGGTCGCCGCCTTCAGGCCCCAGCTGCAAAAGACGCTGCGCGAGCAATACGGCGTGGAACTGCTGGCCGTCTACGCCTACCCGGCCCAGGTGCTCTTCTGCAAACGGCCGCTGGCGCGGCTGTCCGATTTGAAAGGCCGCAGGGTGCGCACCTCCACCACCTCGCAGTCCGACCTGGTCGAAGCCCTGGGCAGCATCCCGGTGCGCACGGCCTTCGGACAGATCATGAGCTACATGCGCAGCGGCAGCATCGACTGCGCCATCGCCGGGGCCATGGCAGGCAACGCCATCGGGCTGCACGAGGCCACCACCGACCTGTACCCGATGCCGCTGGGCTGGGGCCTGTCGGTGTTCGCGGCGCACGCCCCCTCCTGGAACGCATTGCAGCAGGACGTCCAGGCCCTGCTGCGCGAAGAGTTGCCCAAGCTGGAGAACGACACCTGGGCGGGCGCCGAGAAGGAGACCGCCGACGGCATCGACTGCAACAGCGGCTCGCCCCGGTGCGCTTCGGGCCGGCGGGGCAGGATGACCGTGGCACCGGTCGACGAACGAGACGATCCGCTGCGCCGGGAGGTGTTCTCCTCCACGGTGCTGGCGCGCTGGGTGCAGCGCTGCGGCCCGGCCTGCGCCCGGGCCTGGCAGCAAAGCCTGGCGCCGGCCACCGGGATCGAGATCCCGGGCAGGTAGGGCGGACATGGGCTTCCCCCGCTGGATACCGACCGCCATCTGGTTCGTGGCCGGCGCTTTCGCGCTGGGCATCCTGGGCGCGGCGCAATCGCTGGTGTCCAGCGCGCGAAGCGAAGCCCTGGAACAGGGCAGCGCCCAAACCAAGCGGGTGCTCGGGAGCGCCGAAGCGGCGCTGAACCGCACGCTGCTGTCGGTGGACGTGATGCTCGCGGGCGTGGAAGACCTGCTCCGGCCCGCGCAGCTGGCGCAAGGCGGTGTCGACGCGGCACAGGCGCAGTCCATGCTCATGGGGCTGGTCAAGCGCAACCTCCTGGTGCGCGACCTCGCGTTGCTGGACGAGCGGGGCCGGCTGCTGGCCAGCGCCCAACCCCAGCTGCCGGCCGGTTTCGCGCCGAACGGAGGCAGGCCGCCCTGGCCGGAGGGTTTCTTGCGCGAGGCGTTGGGCCAGGCCTCGGCCACGCTGGCCATCAGCCCGGTGGGCCGCAGCGCCGTCACGATGGAACCTGTCGTGCACCTGGCGCGGCCGATGGTTTTCCTGAACGGCCAGCGGGTGCTGGTGGTGGCGGAGGTGCCGCTGCAACTCATCGCCGGCAGCCTCGCGCCCGAGGCCGCCCTGGAGGGCATGCAAATCACGCTGGAACGCGAGGACGGCCAGTTGCTCGGCAGCGTGCCGCCGAGCGGCGCCGAACGCCTGTCGCCGCCGCTGGACCCGCAGGCCGCCGACGGCGTCGTCAAGCGGGGTCGCAGCCGGATCGACGGCCGCGACGCGCTGATCGGCACCCGCTCCAGCCTCTACCGCACCGTGCTGCTGTCGGTCAGCATGCCGATCGACGAGACGCTGCTTCACTGGCGCGCCGAACGCGGCAAGATCTTCGCCACCGCCGCCGTCTTCCTCAGCCTGCTGCTGCTGGCCGCCGCGCTGGTGCACTGGCACTGGGCGCGGCTGAGCCGCGCCCGGCAGGAGATCGCCAGCGCCAAGGCGCTGCTCGACCAGGCCCTGGCTTCGATGAGCGACGGCTTCCTGCTGTGCGACGCGCGGGACAGGGTGCTGGCCTGGAACGCCCGCTATGTCGCCACTTTCCCCTGGCTCAAGGGCCTCATCCGGCGCGGCGTCCCGTACGAGGTGCTGGTCCGCCACTCGGTTTCGAAGTATTTCCCCCAGGCGACCGAGGAGGAGGCCAACGCCTGGGTGGGGCGCCGCATGGCGGCCCACCTCAGCGAGCACGGCGAGTTCGAGCAGGACATCGGCAACGGCCTGGTCGTGCAGGCCATCGAGACGCGGCTGCCCGACGGCGGCGTGGTCAGCGTGTTCCGGGACATCACAGCCTCGGAGCGCGAACTCAGCCGCGCCAAGGCCGCCGCCGAGGCCGCCAACGATTCGAAGACGCAGTTCCTGGCGGCCATGAGCCACGAGATCCGCACGCCCCTGAACGCCGTGCTCGGCATGAACGGGCTGCTCCTGAACACCCCCCTTTCCGACCAGCAGAAGCGCTACGTCGAGCTGATCCGCAGCTCCGGGCAGATGCTGCTGTCCGTCATCAACGACGTGCTCGACATCTCCAAGATCGAAGCGGCCAAGATGGAACTTGAAATCGCAGAATTCAGCCCCGCGGGGATCCTCGACGAAGTGGTGTCGCTGTTGTCGGTGCGCGCCGAAGCCAAGGGCCTGGCGCTGCGCACGCGGCTCGCGCCCGGCCTGCCCGGCGCGCTGCGCGGCGACGCCAGCCGCATCCGGCAGGTGCTGTTCAACCTGATCGGCAACGCGTTGAAGTTCACCGAGCAGGGCCGCGTCGACGTCGACGTGCGGCACGAGCCCCTGCCCGACGGCCGCGTCAACTTCTGCGTCGCCATCATCGACACCGGCATCGGCATCGCGCCCGAGTCGCTGCCGACGCTGTTCGACCGCTTCACCCAGGCCGACAGCAGCACGGCCCGGCGCTACGGCGGCAGCGGCCTCGGCCTGGCCATCAGCAGCGAGCTCGTCACGCTGATGGGCGGCACGCTGACGGTGCGCAGCGCGCTCGGCGAGGGCAGCACCTTCGAGATGAAGGTGCCGCTCGCGCGGGGCGACAACCGGCTGCTGGCGCGGCAGCAGGAGATCGGGGCCGACATCCCCCAGCCCGCGCCGGCCAGCCTGCGCATCCTCGTGGCCGAGGACAACGGCGTGAACCAGATCCTGATCAAGGCCGTCCTCGACCAGATGGGCCACTACTGCGACATCGTGGCCGATGGCATCGAGGCCGTCCGCCAGGTGCAACAGGCGCAGTACGACCTGGTGCTGATGGACATCCAGATGCCCGAGATGGACGGGCAGGCGGCCACCCAGGCGATCCGCGCGCTGGACGGCCCGGTCTCGCGCATCCCCATCATCGCGATGACGGCCAACGCCATGGTGGAGGACCGGGACGCCTACCTGGGCGTCGGCATGAACGACTACGTTTCCAAGCCCATCGTGGTGCGCCAACTGGCGCTGGCGATCGCGCGGGTCTCGTCAGGCGCCGCCAAGCAGCGGCAGCCCGGCAAGGGCACGGACAAGGCGCCGTAGCCCGGGGCGGGGCGGGGCAGGCCAAAAAAAAACGCCCTCGTGGAGGGCGCTGTCCTTCGCGGGTGAGGCGGGCCTCAGAACCCCAGGCTGGCGAGCAGGTCGTCCACCTCGCCCTGGTTGCTGACCACGTCGGTGCGGCCTTCCGGGTTGACCACGGGGCCGTTGAGCACCGCGGGGTCGACCATCTTGGCCTGCTCGGGCGGCGCGGCCTGCACCAGCAGTTTCACCAGGCTGTCCTCCAGGTCGGTGGCCAGCGAGACCACCTTGGCGACGACCTGGCCGGTCAGGTCGTGGAAGTCCTGCGCCAGCATGATGTCGGTGAGGTGCTGGTCGATGCGCTGGGTGGCGCCCTCGACATCGCTCACGAAGTTCATCACCGCGCCGCTGGCCACGGCCTTGACCGGGTCGGCCATCAGCGCCTCGGCCATGCGGCGCGTCTCGCTGGTGATGTTGGCGTGCTCCACCTTGGCCTGGTCCACGGAATTCAGCACCTTGTCGGCGGCGTCGCCCGTCTTCTTGGCGATGTAGCTCAGGCGGCTGCGCGCGTCGGGCAGGCCGTCGGCGGCGCTCTGCAGCTTGGGCATCACGCCCAGCTGGTGCAGGGTGTCGTGCAGCTGGCGGGTGATCAGGCCGAGCTTCTGGAACACTTCCGGGGAAGCGGCGGCGGCGGCGGCTTGGGCGGCCTGCGGGGTCAAAGTGGAGAGGTCTTCCATTTTCATTTTCAACTCCTGAGGGGCTTTCCGTTTAAGCCGTGGTCGCCAGCTTCTGCATGATCTTCTGAACCTTCTCCTCCAAAGTCGCCTTGGTGAAAGGTTTCACGATGTAGCCCGCGGCGCCGTCCTGGGCCGCGCGCACGATGTCTTCCTTGCGGGCCTCGGCCGTCACCATCAGCACCGGCAGGTGTTTCAGCGAATCGTCCTTCTTGATCGCGCTGAGCAGGTCGAAACCGGTCATGTTGGGCATGTTGATGTCGCTGACGACGAAGTCGAACTTCGCGTTCTTCAGCATCGTCAGGGCCACGGCACCGTCCTCCGCCTCTTCGGCGTTGTTGTAGCCGATCTCCTTGAGCAGGCCCCGCACGATGCGGCGCATGGTCGAGAAGTCGTCGACGATCAGAAATTTCATGTCGGTGGAGATGCTCATGGTGTTCCTCGCGGGTTGGCTTGCTGCGCTGCTGCGTATTTCGCTGCTGTGGTTATCGGGTGGATGGTTCGGAAGTTGAGGCCGAAATGGGGGGCAATATGCTCACTATTGGCTGCGAAACCGGTGTGGAAGTCGCTTCCGACGCCGCCTGGGGCGGCTCCGGGCCGTTGCCGAAGATCCGCTCCTCGGCGTCCCGGTTCATCACGATGATGCTGATGCGCCGGTTGACGGGGCTGTTGGGCTGCTTGGGGTCGATCAGGTTGCTGGAGGCCAGCCCCTGCACCCGCAGCACCCTGGCCTCCGGCAGGCCGCCGGCGATCAGCTCCCGCCGGGAGGCGTTGGCCCGGTCGCTGGACAGCTCCCAGTTGCTGTACCCCCTTTCCCCGGCGCTGAAGGGTTGCGCGTCGGTGTGGCCTTCCAGCGTCAGGCGGTTGGGCACCTCGGCCAGCACGATGCCGATGTCGCGCAGCAGGTCGCGCATGTAGGGTTTGACGACGGCGCTGCCGCTGTCGAACATCGGCCGGTTGTTCTCGTCGACGATCTGGATGCGCAGCCCGTCCCGCGTCATGTCCAGGCGGATCTGCGACATCAGCGCCTCGGTCTTGGGATTGCCGGCCAGCGCGGCCTTGACCTTCTCCTTCAGCGCTTCGAGCTTGGTGGCCTCCGTGCGGCGCTGGTCTTCCTTGAGGGCCTGCAGGTTCAGCGAGGCGCGCGGGCTCTGGATGTCGCCGCGCTTGACCTGGCCGCCCGAGCGCGACAGGTCGGCGCCGCCGCCCTTGATGATGCTGGACGAGTCGCCCGAGCCGCTGCCGCCGCCCATCGCCACCTTCAACGGCGCGCTGAAATAGTCGGCGATGCCTTTCTTGTCGCCCTCGGTGGTCGAGCCCAGCAGCCACATCAGAAGGAAGAACGCCATCATCGCCGTCACGAAGTCGGCATAGGCGATCTTCCAGGCGCCGCCGTGGGCGGCATGGCCGCCCTTCTTGACGCGCTTGATGATGATCGGCTGCAGCTTTTTGGCATCACCCGCCACGAGAAACCTCCTGGGTCAAAGCGCGCTCACCACTGCAGTAGCCGGCCATCATTTCTTGCCCTTCACATGGCCTTCCAGCTCGGCGAAGGTGGGGCGGTCCGGCGAGTACAGGACCTTGCGGCCGAATTCCACCGCCACCTGGGGGGCGTAGCCCTGCATGCTGGCCAGCAAGGTGGTCTTGATGCACTGCAGTTCCTTGCCGCTCTCGTCGATGATCTGCTCCATCAGGCCGGCCAGCGGCTCGAAGATGGCGTAGGCCAGCAGGATGCCTAGGAAAGTCCCCACCAGCGCCGAGCCGATCATGCCGCCCAGGATGGCGGGCGGCTGGCCCACCGAGCCCATGGTGTTCACCACGCCGAGCACCGCGGCGACGATGCCGAAGGCCGGCAGGGCGCCGGCCAGGCGCGCGATGGCGGCGGCGGGCGCGTGGGCCTCGTGGTGGTGGGTCTCGATCTCGCTGTCCATCAGCGATTCGATCTCATGCGCGTTGAGGTTGCCGGAAACCATCATGCGCAGGTAGTCGGTGATGAATTCGACGACGTGGTGGTCGTTGCCCACCGAGGCGTACTTCTGGAACAGCGCCGAGTTGTGCGGGTCTTCGACGTCCTTCTCGATCGACATCAGCCCCTCCTTGCGGGCCTTCTGCAGGATGTCGTAGAGCAGCGCCATCAGCTCCATGTAGCGCGCCTTGTTGTATTTCGAGCCCTTGAAGCAGCCGCCCAGCGCGCCGAGCGTGGCCTTCAGCACCTTCGGCTGGTTGGTCACGATGAAAGCGCCGACCGCGCCGCCCATGATGGCCATCATTTCGGTCGGCAAGGCGTGGATGATCACGCCCATGTTGCCGCCGTGCATGATGTAGGCGCCGAAGATGCAGGCGAGCGCGAGGCCCCATCCGATCAGTACGAACATAGTTTCTTGGTGTTCAGTGGCGGGATCCGCGCACTGAGCGCGGGCTAACTACCGGGTTTATCGGCCTGAAGCCGGGTGCCTTGAGTTTGGACCGGCGCCCGGCGCCGCGATCCGGCGAACAAGCCTGGGTTCGACGGCTTTTCAAGCGGACAAAAAAAAGGCGGGTCCCGAGGGACCCGCTCAAAAGCACAACGAGGTGCCAGGAGGAGACAAGCAAGAGAAAAACCGACATTCACAGACACAACTTACGACAGTTCTTTCGGCGGTTTCTGCCGGGACTTGAGTGCCGTGAATGGAACCTTCGTGAAAAATTGGACAACCCGGGGCGTCGGGGTCAGTGCATCTGGATGCCGCCTTGCGCCTTGCCCTTGCCGGCGCGGGCCGGCGGGCTGCACAGGCCGCACACATAGTGTTTCGAGATCTCGTGCGGATGGGTCACGAAGTGGCCGCCGCACTTGGAGCATTTCGTCATCGTCAACATGCCGTTGTCCACGAACTTCACCAGGCGCCAGGCGCGGGTGATCGACAGCAGGGTTTCCAGGCCCTGGGCCGCGGTCTGCTCCTGGTAGAGCTGGTAGGCCTTGATGACGGTGTCGATCTCGTCCATCTCGGCGACCTTGTTCAGGTATTCGTGGATGTTCAGGAACAGCGAAGAGTGGATGTTGGGCTGCCAGGTCATGAACCAATCGGTGGAGAACGGCAGCTGGCCCTTGCTCGGCGACTTGCCCGACACCTCCTTGTACAGGCGAAGCAGGCGCTCGTAGGACAGGTCGGTCTCCGACTCCAGCACCTGCAGGCGGGCGCCCAGGTTGATCAAGGTGACGGCGCGTTCGATCTGCTTGGCTTCGGTGAGGATGCTCTTGCTACGCATGTGGGTTTCTCCTGGCTGGCGGTCGTTCGTTGCGGGGTCGTTGTCGTTGTTCTCAGGGGCGGCCCTGTTTCAAGCCGCTTCCTGGTGGCGGCCGGCCATCAGGATGCTGGCGTGCAGGCGGTTGGTCGTGTCGTTGGCGGCGCCCTTGCCGTGGTTGGTCAGCAGGCCCCAGACCAGGTCGTCGTCCATGCGGAAGCGGCACAGCAGCGTGTTGCCCGAAGCGATCTTCATCATCTGCGCGGGCGTGAGCAGCGCGATCATCGCGGCGCTCTCTTCGGTGATGCCCAGGCGGTAGAGGGCCTGTTCGCGGTCGGTGCGGATCAGGCTCTGGGCCAGCATCAGGTAGGACAGGTTGGCTTCGCGGATTTCGGTGAGGATCTGGTCGGCGTTCATGGTGTCGGTCCTTGTGTGTGTGTCGGTGGTTTGTCGGTGGCTCGGCTTGCTTTGCTGCTTACTTCTCTTCGTCTGCGTCTTCGTCTCTTTGCTTTTCGATTCGTTGGCTTTCGTCTCAACGTGGAATGAATTGTGAAGACCGGAGATAGACCGGAACATCAGCCCATCTCTGTGGCTTGAGTCCAGGTTTTTCGGTGTGCCTTGTCAGGCAAATTCCTACAGCGTGTCGGGGCGAATCGTGATTTCGCTCACTTTCCGGTCTTTTTCCTCCGGGTTTGCACCGATATTTCGAGGGATCAACGGTGCCGACGGCCCCTGCGGGGCGTGCTTTGTCAGGCAAATGCCGGCAAGGAGCTTTCGCGTGTCATCCAGGCACTGGGCTGCATGCCTTGGAATTTAAAAGGCCGCGTGTGTTGCGGCGCTGCGCCCGCGCTGCGATGGGGGCGGGGATGCCCTGCTCCGTTCATGTCCCCCGCGGGGCTTCGCCCCGCTCCTCCTGATACTTCACTGCGCAGGGCAT
>CBIHOD010000051.1:0-25988 GCA_966211815.1 uncultured Burkholderiales bacterium
GCAGCTCGCGCTCGTAGCGGCGCACGTCGTCGACCTGCGAGCGCAGGATGCCGCAGAGCTTCTCGATGGTCTTGACGGTGAAGCGGATGGTCATCAGCTCGCTGCTGATCGCCTGCTGCGCCTTGTCGTAGGCGGGCGACTTGTAGCCCTCTTTCTCGAAGGCCTTGCGCATCTTCTCGAAATTGACGCGCAGCGAGTCGAACTTGGCCAGGGCCGAGGTCTTCAACTCTTCGAGCTTCTTGGTCAGCGCCTTGCTTCCGCCGTTGCCGTCGTCGTCGTCGTCGTCGTCGAAGAAGTCGACGTCCTCCTCGGCGACGTAGTCGTCGGCCTCGCCCTCGGAGACGAAACCGTCGACCGCCTCGGAGATGGCCATCTCGCCCGCGGCGATCTTGTCGGCGTAGACCAGGATCTCGGCGATCGTGGTCGGCGAGGCGCTGATGGCCAGCATCATGGCCTGCAGACCGCCTTCGATGCGCTTGGCGATCTCGATCTCGCCTTCGCGGGTGAGCAGCTCGACCGTGCCCATCTCGCGCATGTACATGCGCACCGGGTCGGTGGTGCGGCCGAATTCCGAGTCGACGGTGGACAGCGCGGCCTCGGCCGCTTCTTCCGCTTCTTCTTCAGTCGCGGTGGTGGCGCCGCCGCCGGCGATCAGCAGCGTGGCGGCGTCGGGCGCCTGTTCGTACACCGCGATGCCCATGTCGTTGAGCATCGACACGATGGCTTCGAGGATTTCGGCGTCGACCAGCTTCTCGGGCAAGTGGTCGTTGATTTCCTGGTGCGTCAGGAAACCGCGCGTCTTGCCCATCTTGATGAGCGTCTTGAGCTCCTGGCGGCGCTTGGCGGCTTCTTCCTCGGTGAGCGCGGTCTCTTCGAGGCCGAACTCGCGCATCAGCGCGCGTTCCTTGGCGCGCGACACCTTCATGCGCAGGGGCTTGACCTTGACTTCCTTGGTGGCGTCGACCGCCTCGGCGTCGGGCTCGCCTTCCAGGTCGGCTTCGATGTCGGAGAAGTCCTCCTCGATCACCGCTTCCTTCTTGGACTTGTCGGCCCCCTTGACCGCCTTGCCCCGCTTACCTTTGGCGGCCGTCTCTGCGGCCGCGCCGGACTTGGCGGCGGCCTTGGCGCCGACGGCGTCTTTCACCGCGGCCTTGACCGAAGCGGTCTTCTTCTCCTTCTCCGTGGCGGGTGAAGCGGCAGCGGCTTTCGGGCTCGCCTTGGTCGCGGGGGCGGGAGCGGTCTTCTTCGCGGGCATGCAGATCCTCAGGGGTGTGTTTGGGCTCACTCGGGGTGCGGAGCCCGGTCGTTCATCGATGTCGGCCAGCACCAGGTGCGGCTCCTTCAACCGGATTTCAATTTCCGGGCAAGGGAATGCCGTTACAAAATGCCGATGGCCCGCCGATGCAAGAAGCTCGGCAGGCGTTGCCTGGTCGGCGCGCAAGGTCGCGTGAACGGTTTCGGTTGCAGCCCTTGCGGGGAGGTTGGCCTTGCGTGGGGACCCTGGTTCAAAGGGTGGCCGGGACCGGAGGTGCTGCTGTCACTCTTGGCGCGCGTATCAAACCGGTGATTATCGCTCAAATCCGCCTAGGCGGTCAAAAACGCCGCCAGAGGCCCCGGTTGGTGACGGTGCGTGGGGAAAACCCCGGCAAAGGCGCGCGGCGGCGAATACTGGCGATTCGGGCGCCCTCAGCTGCCGGGACCCGACGGCTCGAAGCGCATCCGGCGGCGTTCTTCGAGTTGGGCGCCCAGTTCCCTCCAGCGCTGGCGGGCGGCTGGGTCGGTGGCCGCGCTGGCCATCAACGCGGTTTGCTCTTCGGCCAGGCGCTTGATCCACATCCCATTGAGCGCGAGCTTCAAATCGGCCAGCGTCATCTGGTCTTCATGGGCCGAGGGGGGCACCAGGGGGTTCTCGGCGTCTTGCAGGCCGGCATCCGTCAGCGACTGGTCGAGGACCGCCCAGGACAGCCCCCCGTGATCCGCCACCTGGCGTTCCAGCCAGGCGAACAGGGGGCCGTGGGGATCAGGCTGGCTGTGCAGCAGTTCGTGGTCGTCGGCGGTGAGCTGGTCCCACCATTCGCTGTGCAGCAGCAGCATGCGCAAGGCGTGGTCCGCCGGGCCGGGAGGCGCGCGGCGGGTGCCCGAGGCGCGCCGGTGAGGTCGGCCGGCCGGCGGGCGGAAGGGCTCGTAAGGGGCGGGACCGTTTTCCTCGTGGGGGTCGGGCGGTGGGGATTCGCGTTTGACGGCGCGCCCGGGCGCGGCGGCTCCCGCGGCGCCCTGTTGCCAAAGCTGGTTCAGGTCGTCCACCGCCAGGCCGCCGTGCTGCGCCAGGTCGGGCAGGATCTGCCGCTTCAGCGCGCCTTCGGGCAGGGCCTGCCAGAGCGGCTTGGCGTGCGTCAGGAAGCGCGCGCGGCCTTCGGCGCTGGACAGGTCGCACCCTTCCTTGGCGGCTTCGACCAGCTGCCGCGACAGCGGGACGGCGCCCTGCACCATGGCGTCGAACGCCGCCGACCCGTGCTCGCGCACGTAGGAATCCGGGTCGTGCTCGGCGGGCAGGAACAGGAATTTGATGGACCGGGTATCCCCGGCGTGGGGCAGGGCCGCCTCGAGGGCGCGGCCCGCGGCGCGGCGCCCGGCCGCGTCCCCGTCGAAGCTGAACACGACCGATTCGGTGAAGCGGAAGAGTTTGTGCACATGCTCGGCGGTGCAGGCGGTGCCCAGCGTGGCGACGGCGTTCTCGAAGCCCGACTGGGCCAGCGCGACGACGTCCATGTAGCCCTCCACCACCAGGGCATAGCCGCGCTGGCGCATGGCGGTCCGCGCTTCGAACAAGCCGTACAGTTCGCGGCCCTTGCTGAACACCGGCGTCTCCGGCGAGTTGATGTATTTGGGCTTGCTGTCGTCGAGCACCCGGCCGCCGAAGCCGATCACTTCGCCGGAGACGGCGCGGATCGGGAACATGACGCGGTCGCGGAACCAGTCGTAGCGGCCGCTGCCGTCCTTGGCGGTGCCCGCGCTTTCGGCCTCGTCGTCGCCGCCACGCTGGCGCACCAGGCCCGCCTCTTCGAGCACGGGGTCGTCGTAGCGAGGGAAAACGCCCGCCAAGGTGCGCCAGCCCGGCGGCGCGTAACCGAGGCCGAAGCGGGCGGCCACGGCGCCGCTGAGCCCCCGGCGCTTGAGGTAGTCGATGGCCTTGGCCTGCCCTTTGAGCTGCTTGCGGTAGAAGTCGGACGCCTGCGCCAGGACCTCCCCCAGTGTTTTGCGGCGGTCGCGCAGGGTGTCGCGGCGCCGCTTTTCTTCGGGGCTGACCTGCTCTTCCGGCACCTGCAGCCCCACGCCCTGGGCGAGTTCCCGGACGGCCTCGACGAAACTCAGCCCGAGGTGCTCGGTGAGGAAGCGGATCGCGTCGCCGTTGGCCCCGCAGCCGAAGCAGTGGTAGAACTGTTTGGACGGGCTGACCGAGAAGCTCGGCGATTTCTCGCCGTGGAAAGGGCACAGGCCCATCAGGTTGGCGCCGCCGCGCTTGAGCTGCACATGCCGGCCGACCACGTCGACGATGTCCACGCGCGTGAGCAACTCCTGCAGGAAACCAGCCGGGATCACGCTGCGGCCCCCCTGCCGCGCCGGGCCGGGACGGGCCGGGGCCGCCACCGAGGCGTGTTCCGCTCCGCCCGCATCACAGCGTCTCGACGGCCAGGTCTTTCGACGCTTCCAGCGGCGCGCCCTTGTAGCCGTGGACCCACTGCGCCACGTCACGCGCCGGCATGGCCGGGGCGATGCCGTTGCCCTGGCCGGTCTCGCAGCCCAGGCCCAGCAGGTGGCGGGCCTGTTCGGCGGTCTCGACGCCTTCGGCGATCAGCGCGCAGCCGAACGTGTGGGACAGGCCGATGATGCCTTCGACGATGGCCAGGTCCTGCTTGTCGATGAGCATGTTGTGCACGAACGAGCGGTCGATCTTGAGCATGTCGAAAGGCAGGCGCTTGAGGTAGGTGAGGGTGGAGTAGCCGGTGCCGAAGTCGTCCAGCGCGAATCGCACGCCCATGCCTTGGCACTGCTGCATCAGCTGGCCGGTGTGGTCGATGTCGGCCAGCGCGGCGGTTTCGAGCACCTCCAGGATCAGGCGTTGCGACACCGGCGTCTGGTGGCGGTCGAGCAAGGCGGTGAGGCGCTCGGCGAAAAGCGGTTCCTGCAGGTGGCGGGCCGACACGTTGATGCTCAGCGTCAGGTCCAGGCCCGCGCGCTGCCACTTGGCCAATTGCTCGATGCCCTGCTGCATTACCCAGTCGCCCACCTTGGCGCTCAAGGCGGAGTGCTCGATCAGCGGCAGGAACTGGGCCGGCGGGATCACGCCGTGGACCGGGTGCTTCCAGCGCAGCAGCGCCTCGAAGCCCAGCACGCGCCGCGTGCGCAGGTTGACCTTGGGCTGGAAATAAAGCACGAATTGCCCGGCGTCCAGCGCCTCCTGCACCCGCGAGATGGCCTCGAACTGGGCTTCGGTGCGCCGGTCGTGCTCGGCGTCGAAGAACAGGTAGCCGTTGCGGCCGGACTGCTTGGCGCCGTACATCGCGTGGTCGGCGTGGCGCAGCAGGGTGTCGGCGTCGGCGCGGTCCAGCGGGTAGACGGTGGCGCCGATGCTGGAGGTGACCACGACCTGCGGTATGCCCAACCCCAGGGTGTAGGGCTGGGACAGGTTGCGCAGGATGCGTTCCACGGCCTGGCGGCCTTCCTCCACGGTGGCGGTGCGCAACAGGATCACGAATTCGTCGCCCCCCAGCCGGGCGACGGCGTCGCTGCCGCTGGCCCAGTTGCGGATGGAGCGGCGCAGCCGGTCCGCCAGTTCCACCAGCAGCCTGTCGCCGGCCTCATGGCCGTATTGGTCGTTGACGGGTTTGAAATGGTCGAGGTCGAGGTAGCAGATGGTCAGCAGGAAACCTTCGCGCTCGCTGGTGAGCATGGCCTCGCTCATCATCTGCGCGAACCGCGTGCGGTTGGGCAGGCCGGTGAGTTCGTCGTAATGGGCCTGGCGCTCCAGCTGCGCCATTTGGCGGTGGGCCACGGTGATGTCCGAGATGGCCAGGGCGTGGAAGCGCGTCGCCCCCTGCGGGCTCTTGACCGCGGAGACCGTCACCTGCAGCGTGCGCGGTTCGCCGTTGCGGTGGCGGGTGTGCACTTCGCCGCGCCAGCTGCCGCGCTCGCGCACGCTGTCCATCATCTGCTGGCGCTGGCTCTCTTCCATCGTGTTGGGCGCGCCCGGCCGCAGCAGCGTGGGCACGGTGCCGACCACTTCCTGCCGGGCGTAGCCCGTCATCTGGCTGAACATCGGGTTGGCGTCGAGCGCGCGGAACTGGCTGTCGGTGACGAGCAGGCCCTCGTCCAGGTGCTGGAAAAGCTTGGCAGACAGCTGCTTCTGGTCTTCCGCGGCGCGCTGTTCGGAGATGTCGCGCGCCGTGGCGATCACCCGCTGCGGCGAGCCGTCGGCGGCGTGCGCGGCGACGATGGCGTTGACCTGGAACCAGTGCCACTGCTCGTCGCTGGACTGCAGCCGGAATTCGACCGGCCCGGTCTTGACGCAGCCGGTCTGCATCGTGGCGAGCACCTTCAGCAGCGTCGCCTGGTCTTCCGGGTGGACCCTGGACCACAGCAGGGCCGGCGTGGTGGTCCAGGCATGCGCGCGGTGGCCCAGCAGCGACATCAAGCGGGGCGACAGCGTGATCTCGTCCCCCCTGGAATCCCATTCGGCCACGCCGATGTTGGAGCTGTCCAGCGCGAGCTGCCAGCGCCGGTCGTTGGCCGACAGCTCGCCCAGCAGCGCCGTGATGAGCATCGGCGTCGCACCCAGCGTGCAGACATAAGCCCACAGCAAGGCCAGGCTTTGCGAGGGCTGGCCTTCGAAGAAGGGGCCGTATCCGTGCGCCGTGGCCGCCGCGGCGCCCGCCGAGATGACCAGGACCGCCATCGAGGACACGCACAGCCCACGGCTCGCCGCCAGCCAGCACAGCAGCAAGTGGGGCAGGAAAAGCAGGGGGGTCATGGCGTTGCCGCCGCGCAGCCATCCTGAAAAAGGCAACAGGCTCAGCGAAATGACGGTCGTGGCGCCCAGAGCCGTCCAGGCCGCGCGCCTCACCTGGACAGGCTGCTGCCAATCGCCGCGGTTGACCGTCAGCATGGGGACGGCCACCAGCAAGACGCCGGCTGCATCGCCCAACCACCAGTAAAGCCAGCTCAATGGCCAGCCCATGTTGTCCGACAGTCCCGCCAGCCAAAGCCAGATGACCCCGTTGGTCGCGGTCGCGAAAGGCAGCGCGCTGACGGCCCAGGCGAAGAAAAGCAACAAATCGCGGCGGCGGTCCAGCTCGCGGCGCAGGCCGAAATGCTGCAGCAGCGTGGCCGCGGCGGCCGGTGCCAGCGAGTTGCCCAGGGCGATCGCCAGCGCGGTGGGCCACGGGCTGCCCTGGCCCGAAGCCAGGACGAAAGCGCCTGCCAGAACGCCTGGCCAGAGCTTCACGCCGAACCGGAACAAAGCGGCGAAGGCCAGGCCGGCGGAAGGCCAGACCAGACTGATGTGTTCGCCCACCTGCGGCACCGCCAGGCCCAATCGCCCGCCGATGATGTAAAGCCCCGCCAATGCGGCGAGCTGCGTCAACCAAACCAAGGACGGCAACGGCTGCTGCCAGGTGAGCAGGGCGTAGAAAGAGGTTGGCGCGCGCACGAAGGGGACCGGGGGAATCAACCCGCGAATATACGGCGCTGGCGCACCTGCTGCAGTGTGGAAAACAGCGTGCCCCCGATTCACGGGGGCACGCTGGAAATCTTCAAGGATTGTTCACGCTCGCCGAGGTGGCGCATGGCGCAGCGGGGTTGGACGGCCCCTCTTGCGGCGCGCCGCGGCGGTGTTTCCGCCAGGGACGGCCGGGCCCCCGTATCAGACCGCGAAATCTTCCAATTTGCGGCCAGAGGCCAGCGCTGCCTTGAGCCACTTGGGCTGCAAGCCGCGGCCGCTCCAGCTTTCGCCGGTGGAGTTGTTGCGGTATTTCGCGGCGACTTTGCTGCCTTTGACGGAGGAGGCGGGTTTGCCGACGGTTTTGCCGGCGAGGTCCGCGGAGGTCAGGCCATACTCGCTCATCAATGATTTGACCTGGGCAATGGCTTCAGACTTGGCCTGTTTGCGGGTCGTTTCGATTTGCTTTTCGAGCGCGGCCTTTTGATCGAGCAGTTGTTGCAATGTAGACATGTCGATTCCTTATTACCGATTGTTTGGCGAGAAATGGAGAGACTGAGCGAATCTCACGAGAAGATTCTAACCCCATTCTTCAAAACGATAAACCGGGATCGACATGTAATGGACGTGTGATTTATTACTTGAAGCCCACGCGATCCAGTATTTTTTGAACTTTCACCTGATTCTGGCCCACCGCCGAGGAGGGAATGGTTTCCATTTTGAAGTCACCGAGCCGATCCAGGGCGGGATTGCCGACGCGCAGGCCTTTGACCACCGGCCACTCGTTATTGCCGTCGGCAAAGTAGCGCTGAGCCTGGTCGCTGGAGAGATATTCAAGGAATTTCACCGCCGCCTCGCGGTTCTTCGCATATTTGGCCACGGCTGCGCCGGAAATGTTCACATGGGTGCCCCAGCTCTGCTGGTTGGGGAAAACCACGCCCAGGCGCTCCACGACGGTCCTGTCCTCGGGTTTGTCGGAGCGCATCAGGCGCGCCAGGTAGTAGGAGTTGGTGATGGCGATCTGGCATTCGCCGGTGGCGGCGGCTTTGATCTGGTCGGTGTCGCCGCCTTTGGGATCGCGGGCGAGGTTGGCGACCAGGCCCTGCAGCCACTTTTCGGTGGCCGCTTCGCCCATGTGTTCCATCAGCGAGCCGAACAGCGACAAGTTATAAGGATGCGAACCCGACCGGGTGCAGATCTTTCCTTTGAACTTGGGATCGGCCAGCTTTTCGTAAGTGTCGACGTCGGCTTTTTTGATGGCTTGCTTATCAAAAACCACGATTCGGGCGCGGGTGGAGAAGCCATACCACTGCGAACCGGCGCCGGCATCGGCGCCACGCAAATGGCTGGGTATGCGCGAATTCAAGATGTCTGATTGAATCGGCTGGAAGCGGCCATCCGTCTCGGCGCGCCAAAGGCGCGCGGCGTCGACCAGCAAGATAACGTCGGCGGGGCTGGATGCGCCTTCGCTTTGAAGCCTGGCCAATATGCCGGCATCGTCGGCATCGACACGGTTGATTTTGATGCCGGTGGCTTTGGTGAAATTGTCGTAAAGCGCTTCGTCCGTCTGATAGTGCCGGGCCGAATAAATGTTCAATGTATTGGCTTGCTGGGCCCATCCAGCCATGGGAAGGCCAAGGCAAAAGCCCAGTGCGAGCAGCGATTTACGAATCGACGGCATAAAAAAACTCCGAGGTTGGCGATGCCCCGGAGTTTACATGTGAATGAGATTTATTCGCACTAACCTGGCGGTTTGCCACTGCCCTCCCCAGGGTAAGGCGACCGGTTACCCCCCGGCGGGGCCGCCGGTCAAGCCGTCGGCGGAACGTAGCCCGCCGGCTGCTCCACACCGCCGCCGAAGAAGAAATTCTCCATCTGCCGGGCCAGGTATTGCCGCGCGCGGGCGTCCGCGAGGTTGAGCCGGTTTTCATTGACGAGCATCGTCTGGTGCTTGAGCCAGGCTTGCCAGGCCTCCTTGCTCACTTCGTTGTAGATGCGCTGGCCGAGGGCGCCGGGATAAGGGGCGTAATCCAGGCCTTCGGCTTCTTTCTTCAGGTGGACGCATTGAACGGTTCTGGCCATGCCTTGAACTCCTTGGGTGAAGCGGATTCGGTGATGTTGCAGGAGGACGGCGCTTGGCTGGGGAGGCCGCGCCGCCCGTCCTGCGGCTATTTGAGTTTCTTGACCAGCACCTGCGAGCGCCGGTCCCAGTTGTATTTGCGTTTGCGCGCCTCGGGCAGCCATTCCGGTTCGACGGGCGCGAATCCGCGCTTGATGAACCAGTGCATGGTGCGGGTCGTCAGCACGAAGATGCTTTCCAGCCCGGCTTCCTTGGCGCGGTGCTCGATGCGCTTGAGGATGCGGTCGCCGTCGCCCTGGCCCTGCACCTGGCTGGAGACGGTCAGGGCGGCCATCTCGGCGGTTCGGGCCTCGGGGTAGGGGTAGAGCGCCGCGCATCCGAAGATCACGCCGTCGTGCTCGATGACCGTGTACTGCGCGATGTCGCGCTCGATCTCGGTGCGGTCGCGTTTGACGAGCGTGCCGTCGCGCTCGTAGGGCTCGATCAATTGCAGGATGCCGCCCATGTCGTCCGCATGCGCCTCGCGCAGGCTTTCCAGCTTCTCGTCGACGACCATGGTGCCGATGCCGTCGTGGGTGAACACTTCCATCAGCACCGCGCCGTCGATGGCGAAGGGCAGGATGTGGGAGCGTTCGACGCCGCTCTCGCAGGCCTTGGCGCAGTGCTGCAGGTAGAAGGCGACGTCGGTCGGCTGTGTCGGGTTCGGCAGCGCGGACAGCAGCTTCTTCGCTTGCGCCAGCGAGATCTCGGTGTCGATCGGGCTTTCCGGGTCGGCGGCGTCTTCGTGGATGCCGGCGACCTCGGTCATGAAGATCAGCTTGTCGGCCTGCAAGGCCACCGCGGCGCTGGTGGCGACGTCCTCCATCGCCAGGTTGAACGCCTCGCCGGTGGGGGAGAAGCCGAAGGGCGACAGCAGCACCATCGCGCCGGTGTCGATCGCGCCGCGGATGGCCGCGCCGTCGACCTTGCGCACGACGCCGCTGTGGATGAAGTCCACGCCGTCCAGGATGCCGACCGGCCGGGCGGTGAGGAAGTTGCCCGACACCACGCGCACCGCGGCGTTGGCCATCGGCGTGTTGGGCAGGCCCTGGGAGAAGGCGGCTTCGATCTCGAAGCGCAACTGGCCGGCGGCCTCCTGGGCGCAGTCCAGGGCGATGGCGTCGGTGACGCGCATGCCGTGGCTGAAGCGCGAGGTGTGGCCCTTGGCGTTGAGCTGCTCGGTCAACTGCGGCCGGAAGCCGTGCACCAGCACCAGCTTGATGCCCATGGCGTGCAGGATCGAGAGGTCTTGCGCGAAGGAATTCAGCTTGCCGGCGGCCATCAGCTCGCCGGCCATGGCCACCACGAAAGTCTTGCCCCGGTAGGCGTGGATGTAGGGCGCCACGGAGCGGAACCAGGGGACGAAGGTGTGGGGGAATACGAGGTTCATGGGGCTGAGGAAGTGAAAGGCGGTACGCCGCCTTTGGACGGGCTGCCCGGCCACGCCGGACGGCGTTCCACCTTCCGGGCGGGGTGGCGCATTTTGCCCCAGGGGCACCTCGGGCGCGGCCGCGCGCGGGCTCGGCCTGCGCGGCGGGCGGGTATCTTCGATAATGCCCGCCCTGTGAACGCTCCCGCCCCTCCCAGCCGCCGCCCCGGGCCCCCCGCGGCGCCCCGCCCAGCCAACCCCGTCCCGCCGATCACGTTCCCGGAGTCGCTGCCGGTCTCGGGCCGGCGGGACGAGATCTCGCGGGCGATCCAGGAGCACCAGGTCGTCATCGTCTGCGGCGAGACCGGTTCGGGCAAGACCACGCAGTTGCCCAAGATCGCGCTGGCGCTCGGCCGCGGCTGGGGCGCCGGCGGCAAGGGGCTGATCGGCCACACCCAGCCGCGGCGCATCGCGGCGTCCAGCGTGGCCAAGCGCATCGCGCAGGAGCTGGACAGCCCGCTGGGCGAGGTGGTGGGCTACAAGGTGCGCTTCCAGGACCGGCTGCAGCCCGGCGCTTCGGTCAAGCTGATGACCGACGGCATCCTGCTGGCCGAGACGCAGTCCGACCCGTTGCTGCGGGCTTACGACACGCTGATCCTCGACGAGGCCCACGAGCGCAGCCTGAACATCGACTTCCTGCTCGGCTACCTGCGCCAGCTGCTGCCGCGCCGGCCCGACCTGAAAGTCATCGTCACTTCTGCCACCATCGACGCCGACCGCTTCGCCGGCCACTTCGCCTCCGCCAAGGGGCCAGCGCCGGTGATCCAGGTGTCCGGCCGCCTGTACCCCGTCGAGCAGCGCTACCGGCCCTTCGAGGAAAGCCGCGAATACGGCTTGAACCACGCGATCGCCGATTCCGTGGACGAACTCTGGCGCGGCGGCCCCGCTGGCGGGCCGGGCGACGTGCTGGTGTTCCTGCCCGGGGAGCGCGAGATCCGCGAGGCCGCCGACCACCTGCGCCGCCACCACCCGCCAGGCGTCGAGGTGGTGCCGCTGTTCGCCCGCCTGAGCCAGCAGGAGCAGGACAAGGTCTTCGAGCCGCACAGCGCGCCGCGGATCGTGCTGGCCACCAACGTCGCCGAGACCTCGCTCACCGTCCCCGGCATCCGCTACGTCATCGACACCGGCAGCGCCCGCGTCAAGCGCTACAGCTACCGCAACAAGGTGGAGCAGCTGCAGATCGAACCCGTCAGCCAGGCCGCGGCCAACCAGCGCGCCGGCCGCTGCGGCCGGGTGGCCAACGGCATCTGCATCCGCCTTTTCGACGAAAAGGACTTCGCTTCCAGGCCGCGTTTTTCCGACCCCGAGATCCTGCGCTCTTCGCTGGCGGGCGTGATCCTGCGCATGAAGTCGCTCGGCCTGGGAACGGTGGACGACTTCCCCTTCATCGACCCGCCCCCGAAGCGCGCGATCGCCGACGGCTACCAGCTGTTGAACGAGTTGGGCGCGGTCGACGAACTCAACGAACTCACGCCGATGGGCCATGCGCTTTCGCGCCTGCCGCTGGACCCGCGCGTCGGCCGCATGATCCTGGAGGCCAAGGAGCGCCACGCCCTGGCCGAAGTGCTGGTGATCGCCAGCGGCATGAGCGTGCAGGACGTGCGCGACCGGCCGCTTGAACAGCAGCAGGCGGCCGACCAGGCCCACAGGAAGTTCGACGACGAGCGCTCCGAATTCCTCGCCGACCTGAAGCTCTGGAACTGGCTCGAATCGGTGCGGGGGGCGCCGGCCGCCGCCGCGCCTTCCCAGCAGGGCCCCGCCGCCAGCCCGCACAGGCTGTCCCACCGCAAGCAGGAGCAGCAGCTGCGCGAGAACTTCATCTCGCCGCGCCGGGTGCGCGAATGGCGCGACATCCACTCGCAGCTGCTCACCGTGGTGGCCGAGCAGGGCTGGCGGCTCAACGCCAGCCCGGCCACTTACGAGCAACTGCACTTGTCGATGCTGGCCGGCCTGCTCGGCAACATCGGCTGCAAGAGCGACGACGAGGATTTCTACCTCGGCGCGCGCGGCATCAAGTTCCACCGCCATCCCGGCGCCCACCTCTCGAAGAAGCCGGGGCGCTGGATCGTGGCCGCCGAGCTGGTCGACACCACCCGGCTCTTCGGCCGCGGCATCGCCCAGATCGACCCCCAATGGCTGCCCGGCATCGCCGGCCACGTCATCAAGAAGCAGCTGCTGGAGCCCCACTGGGAGAAGAAGGCGGCCGAAGTGGTCGCGCTGGAGCGCGCGACGCTCTACGGCATCGTCATCTACAGCAGCAAGCGGGTGTCGTTCTCGCGGGTCGACCCGCGCGCGGCGCGCGACATCTTCATCCGCGAGGCGCTCGTCGGCGGCGAATGGGACACGCGGCTGCCTTTCCTGGCCGCCAACCGCAAGCTGATCGCCTCGGTGGAGGAGATCGAGCACAAGTCGCGCCGGCAGGACGTGCTGGTGGACGACGACTTGATCCACGCCTTCTACGACCAGCAGCTGCCGGCCGAAGTCTGCAGCGGCGCCAGCCTGGAGCGCTGGTACAAGGAAGAGGTCAAGCGCCAGCCCAGGCTGCTGCTGCTCAGCCGAGAAGAGCTGATGCGCCACGAAGCCGCCGGCATCACCACCGCGGCCTTCCCCAAGGTGCTGCGGCTGGGCGGCGTCGACTGCGTCGCGTCCTACCTGCACGACCCGGGCGATCCGAAGGACGGCGTCACTGTCACCGTGCCCATCTACGCGCTGAACCAGGTGAGCGACGAGCGCTGCGAATGGCTGGTGCCGGGCCTCCTCAAGGACAAGGTGCTGGGAATGGTCAAAAGCCTGCACCAGCGGCCGCGGTCCCGGCTGGTGCCGCTGCCCGACTGGGCCGAGAAATTCGCCAGGCAGGTGGAGGAAGAGCAACGCTTCGGCGCCGGCAGCCTGCTCGACGCCGTGCTCAAGGCGGTGCGCGACGCGACGCAGCTCGACGTCAAGCGCGGCGACTTCAAGCTGGAGACGCTGTCGCCCCACCTCTTCATGAATTTCCGCGTGGTCGACGAGCACGGCCGCCAGCTGGCCACCGGCCGCAACCTGGCGGCCCTCAAGAGCGAGCTGGGCGGCCAGGCGCGCTCGGCCTTCCAGGCGCTGGCGCAGATCAAGCGCGACGTGCCGGTGGCGTCGGCCTCGTCGGCGCCCGCGGCCGCATCGGCAAAGCCAGGGGCGGTCGCAGCGGCCGCGCCGTCCGGTAAACCCGCGGACAGGGTCGCGCCGGCGCCCGCGCCCGTCGCGGTCGATTCGGCCGCCCAGCGCCACACCGACTGGTCTTTCGGCGAGCTGCCCGAGCTGCTGGAGGTGCGCCGCGGCGGCCAGACCCTGGTGGGTTTCCCCGCGCTGATCGATTGCCAGACCCACGTCGAGATCGAAGTCTTCGACGAGCCCGAACTCGCCGCCGCCAAGCACCGCGCCGGCCTGCGCCGCCTGGTGGCGCTGCAGATCAAGGACGCGCTCAAATACCTGGAGAAGAACCTGCCCGAACTGCAGAAGATGGCGGTGCTCTACATGCCGCTGGGCACTGCCGAAGAACTGCGGAACCAGGTCATCGACGTCGCCATCGACCGCGCTTTCCTGGCCGACCCGTTGCCCGGCGACGCGCCGTCCTTCAAGCGCCGCGTCGAGGAAGGCCGCGGCCGGCTGACGCTGATCAGCAATGAAGTCGCGCGCGCCGCCCTGCAGGTGCTGGTCGAATACGCCGCGGCCGTGCGAAAGCTGAAGGATTCCCGGCCGCCGAAGGAGGCGCAGGACGACATCCAGGCCCAGCTCGGCCGCCTGATGCCCAAGCGCTTCGTCGCCGCGACCCCCTGGGCGCAGTGGTCGCAGCTGCCGCGCTACCTCAAGGCCATCGCGCTGCGCCTGGACAAGCTGCGGGCCGACCCGGCGCGCGACAGCGCCCGGCTGGCCGAGATCCGCCCGGTCGAACAGCGCTTCTGGCGGGTGCTGGCCGACCGCAAGGGCGTGATGGACGCGCGGCTGGACGAGTTCCGGTGGCTGCTCGAAGAGCTGCGGGTGAGCCTGTTCGCCCAGGAGTTGCGCACCAAGCAGCCGGTCAGCGTCAAGCGGCTGGAAAAGGTGTGGGAGCAGCTGCAGCGCTGACGCCCTGGCATCTTTCCATTGCGGCGCGGCGGGATTTCCGGGTTTGGATAGAGTGGATGGAGCCCGCCCGCACCGTCGCAAAGGAGTCGCCGCCATGCCGAAGAAAGCCGAACCGGCCGATTGGGTCCTGGTCCCGGAAACCCCGGGCCAGATCGAGGAGGTTTCCCGCCAATGCCGCAAGCTCGTCAACCGGCGGGCCTTGGTCGCCGCCGGCGTTTCCATGGTGCCGCTGCCCGGCGTCGACTGGATGACCGACGTCGGCGTGCTGTTGAAGGTCATCCCGGAGATCAACCACGCCTTCGGCCTGACGCCCCAGCAGATCGAGCGGCTGGCGCCCGACCGCCAGGTCGTGGTCTACAAGGCGGTGTCGGCCGCCGGCAGCCTGCTGGTGGGCAAGCTGCTCACGCGCGACCTTGTTCTGCGGGCGCTCAAGATGGTGGGCGTGCGCTTGACCGCGCAGCAGGCGGCGAAATACGTCCCGGTCGCGGGGCAGGCGGTGTCGGCGGTGCTCACCTTTTCCGCGCTGAAGTACGTGTGCGAGCAGCACATCCGGCAATGCGTCGAGGTGTCCAGGCAACTCGCGCTGCCCGCGCCGAAGGCATCCGCCCGCCGGGCCGCGGCCTGACACGCGCCCCACATTTGTCGCCGGCCGGATGGCCGCGGCCCAATCACTGGCTACAATGCGCGCTGTTCGGGGCGTAGCGCAGCCTGGTAGCGCAACTGGTTTGGGACCAGTAGGTCGCGAGTTCGAATCCCGCCGCCCCGACCACCCACTTTCCCAGCGGTCCCCGTGTTTCCCATCGCGGACACCCTCCGCTCCCCTCGCAGAGCCCACCGCGGTCTGCACCTGGGTCAGCCGGCAAGCACACCAACTGCCCATAGCTCAACTGGATAGAGCACCAGCCTTCTAAGCTGGGGGTCGGGGGTTCGAGTCCCTCTGGGCAGGCCATCCCCTCGTTTCAAGCCGCGCCGACGCCTTTTGTCGGGCGACCGCTTCAAGACCGGGTGCTGACGCTCAATTTTCGACCGCCAAAGTTCACACAAGCCCAAAGCAGCCCTCAGCTTTCCGAGCCGCAATGTCAGGTTTGCTGCGGAACTTGACATCGCCATCGCAGGTTGGCCGAATGGCCGCTTGCCAGATCGCTGACCTCACGCCGAGCCACTGCAGTGGTTTAGGCAGCGATCTCCGAGCGTCCGCTTCGCGGCTCATGGACCGTTCGCTTCAACGGGATGGTTGAAAGGGAATGCTCGGATCGCTCGGGCGCCGCGGTGATTGCATCGGCGGGCATTCGGCAGCGGCGCTGTTTCGGCACCGCCCCAGAGCGTAATTCCTAATGCCAGCCCACATGTCGATTCGGCGGTCCTTCGTTCGTCGATAGGATACGTCGCACGCCCAGGCGGACGCGCGGCCGATCAACTTAACAGGAGTGAAGACATGTCATACATCGATGGGTTCGTGATCGCGGTTCCCACCGCTAACAAGCAGAAGTTCATCGAGCACGCGCGACATTTCGACCAGATGTTCATCGAGCTGGGCGCAATCCGTGTGATCGAAGGTTGGGGCGACGATGTGCCCGATGGCAAAGTCACCGATTTCCGCCGCGCGGTCCAGGCTACGGCGGAGGAGACGGTCGCCTTTTCGTGGGTCGAATGGCCGGACAAGGCCACGCGCGACGCAGGCATGAAAAAGATGATGGAAGACCCGCGCATGGATCCGACCGCACCTGGCAACCCGCCCGTCCCCTTCGACGGCAAGCGCATGATCTTCGGCGGTTTCGAGCAGGTGGTCGAAGTCAACGCTTAAGCGGCCGGGGCGACGCAGGCCCTGCAAGGGGGCGCTACAGGACATTGCACTTTGCGCTCGCTCCGGGCACGCGTACATCTGACCATGGCAATGAGGTTGCGATGAGCTTCTATTTTCCCAGTGGAAGCATTGTTGCAAGCGGGTATGGCATTTGAGGACGTTCAGCGCTTGCGATGTGGGACCATGACCGAGCGCCGCGTGAGCCGCGTTTGGGGAGGAGGGCTGCACGATCTTCGAAACGCTGCCGGTGACGACACGGTGGCCGTGACCTGGGCGGATTCCAACGCCGGGTTTGTCGGGCCGTCCACGGCCTTGGCGTTTCGGTCGCTGGAGCGCCATGGCCAACAGACGCGCATCATTACCTGCACCGCCTGAAAAGAGGACTGCTGCAAACGGCCAAGTGGTACTGAGCCGAAGGCATGGCGGTCCGATTTGAGCCAACGCGGAAATGAAAGCCGTCCATGGAATTCGAACTGATTGAAGCCCCAAGCGAACATTTCCTGTGCGACCGCCACAGAGTCGATTCGCCGACCAGCTCTCAGGAGTTCATCGACACCTACGGGGCGCTGAAGGCCCACCGGCCCGATGCCTCATTCTTGTTCACGCTGGACGACCTCGGCCAGGCCTGCTACACCTCCATGCACGCCAAGGGGGCCCATGATCTCGACGACACCGCAGGCTTCGATCTCAGCGGGCTTGGCCCGGAATGTTTCGAGGAGGGGCGGCACAGGGGCCATCTCACCTCGAAGTCGGAGCTTTTCATCCGGGAGGCGAACTACCTCAAAGGGGTGCGGGTCACCTCGCTCGACGACGTCTTGGCCAAGCGGTTGTCCCTTTTCGACGAGTCGATCGACGACTTCCTGTCCGCCAACGAAAACATCGCCGGCGTCCTCGACGCGAAAACCTACGCCCTCGCCGTGGAGCGCCCCCATGGCTACCAGGCCCTGTACGCCTTCCCGAACGGCTACTTCAGCTGCGACCTCAATCCGTTTGAAACTTTGGTGATGGCCCGGCACATGCAAGAGCAGTTCGGCTACGTGCTGGTGGGGATCGGGGCTTCCAGGCTCGCGTTCCTGCCGTCGGGGCCGCTGGGCCCGTCCGGTGTCCAGGGCTTGCTTTCCTTCCTGAGCCGGCTGTATGCCTCCGACTGGGATGACGAGGTGCACGCGTCGGCGAAGGACTTCGTGGGCAGGGGCGGGTTGTTGGTGCTGCGGTACACCGAGTAGGCCCTGACCTGGGACGGCACGATCGCCTGTCGTTCAGCCCGGCGGCACTGAAGCCGCGGCGCATGGAGAGCCCGTCCGGGCCCTGCCATGTGGCGGTCTCGCGCCGGTTGAAGGTCGACCACGGGCAGGCACTGCGGGTGGCGGTCCCGCATGCCTGGGCGTAGTGCTCCAACCCGCGCTCTTGCTGGAGGGCGATGTTTGGGCGAGACCTCTGGTCCAGTTGGTCCCCGACCAGGGGCTTCCCGTCTGGCCGATGAGCGTGGCCTTCCTTCCAAACTCTTACCGCCCGCCCATGCTGCGCAGCTTCCTCGAATTCCTAGTGGAGCGGTTCGCTTGATCCCGTGCTCCGGGGGAGAGGCTGCGACCGCTGGGCTGGCTGCGAGGTGAATTTCGCTCGCGAGGGGTTCCGGGTCAATGCCGATGGCTCGTCAGGCGTCCCATGGGTCTAATAGGAGGGGCAAGCACGGTTCTGCCGTGGATGGCCCGCGATGCACCTGCCCAGCGGGCCCCGCGAACCCGCGCCCCGCAGCAGTTCAATGACCGACCACGCACCCCCCGCCAAGCCGATCCGCCGCCTGCGTCGCCTGCCAGCGGTCGCTGCGATGTTGTCCACCTTGTCTTTCGGCGCGGTGCATGCTGCCGGCGAAAAGGCGGCCGCGGCCGCGGAGGGCGCCGGCCGCCTGGCGCCGGTCCAGGTCACCGGCCGGTGGGACGAACCCAGCGCCCCGGGCGCGGGCCGCCGCAGCGGCCGGCAGGTCGACGACTCGCCGGCGGGCACGCTGGAAGAGGTCGCCGCCCAGATGGCCAATGTCAGCACCACCTACGGCTTGACGATCCGCGGCATCTCGCCGTTCGGCCCCAACGGCGGCAACAGCAGGACCGCGACGGTGGTGGTCGACGGCGTCTCGCAGGACAACTACGGCCAGGAAATCGCCGGCCTGTCGGTCTGGGACGCGGACAGCGTGGAAGTGCTGAGGGGGCCGCAGATCGCGCTGGCCGGCAGGCATGCGCTGGCCGGCGCCGTGGTGGTCAAGACCCGGGACCCGACCGACGAGTGGGAAGGGCGGGGCCGGGCGAGCCTCAGCGACCCCCGCGGCCGCAACCTGGCGGTGGCCGGCGGCGGGCCGCTGGCCGGCGGCGTGCTGGCGTGGCGCGTCAGCGCGGAGGACCAGCGCGGCACCGACGGCGCCCGCAACCCGACGCGCGGCGACAACCGCTGGGACCGCGACGACCGCCGGACGCTGCGGGCCAAGCTGCGCCTGGCGCCGCGCGGCACCGATTACCGGGCGCTGTTGACGCTGTCCGACGCGACACGCAGCGAAGGCGGCGTCTGGGTCGAGTCGACGCTGCGTCCCGCTTCCGACCGCGTCGCCCTGGCCGATGCGCCGTCCTGGTCGCGCAACCGCCTCGGCACGGTCGCGCTGGAACAGACGTTCCACGGCGCGGGCGTCGACTGGACCTTGTCCAGCAGCCGCGGCCGGTTGAGCGACCGCCGGGCCGACGACTTCGACGGGACCGAGCTGCGGCAGGGCACGGCCACCGGAAGGCACGACGACGGCTTCGCCTCCCACGAGCTGCGCGGCCGCTTCGACCGCGCCCTGGGCGAAGGCCGCCTGGGCGGCGTGTTCGGCGCCTATTGGGCGCGCCGGAGGGTGGACGCGGACAGCGTGACGGCGCTGCCGCTGGCCTATGCCCTGACGGAACTCGGCCTGTGCGCCGACCGGGCGCGTTGCGACGCCGCCTACCCGGACGACATGGTCTCGCGCATCGACACGGTGGACCTGGCCGTCACCCACCGCGCGCTTTTCGCCGAGCTGGACTACCGCATCGGCGCGCTGGGTGTCGTCGCCGGCCTGCGGCGCGACCGGGAATCGCAGCGGCGGATGATCGGGAACGCGACCGTCGGCAACTCGGCCGCCGCCAACGGCCTCATCGGCCAGCTGCAGGCCGGCGGCGCCCTCCCGCCCGACGGCCGGCGGTCGCGCGACCCCGAATTCGGCGCGTGGCTGCCCAAGCTGGGGCTGTCCTACCGCTTCGACCCGCGCTGGACGGCCGGCTTCACCGCCCAGCGCGGCTACCGCGCGGGCGGCGTCAACTTCAACACCCAGCTCGGGCCGCAGACCTTCGACAGCGAGTACACCCGCAACTACGAACTTTCGCTGACCGGCCGGCTGGGCGACGGCCTGTCGCTCACCGTGAACGCCTACCGCATCGACTGGCGCCACCAGCAGGTGGACGTCGGCACCAACGACTTGAGCGTGCTCATCGTCAACGCTGGCCGCTCGCGGCTGCAGGGCGGCGAGCTGGAGCTGCGCGGCCGCGCCCACCGGCAGCTGGAAATCTTCGCCGCCGTCGGCGTTTCGCGCACACGTTTCCTCGAATTCGCTTCGGTCTCCGGCGATTTCGCGGGCAAGGAGTTCACGCTGTCGCCGCGGCAGACCTGGTCGCTCGGCGGCACCTGGAAGCCCGCGCCCGCCTGGAGCCTGCACGCCCATGTCAACCACGAGGGCCGGACGTTCGGCAACCCCGCCAACGACGCCGCCCGGTCCAACCCGGCGCGCACGCTGCTCAACGGCAAGCTGACTTTCGCGCAAGGGCCGAGGGCGCGCTGGTTCCTGGCGGGGCTGAACCTCCTGGACGAGGAGTTCACCGTCAGGCGCCAGGACACGGTCCCCGGCCGTCAGGTCGCGCAGCTGGGCCGGGGCCGCACCCTGCGCGCCGGTTTGGAGGCCGAGTTCTGAGGGGCGGGGAGCCCGCCGCCTCATTTCATCCCGGGGCGGTGGGCCCGGGCATCGTCGTCCTCATGGCTGTCGAGCCATTTCGGGATCACGGTGAGCACCGCCAGGGCCAGCAGCGCGCTGATCACCGCGGTGACTTCCCGGCCCAGTCCGCAGGCGATGCCGATCGCGGCCGTCATCCAGACATTGGCCGCGGTCGTCAGGCCCTGCACGTCGTCCTCGGACTTGCGTTTGAGGATGGCGCCCGCGCCCAGGAAGCCGACGCCGGCGACCACGCCCTGGATCACCCGGCTCATGTCGGCCACCTCCATGCCGCCGAGCTGCGGCACCAGCACGAACATCGCCGAGCCCATGGCCACCAGCATGTGGGTGCGCACGCCGGCCGCCTTGCCCTTGCGCTCGCGCTCGTAGCCCAGCATGCCGCCCAGCGCCGCCGCCAGCAACAGCCGCAACAGGATGCGGGTGATCTGGCCGGCGTCGGCCACGTCCGAGAACTCGCTGCGCAGGGTTTCCAGCACGTTGTCCAGCATCTGAAAAAAAGACTCCTCGGTCTTGTTGGGCGGGCTCCGGCAGCCACGGCCGGCGGCCACAGGGCGAGGGCATTTTGCGTGCCCGGTGGGCTAGCATGACGCCCTTTGCGCCCGCGGCGGGCGCGCCACTTGAGGAGTTCCGCGATGGCGATGGATGTGATCGACTACGAGATCAAGGGTTCGGAGATGCAGTTCGTCGAGGTCGAGCTCGACCCCGGCGAGTCGGCGGTCGGCGAAGCCGGCAGCATGATGTTCATGGACGCCGGCGTGCAGATGGACACGGTCTTCGGCGACGGCTCGCAGCAGCAGGGCGGCCTGTTCGGCAAGCTGCTGGGCGCCGGCAAGCGGCTGATCACGGGCGAATCGCTTTTCACCACGGTCTACACCAACCAGGCGCGCGGCAAGCAGCGGGTGGCCTTCGCCGCGCCCTATCCGGGCAAGATCTTGCCGATGGACCTGCGCCAGCTCGGCGGCACGCTGATCTGCCAGAAGGACGCCTTCCTCTGCGCCGCCCGGGGCGTCTCGCTGGGCATCTACTTCCAGCAGAAGCTGTCGGTGGGCTTCTTCGGCGGCGAAGGTTTCATCATGCAGAAGCTGGAGGGCGACGGCCTGGCCTTCGTCCACGCCGGCGGCACGGTCGTGCGGCGCGAGCTGCAGCCGGGCCAGACCCTGCTCGTGGACACCGGCTGCCTGGTGGCGATGACGCCGCAGGTGCAGTTCGAGATCCAGTACGTCGGCAAGGTCAAGACCGCGCTGTTCGGCGGCGAAGGGCTGTTTTTCGCCAAGGTGACCGGGCCCGGCACGGTGTGGCTGCAGAGCCTGCCGTTCTCGCGGCTGGCGTCGCGCGTGTTCGCTGCGGCGCCGCAACGGGGCGGTTCGCGCGAGGAGGGTTCGATGCTGGGCGGGTTCGGCGCCGGTGGGCTGCTCGGCGGCGTGCTGGGCGGCGACGACGAGTGACACCTGACACCCGCGGCCCGCACGGCCGCGCCTGTGGCGGGCCCTGTCGTCAGTGGCGCCGGGCGGCCTTGGCCAGCGCCGCCTCGATGGTTTTCACCAGGGTTTCGGTGCTGAAGGGCTTGATGAGGTAACCGTCGGCCCCCGCCCTGGCGCAGGCCTCGACGGTTTCGGGCTGGCTGCTGGCGGTGATCATCAACACCGGGGTTTTCGGTTTCTCGGCTTTCAGTTCCCGCAGCAGTTCGATGCCGCTCTTGCCCGGCATGTTGACATCCAGGCAGATCACGTCTGGCAGGAAATGCCGCATGAGCGCCAGGCCGGCCTCGGCCTCCGAAGCTTCCCGGACCATCTGGTAGCCGCCTTCGCGCAGGATGTTGCGCAGCACCGACCGCGTCAGCGCGTTGTCGTCGATCAGCAGGATGCGCGCCGACCGGTCGGGTTCGGCTTTCTCGGGTTTGAGCTGGTGGCGCTGGAAGGTCATGGGCGGTGCTCCCCTTGCACGCGAGGACCCTGAATATCGCACCGGCCGCCGGTGCCAGTCCAGCGAGTTGACCGCGTTTCGCCCCGCAAATGCGGGCGCTGGGCGGCTTGCGGACTGCACAAAATGCGGCGGCAGCGAGGCTTTCCCCGCCCGGGGCCGGCCGCCGCCCTTTCGGACCGCGCCCATCGATGAGACCCAGCCATATCCCGATCCGGCTGTTCGCCGAGATCGTCCTCGTCTTCGCCCTGGCGCAGGCCGGGGCGGGCATGGCGCTGGCGGTGCTGGCGCCGAACCTGCCCGCGTCGTCCCTGGGGGCCTGGAACGCCGCGCTGCTGATGCTGCTGGCGGCGCCGGCCTTGTACTGGCGCTGCATGCAAGCAGTGCGCGCCGCCGGCCTGCCGCGCTTCATGTTCTTGGAGGAAAGCGCCTCCCCCTCCTCGCAATCGCGCCAGCGGGCTTCCGCCATCGCGATGACCGCCGCGGCCCAGGCCGTCGGGCTGGCTCTGACGGTGGCCGCCGTCTACTGGATGGACGCGCGGATCGAAGACGACGTCAAGGCCCGGTTCGAGCACCAGGTCGACCGCATCCAGGCGGAGATCCAACGGCGGTTCCAGTTGCCGCTCTACGGCATGAAAGGCGCCCGCGGCGTCTATGCCGTCAACCGCGGGGTCAGGCGCGCCGAATTCCGCGCCTACGTCGAATCGCGCAACCTCGCCCAGGAATTCCCCGGCGTGCGCGGCATGGGTTTCATCGAACGGGTGGAGCGCCGGGACCTCGACGCCTTCATCGACGCCGAGCGGGCGGACGGCGCGCCCGGCTTCGAGGTGAGGGCCCAGGGCGAAAAACTGGACCTGCCGGACCTGTACATCGTCAGGTTCGTCGAGCCGCTGTCGTCGAACCACTCGGCCTGGGGCGTCGACCTGGGCACCTTGCCGCCCCGCCGTGCGGCCATCGAACGCGCCGTCGAGACCGGCCTGCCCACGCTGACCCGCAGCATGAACCTGGCCTACAGCAGCGAGCGCGGCCCGGGCTTCCTCTACCTGCTGCCGATCTACCGGCAAGGCAGCGATCCCATCAATCCGCAGCAGCGGCGCAACGCCCTGGTGGGGCTGGTCTACACCTCGATCTACGCGGCCGACATGCTGGCCGGGGTCGTCAAGGCGGCGGACGGCGAACTCGACATCGAGCTGCTGTCGGGGGGCGACGCGGCGTCGGCCCGGCTGGCGTTCGCCACCGCCGGATCGCCCGGTTCCCAGAGCGTGAAGGACGCGCGCGAGCGCGTCCACCCGTTCCAGTCCAGCCGCCGCTTCGACATCGACGGCAGCCCCTTGATCGTGCGCGCCTACGCCAAGGCCGGCTTCGGCGGCGCCCGGCAGAAAGACAGCCTGCTCTACGCCGGCGTGGGCGGTGCGTTGCTGAGCCTGGTGCTGGCGCTGGCGGTCTGGTCGCTGGCCTCGGGCCGGTTGCGCGCCAACACGCTGGCGCAGCGCATGACGGCCGATGTCAAGCGCACCTCCGCCGAACTGGCGCGCGAGCGCCAGCGGCTGGAGAACATCCTGCAAGGCACCCGGGTGGGCACTTGGGAATACGACACCCAGAGCGGATTCGCCGATGTCAACGACCGCTGGGTGGAGATGCTCGGCTACACCCGCGACGAGCTCGGCCCGGTCACCGAAAGCACCTGGCTGGCGCTGGCCCACCCGCAGGACCTGCCGCGCTCCAAGGCCGCGATGGAGAAGCATTTCTCCGGCGAGACGCCCTACTACGAATGCGAGATCAGGCTGCGCCACAAGCTGGGGCATTGGGTGTGGGTGCTGTCGCGCGGCAGCCTGTTCCGCCGGGAGGCCGACGGCCATTCCGGCCGCATGGCGGGCACCAACATGGACATCACCGAGCGCAAGCAGGCCGAGCAAGCGGTGCGCGAAAGCGAGCATTTCATGCGGCTGGTGACCGACAGCATCCCCGGCCGGGTCGCTTACTGGGGCCGCGGCTTGCACCTCAGGTTCGCCAACCGGGCGTTCTTCGAGCACTTCGGCTGCAGCCCGTCGGAAAGCCTGGGACGGACCATGCTGGAGGTGATCGGGCCGGAGCGCATGGCCTCGATCGCCCAGGCCTCCTACGCCGCGCTGGCCGGCGAGCCGCAGCGCTTCGAGCGGGAAGAGCGCTCGATCGCCGGCGACTTCTCGCACGGCCTGATCCAGATGCTGCCCGACTGGCGGGACGGCACCGTGCACGGCTTCGTCGCGCTGGTGCTGGACATCACCTCGCTCAAGCGCGTCGAGACGGAGCTGCGCCACACCAACCACGCGCTGGCGCAGGAGCGCGACCGCGCCGAGCGGGCCAGCCTGGCCAAGGGGCAGTTCCTGGCCAACATGAGCCACGAGATCCGCACGCCGATGAACGCCATCCTCGGCATGCTCAAGCTGCTGCGCGGCACGCCGCTGAACCCGCGCCAGCTCGACTACGCCACCAAGACCGACCGCGCGGCGCGGGCGCTGCTCGGACTGCTGAACGACATCCTCGACTTCTCCAAGGTGGAGGCCGGGATGATGGCGCTGGATCCGCGCGTGTTCTCTCTCGACGCGCTGCTGCGCGACCTGTCGGTCATCCTGGCCTCCAACCTCGGCGACAAGCCGGTGGAGGTGCTGTTCGACGTCGACCCCGCCCTGCCGCCATGGTGGGTGGGCGACGACCTGCGGCTGCAACAGGTTCTGGTGAACCTGGCCAGCAACGCGATCAAGTTCACCTCGGCCGGCGAAGTCGCGTTGCGGGTGGCGCTGCTGGAGCACAAGGGCGGCGCCTGCAGCCTGGCTTTCGAGGTGAGGGACACCGGCATCGGCATCGCGCCCGATCAGCAGCAGCATGTCTTCGGCGAGTTCTCCCAGGCCGAGGCGTCGACCACCCGCCGCTTCGGCGGCACCGGGCTGGGGCTGTCGATCTGCCAGCGGCTGGTGGGCCTGATGGGCAGCCGGATCGAACTCGAAAGCGCGGTCGGGCAGGGCAGCACCTTCCGCTTCGCGCTGGAGCTGCCGGTGGCCGACGCGCCGGCCGGCCAAGCCGCCGCGGTCGACGGCGAGGCGGGATGGCGGGTGCTGATCGTCGACGACCACCCGGCCGCGCGCGCGGCGCTGTCCCGCATGGCCGCTTCGCTGGGCTGGGCCGTGGACACCGCCGGCGGCGGAGAAGAGGCCGTCGCGCTGGCCCGTCGCCGGCAGGAGGCGGGCGAGGCTTATGGGGCCGTCTTCTTCGACGACTGGATGCCGGGCATGGACGGTTGGCAGGCGAGCCGGCGCCTGAGGGACGCCCTGGCCGGCGCCGCGCAGCCGCTGGCGCTGATGATGGTGACGGCCCAAGGGCGCGAACGGCTGTCGGAGAAGCTGGCGCGGGAGGCCAGCCCGCCGGTGGACGGCTTCGTGGTCAAGCCCGCCACCGCCTCGATGCTGCGCGACGCGGTCGACGAGGCGCGTTCCGGCGGCCTGGCGCAGGCCGGGCCTTCCGCGGGGCCGAGGCTGTCCGGCATGCGATTGCTCGTCGTCGAGGACAACCCCAACAACCAGCAAGTGGCGCAGGAACTGCTGCAGGCCGAGGGCGCGCAGGTGACGATCGCCGACGACGGCGAGAAAGGCGTGGCCGCCGTGGCGGCCGCCGACCCGCCCTTCGACGCGGTGCTGATGGACGTGCAGATGCCGGTGATGGACGGTTACACCGCCACCAGGCACATCCGCCGCAGCCTGGGCGAGACGGCGCTGCCCATCGTCGCGATGACCGCCAACGCCCTGCCCAGCGAGCGCGAAGAAGGCCTGGCCGCCGGCATGAACGACCATATCGTCAAGCCGTTCGACCTGGATGAACTGGTGGCCGTGCTGCTGCGCCTGGCCCGCCCCGGCGGGGCCG
>CBIHOD010000052.1:0-25938 GCA_966211815.1 uncultured Burkholderiales bacterium
GATGGGGCGGGAGGCCCTGCGCAGTGACGTACCAGGAGGAGCGGGGGAAGCCCCGCGGGCGCCATGAACGGAGCAGGGCATCCCGCCCCATCGCAGCGCGGGCGCACCTCCCCCCGTGCCGCGGGCCCACCGCACCTTTAGCGAGTTCGGCAACGCGCTTTCAGCCCTCATACGCCGCGCTAGTGGCGGATCTTGTACCCCGTACGCAGCAGGTGCAGGCAAAGCGCGCACACGCATGCCAAGCTGGCGGCGACGACGGCCAGGCTGGTCCAGGGCGAGACGTCGCTCACGCCGAAGAAGCCGTGGCGGAAGCCGTCGATCATGTAGAAGAACGGGTTGACGTGGCTGACCGCCTGCCAGACCGGCGGCAGCGACTTCACCGAATAGAACACCCCGGACAGGAAGGTCATCGGCATCACGATAAAGTTCTGGAAGGCGGCGATCTGGTCGAACTTCTCGGCCCAAAGCCCGGCGACCAGGCCGAGCGAGCCCATCATCGCCGCGCCGGCCAGGGTGAACACCAGCACCCACGGCAGATGGGCCAGGCTCAGGGCATGCGCCGGCATGAACCAGGCCGTGGCCAGCAGCACCCCCAGCCCGACCGCGACGCCGCGCACCACCGAGGCGCCGACGTAGGCCAGGAACCAGGCCCAGTGCGACAGCGGCGTGACCAGCAGGAACACCAGGTTGCCGGTGATCTTGCTCTGGATGAGGGACGAGCTGCTGTTGGCGAAGGCGTTCTGCAGCACGCTCATCATCACCAAGCCGGGGATGAGGAAGCTGGTGTAGTTCAGCGCGCCGTAGACCGTCACATGGTCTTCCAGCACATGGCCGAAGATCAGCAGGTACAGCACCGCGGTCAGCACCGGCGCGGCGACGGTCTGGAAGCTCACCTTCCAGAAGCGCAGCACCTCCTTGTAGAGCAGCGTGGAGGCGCCCGACAGCGCCTGGGCGAGCGCGCCTTTCCCGGCGTCGCCCGTCATGCCGGCACCACCTGCGCGTCTGCCGCGGCGTGGGGCGCGTCCTGCATGATCTCCAGGAAGACGTCTTCCAGGTCGGCGCGGCCGATTTCCAGGTCCTGCGGCTTGCAGCCGGCGGCGCGCAAGGTGGCCAGCACCGACTCGACCTCCTGCGCGTCGTGGGCTTTGATCTGCACGATGCGGCCGGTCACCCGGGCCTGGCCCAGCAGCGAGGGCGGCAGCGCGGCGTCCATCTTGAAGCGCAGCATCGTGCTGGCGCGGCCTTCGAGCAGCGCGGAGGTGGTGTCCAGCGCGACGACGCGGCCCGCCTTGAGCATCGCGATGCGGCCGCACAGCGCCTCGGCTTCTTCCAGGTAATGGGTGGTCAGCAGCACGGTGTGGCCTTCCTTGTTGAGCCGGGCGACGAAGCCCCAGAGCGTCTGGCGCAGCTCGACGTCGACGCCGGCCGTGGGTTCGTCCAGCACGATGACCGGTGGCCGGTGCACCAGGGCCTGAGCCACCAGCACGCGCCGCTTCATGCCGCCGGAGAGCTGGCGCATGTTGGCGCCCGCCTTGTCGGACAGCCCGAGGTGGTGCAGCAACTCGTCGATCCAGGCGTCGTTCTTGCGGATGCCGAAGTAGCCGCTCTGGATGCGCAGCGACTCGCGCACGCTGAAGAAGGGGTCGAAGACCAGCTCCTGCGGCACGATGCCGAGCAGGCGGCGCGCCGCGGCGAAATCCCGCACGGTGTCTTGGCCGTGCACCGTCACCGTCCCGGCGCTGGCGCGGGACAAGCCGGCCAGGATGCTGATGAGCGAGGTCTTGCCCGCGCCGTTGGGGCCCAGCAGGCCGAAAAATTCGCCGCGCTGGATGTCGAAACTGACATCGCTGAGCGCCTGCACCGGGCCGCGGCCGCCGGCGTAGGTCTTGCTGACGTGGCTGAACGAGACGGCCGGCGCGGTGGGGTTTTCAGGGCTTCGCATGAGGGGCCGGATTGTAGGGAGCGGCGGGAAATCCTGCTGGCGGCGGCCCTGCACGGCCGGCCGCCGGGCCGTGGTCAACCTGGATAGGCTGCGCACCCGCTTGGTGCTAGTGTGGTGGCCCCCGCAGCAACGTGGCCAGGCCCCCGCCGCCTGGGAAAAGAGCGCGATCCCATGCCCTCCCCGCCCAAAAAACCCCGCCGCACCGCCGAGCGCATCCTGGAGACGACGCTGGACCTGTTCAACCGCTTCGGCGAGCCGAACGTGTCCACCACGCTGATCTCCGCCGAGATGGGCATCAGCCCCGGCAACCTGTACTACCACTACCCGGCGAAGGACCTGCTGATCGACCGCCTCTTCGACCGCTACGAAGGGCGCCTGGACGAGCTGCTGCAGGCGGCCGGCGGCGTTCGCCACGTCGAAGACGCCTGGCTGTTCTTCCATGTGCTGTTCGAGCTGATCTGGCAGTACCGTTTCCTCTACCGCGACCTGAACGACCTGCTCAGCAAGAACCGCCGCCTGGAGACCCATTTCCAGTTCGCGCTGAAGAACAAGTCGGCCGCGGTGCGCGCGTTGCTGGACGGCCTGCGCCAGGGCGGCGGCATGAACAGCCAGCCCGAGGACGGCGAGGCCGTCGCCACCGCGATGGTGGTGGTGCTGACCTACTGGCTGAGCTTCGAATACGTGCGCGACCCGCGCCGCGCGCTGGAGGCCGAGAACGCCTCGGCCGCGATGATGCGCGGCGCCTTCCACGTGCTCAGCCTGCTGAGCCCCTACCTCGACGACGGCCAGCGCGGGCACCTGCGCCGGCTCGCCAGCCAATATTCGAACAACACTTGACCGGAGAGCCCCCATGGCCAAATGGACCCCCTTCCCCTACGACAACGCCGACTACCGGCTGGACGCGGCCGGGCTGAAGAAGCAATGGGCGCGCCTGCACGCCGGCGACGCCGAACCCCTGCCCAAGGACGACAAAGTGCTGGCGGCCTGGGCGCTTTTCCATGCCGGCGAGTTCCAGAAAGCCGTCGAGGCCGGACTGAAGGCCGGCGGCGCCGGCGTCACCGTGGCAAACAAGGCGCAGGCCATCTACGCCAACTACCTCGAAAAAAGCGAGAAGACCAAACTCGCGCTCTTCCAGGAAGTCGCCGAACGCGCGCAGGCCCAGGCGGGCCAGGAGCCGCGCAACGCCAACGCGCACTACTGGACGGCCTACGCGCTGGGCCGCTACAGCCAGAGCATCAACGTCGCGCAGGCGCTGGCCCAGGGACTGGGCGGCAAGGTCAAGACCGCGCTCGAGACGGCGATCGAGCTCTCGCCCAAGCACGCCGACGCCCACATCGCGCTGGGCACCTTCCACGCCGAGGTGATCGACAAGGTGGGCGCGCTGCTGGGCCGCACGCAGGGCGCCAGCAAGGACGCGGGGCTGGCGATGTTCAAGAGCGCGCTCAAGCTCAACCCCGGTTCGGCGATCGCGAGGGTCGAATACGCCAACGGGCTGGTGATGCTCGAAGGCGAGAAGAAGATGAAGGAGGCCACCCGGCTCTACGAGGAAGCCGCGGCCTGCGAACCGCTCGACGCCACCGAACGGCTCGACGTGGAGATGGCCAAGGCCGAGCTGGAAGATGAGTAGCCGCACGGGCCGGCCGCGCCGGGCGCGGTTCGCCGCTTGGCTGGCGTCGTCGGCCGCCGTCTTGCCGTTGCGCGCGGCCGAGCCGCCGGGCCTCTCGTTCATCCACCAGGACTGGGCCCTGGTCTGCGACAACACCGGCGCGTGCCGCGCCGAGGGTTACCAGGCGGAAGACGGCGGTTCCGAACCGGTCTCGCTGCAGGTCACCCGCCTGGCGGGGCCGGGGCAACCGGCCTCGATGGCACTGGCCTATGCCACCGAGAAAGAAAAAGTCGGCGCGCCTTTCCGATTCACCGTCGGCAATGCACGGGTGGACAGGCTGTCGGGCGAGACGCTGCGCATCCCCGACGCCGCGGCCGCGGGCCTGCTGCCTGAACTGCTGCGCAATGAAACCGCGCGGCTGGCTTCGGCGCGCGGCGGCGCGGGCTGGACGCTGTCGCTGGCCGGCCTGAAGGCGGTGCTGCTGAAGATGGACGAGGTGCAGGGCCGCCTGGACACGCCGGGCGCGCTGGTGCGCCGCGGCGATCGCCCCGAATCGACGGTGCCGGGCGCGGTGCCCGCACCGGTCATCCACCGGGTGGCCTTGGCGGCGCCCCGGTCGTCCGACGCCGCGCTCGGGCCACGCATCCTGGCCAGCATCAAGCCTCAGGTCCTCAAAGAACAATGCAACGACGCCGGCGGCGCGCCGGCGCCCGAGGTCGTGCGATTGACGGGCAGCCGGGTGGTCCTGGCGCTGCCCTGCGCGCAGGGCGCCTACAACTTCACCTTCCTGTTGTTCGGCGCCAACGACAAGCCGCCCTACGGCGCGCGGCTGTCCGAGGCCGACGGTGAATTCGACGGGCAGACCGGCGTGGTGCGCTCGTCGATGAAAGGCCGGGGTCTGGGCGATTGCTGGTCGTCCAAGACCTGGGTCTTTGATGGCAATGGCTTCGCCCTGGCCGAATCGTCCGCAAGCGCGATGTGCCGCGGCTTCCCGGGCGGCGCCTGGTCGTCGCCCACTTACGTGACCCGGGTCGAGCCGCCGCTGTGACGGTCCTGAACCGGACATCGGCCAGCGCGCGGCGCCACCGAATCAGCCGAGACCAAACGCCATGAAAGACAAAAAAAGATGGGTGTGGGGGCCGGCGCTGCTGGGCGCCCTGTGCCTCCTGTTGGCCTACAAATCCTACCCCGAGCCATTGCCGAAGGATTTCAAGTTGGTGTCGGGAACCGCGAGCCGCATCGAATACAAAAGCGAACACCGCAGCCGAGGCCCCGTCAACCAGCGGCTGGAAATTTCGCTCCAGGAAACGGACAAAGCCGTCGTCTTCAGGTACCGCGGCCCGCCGAGCGAGTACCAAAGCGTCCTGGACGCGCAGCGCCCCGCCCTGGTCACGATCACCTACCTCGGCGATGAAAACCCCCGGGTCATCTGGGGCGTCAAAGTCAACGGCCGGGAAGTGATCACGCCGGCCGGCGTCCACCGGCATGCCCAGGTGTTTGCCTGGAAATCCTGCGCGCTCGGATTTGGGCTGTTGCTTTTCGCGGCAGCGATCGCGCGGTTTGTGCAGTCGACACCCATGGGCCCGCGGACCAGCGCACCCCGAGCCGCCCCGCAGGCCGTGGAAGCGAAAACCGGCGCATCGCTCGACAACTTGTTCTGGCGTGCATTCGGTCTGGCTGTCGGCGTCGCGTGGGGCGCCGCGCTGACGCGTCTGTACTACTTGCACGGGATACCGAAGAAGGACATGAGCGCCGGCGGCATGGCTTACATGCTGACCGGCCTGTTGGTGTTCTTCCTCGGCGTGGGCATGGCAGGCGCCACGGCGGGGCTGGCCGCGACCCGCCGCCATCCGATGGCGCGGCTGGGCATCGCGGTGTCGATGGTGCTGCTCGGCGCGATCAGCTGCTCGGTTTTCTAGGGCCTGTTATTGCCAAAGAAGCCCACGCCGGTGTCTGTCCGGTCCCAGGGCTGGCGCGAATGAGGCCATGGGCCTTCGCGGCCCATAGCGAGTCCGCAACGAGGCCCTGCAACCGGACAGGCACTGGCCCTTCAGGTGATCGCCACGAAAGCCCGCCCTCCGCGTTGCATATGCTCGCTGCGGCAAGTGCCGCAACTATGCTTTGCGCCTCGATGGCGGTGTCTCGCACGCTTCTTTCATAGCGTTAACAGGTCCTAGCGCGCCAGGCGCAAGGCGCCGGCCGGCGCCCTGCCGCCGGGCTGGAGGTCGTCGGCGTCGATCGACCGGGACAGGCCCGACGCCGCCAGGACGGCGTACTCCCGGGCCCATTGGATGCGCGCCTCAAGGCGCAGGTCGATCGGCGCTTCGCCGTCCGCGCCCGCGCCGGCGGCGTTGAAGTCGTACCGGCTGACGTGCAGGTAGCCGTAGCGGTTGTCGGTGACATGGAATTCGGTCAACAGACCGCGGCGGCCGTCGACGCTGACACCCAGCTTGTTCAGGTTGTACCGAACGGGCTCCCAGATGTCGTACTTCCAATGGCCCTGATGGCCAAGGGTGGAGAAATCCGCCGCCCTCACACACTCGTTCACCAGGCCCGCCGCGTAGCGCCAATGGAACTTGGCGCCCTGGCCCGCCCCTTCGCAGCGCTGCGCTTCGCTCCAGGACCAGGTGATCCCGACCGAGGGCCCGGGCCGCCGGTCGAAAGCCGCGATGACGATGCTGCGCACCGCCCGGCCTTCGAACAGCCCGAAAGCAGCCGACGCCATCTGGACCGGCGTGCGGTGGTTGCTGTAGCCGTCTTCGGCGGCGAGCACCACCCAACGGCCGGTCGGCACGAGGATTTGCTTGCGGGATCCCAGGCCGCCCACCGTGATGGGGCCGGGGCCGATGAAAACGTCGCCGGCCTGGAACGGCAGCGATGAGCTGTTGGCGTCGGCGAGGACGCGCTTCAGCGCGGCCGCGTCAGGGAAACCCTGGACCGGCGCGGCATCGAGTTCCGTGCTCCGCACCTGGTGCTGGACGAACGGCGGCGCAGCTTGCGGCGCCACCATCGGCGATGGCGCCGGTGGTGGCGCCGCGGCACCGGCCTTGGCCAATGCGGCAAGGGCCAGCCTGGCGTAAAAGCCTTGAGGGAACGCCGCCAGGTAGGCGCGGTAGGCGTCGGGCGTGCCGAGTTTCTCGGTCGAACGCCAATAGTCGGCCTCCACGGCGCCGGGGCCGGCCTGCGCGACCTGCCACGCCTGCGGCGCCGGCTCGGCGGCCGCAAGGTGCGGGCAAGGCAGCAAAGACAACAAAGCCAGGCGGGACAACAGGCGTGTCGGTGTGGGTTTCATGGTCGTGGAAGGAAAGTGCGGGCCAAGGAACGGAAGTTCGGATTTTGAGCGCGACGGGGCGCAGGGGCCCCGCGGAAGGGTCGAGGCGCCGCGGCGGCCCGCTACCGCGCCGGCCGCAAGGGATGGGACGGCGGCGGCTCGCCCGGCTTGAGGTCTTCCCATTCGAAAGCGCCGTCGAAGCCGGCCGCCGCCAGGCCGGCGTATTCCCGGGCCGCGTCGATGCGGGCGCGCAGCAGCGCGGGGCCGGCGGTTTCCGCGGGGCCGGAAAAATCGTAGCGGTCGATGCGCAGGTAACCGCCGCGGTTGTCGGTGAAGTAGGACTCGGTGACAAGACCCGCCACGCGGTCGGCGGGCGCGCCCAGGGCCTGCAGGCGCTCGCGGACCACGCCCCAGAGGTCGCGGTTCCAGGAACCCGTGGGCCCCAGCGCCGAAAAGCCCTTCACCAGCACGCACTGCCTCACCAACCCGGCCGTGCTGCGCCACTGGTGGAGCGCGTCGGCGGCCTCGCCTTCGCAGCGCTGCGCATCCTCCCAGCCCGAGTTGCCCGGTCGGCCCTGGCGCTGGTTGAAGACGGCGGTGACGATGCTGCGCAGGCCTTGGGCGTCGAGCATCCCGAAGGCCATGCCCGTCATCTGGACGGGCCGCCGGTGGGCGCTGTGGCCGTCCTGCGCCGCCAGCGCCACCCAATGGCCGGCGGGCACGACGAATTGCCGGTAGGAACCCAGGCGGCCGACCGCTAGTCCAGTGAAACAGAGAAATCGGATGTGCGTGGGCAGCTGCAAGGGGCGCAATCAAGGCGCAAAGCGCAGCCGGGTTGGACACCCGGCGAGCATTTGCAACGCAGAGTGCGCCCCTTGCCCAGGCGCCCAGCCTGGGCCGCGGGCCGCGCCTTGCGGCTTGCCCTGCCAGACCCCGGCGCACATCCGATTTCTCTGTTTCACTGGACTAGCACCCCGGGCCCCGCGTACACATCTCCGATGTCAAAAGGGACTGCCGAGCTGTCGGCGTCGCCGGCGATCCTCTGCAACGCGGCGGCGGCAGGAGGAACGGAGACCGGCGCGGACGCAGGCGCCGTGTCACCGGCCTTGGCCAGCGCGGCCACGGCCAGCAGGGCGAAAAAGCCCTTGGGGAAGGCGGCCAGGTAGGCCTGGTACGCCTCGGGGGTGCCGACCTTCTCGGCCGAGCGCCAATAGTCGGCCTCCAGCGGGCCGGGCCCGGCCTGGGCCAGCCGAAGGGCCCGCGGCGCCGAGGAGTCATCCGCCGCGACCGCGGCACCGTGCGGGCAGGACAAGGCGGCGATGAGGGGGACCAGCGCAATGATGTTTTTCATGTTCATCCCGAATTAGGGCCTGTTAACACCAAAAGGAAGCCCACGCCGATGTCTGTCCGGTCCGGCACGGGTGAGGCCGTGGTCCTTCGGCCCACAACGAGTCCGCAACGACGCCCTGGGACCGGACAGACACCGGCCCTTCGGGTGATCTCCCCAAAAGCCCGCCCTCCGCGTTGCAAATGCTCGCTGTGGCACAGGCCACAGCTGTGATTTGCGCCTTGATGGCGGGCTTTTGGGGAGTCACGTGAGCTTCCTTTTGGTGTTAACAGGCCCTAAAGGCCCATGGGCGACGGCGGACCCGGCAAGCCCGTCAGCCGCGCCCCCAGACCGCGACCGCCGTGCGCCAGATCAGCTTCAGGTCGAAGGCCAATGAAGCCTGGTCGACATAGGCCGCGGCCAGCCGCAGTTTGGCCGGCAGGACCACCTCCCGGTATTCGCGTTCGGGGTCGGCCGCGTGGGCAAGCAGCTCGCTTTCGCTGCGGTATTCGATCGACGCCAGGTCGGTGATGCCCGGCCGCACGCTGAGCACCTTGTCCCGCAGCGCCGCCGGGTACAGGGCGACGTAGCGCGGCAGTTCGGGCCGTGGGCCGACGAAGCTCATGTGGCCTTGCAGGACGTCGATGAGCTGCGGCAGCTCGTCCAGCTTGCTGCGCCGCAGCCAACGGCCGGCGCGGGTGATGCGCGCATCAAAGCCCACCGTGATGGCGGGCCCGGCGTCGCCCGGGTTGTGCGCCATGCTGCGGAACTTGCGGATGCGGAAGGGCCGCCCGCCGCGGCCGACGCGCTCCTGCCGGAACAGCGCGGGGCCGGGCGAATCGAGCTTGACCCAGGCGGCCAGCGCCAGCATCAGCGGCGCCAGCAGCAGCAGCGACACGGCGGCCAGGGTGAAGTCGAACAAGCGCTTGGTCATGTTGGGGTTCGCCCGCGCGGACCCGCCGTCCGGGCCGGCCAGCCTGCGCCGATCATGGGGGCCGCCGCAAGCGCGCCTCAAGCACCCAGCACGCCGCGCACCGCGGCGACCACGCGCTCGACGTCGCCATCGGTCATGCGTGAGTAGATGGGCAGGCTGAACATCCTCTCGTAGGCCTTCTGGCTGTGCGGGAACCGCGCGGGTTCCAGGCGGTAGCGGTCGCGCCAGTAGGGCTGCAGGTGCAGCGGGATGTAGTGCACGCTGCAGCCGATGCCCACCGCGAACAGCCGCTCGATCACCGTGTCGCGCTGCAAGGCGCAACCGTCGGCCAGGCGCAGCGCGTAGAGGTGCCAGGCGTGGGTGTCGCCGGGCAGCGTGCCGCCGGCGCCGGGCCTGGGGGGCGGCACGACGGGCAGGTCGGCGAAGGCGGCGTCGTAGCGCGCCGCGATCTCGGCGCGCCGCCGCTGGAAGGCCCATGCCTTCTTCAGCTGGTGCAGGCCCAGCGCCGAGGCGATGTCGGTGAGGTTGTATTTGAAGCCCGGCGCGACGATCTCGTAATACCAGCTCGGCACCTTGGCGGTGAAGCGGTCGAAGGCGTCGCGGCTGATGCCGTGCAGGCGCATCACCGCGACGCGCTTGGCCAATTCGGCGTCGCGGGTGACGACCATGCCGCCCTCGCCGGTGGTCATGGTCTTGTTGGCGTAGAAGCTGAACACCGCGGCGTCGGACCCGAGCGTGCCGACCAGGCCGCCGCCGAAGGTGGCGGGCAGCGCGTGGGCGGCGTCCTCGACGACTCTCAAGCCGTGCTTGCGGGCCACGGCCAGCACCGCACCCATGTCGGCGGACAGGCCCGCGTAGTGCACCGGCACGATCGCCTTCGTGCGCGGCGTGACGGCGGCCTCCAGGGCGGCCGGGTCGATGCACATCGTGGCCGGATCGATGTCGACCAGCGCCACGTCGGCGCCCAGGTAGCGAGCCACCTCGGCGCTGGCGGTGAAGGTGTGGGTGGTGGTGATGACTTCGTCGCCGGGGCCGACGCCCAGCGCCTCCAGCGCCAGGTGCAGGCCGGCGGTCGCCGAGTTGACGGCCAGGCTGTGCAGGCTGGCGTCGCCGAGGAAGGCCGAGAAATCGGCTTCGAAGCGTTTGGTCTTGGGGCCGGTGGTGAGCCAGCCGGACCGCAGGGTGTCCACCACCTCGGCGATGTCGTCGTCGCCGACTTCGGGCAGGGCGAAGGGCAGGAACGGAAGTGAGGAGTCGGTCATGGGGATGGATCCTCAGGGCTTGGCGACCCATGCCAGGACGTGGGTGCGCAGCAGGGGCATCAGGTTGAAGAAAGTGTAGAGCGAGGGATGCAGCCGGCACACCGCGCGCGCGACCGGCGGCGCCAGCGTGAGCCGGCGGGCCCGCACCCGGCCGGCCGGGAACAGCTCGCGCACCCGCGCCAGCGGCACGCCGCGCACGTCGGGGTTGCGCGGGTTGTCGACGGTGAAGTCGTACCAGAGCACGCCGCCGCCGGGCTTGACGGCGCGCCACATCGCATCGGCCAGGCGGCGCTGGAAATCGTCGTCGAGCAGCGAGGAGAAGACGGTGGACTGCAGGACGACGTCGAACCCGCCGAGCGACGGCGCCAGCGCCGACGCGTCGCCCTGCAACAGCCGCACCGCCTCGGGCAGGCGCGAACGCGCGGCGGCGAAGCGCTCGGGCAGCAACTCGATGCCGGCCAGGTTGCCGGGGGAAAACCCCATGTGCAGGCCGTCGATGAGGTTGCCGCCCGACCCGCAGCCCACCTCGAGCAGGCTCAGGCCGGAGAGGTCGCGGTGGCCGAGGCGCGCGAACAGCGCCATCACCGCGCGCTGCCGTTCCTGCAGCGGCAGCAGCGCGGCGGGGTTGAGCGCGCTGTAGCGCCAGTCCCCGGCGGCGCGCCGGGCGTACCGGGCCTTGACCTGGTCGACCTCGGACGGGTCGGGCGCGCGGTCCGTGGGCGGCGGCAAGCTCATGCCATCACCTGCATGAAACGCCGCGCCAGCACGGGCCAGGTGTGGTGGGCGAGGATGAAATCGCGCCCCCGCCCGCCCATTCGCGCGCGTTCTTGCGGCGGCAGGGCGCGCAGCCGAAGCAGGCCGTCGGCGATGGCCTGCGGGGATTCGGCGGCCACCGTCAGGCCGCAGCCGGACTCGCCGACCGGGTCGTTGCCCGCTTCGATGGCGCTGAGCACCACGCAGCCGGCGGCCATGTAGTCCATCAGCTTGTTGGGCGCGATGCCGAAGCGGAAGATGGGCACGCGCTGCAGGCCGATGTAGGCCACGTCGGTGGCGGACAGCAGGGTGGGGACCTGCCGCTTGTGGATGGCCGGGAACAGGCGGACGCGGGCCAGCCCTTCCCGCGCCACACGCCCAGCCAGGGCCTCGCGCTCCGGGCCGTCGCCCACGAGCACCACCGAGAAGGGCGCGTCGGGCCCGAGCAGCGCGGCGGCGTCGAGCAAGGTGCCGAGCGCGTTCGCCAGGCCGTGGGCGCCCGCGTAGGTCACCACCGTGCGGCCGGCCGCTTTCTCGGCCGCCAGGTGCGCCGCCAGGGGGCCGGGCAGCGCTTCGCCCGGCCCGCCCCATTCATCGGCGAGCACGCCGTTGGGCACGATGTGCAGGCGTTTCAGGTCGAGCCCGCGCGAGGCGAGGTGGCCGTGGACTTTCGGCAGCATCGACACCACCGCGTCGGCGTGCCGGCAGGCGTAGTCCTCGGCGGCCTGGCACACCTGGATGAAGGGGTGGCGGGGCGACATGCCGCCCAGCTCGACCGGCGACAGCGGCCACAGGTCGTGCACCTCGTGGACCAGCTTGGCGCCGGCCAGGCGCGCGATGCGGGCCGCGGGCCAGATGTCCATCGGGTAGGTGCTGGAGGCGATCACGGCGTCGGGCCGGAACTCCCCCGCCAGCCTGCGCGCCTGCCAGGCCAGCCGGGCGCAGAAGGCGGCGATGTTGCGCACCCGGCCGGCGCCGTTGCCGCGGTACGCCGGCGTCGCCAGCCAGCGGTAGCGCACGCCGTCCAGGGTTTCGGCGGCCGTGTCGGGCTGCAGCGTGCGCACGTGCGAGAACGACGCCCCGACGATGAGGACGTTGGCGCCGAGCCGCACCCATTCGCGCGCCAGGTAGAAGGGCCGGTACTCCATGCCGTGCCGCACTGAACCGGCGTAGTGGTTGACGAGCAGGATGTTCATCGTCAGCCCGCCCCCCGGTCCGGGCCCGCGGCGTCGGTGTGAAGGGGCGCGGGGCCGCCGGCGCGCGCGAGCAGTCGGGCGTAGAGGCGGTCCATCGCGTCCATCTGGACCGAACGCGCGCCGTCGCGCCGCATCCGTTCGAGGTTGGCCTGGCCCGCCCGCTCGGCGGCGGCATCGTCCAGGAGCAGGGCATCCAGGCGCGCCATGAGCGCCTGCGGATCTCGCGGCGGCACCAGGCAGGCAGCGTCGAGCCAGGCGCGGTTGGCGCTCAGGTCCGAGGCCAGCACCGGCAACCCGCAGGCCATGCTTTCGAGGACGGAGACGGAGGTGGCGTCGCTGCTGGGGACCGAGACCGACACCTTGCTCGCGCCCAGCACCGCCGCCATCTCGGCTTCGCCGACCTGCCCATGCATCGTCACGTGGCCGCGCAGCCCGAGCCGGTCGACCTGGCGCCGCAGGTCGCCTTCCAGCGGACCGCCGCCGAGCAGGTGCAGGTGGACGCCGGCGTCCGGCCTGCGCCGCACCAGCAGGTGCACCGCTTCCACGATCACGTCGATGTTGTAGTTGCCGCCCCACGACCGAAGGCTGACCACCTGGAAGCCGCGCTTGCCGGCCCACGGCACGGGCCGGAAGCGCCCCAGGTCGGCTCCCCAGTGCACCAGGGACACCGGCCCCGTCGGCCCGTAGCGCCGGATCTCGTCGACCAGGTCTTGGGAGTCCCCGGTGATGAGGTCGGCCCGGCGCAGCGTCCAGCCGGTCAGCCAGCGCATCCAGGGGTTGCGCTTGGGCGTGACCAGGATGTCGCTGCCCCAGGCCGTCATCACCGTGGGGCGGCGCGACGCGCAACGCGCCGCGAGGTAGCCGTAGGAGGTCACGTAGTGGGCGTGCACCACGTCCGGCGCCAGCGCGTCCAGGTGGCCGCGCGCCTGCCCGACGCGCAACAGCCAATCGGCGCTGCGCGCCACCGGCGAAAGCAGGCGTTGCTCGACGCCGGGCAGGTCCTGCGGCCGGGCGGTGACCAGGGAAACCCGGTGCCCCCGGGCCGCCATCTCCGCGGCCCAGCGGCGCACGTGCACGCTGCTGGCGTCTCCCAGGAGGCACAGGTGCATCGCCATTCAGCCCCCCGCCTTGCGGCCCAGTCCCAGCAAGTGGGTCTTGAACAGGCCCGCCAGGTCGAAAGCCTGCATGCCTTTGACGCCTGCCAGGCGGTGGATGCGGCGCATCAATCCGAGGTCGGTGGTGACGCGCCGCCACCGCCATCCGACCCCGGGGAAAAGGCCCTGCGCCTCGGCCAGGCCGACGGGGGCGAAATGCGGGTCCCGGCCGCGGGTGCGGGCCGCGTCGTACCAGAGGACGTGCCCGCCCGGCTTCAGGACGCGCAGCATCTCCGCGGCCACCGAGCGGCGCATAGGCGCGTCGACGATGGAACTGAAGACCACGTTCTGGCAAACCACGTCGAACACCCCGTCGGCGTAGGGGAGGCGGTCCCCGGAAGCCTGGGCGAGCGCTGCCGGCCCCAGCTGCCGCGCCTTCAACAGCCGGGAATGGGACAGGTCGACGCCGAACAGGCCATCGGCCTTCAGGCCCCACCGCGCGTAGTTGGCGAACTCCACGCCGAAGCCGCAGCCCACGTCGAGCAGGCGGGCGCCCTCCATGCGCACGCCGGCTTGCGCCAGGGCCTGCACCGCGGCGCGTTCACGCTCCTGGGCCAAGTGCAGCACGACGGGATTGCTCAGCGTCCAGAAGCCGGTGAGGGCCTGGCTCGCGTCGCGCTCTTCGTAGCGCTGCTGGATGCGGCTCAGCTCATCGCCCACGGTGGGATTCCTTGCAGTCCCGCAGGAAGGCCGCCAGCCGGCGCGCCAATTCGCGGCGCTCGAATTGGCCGACTTCGGCGCGGCCGCCTCCCGCGCCGGCTGGATCCATCCGGCCGTCCACCAGCCGGCCCAGCGCCGCGGCGATCTGGGCCGGGTCGGACTCGTCCACGGCCACGCCGCGCGAATGCCGGTGGACCAGCCCGGCCGCATCGCCGCCGCGGTGGCCCAGCAGGAGGATGGGTTTGTCGGCCCGAAGGTATTCGAACAACTTCCCCGGCAACCAGCCCTTGGCCGCCGGACTGCCTTCGCCGCCCACGACCAGCAGCAAGGCGTCGGCGTCGACCAGCTCGGCCAGCGCCTGCCGGTGGGGCACGTAGGGCAGCTGTTCCACGACGCCCGGGTGCTCGCGTTGGAAACGGGCCAGCCCGTGCGCGAAACGCGACCCCATCTCGCCCACCAACCGCAGGCGCAGCCGCCGCGGCGGCGACGGGTTGTCGCTCAGGTAGCGCGACAACCCTTCCAGCAGGGCCGCCGGGTCCCGCGGGCCGTAGAAGGCGCCGGTGTGGACCAGCCTGAATTCACCGGCGTCGGCCCGGGCTTTCGCCGCCAGGCCGGCGAAGTCGGGCTCGTCGTAGCCGTTCGGGATGAAGGCGACCGGGCAGCGCACCACGGAGCGTTGCGCGAGCATCTCGCGCCACGACGGGGTGACGGCGACGATGCCGCTGGCCTGCGCCAGCCATCGGTCTTCGCGGCGCCGGTCCATGGCCCTGCGCCAGGCGGGGCTCACATAGCCCGGGTTGTCGGTCCAGAGGTCGCGGAAATCGGCGACCCACGGCAGGCCGAATTCCTGCCCCAGCGAACAAGCCAACTGGTGCGAAGACACCGGAGGCGAGCTGGAATAGATCAGGTCGAAGCCGCCTTGCCCCAGGATGCGCCGGGCTTCGGCGCGGGCGCGGCGCGCCCAGGTGGCCTTGTCATCGGGGAACTGGAGCGCCGCATAGGTCGACAAGGCCAAGTCGCGCCACCGCGGGCGGGCCGCCGCGGCAGCCGTCCCCGGCGCGGGACCGCCGCCGCTTGGGGGATTCGCGCCACGCAACTTGCGCCGCCAGCTCATCAGCGTCTGCAGCAGGGGCCGGTGCCCGACCCGGTGCACTTCGACGGAAGCGGGGATCTCTTTCACCATGCTGCCGTCGGAGACGTAGCCGGGGTCGTCCGCCGCCAGGACGACCGGGTGCACGTCGAACTCTGGCAAGTACTTGCTGAATTTGAGCGCCCGCTGCACGGCCGCCCCGCCCATGGGCGGATAGAAATAGGCGATCTGCAGGATCTTCATGGCTCGCCGCCCGCGCCTTTCCGGAGCACCCAGTAATCGCAATAGGGCAGTTCCATGAACTGCACGAAGGCGAGGCCCTGCCGGACCAGCACCCCTTCCACGTGTTTGCGCTTGACCGAGCCGTCGCCGATCTCCCAGCAATGGTGCGGGTCGATCCAGATCCGGCGGCGAACGAAGCGGTGGTAGGCCTCGCTCAGGCTGGTCAAGCCAACGGGGAAGCGCCACATCGACAAACGCTGCCGCGGCGTCACCACCATCATGTGGCTCTTGCGGTGGGGCACGGTCAGGAAGAACAGGCCGCCCGGCTTGAGGTAGGACTGCAAGTGGCCGATGCAACGCTCGAAATCCGCGAAGGGCAGGTGCTCCAGGATTTCTGCGGCGACCACCGCATCGAAACGCCCGCACAGCGTGGCCTGCCGCACCGAGACATCGGCCAGGACGTCGGGTTGCAGGTGCGCGTTGATGTCCATCACGGTGTAGCTGCGCAGGAAGGGTTGGGCGCAGCGCTTCAGGATGCCATCGCCGGTGCCCACCTCCAGCAGATCACCTTGCACGCGGGCGATCACGTCTTTGAATAGGTGGAAATGCCGGGTCCAGGTATAGAAATCCAGGCCGGAAACATAATCTTTCGGCATCAATTGGAATTGATGGGAGAAAGCTGGGCCACCCGCATCACTCATGATGCAATCTTTCTATTAAAAAATGCCCGGACCATGGAATCTCGGCCCGAAAAATCGACGCCGAAGAAAATAGAAACCGACAGCGAAAGACCGAGCATGACCGCGAGCCAGTCATGGCGAAGCCAAAGTTCGTTAACGGCAAATGCGGCCCAACCGGCCATCATTGCGGCGACAAGGATTTTCACCGCCTGGCGCCATGGAAACTCTATCTTGACGGCTTGATGCGCGACGACGGCCAACAACCAACTTGAAAGCGCAGAAGCCAACGCGGCCCCCAGCAATTCCCACCGGGGAACGAGAAGGAAATTCAAGATGAGATTCAGCAATGCCGCAGACAGCATCATCCAAACCACCAAGAATCCCCGGCCCTCGAGCAGCAACACGTACAGCATGATTTGATAAAGCCCGAATCCGATGACGGCCATGCCGACCAAAATGGGCAGGAAACTACCCACTTGAAAGGAGCTGACTGTCAACAGGGGTAAGAGCGAGGCGATGCTGCCGGAAAGCCAGAAAACATAAGGTGCCGCGATAAACAGAAATACGAGCATGGCGGTTTGAGTCATTTTCCTGGCTTGAGGAAAATCGCCGCTCTCCCAATGCCGCGCCAAGATGGGAAACAGGGCAAAACCCAAAACCGAATAAGCGACGCCGGCAACGGAAACAAGAGATGAAACGGCGGCATACACCGCCAGTTTCTCCAGACCCAGCAGATGGGTCAGCACAAACCGGTCCGCAAAACCATTGATCGACGTCAGAATCGAAACCAGAACCAGCGGTGCCACGAACGAGGATATGTTTTTCCAGTTGATTCCGGCGGTGCTGGGCGAGACGGCAGCGACCCCTACCCGCTGAAAGAACAATTCATGGACAAGAAGGAGAACCACGAAAAGCAACTGCAGCAAAACCAGGCCCAGGAAAGCATCATGGAAATCCCAGCCCAGGGCGATCAATGCCAACGCCATGAAACCGATCCTCAACAGCCCACGCCCCATGATCAGAAAAGCGATCCCTGGCATGCGCCCTCCCGCCCGCAGGAAAGCGATCAGCAAATCCATGAGGGCCTCGGCGGCCATCAAAACAAGCAGAACGGAAACAAAATTCGACCCGAGCGTTCCCCCATAAACCACATGGGCGACGGAATCGGCACCGCATGCGATGCCGACGCTCAGCACCGCGATGACCGAGGCGACGAGCCCCAGCATACGGAACAGCCACTTGCGCCTCACCCAGGCCGACTGTCCGGAAAAGAACTTGACCACCGCGGCCGGCAGGCAGACCACGATCAATGGCATCAGGACCCCGGAGGCCACCAGGGTTTGGGCCCAGATTCCATATTCTTCGGCACTCAAATGCTTGGTGAGCAAAGGCAGCAGCATGAGGCCAAGCGCCCGTTCCCCCAGGACGGCGGCGCCATAAACCATGGAATCAAATTTAAAGTTTATTTTCAAGAGGCGCTTGGATTTTATTAGTCAGAGTCAAAATGATTTCTATATAATAAAATAACAATAATTAATTGCGCCCAATTATACGGGACTCGACCCTGAAATAAAAATCAAAAGGGCCATTTTGTCGCCGTGCGTCATGAATCCGGCCCATGGCCGGCATATTCAGGCACTTCATCACCCGGCTCCAAGCGCTCTGCCAAACCGCCCGACCGGCAAACGGTTGGGAATGGACGGGAACTTCCTGGGCCCACGTCCACGCAACCATGCGCCCCACGCCGGGCGGCTTTCCACGCGCGGCGTAGCGCTTCAAGCCCGCCAGCCGCCGGGCGGGTCCCGGGATCAGAAATGGATGCCCCGCAGCATCTGCTGCATCGCCACGGCTTCAGGCGACAGGCCCGATTTGCCGCCGCCTTCCTTGCCGCCCTTGGCGGCGTCGCTGTCGGGGAACATTCGGAAGCTGGTGTTCATCGCGATCTGCGCCACGCGCGGCAAGAGCGCGTGCAGCAGCTCGCCGGCCTGCCCGAGCCGGGTGGCGATGCGCACCGGCTTGGCGATGCAGGCTTCGGCGATCAGGTCGGCGGCTTCTTCGGGCGACAGCGTCGGCACGTTGTTGTAGATCTTGGTGGGCGCGATCATCGGCGTGCGCACGAGCGGCATGTTGATGGTGGTGAAGGTCACGCCGACGTCTGCGTATTCGCTGGAAGCGCAGCGCGTCCAGGCGTCGAGCGCGGCCTTGCTGGCCACGTAGGCCGAGAAACGCGGCGCGTTGGTCAGCACGCCGATCGAGCTGATGTTCACCACGTGGCCGCGGCGCTTGGCCACCATGGCCGGCAGCAGGCCCATCGTCACGCGCAGGCAGCCGAAGTAGTTCAGCTGCATGGTGCGCTCGAAGTCGTGGAAGCGGTCGTAGCTCGACTCGATCGCGCGGCGGATCGACCGGCCGGCGTTGTTGATCAGGAAGTCGACGCCGCCGTGGGTGTCGGTGATGGCCTGCAGCATCGCCTTGCAACTGGCCTCGTCGGAAATGTCGGCCGAGTAGGTGACCAGCCGCGCCTCCTTCGCCGCCTCTTTGCCGATGGCGGCGAGGATTTCCTTCTTCGCATCGGCGAGCTTTGCTTCGTCGCGACCGCAGATCAGCGTGATGGCGCCGGCCTCGGCGAACTTGGTGGCCGCGGCCAGGCCGATGCCCGACGAGCCGCCGGTCACCAGCACCACCTTGCCGCCCACCGTGCCGCGCAGGCTGCGGTCGACGTGCAGCGCGGGGTCGAGGTGGCGTTCCCAGTAGTCCCACAGCCGCCAGGCGTAGTCGGGCAGGCGCGGGCATTCGATGCCGCTGCCCTTGAGCGCGGCCAGGGTGTCGCGGCAGTCGAAGCGCGTCGGGTAGTTGATGAAGGTGAAGATGTCCTCGGGCAGTCCGAGGTCCTTCATCACCGCGTTGCGCACGCGGCGCACCGGGGCCAGCGCCATCAGGCCCTTCTTCACGCTCTTGGGGATGAAGCCGAGCAGCGCGGCGTTGACGAAGAGGTTCATCTTCGGCGCGTGCGCCGCCTTGCTGAAGATGTCGAGCACGTCGCCCACGCGGTAGCCCTGCGGGTCCACCAGGTGGAAGCACTTCTTGTTCAGGTCCGCGCCCTTGGCGCCGCCCTGGTGGCTGATGTGGTCGAGCGCCGCCACCACGAAGTCCACCGGCACGATGTTGATGCGCCCGCCCTCCAGGCCGATGCTGGGCATCCAAGGCGGCAGCAGCTGGCGCATGCGCTGGATGAGCTTGAAGAAGTAGTAGGGGCCGTCGACCTTGTCCATCTCGCCGGTCCGCGAGTCACCCACCACCATCGCCGGGCGGTAGACCGTCCACGGCACCTTGCACTCCCTGCGCACGATCTTCTCGCTCTCGTGCTTGGTCATGAAGTAGGGGTGCTCCAGCCCGTCGGCCTCCTCGAACATGTCCTCGCGGAACACGCCCTCGTAGAGCCCGGCCGCCGCGATCGACGAGACGTGGTGCACGTGGCCGGCGTCGATGGCCCTGGCCAGCTCGACCATGTTGCGCGTGCCGTCGATGTTCACCGCGGCCTGCGCCTCCTCGTCGGCGCCGAGGTCGTAGACCGCGGCCAGGTGGTAGACGTGGGCGACCTGGCCCTTGAGCCGCTTGATGTCTTCCGCCGAGACGCCGAGCTTCTTGGCGGTGAGGTCGCCCATCACCGGCACGGCGCGGGCGGCGGTCACGCCCCAGTGTTCGAGCAGCTCCGGCACCTTGGCCTGGCTTCCCGGGCGCAGCAGGAAGTGGACGACGGCGCCCTTGCGCTGCAGCAGCGCCTTGACGAGGCGTTTGCCGATGAAGCCGGTGGCGCCGGTCACGAAGTAGTGCATTTCTTCTCTCCTGGGCTCATGGATGCGGATGCGGAAGGGGCATTTTTCATCCAAACCCCCGGCGCCCCGGTGAGCGCTTACCCGCAGTGGCGCGACGCCGCCGCGGCCCATTAGGGTGCCGGCCCCAGCGCGACTGCCTATAGTCCGCCAGGCAGTTTCCCACCCCATCCAAACCCCAACCCGAGGAAGACACCATGGTCAAGAAGCTCAAGCAAATGGCTGAGAAGCAAGCCGCCGCCTCCGGCAAATCGGCTTTCGACAGCGCGCTGGCCGGCGCCGTCAAGGACTCCGCCCAGCAGATCTGGCTGGCCGGCATGGGCGCTTTCGCCAAGGCCCAGGCAGAAGGCGGCAAGGTCTTCGAAACCCTGGTGAAAGAAGGCGTCTCGCTGCAGCGCAAGACCCAGTCCGCCGCCGAGAGCAAGCTGTCGGACGTGGGGCAAAAGATGTCCAGCATGGCCGGCGAAGTCAGCGCCAAGGCCGGCCAGCAGTGGGACAAGCTGGAATCGATCTTCGAAGACCGCGTCGCGCGCTCCCTGAAGAAGCTCGGCGTGCCGTCGGCGAAGGACGTGGACGCGCTGATCGAGCGCATCGACGCGCTGAGCCGGCAGGTCGCCCAGCTGGGCAAGGCCAAGGCGCCCGCCAAGAAGGCCGCGCAAGCCCCCGCGAAGGCGCCGGCCCGGAAAGCCGCCGCCACGAAATCGGCCGCCCGGCCCGCCGCCAAGAAGGCTGCGCGCAAGGCGGCCTGACCCCGATGGCGACGACAGGCCGCGCGGGGGCGCCGGCGAGGCCTCGCGCCAAGCGCGCGGGCAGAAGAAAACCGCCGCGCATCGGCCTGGCCGTGGCCGGCGGCGGCCCGCTCGGCGCGATCTACGAGATCGGGGCCCTGTGCGCGCTGGACGACGCGCTGGAAGGCCTGGACTTCAACGCGCTGCAGGGCTACGTCGGCGTCTCATCGGGCGGATTCATCGCGTCGGGCCTGGCCAACGGCATGAGCCCGCGCGAACTGTGCGACGCCTTCATCGAGAACACCGGCCCTTCCCACGACACTTTCGAGCCCTCGCTGCTGCTGCAGCCCGCCTGGATGGAGATCGCCCAGCGCCTCACGCAGCTTCCGGCCCTGGCGGGCCAGGCCTGGCTGGAATGCTTCGGCGTCGGCGGGTCGATGGCCTCGGGCTTCGAGCGGCTGGCACGCGCCTTGCCGACCGGCCTGTTCTCCAACGACGTGATCGACACCCAGCTGAAGCGCCTGTTCTCGCTGCCCGGCCGCAGCAACGACTTCCGTGAACTGAAACGCCGGCTGGTGGTGGTGGCCACCGACCTGGACACCGGCGAGAGCGCGCCTTTCGGCCTGCCCGGCTTCGATGCGGTGCCCATCTCCAAAGCGGTGCAAGCCAGCGCGGCCCTGCCCGGCCTGTACCCGCCGGTGGAGATCGGCGGCCACCACTACGTCGACGGCGCGTTGAAGAAGACGCTGCACGCGTCGGTGCTGCTGGAACAGGGCCTGGACCTGCTGCTGTGCCTGAACCCGCTGGTGCCCTACGACGCCTCGCAGCCTGAAGAAATCGGCGGCCCGGCGGGCGGCATCCCGAAGCTGGTCGACGCCGGACTGCCGGTCGTGCTGTCCCAGACTTTCCGCACCCTGGTGCATTCGCGGCTGGACATCGGGCTGAAGGGCTACGCCCAGAGCTATCCCGGCACCACCATCCTCCTGTTCGAACCCGACCACCGCGACCCGCGGCTCTTCCTGGCCAACACCTTCAGCTACAGCCAGCGGCGGGTGCTGGCCGAGCACGCCTACCAGCAGACCCTGCGGCAGCTGCGTGCGCGGCGGCAGGCGCTGTCCGGCCAACTGGCGCCGCACGGCTTGGGCCTGGACGACGCCGTGCTCGACGACCCGGGACGCCGACTGATGCCGCCGGCACCGCGCGACGCCGGCCCCGAAGCCCAGCTCGGCGAGGCCGCTCCTGGCTCGCGCCTGGCTCAAGCGGTGGACCGGTTGAACGCGGTGCTCGACGAGCTGCAGGCCGCGGTGGCGCCGCCGCGCCGGCGCTAGGGCCTGTCAACACTAAAAGGAAGCCCGCGTGACGCCCCAAAAAGCCGCCATCGAGGCGCAAAGCACAGCTGCGGCAATTGCCACAGCGGCCATTTGCGACGCGGAGGGCGGGTTTTCGAACAGGCCTTGGGCGCGGCGGTCGGGCGCCGTCAACCGGCGTTGAACGGCCCGGGGAAGGCGCCCAGCAGCAGCGCCGTCATCACCAGGTAGCGCAGGAACTTCCCGACGGCCATGTAGGCCACGCAGCGCCAGAACGGCAGGCGCAGCCAGCCCGCCACCGCGCAAAGCGGGTCGCCCACCAGCGGCAGCCAGGCCATCAGGCAGGCCTTGGGTCCGAAGCACCGGAGCCAGCGCAGCGCGCGGCCGTCCGCGTCGTGGCCCGACACCTTCTCGTAGACCTTCTCCGCGCCCAGGCCCATCCACCAGCTCAACGCGCCGCCCAGGGTGTTGCCCGCGGTGGCCACCGCGATGGCGGGCCAGAACATGGCGGGGTTGAGCTTGACCAGGCCGAACACCGCCGGCTCGGAGCCCAGCGGCAGCAGCGTGGCGGAAACGAAAGCCACGACGAACACGGTGGCCAGCCCGAATTTCGGCAGGGCCAGCGCCGCGAGCAGCGCGGCCAGGGAGGTTTCGAGCCATTCGGTCATGCGAGGAATTATCCCGCCCCGGAAAACCGGCGCCGGTATACTCCTGCCTCCTTTTTAGGCAACCCCGCCCGCCCCCTCCCCATGAACGCCCCGCGCATCGGCCAATTCCAATTGGCGAACCGGCTGTTCGTCGCCCCCATGGCGGGCGTGACGGACCGGCCCTTCCGCCAGCTGTGCAAACGGCTGGGCGCGGCCTACGCGGTGAGCGAGATGGTGACTTCGCGCAAGGACCTGTGGTCGTCGCTGAAGACCAGCCGGCGCGCCAACCACGACGGCGAGGTGGAGCCCATCTCGGTGCAGATCGCCGGCACCGAGGCGGCCATGATGGCCGAGGCCGCCGCCTACAACATCGACCGCGGCGCGCAGATCATCGACATCAACATGGGCTGCCCGGCCAAGAAGGTCTGCAACAAGTGGGCCGGCTCCGCGCTGATGCAGGACGAGCCGCTGGCGCTCGGGATCATCGAGGCGGTGGTCGCGGCCTGCGCGCCGCGCAACGTGCCGGTCACCTTGAAGATGCGCACCGGCTGGTGCGATGCCGAACGCAACGCGGTGCGCATCGCGCGCGCCGCCGAGAGCGCCGGCGTGGCCATGGTCACGGTGCACGGCCGCACGCGCGAGCAGGGCTACAAGGGCCTGGCCGAATACGACACCGTGGCGGCGGTCAAGGCGGCGCTGCGCATCCCCGTGGTCGCCAACGGCGACATCGACAGCCCCGGGAAGGCCCGCGACGTGCTCGCCCGCACCGGCGCCGACGCGGTGATGATCGGCCGCGCCGCGCAGGGCCGGCCGTGGATCTTCCGCGAGATCGGCCACTTCCTGGCCACCGGCGAGCACCTGCCGGCGCCGGAAGTGCGCCAGGCCAAGCAGTGGCTGATCGAGCACCTGCACGACCACTACGGCCTCTACGGCGAGCGCACCGGCGTGCTCAGCGCGCGCAAGCACATCGGCTGGGCGGTGCGCGGCCTGCCCGGCGGCGAAGCCTTCCGCGACGAGATGAACCGCCTCGACAGCAGCGAAGCCCAGGTGCGGGCCTTGAGCTCGTGGTTCGACGCGCTGGCCGACAGCCACCGCCTCCTTCCGCAGGCCGAGGCCGCCAACGACGGCCGGCGCCTGCAAAGCGCCTGACCGCCGCCCGGAACGAGCCGAAGAACAACAACGACAACGACGACGACTTGCCCCCAAGACGGCGCCACACACCATGAGCACCAGCCAGAACAAAAAGCACATCGAAGAGTGCATCCGCGAAAGCCTCGAAGGCTATTTCAAGGACCTGCGCGGCGTGGAGCCCGCCGCCATGTACGACATGATCCTGCGGGTGGTGGAGAAGCCCCTGCTCGACGTGGTCATGAAGCACGCCGAAGGCAACCAGAGCCGCGCCGCCGAATGGCTGGGCATCAACCGCAACACGCTGCGGCGCAAGCTGGTGGAGCACAAGCTCGTCAAATGACGCCGGGCGCCTCGCGCGCGCCCCCGGCCACGCCCTTTCCCCCCCGCCAACCGCCTTGCCCATGACGACCATGCACGCACTCCTTTCCGTCTCCGACAAAACCGGCATCCTCGAATTCGCCCGCGAGCTGCACGCGCTCAAGGTCAAGCTGCTTTCCACCGGCGGCACCGCCAAGCTGCTGATGGACGCGGGCCTGCCCGTCACCGAGGTGGCCGACCACACCGGCTTCCCCGAGATGCTCGACGGCCGCGTCAAGACGCTGCACCCGAAGATCCACGGCGGCCTGCTCGCCCGCCGCGACTTGCCCGCGCACGTCGCAGCCATCCAGGAACACGGCATCGCACCGATCGACCTTCTGGTGGTCAACCTCTACCCCTTCGAAGCCACCGTGGCCAAACCAGGCTGCACGCTCGAAGACGCGATCGAGAACATCGACATCGGCGGCCCGGCCATGGTGCGTTCGGCGGCCAAGAACTGGAAGGACGTGGCGGTGCTGACCGACGCCTCGCAATACGCCGGCGTGCTGGCCGAGCTGAAGGCCGGCGGCGTCAGCAAGCAAACGAAGTTCTCGCTTTCCGTCGCCGCCTTCAACCGCATCGCGCAGTACGACGCGGCGATCAGCGACTACCTCTCCAGCCTGCGGCCCGACGAGGCCGGCGGGCACGCGCGCAGCGCGTTCCCCGCCCAGAGCAACGGCAGCTTCACCAAGCTGCAGGACCTGCGCTACGGCGAGAACCCGCACCAGGCCGCCGCCTTCTACCGCGACCTGCACCCGGCCCCCGGCTCGCTCGTCACCGCCCAGCAGCTGCAGGGCAAGGAGCTCAGCTACAACAACATCGCCGACGCCGACGCCGCCTGGGAATGCGTGAAGTCCTTCGACACGCCCGCCTGCGTCATCGTCAAGCACGCCAACCCCTGCGGCGTGGCGGTGGGCGCGCATCCGGCCGAGGCCTACGACAAAGCTTTCCAGACCGACCCCACTTCGGCCTTCGGCGGCATCATCGCCTTCAACACGCCGGTCGACCTGGCCGCGGCGCAGAAGGTGGCCAAGCAGTTCGTCGAAGTGCTGATCGCGCCCGCCTACACCGACGAGGCCCTGGCGGTGTTCTCGGCCAAGGCCAACACCCGCGTCCTGAAGATCTCGCTGGAGGGCGTCGACCGCCACGGGGACAGCGCCTGGAAGCAGGGCCGCAACGCGGTCGACGCCAAGCGCGTCGGCTCCGGACTCCTGCTGCAGACCGCCGACAACCGCGAGGTGACGCGCGCCGAGCTGAAGGTCGTCACCAAGCTGCAGCCCACGCCCCAGCAGATGGACGACCTGATGTTCGCCTGGAAGGTGGCCAAGTACGTCAAGAGCAACGCCATCGTGTTTTGCGGCGGCGGCATGACGCTGGGCGTCGGCGCCGGCCAGATGAGCCGCATCGATTCGGCCCGCATCGCCAGCATCAAGGCCGACAACGCCAAGCTGAGCCTGAAGGGCTCGGCTGTGGCCAGCGACGCCTTCTTCCCGTTCCGAGACGGGCTGGACGTGGTGATCGACGCGGGCGCCAACTGCGTGATCCAGCCCGGCGGCTCGGTGCGCGACGACGAAGTGATCGCCGCCGCCGACGAACGCGGCATCGCGATGGTGCTCACGGGCGTGAGGCACTTCAGGCATTGAAGCTTCCGCCGCGCGGCGGGCCTGGTCCGGGCCGGCAGGAGGCCTCGCTTCGGCGAGGCTTTCATTTTTGCCGGCGTGGATGCCGTAGCAGCGGGGGGGGCCCCCCGGGGGGGGGCGCCCCCACCCCGGGGGAGCCCCGGCCGCCCAAAAAAGCCGGGGGGGGTGCCCGCGGGGGCGCCCCCCCCCCCCCACCCC
>CBIHOD010000053.1:0-25849 GCA_966211815.1 uncultured Burkholderiales bacterium
CGCCGGGGCCGGCCAACGGCGCCGCCTGACCCACCCACGCCAACCGGACCCCCATGCCAGCCACCACCAGCACCCCCGCCGAGGCACCGACCCGCATCGGCCGTTTCGAACTCCGGCGAACCCTCGGCAAGGGCGCGCAAGCCACCGTCTGGCTGGCGTTCGACCCGCGCCTGGAAAGGGAAGTCGCGCTGAAACTGATGCGCGGCGGCGCAGGCGCCGTCGATACCCAGGCGGCCCACCAATGGCTGCAGGAAGCCCGCCACGTCAGCCGCCTCAAGCATGCCCACATCGTGCCCGTCTACGAGGCCGACACCCACGAGCGCCAGCCCTACCTGGTGTTCGAATACGTCGCCGGACAAACGCTGGCCGACCACCTGCGCAGCCGCGGCGCCCTGCCGCCGCGCGAGGCGGTGCCGTTGATGATCGGCGTGCTGGACGCGCTGCAGGCCGCCCACGCAGCCGGCGTGGTGCACCGCGACTTGAAGCCTTCCAACGTGCTGGTGGACGCCGCCGGGCAGGCCCGCGTCATGGACTTCGGCATCGCCGCCCGGCTGCAGCACCAGCAGCAGCCGGCGCAGGCCGGCGCCGCGAGGGCCACGGCCAGCCAGCCCCTGAGCGGCACCCCCGCCTACATGTCGCCCGAGGCCGCCGACGGCGCCCCGCCGTCGCCCGGCATGGACGTGTTCTCCGCCGGCCTGGTGCTGGCCGAGCTGCTGGCGGGCAAGCCGCTGGTGCCCGAGAAAGACGCCTACCGCGCCATCTACCGCATCGCCCACGAAGACCTGAAGCTGCCTGGCAACCTCGGCGCCGAGGTCGACGACAACCTGCGCGCCATCGTGCAGCGCGCCATCGCGCGCGACCCGCAGCAACGCCACGCCAGCGCGGCCGCCTTCCGCGACGCGCTGCGCAGCTGGCTGTCGCCGGAGGCGCCGCCCGCCGAGGCCGGCGCCGGCGACGCCGCCGGCAAGGCCGGTGGCGCCAGCAGCGGCACGCTGGAGTTCCTGCTGCGGCGCATGCGGCACAAGAGCGACTTCCCCGCCATGTCCGACTCGGTCGCGCGCATCCAGCGCGTGGCCAACTCCGAGAACGAAAGCCTGGGCAGCCTGTCGGCGGAGATCCTGCAGGACGTCGCCCTCACCAACAAGCTGCTGCGCATGGTCAACACCGCGCATTTTTCGCATGCGGGCGGCGGCACCATCAGCACCGTCTCGCGGGCGGTGGCGCTGGTGGGCTTCGCCGGCATCCGCAACATGGCGCTGAGCGTGGTGCTGCTCGAGCACATGCAGGACAAGACCCATGCCGCCGGGCTGAAGGAAGAGTTCCTGCGGTCGCTCATGTCGGGCTCGCTCGCGCGCGAGCTGAGCCCGGTGGCGCGCGAGGGCGAGGAGGCCTTCCTCGGCGCCATGTTCCAGAACCTCGGCCGGCTGCTCACCGAGTTCTATTTCCCCGAGGAGGCGCGCCAGGTGCGCAACCTGGTGGCCACCCGCAAGGGGCCGCGCGCCGAAGACACCGCCTCCGCCCAGGTGCTCGGCCTGAGTTTCGAGGAGCTCGGCCTGGGCGTGGCCAAGAGCTGGGGCCTGCCGGACTCCCTGCAGAACGCGATGCGCAAGCCGCTGGGCGACCCCCCGGCGCAGGCGCCGGGCCATGCCGCCGAGCGCCAGCGCTGGCTGGCGCTGGCCTGCAACGACATGGCCGACGCCATGATCCGGGTGGACGGGCCGGCCCGCGCCAAGGCCGTGTCCGACCTGGCTCGGCGCTATGCCGCCAGCCTCGGGCTAAAGGCCCAGGACATCGAGGGCGCCGCCGTGGCCGCGCAGCAGAAGATGGCCTCGCTGGCCAACGCCATGGGTTTGAAGCTGAACAAGGCCGGCCCCGCCAATTCGTTGCTGGCGCTGCCGGGCTCCCAAGAAACCGACGCCGCGCAGGACTCCCTGAGCCCGCACGCGCTGCAGGCGACCCTCACCGCCGTCGAAAGCGCGCAGTCCCTCTCGACGGGCGGGGAGCCGCGGGGCCGGATGGCCTCGTCGGTGCCCGCCGCCGACGTGCTGGCCGCCGGCATCCAGGACATCACCAACAGCATGGTCGAGAGCTTCAAGCTCAACGAGGTGCTCCGCATGATCCTGGAGACGATGTTCCGCGCGCTGGAGTTCCGGCGCGTCGTCTTCTGCCTGCGCGACCCCAAGACCAATTCGCTCACCGGCCGCTTCGGCCTGGGCGACGACGCCGCGGCGATCGCCGCGGCTTTCAAGGTGCCGCTGCAGCCCGCCAACGACCTCTTCACCGCGATCTGCCTCAAGGGCATGGACACCCTGATCTCCGACACCAGCGCCGGCAGCGTCTCGTCGCGGCTGCCCGAGTGGTACCGCAAGCAGGTCGACGCGCCCTGCTTCCTGCTGTTGCCGCTGCAGATGAAGGGCGCCACGTTCGCGCTGATCTACGCCGACAAGGCGCAGGCCAGCGAGATGGCGCTGGGGGAAAAGGAGTTGTCGCTGCTGCGCACCTTGCGCAACCAGGGCGTGATGGCCTTCAAGCAGGCCACTTGACGGGTGGGGCGCTTTCCCGGCCGGCTGCGGCCGCGCAAGGCAAGGGGATGGGGGTTGACGAGCCTGATCTCGGCACTGGTCACAACAGTTAGGGCTGCTTCGTTCCCGACCTGACCCGGTTGGCCGTGCTTCCATGCGAGGAGGCCCGTCAGCGGCCATTGTAGGGGCACGGGTTGGAAGAGGCCGTTTTGGGGGCATTCACGGTGCGCCCGGCCGGGCGGCGACCCGATGGGCGGCCGCCGCCGCGCGACCGGAGGCAGTGTGCGAAACATCTAGATACGCCGCGGCGGCCCGAATTTGGCAATCATGTCCGGTCGTGGGCCGCTTCAACGGGGCTTGCAGTTTTCAAACCCGCCGAAACCGGTCCGGCCGCAAGGCCGCCTGGCGCCGCCCGCATGATCATCAGACCTTTCGCTCGCTCCGATTCGCAGGCCGTCATCGCCCTTTGGGAGGCCTGCGGGCTGACACGCCCCTGGAACGACCCGCGCGCCGACATCGAGCGCAAACTGGGTGAACAACCCGAAGGCTTCCTCGTGGGCGTGGCCGACGGCGAATTGATGGCCTCGGTCATGGTCGGTTTCGACGGCCACCGCGGCTGGGTCAACTACCTGGCCGTCGCGCCCCGCCACCGCCGCCAGGCGCACGGCCGCGCCTTGCTGAGGGAAGCCGAACGGCTGCTGCTGGCAAAAGGCTGCCCCAAGCTCAACCTTCAAGTGCGGTCGTCCAACCGGGAAGCCGTAGCGTTCTACGAGCGCCTCGGCTTCGCCCAGGACGATGTCGTGAGCCTGGGGAAGCGCCTCATCCACGACGGGCCGGATCAGGGAAAATGACAGAATCGAACGCCGGTCCCGGGCGGTCCAGACCGCCGATCCAGGCAGTTTTCGCCCGCGCCGCGGCGGGTCCGGCTCGCCGGCCCGTGTCCCCGCGCCGCGCTCCAACGAACAACCGAATGACGACCCTCACGCCCCGCACGCGCCGGGCACCGCGGGGTCGCCCGAACCCATGACACCGAACCCAGCCCTTTCCCCCCGGCGGTTGGTCCTGGCGGTCACCCAGGAACCGGCGAAGTACGCCGCCCTGCCGGCCATCGTCGACACCGCTTTCAACGCCATCATGGCCAAGACCAACCTCTACGGCGCCCAAGTGCGCGGCGACCGCTACGACCTGGTGCTGGTCGACGCGATGGTCGGCGATGCCACCGGTTACCAGATCGTGCAGGCCCTGCGCAAGCTGATGCTGCACGACGGCGATTTCCACGTGGTGAGGGACAGCCCCACGACGCTGGACGCCGTCAGCGCCAAGCAGGCGGGCGCGGCGAGCATCGTCTCTTCCGACCCGCGCGTGCTGACCGCGCTGCTCGAAAACGCCCGGCTGCGGCTGACCGTGCCGCAGCCGGTGCCCGCGCCGGCGGTCGCCGTCACGCGCGGCATCGTCCACCAGGTCTCGCCTGACTGGGCGACCAACGTGCCGGTCAGCCCCTTCGTGCCCGCCGTGATCGTCGCCATGCGCGAATTCCTGGCCAGCGAGGCCGAGCCGCGGGTGCTGGCGCTCTACCAGGAGATGAGCCGCAAGCGGCCGCACGCCCCGGTCACCTTCGACGAACTGGTCGACGAGGCCGCGCAGCGCCTGCTCGACGACGCCGCCGACCGCAAAGCCTTCATCAAGTTCGCCAACACGCAAAAAGGCGTCGTCAAATGATGCGTTCCTTCTTCCGGCTCCGGCTGATGTTCCAGTTCGCCATCCTGATGACGGTGCTGGGCCTGCTGGTGGGCATCGTGTTCTCGATGGTGCGTTCCTCGCTGATCGAAGTGCAGGCGCTGCAGCGCGGGCGCACCGTGGCCAACATGGTGGACGCCTTCGGCGCCTGGGCCAGCCAGTACCGGGGCATCTGGGTGCGCAGCGACCCCAACGACCAGACGCTGAAGGTCGGCAACTTCCTCGAGCACCGCATCAACAGCAAGGCCACGCCCGAGGCGGCAGCGGCGGCGGCGGCCGCCGCCTCGGGGGCGGCGCCCGGCGCCTCCGCCTTGCCCCCGCCCACTTACGAGACCAAGGGCTTGTCGAACGCCGACATCGCCGCGATCTCCACCAGCGGCGCCTTCCACTCGAAGAACCCGGCCCTGGTGCAGCGCGAACTGTCCGAAGTGGTGGCCGCCAACGCGGGCATCGCCGAGAAGTTCCGCATGACGTCCGACCGTTTCTTCAACCCCAACAACGCGCCGACCCGCTTCGAGCTGGCGGCGATCGAGGCGATCCGCGAAAGCACCGACGGCAAGGTCACGGAATATTCCGAGGTCAAGGGCAACACCCTGTACTACGCGCGCCGGTTGACGGTGTCGCCGGGCTGCATGCGCTGCCACGACACGCCGGAGAAATCGCCCGCGGTGATGCAGGCCAAGTACGCCGGCACCGCCGGCTGGGGTTACCAGCTCGGCGGCGTGGCGGGCGTGATCAGCGTGACCGTGCCGATGAGCGACCGCGACGTCTCCGCGATCTTCACCGGGCTGGACGGCAAGGTGTGGATCGCCATCTCCGCGGTCGTCGCGATGCTGGCGGTCCTGCTGCTGTGGCTCTACGTGACCGTCATCGGCGCGGCCAACAAGATGCAGACCTACGCCAACCGCGTGAAGGGCGCGCAGCGCGGCGAGGTGGTCGAGAAGATGCAGCTCGACGCGGAAGAGGTCACCTCGCGCAACGAGATCCACAACCTGTCGCACGCGCTGAAAGCGATCGCGCGGGCGTTGAACCTCGCGCAACGGGGCAACTGAGCGGGAGGCACCGCGAAAAAAGGGCGCTGCCGGTGACGGCAGCGCCCTTTTCGTTCGATCGCCCCGCGGCTCAGCGCAACTGCAGCGCGTCGTCGCCGAATTCCAGGCCGAGCGGTTCGATGACCAGCTTCTTCGGCCCGGCCTGCACTTCGCCCGCCAGCCAGGCCTCGATGCCGTGGGCGCGGGCGGCCTCGACGGTCTTTTCGGCGTCCTGCGCCTTGACGAACAGCGCGAAGCCGGCGCCCATGTTCAAGGTGCTGTAGGCCTCGCGGTCGTCCTGCCGCGCCTGTTCCTGGATGAATTTCAGCACCGGCGGCACCGGCGGCACGGTGTGGATGCGGTAGGTGTGGGCGGCCGGGTGGCGCAGCAGCTTGCGCCAGCCGTGGCCGGTGATGTTGGCGCAATAGTGCGGCGTGACGCCCGCCTTGTGGAGCGCTTCGGTGACCGGCGAGTACAGCGCGGTCGGCGCCAGCAGCGCCTCGCCGTAGGTCTGGCCGCCGGGGATCGGCGTGAGGTAGCCCTGCGGCAGCCGCTCGACGAGCTTGCGCGCCAGGCTGAGGCCGTTGGCGTGGATGCCGCTGGAAGCCAGCAGCACGATCGCGTCGCCCGCGCCGAGCTTGTCGCCCACCGACAGGCGCTCTTTCGGGTTGATCAGGCCGGTGCAGCTGGCGGCCAGGTCGATGCGGCCGTCGGCCACGATGCCGGCCAGCGCGGGTGTTTCCCCGCCGCCCCAGGCCACCTGGCAGGTGTCGCAAGCGGCCTTCCAGCCGGCCACCAGGGCTTGCGCGCGCTGCGCGTCGGCGAACCAATCGGAACCGCCGGCGGCCCAATAAGCCTGCACCACCAGCGGCGTGGCGCCCACGGTGATCAGGTCGTTGATGGCCATCGCGATGGTGTCTTGCGCGATGCCGTCGTAGTAGCTCTTGCCGGTGAGCTGGCGCATCTCGTCGGCGACCAGGGCCTTGGAGCCCAGGCATTCGACGATGCTGGCGATGTAGAACGGCCCCACGTCCACCACATAGGCCGATTCGCCGCGCGAGGCGGCCACTTCGTCGAAGCCGTGGTGCTGCCGCAAGTGCGCGCCGGTGGCCGCGGCGGCGCGTTGCGCGGCCACTTTTAGCGGGTCGATCAGGTCATAGTTCACCCCCGCCTGTTCATAGCTGAGGGTGCCTGCGGGGGCGGGGGAGGGGGGGGAGGGGTTGTTCATGCGCGGTGTCGGTTGCGGCGGCGGAGGTGCAGCCCATGATTATCCGGCAGCGCCGCCGCGCGGGTCACCCGGCCGGGTCCGGCTCGTAGAATGAAAGCCATGAGCACCCTCGTCCTGGCCCGCAAATACCGCCCGCGCAATTTCGAGGCCCTGGTGGGCCAGCAGCACGTGGTGCAGGCCCTGGCCAACGCGCTCACCCAGCAGCGGCTGCACCACGCCTACCTCTTCACCGGCACGCGCGGCGTGGGCAAGACGACGGTCTCGCGCATCCTCGCGAAAAGCCTCAACTGCACCGGCGCCGACGGCCGAGGCGGCATCACCGCCGCGCCTTGCGGCGTGTGCGACGCCTGCCGCGACATCGACACCGGCCGCTTCGTCGACTACGTCGAACTCGACGCCGCCTCCAACCGCGGCGTGGACGAGATCAGCCAGCTGCTCGACCAGGCGGTCTACAAGCCGGTGGTGGGCCGTTTCAAGGTCTACATGATCGACGAAGTGCACATGCTCTCGAACACGGCGTTCAACGCCATGCTCAAGACGCTGGAGGAACCGCCGGAGTACCTGAAGTTCGTGCTGGCCACGACCGACCCCCAGAAGGTGCCGCCCACGGTGCTGTCGCGCTGCCTGCAGTTCAACCTGAGGCCGATGGCGCCCCAGACCGTGCAGGAGCACCTGGCCCAGGTGCTGCAGGCGGAATCGCTGCAGGCCGAGCCGGGTGCGCTGCGGCTGCTGTCGCGGGCGGCCAAGGGGTCGATGCGCGATGCGCTGTCCCTCACCGACCAGGCCATCGCCTTCGGCGCCGGCGCGCTCACCGAGGCGGGCGTGCGGCAGATGCTCGGCGCGGTCGACCGCGGCCACGCGGTGCGCCTGCTGGACGCCCTGGGCGACAGCGACGGCGCCGGGCTCGTCCAGGCCGCCGATGACTTGCGCGGCCTCGGCCTGTCGGCCGCCGGCACGCTCGAAGAGATGGCCGAGCTGTTGCAGGCGGTCGCCGTGCACCAGGCCGTGCCCGGCGCCCTCGACGGCACCGACGCCGACGCACCCGCCGTGGCCCGGCTGGCCGGCCGTTTCGCGGCCGATGAAGTGCAACTCGCCTACAGCATGTGCCTCCACGGCCGGGCCGAACTCGGCCTGGCGCCCGACGAATACAGCGGCCTGGTGATGGTGCTGCTGCGCATGCTGGCCTTCCGCCCGGACGGCGCTGCGGCCCGCTCGCAGCCGCCTTCCCACGCACAAGCGGCGCGGGGGGCCGAGCCCGCCGCCGGCTCGGACACGCGTCGCCAGGCCGGGGCCGCTCCCGCCGCGGGTTCGGCCGCGCTGGTGGCCAGCCGGCCCGCCAGCCTGTCGCGCCCCGTGGCGCCGGGGGTGCCCGCACCCGTGCCGTCATCACCCGCGCCCGCGGCGCGCGCGCCCCAGGCGGCCCCGTCGCCAGTCAAGCCGCGGCCCGTGGCGCCGCCGGCCGATGACGAGCCGCCGCCCTGGGTCGATGCGCCTTGGGACGACGAAGCCTTTGCCGGGGCTGGCGCCGCCACCGGGGCCGCCGTGGCGGGGCAGCCGGCGGCTTCCAGCCGGTCCGAACCGCCGCCGTACTTCGAAGAAGAGTTCGCACCCGCTGTCGCGGCACCCGAGCGGGTCGCCGCCGCACCGCCGTCGCCGCCCGCGCTGCAGACCACGCCTCTGGGCGACCGCTGGCTGCAGGCCGTGCAGGCGATGCAGGCCGCGGGCAGCATCTCGGCGCTGGTGCGCGAGCTGGCGATGCAGGCGCAATGCATCGCCGTCGACGAAGGCGGCCCCTCCGACCAGCCCATGGCCTGGCGGCTGCGCGTCGAGCGGGAAACGCTGCGCGCCTCCGGCCCGGTGGAGAAACTCCAGGCGGCGCTCGGCCAGGCGCTGGGCCGGCCGGTCCGGCTCCAGGTCGAGCCCGGCGTCGCGCTCGACAACCCGGCCCTGCGCGCCCAGGCCGAGAAAGAACGCCGCCAGCGGGAAGCCGAAGCCCTGATCCACGACGACCCCCTGGTGCGGCGGCTGATGTCGCAGTTCCCGTCGGCACGCATCGTGCCGGGGTCCATCCGGCCCGTCGGCTGACCGACCCGCCGGGCGGCTTGCCCCGCCCGGCCCGCCACCCGAATCGATTGACCCATCCCAACCCCTTCCCGGAGCAACACCATGATGAAAGGCCAACTCGCCGGTCTGATGAAGCAGGCCCAAGCGATGCAAGACAACCTCAAGCGGGCGCAGGACGAACTGGCCTCGATCGAAGTGGAAGGCCAATCCGGCGCCGGCCTCGTCAAGGTCACCATGACCTGCAAGCACGACGTCAAGCGCGTCCAGATCGACGCCAGCCTGCTGGCCGACGACAAGGACATGCTGGAAGACCTGGTGGCCGCCGCCTTCAACGACGGCCTGCGCCGCGCCGAGGCCGTGAGCGCCGAGAAGATGGGCAAGCTCACCGCCGGCATGCCGCTGCCGCCGGGCATGAAGTTCCCGTTCTGACCCGCCGGGACGCGCCGTGGCCGGGGAAAGCCTGCTCCAGAACCTGATCGACGCGCTGCGCCACCTGCCCGGCGTGGGCGTCAAGTCGGCGCAGCGCATGGCTTTCCACCTGCTGCAGCACGACCGCGCCGGCGCTGCCCGGCTCGCGCAGTCGCTCGACGCGGCGCTCGCCGGCATCGGCCATTGCGAGCGCTGCTACACCTTCACCTCGGGCCGGGTGTGCGCCACCTGCGCCGACGCCGACCGCGACGCCACCATGCTGTGCGTGGTCGAGACGCCGGCCGACCAGGCGGCGCTGGAGCGCACCGGCAGCTACCGCGGCCTTTACTTCGTGCTGATGGGCCGGTTGAGCCCGCTGGACGGCGTGGGCGTGGACGACATCGGCGTCAAGCCGCTGCTGGAGCGCGCCGGCGACGGCGTGGTCCAGGAAGTCATCATCGCCACCAGCTTCACCGCGGCGGGCGAGGCCACTGCCCACGTGCTGGCGCAGACGCTGAAGTCGCGCGGCCTGCGCGTGACCCGCCTGTCGCGCGGCGTGCCGGTGGGCAGCGACCTGGAATACGTCGACCTCGGCACCATCGCCTACGCGCTGTCGGACCGGCGCTAGACCCTGGGAGATCCGACCATGTGGACGCAATCGACCACCCTGGCGCTCTGGTGCTCGCTCGTCCTGGCCCTGATGCCGGTCGGTTGCGCCGCGCTGGCCAAGGGCCGGGATTTCGGCAAGCCCCGCCGGCAGGGCGGTTTCGACAACCACGACCCGCGCGCCTGGCTGGCGCGGCAGCAAGGCTTCCGGCAGCGGGCCAATTCCGCCCAGGCGAATTGCTTCGAGGCCCTGCCGTTCTTTTTCGGCGCCTTGCTGCTGGCTTTGCACATGAACGCGCCCACCGGCAAGGTGAACGCGCTGGTGCTGGCTTTCACGGCCTTGCGCGTGGTTTATGTCGCGCTCTACCTGGCCGACCGGCCCACCGCGCGGTCCTTGACCTGGATGGCGGCCGTGGGTGTGAACATCGCGCTGTTGTTCGCTGGCGCCTAGCGGCGTTTCCCGTTCCAGCGAGGGCCGCCCCTTCCGGTGCGCCCCGCTTCCCGTTCAGTTCCTGGCTTGCCGCGTGGGCGAAGCGTGCGCGGCCCTGGGCCGGCTCGCCTTGGCGGCGGCCGTGGCGGTGCCGCGTTTGGCGGACGCCGAAGGCGCCGCGGCGGCGCGCGCGCGGCCCTTGCCGGCGGAAGCCGAGGCGCTACGGGTCGACGGCGCCGCGGCCTCGCGGGTCGAAGCGGCGCGCCCGCCCGCGGCCGCCTTGGCCGGCGCCACGAACAGCACCAGCACCTGGCCCGCCTTCAGGCTGGACTTGGCGTCGAGCTTGTTCCATTGCTGGAGCTGCGCGGTGGAGACCTTGTGGCGCCGAGCCAGTCCGGCGAGGGTGTCCTTGCGGCCCACCTTGACCGTCACGCGGCGCCGGTCGGGCATGTCGGCCGCCAGGCTCATGCTGGCGTTGTCGGCGACGTGCTCCGACACGTCGTCCACGCTGTGCGCGCCGCGCGTCACCAGCAGCGTCGAGCCGGCCTTGACGAGCATGCGCGGCGGGATCTTGTTGACCTCCCTCAGCCGGGCCTCGTCCATGCCGACGCGACGCGCCAGCTCGTCCGGGCGCATGGTGCTGGGCGTGACCCAGGCCGTCCAGCTGGCCAGCGGGCCGCGGTGGCTCTTCAGCCGCGCGACGAACTCGCTGGCGTTGTCATAGGGCAGCAGCAGCTGCGGCGTGCCGGCCGCCAGGATCACCGGCTTGTTCATCTGCGGGTTGAGCGAGCGGAACTCGTCGAGCTTCAGGCCCGACAGCCGGGCCGCGAGGTCGACGTCGATGTCGCGCTCGATCGGGATCGCCAGGAAATACGGGTGGTTCTCCAGCGGCGGTAGCAGCAGGCCGAAGCGTTCGGGCTGGGCGATGATGTTCTCCACCGCCTGCAGCTTGGGCACGTAGTTCTGGGTCTCGGCCGGCATCTTCAGGCTGAGGTAGTCGGTGGGCAGGCCCGCTTTCTGGTTGCGCGCGATCGCGCGCTGCACATTGCCTTCGCCCCAGTTGTAGGCGGCCAGCGCGAGGTGCCAGTCTTCGAACATCCCGTAGAGCTTCTGCAGGTAGTCGAGCGCCGCGCGGGTGGAGGCCAGCACGTCGCGCCGGTCGTCGCGGAACAGGTTCTGCTTCAGGTCGAAGTACTTGCCGGTGGCGGGCATGAACTGCCACATGCCGGAAGCCTTGGCCGAGGACATGGCCTCGGGGTTGAAGGCGCTCTCGATGAAAGGCAGCAGCGCCAGCTCGGCGGGCATGTTGCGGCGCTCCAGCTCCTCGACGATGTGGAAGAGGTAGCGGCCGCCGCGCGAGGTCATGCGTTGCACGTAGTCGGGCCGCGAGGCGTACCACTGCTCTTGCTGCCGGACGAGGTCGGTGTCCAGGTCGGGGACGGACAGGCCGGCGCGCACGCGCTGCCAGAGGTCTTTGCGGGCGGCGGCCCGCGCGTCGCTGCCTTCCAGGTCGACGGCGACGTCGGGGCGCAGCGGGTCGACCGGCGGTCCCACCGGCGGCCCGGCCTGCTCGCCCGGGGCGGCGGTCGCCGACGCGGCGGCTTCGGGCGCCATCGGCGAAGCCGGCGTGGCTTTTTGCGGCTCGGCCATCGTGACGAGCACGGGGGTCTGCGGCCCGGGCGGAGGCGGGGTGGTGGTGCAGGCGGCCAGGGCGCTCAGCGCCGCCGCGGCGGCGGCGAGGGCCCAGGCGCGGTGCCGGGCGGGTGGGGAGGTCGTCATCAGAATTGGTTCTTCCACTGTCGAAGGGCGGCGAACACGTCTTCGCTGTCGCGGCTCGCGGCGCCATGCCGCAGAGCCTGTTCGGCCACCGCGGGTTCCGCGCAGCGCAGAAACGGGTTGATCCGCAGTTCCAGCCCCAGGGTCGAGGGCAGCGTGGGGCGGGACCGGGCCCGCTGGCCGAGGCACCAGGCCCGGTGCGATGCGATGTCCTGGTTGCCGGGTTCCACCGCTTGGGCGAAAGCCAGGTTGGCCAGGGTGTATTCGTGGGCGCAGCATACCCGAGTGCCCGCCGGCAACCGCGACAGCCGCTGCAGCGACCGGTGCATCTGCGCGGCCGTGCCCCCAAGCAACCGGCCGCAGCCGGCGGAGAACAGGGTGTCGCCGCAGAAAAGGATGGGGTCGGGGCCGGCGTCGTGCGAGACGTAGGCCACGTGGCCGGCGGTGTGCCCGGGCACGTCGAGCACGGTCCAGGTCGATCCGCGCAGCCGCAGCACTTCGCCGTCGGCGACCGGCGTGCCCGGGCCGGGGATGGTTTCGCCGGCGGGCGTGAAAACCGGGCCCTCCAAAACAGATCGGAGGCCGTCGAGGCCTCCGATGTGATCGTGGTGGTGGTGGGTCACTAGAATCGCCGCCAGCGTTAGCTTCAACGATGCCAGCGCGCCGAGCACAGGCGCCGCGTCCCCCGGATCGACGACGATGGCTTCGCGCCCATCGTGCAGCATCCAGATGTAATTGTCGGTAAAAGCGGGCAGCGCGAGCAGATTCATGGCGGAAAGTCCGAAGATTATAGGTTTGGCCGAATGGCTGCGCACCCCCGCCGGGCACGACCTGCTGGCCTGGGAACAGCGCCAACTCGATGCCGCCGTGGCCGATGTCTTCGGGTTCCACGCCTTGCAACTGGGCCTGCCGCAAGTGCAGGCGCTGCGGGCCAACCGCATGCCGCACCGTTGGCTGGCGGTCGACGAGCCGCAATCGCTCCCCGCGGCGGCCGAGTCCGGCGGTCCGGCGGGCTTGTTGGGGCGCTTGAACCATCCTTTCCACGTGGAGCCCTGGTCGGCGCCGGACGCCCTGCGGCCGGGCCTGGTCTGCGATTTCGACGCCTTGCCGCTGGACACGCAGAGCCTGGACCTGGTGGTGTTGCCCCACGCCTTGGAGCTGGCGCGCGACCCCCACCTGGCCCTGGGCGAGGTCGACCGGGTGTTGATGCCGGAGGGCCACGCGGTGATCCTCGGCTTCAACCCGGCCAGCCTGTGGGGGCTGCGCCAGCAGGCGGGCCACCTGTGCCGCGGCGTCGGCCTGGGCCGCGGCCGGCCGTTGTTCATGCCGCGCGCAGGTGAATTCATCGGCTACCGGCGGCTGCGGGACTGGCTGCGGCTGCTGAGCTTCGACGTGGTGGCGGCGCGGTTCGGCTGCTATCGCCCGCCGCTGAACTCGACCGCTTGGCTGGAGCGCTGCGCCTGGATGGACCGGGTGGGCGAGCGCTGGTGGCCGGTGTTCGGCGCGGTCTACATGGTGGTGGCGGTCAAGCGGGTGCGCGGCATGCGGCTGGTCGGCCTGTCGCGGCCGCCCGCGGCGCGCCCGCAGGCGGCGCCCGCCGTGGTGGCGGGCAGGTTTTCCCCCAGGGCGCGGCATCAACGACAAAAGACGGAAGAAAAATGACTGCAGAGAAGAAGAACGACGACGGGGGCAACACGACGGCGGCGGCCGCCGCCCCTCGCGCGCCGGCGGCGATCCAGCGCCCGCTCGTGACCGTCTACACCGACGGCGCCTGCAAGGGCAACCCGGGGCGCGGCGGCTGGGGCGCCTGGCTGTCGAGCAAAGGCCAGGAGAAGGAATTGTTCGGCGGCGAGAAGGTCACCACCAACAACCGCATGGAGCTGATGGCGGTGATCGAGGCGCTGGCTTCGCTCAAGCGCAGCTGCGAGGTGCACCTCTACACCGACAGCCAGTACGTGCGCCAGGGCATCACCGAGTGGATCCACAACTGGAAGCGCCGCGGCTGGAAGACGGCCGACAACAAGCCGGTGAAGAACGCCGACCTCTGGCAGCGCCTGGACGCGCTGCGCGCCCTGCACCAGGTCGACTGGCGCTGGGTCAAGGGCCATTCGGGCGACCCGGGCAACGAGCGGGCCGACGCACTGGCCAACCGCGGCGTGGAATCCGCCGCTTCCTGACCGGGCCGGAAAAGCCGGCGCGGCCCGGCCGCCGCCTGCGGTGGAGGCGGGTTTTCGTCCTCCCTGCATGGGGCGAGCCTCACCTACATTGACGTTTGGTTTCAAGTCGTGTCGGCGGAGCGTGTGAATGGCTGTCAAGAAAACGCATACGGTGCTGGTGGTGCTGGCCCTGGCCCTGGCGGTCGCCGCGGCCTACCGGCTGCAGAACAGGAAGCCCGCCGGCGCGTCGCCGGCGTCCGAGGCGCCGCGCGGCGCCCCGGGCCGGGGGGAACGCGGCGAAGGCCCGGCCGCGGTGGAGGTCGGGCGGGTCGAAGCGGCCGACCTGAAGGACGAGGCCCAGGCGATCGGCACGCTGCGCTCGCGCCAGGGCGTGATGCTGAGGCCCGAGGTCAGCGGCCGGGTGCTCAAGCTCGGCTTCAGCGACGGCCAGCCGGTCAAGCGCGGCCAGGTGCTGGTGCAACTGGACGACGCGCTGCAGGCCGCCCAGGCGCAGCAGGCCCAGGCCCAGGCGGTGATCGCCCGCGCCAGCCTGCAGCGCAACCGCGAGTTGCAATCCCAGAACTTCGTCAGCCAGAGCGTGGTCGACCAGTCCCTGGCCAACCTCCAGGTCGCCGAGGCCCAGGTCGCGCTCGCCCAGGCCCAGCTCTCGCGCATGCGCATCGTGGCGCCATTCGACGGCGTGGCCGGCATCCGCCTGGTGAATGTCGGCGACTACGTGAAAGACGGCGCCGACCTGGTCAACCTGGAAGACACCGCCAGCATGTGGGTGGATTTCCGTCTGCCCGAACGCGTGGTCAACCGCGTCAAGGCGGGCCAGGCCGTGGCCGTGTCTCTGGAGTCGCTGCCGCGGCGCAGCTTCGCCGGCGTGGTCGAAGCCCTCGATTCCCAGATCGAGGCCAACGGCCGTTCGGTGCTGGTGCGCGCGCGGCTGCCCAACGCGCAGGGCCTGCTCAAGCCGGGCATGTTCGCCCGGACCTCGGTCGTCCTCGCCAGGCGCGAGGGCGTGCTGGTGGTGCCGGAAGAGGCGCTGGTGCCCCAGGGCGGCAAACAGTTCGTGGTCAAGCTGGCCGAAGGGCCGGCCGCCGGCTCGGGCGGCGGCAAGCCCCGGTGGGTTTCTCAGCGGCTGGAAGTCCAGCTCGGCCTGCGCGTGCCGGGCAAGGTGGAAGTGGCGCATCCCGGCCTGGCCCTGGGCGACCGCGTCGTCACCGCCGGGCAGTCGCGCCTGATGCGGGCCGACGGCCTGCCGGTGGCCGTGGTCGAGCTGGGCGGTGGCGCGGCGGCCGGCCCGGGCCGGCGTGGCGGCGCCGCGCAGCCCGCGACGGCCCCTGCCCCAGCCGCCCCGGCGGCCCCGGCCTTGCTCGAAGCGGCCCGCTGAAACGCGCGCCGGCGAACCCTTCCGACCGAATCCGCCATGAAACTGTCCGACGTCTCGATCCGCAGGCCGGTGTTCGCCACCGTGCTGTCGCTGCTGCTGCTCCTGCTCGGCGCGGTGTCCTTCCTCAAGCTCCAAGTGCGCGAGTACCCGCGCATCGATGTGCCGGTGGTCAATGTGTCGACGCGGCTGGTCGGCGCGTCCTCCGAGGTCATCGAATCGCAGGTGAGCAAGGTGCTGGAGGACTCCATCTCCAGCATCGACGGCGTCGACGTCGTCACCTCGATCTCGCGCTCCGAGCGCAGCCAGATCACCGTCAGCTTCAAGCTGGAGAAAAACCCCGACAACGCCGCCGCCGACGTGCGCGACCGCGTCTCGCGCGTGCGCGGCCGGCTGCCCCAGGCGGTGGAAGAGCCCGTCATCGCCAAGGTCGAGGCCGACGCCACGCCGACCATCCAGATCGCGCTGAGCGGCCCCGGCCTGTCGCCGCTGCAATTGTCCGACCTGGCCAACCGCGTGCTCAAGCCGCGGCTGCAGACGGTGCCGGGCGCGGCCGACGTGCAGATCAACGGCGAGCGCAAGTTCGCGATGCGTGTCTGGCTCGACGCCGACCGGCTGTCGTCCTACCGCCTCACCGCGCAGGACGTGGAGGACGCGCTGCGCCGCCAGAACCTGGAAGTGCCGGCCGGCCGCATCGAAAGCCAGCTGCGCGAATTCAACGTCACCGCGCGGACCGACCTGAACACGGCGGCGCAGTTCGCCGAGGTGTCTCTCAAGGTGGTGGGCGGCCATTCGGTGCGCCTGGCCGACGTGGCCCGCATCGAAGAAGGGCCGGCCGACGAGCGCAGCAGCGTGCGGCTCAACGGCGTGCCGGCGATCTCCGTCGGCGTGGTCCGACAGGCCACCGCCAACCCGCTGGAGGTGGCCGACGGCGTGCGCAGGCTGCTGCCCACTGTCGCCCAGGACCTGCCCGCCGGCGTGAAGCTGCAGGTGGCCAACGACAACGCCGTCTTCATCGAGCGCTCCATCGCCGCCGTCCACCGCACCATCGGCGAGGCGGTGCTGCTCGTGGCGCTGGTGGTCTTCCTTTTCCTGCGCCACCTGCGGGCCTCCTTCATCCCGCTCGTCACCATCCCGGTCAGCCTGGTCGGCACCTTCGCGCTGATGGCGGCGGCCGGCTTCACCGTCAACACGCTCACGCTGCTGGCCCTGGTGCTGGCCATCGGCCTGGTGGTGGACGATGCCATCGTCGTGCTGGAGAACATCTTCCGCCACATCGAAGACGGCATGGCGCCGTTCCAGGCCGCGCTGCGGGGCGCGCGGGAGATCGGCTTCGCGGTGGTGGCGATGACCCTCACCCTGGCGGCCGTCTACGCGCCGCTGGTGTTCACGCCCGGGCGCACCGGGCGGCTGTTCGTCGAATTCGCGCTGACATTGGCCGGCGCGGTGGTGGTGTCGGGCTTCGTGGCGCTGACGCTCACGCCGATGCTGTGCAGCCGGCTGCTGCGCCACGAGCCCCGGCCCAGCCGGTTCGACCGCGTCATGGAAGCGCTGCTCGGCGGCTTGACCGGCGCCTACGCCGCCGCGCTGCGCTGGGTCCTGGAGGGCCGGCGCTGGCTGGTGGTGGCGGGGATGCTGGCCAGCGCGGGCGCCAGCGCCTGGCTCTTCATGAACGCCAAGAGCGAGCTGGCGCCGCTGGAAGACCGCGGCGTGGTGGTGTCCAACGTCAACGCTCCCGACGGCTCGACGCTGGCCTACACCTCGCGCTACCTGAACGAGATCGAGCGCATCGGCATGGAATACCCGGAGTTCGACCGTGTCTTCACCGTCGGTGGCAACCCCACCGTGTCCCAGGGCGTGGCCTTCCTGCGCGCCACCGACTGGGCCGAGCGCAAGCGCAGCACGATCGAGCTGGCGCGCGAGTTGCAGCCGCGGCTGGCCGGCCTGCCGGGCGTGACCGCCTCGCCGATCACGCCGCCCAGCCTGGGGCAGGGCTTCCGCGAACGGCCGCTGAACTTCGTCGTCGTCACCAGCGACAGCTACGAGAACCTCTCCAAGGCCGGGCAGGCGCTGATGGCCGAGATGGCGAAGAACCCCGGCCTGGTGCAGGTGGAGACCGACCTGCGGCTGAACAAGCCCGAGATCTTCCTGGAAGTGGGCCGCGACCGCGCCGCCGACGCCGGCGTCAGCGTCGAACAGGTGGCGCGCACGGTGGAGACCATGCTCGGTGGCCGCAACGTCACCCGCTACAAGCGCGACGCCGAGCAGTACGACGTGATCGTGCAGACCGACGCCGCGGGGCGCGCCACGCCCGACCAGATCGACCGCCTCTTCGTGCGCGGCCGCGGCGACGCGATGCTGCCTCTGTCGTCGCTGGTGCGGGTGCGCGAGGCGGTCAGCCCGCGCGAGCTCAACCACTTCAACCAGCGCCGCTCGGTGACGCTCACCGCCAACCTGGCGCCGGGTTATTCGCTCGGCGAGGCCCTGGCCTTCATGGACGGTGCGGCGCGCAAGGTGCTCCAGCCGGGCTACGCGGCCGAGCTGAACGGCTCCTCGCGAGAGTTCCGCGAATCGAGCGACGCGCTGGGGCTGGTGTTCGGGCTGTCGGCGCTCTTCATCTTCCTGGTGCTGGCCGCGCAGTTCGAGAGCTTCGTCGACCCGCTGGTCATCATGACGGCGGTGCCCCTGTCGATGCTGGGCGCGCTGCTGGCGATGCACCTCACCGGCGGCACGCTGAACGTCTATTCCAAGATCGGGCTGATCACGCTGATCGGCCTCATCACCAAGCACGGCATCCTGATCGTCGAATTCAGCAACCAGCTTCGCCACCAGGGCGAGACGGTGCTGGAGGCACTCGTGAAGGCCAGCAGCATGCGGCTGCGCCCCATCTTGATGACCACCGGGGCCATGGTGCTGGGCGCGCTGCCGCTGGCCCTGGCCGCAGGGGCCGGCGCCGAGAGCCGGCAGCAGATCGGCTGGGTGATCGTCGGCGGCATGAGCCTGGGCACGCTGCTCACGCTCTTCGTCGTGCCCACCGTCTACAGCCTGATGGCGCGCAAGGCGGTGCCCGGCCCCAACGACACGCCGGCCGCCGCCGCGCCGGCGGGGCATGGGGCCTGAGTTCCGACGGTTTCTGTCGACCCATTTGCCGTTCGCGCCGGGCTTGTCGAAGCCTTCTTTGCAAGCCGCCGAAACTCCGACACCGGCAGGGGAGCTTCTCCGGCCTCGGCACAATTCGCATTCCGCACACAGGGCGCCGGCTGTCGCGCGGCACCCGAAGAGAAAAGGATCCGACTTGCTGCTGCTCGCTTCCGCGTTGAAATTGATCGCAGAAACCGCGTTGATGGCCTTCGCGGGGCGATGGCTGCTCGGCCTGCTGGCGGGGCCGGGCCGGCGGGGCAACGTGTTCCACCAGTTGCTGGTGGTGTTGACCGAGCCTTTCGTCGGCGTGGTCCGCAGCCTGGCGCCGCGAGCCTTGCCGCCCCGCTGGCAGCACGGATTGGCGTTTTTGGCGCTGGCCGCGCTGTGGTTGTCGGCGTTGGCTTGGAAAGTCGCCGCCTGCAGGGCGCAGGCCTGCCTGGCGGGGATGTCGCCGTGACCGCGGCGGCGGTGCGGCGCAGGGGCCCGAGGTGGTGAACCCCTCGCCCGACGACCTGCGGCGCCACTGGCGCGGCAACCTGCGCCTGACCGGCGCGCTGCTGGCGTTGTGGTTCGGCGTGTCTTTCGTGCTGACGTACTTCGGCCGCGACCTGGCCTTCGACTTCTTCGGCTGGCCGTTCGGCTATTGGGTGGCTGCGCAGGGCGCCCTGCTGGTCTACGGCTTCATCGTCTGGCACTACGCCCGCGCCATGGACGGGCTGGACGCCAAGCACGGTGTCGCCGAGGCCGCGCCCGCGGACGGCGCGCCGTCCGCCGGCCCGCGTTTCAAGAAACGCCTGGACAAGGCCTACACGGCCTACACCGGCGCCTTCGTGGCCTTCATCCTGCTGCTGGCGCTGCTGGAGCGCGCCGGCCTGCCCAAGACCTACATCGGCTTCATCTTCCTGCTGTCCACGATCGCGCTTTACGCCGGCATCGGCGTCGTCAGCCGCACCACGGAGGCCTCGGAGTACTACGTCGCGGGCCGGCGCGTGCCCGCGGTCTACAACGGCATGGCCACCGGGGCCGACTGGATGTCGGCGGCCTCCTTCATCGGCATGGCCGGCACGCTCTACCTCACCGGCTACAACGGCCTGGCCTTCATCCTCGGCTGGACCGGCGGCTACTGCCTGGTGGGCCTGCTGCTGGCGCCCTACCTGCGCAAGTTCGGCCAGTTCACCATCCCCGACTTCATCGGCGCGCGCTACGAGAGCCACCTGCCGCGGCTGCTGGCGGCGCTGGCGGCCATCGCCTGCTCGTTCATGTACGTGGTGGCGCAGATCTACGGCGTCGGCCTCATCACCTCGCGCCTGACGGGCGTGGACTTCGTGCTCGGCATCTTCCTCGGCCTGGGCGGCGTCCTGGTGTGCTCTTTCCTCGGCGGCATGCGGGCGGTCACCTGGACGCAGGTGGCGCAGTACATCATCCTCATCATCGCCTACCTGGTGCCGGTGGCCTGGCTCTCCCACAACCAGACCGGCGTGCCGGTGCCGCAGGCGGTCTACGGCCAGCAGCTGCAGCAGGTCGGGCGCATGGAGCAGCGCCTCATCGACGACCCCAAGGAGAAGGAAGTCGTCGCCGCCTTCAAGGCCCAGGCGGAAGCGCTGAGGGAGAAACTGCGCGACGTGCCCGGCCAACTCGCCGCCGAGCGGGCCGCGGCCCAGAAACGGCTGGAGGCGCTGGCCGCCGCCAGCGCGCCGCCCGGGAAGCTGCGCGAGGCCGAAAAGGCGCTGGCCTCGCTGCCCAAGGACACCGCGTCGGCCAAGGAATCCTGGACGCGCGCGCTCGCGCTGAGCGAGGCCAGCGCCAAGCCGTTGGCCGGCATGCCCAGGCATGCCCAGCTCTACCAGGGCGACCCCGCCGGGGGGCCGCGTGAGAAAGAGGCTTTCGAGGACTCACGCCGCAACTTCCTCGCCCTGGTCTTCTGCCTGATGGCAGGCACCGCGTCGCTGCCCCACGTTCTGACGCGCTATTACACGACGCCGTCGGTGCGCGAGGCGCGGCGCTCGGTGAGCTGGTCGGTGCTGTTCATCCTGCTGCTCTACGTCACGGCGCCGGCGCTGGCGGTGCTTGTGAAGTTCGAGGTCTTCAGCACTTTGGTGGGCCTGCCTTTCGACCGGTTGCCGGCCTGGATGTCGAACTGGGCCAAGCTCGACGCCTCGCTGCTGTCGGTCGTCGACATCAACCGCGACGGCATCTTCCAGCTCGGCGAGATGCGCCTGGGCGGCGACATCATCGTGCTGGCCACGCCCGAAATCGCGGGCTTGCCCTACGTCATCTCCGGCATGGTGGCGGCCGGCGGGCTGGCGGCCGCGCTCTCCACGGCCGACGGCCTGTTGCTGACGATCTCCAACGCGCTGTCCCACGACCTGTACCACAAGATGATCGACCCCGGCGCGCCCACGGGCCGGCGGGTGATCATCGCCAAGGTGCTGCTGCTGGTGGTCGCCTTCGCCGCAGCCGCGGTGGCGGCGCAGAAGCCCGCCGACACCGACATCCTTTTCCTGGTCTCCGCCGCCTTTTCCTTCGCCGCCGCCGCCTTCTTCCCGGCGCTGGTGCTGGGCGTGTTCTGGAAACGCGCGAACCGGTGGGGCGCGGTGGCCGGCATGCTCGGCGGCCTGGCCGTGACGATCTACTACATGGCCAGGAACCTGCCCTGGGCGCGCGCTTTCCTGGGCGTCGATTCGCCGGTGGAATTGTGGTTCGGCATTTCGCCGATCGCGGCCGGCGTGTTCGGCGTGCCGCTGGGCTTCGCGCTGATCGTCGCGGTCAGCCTGCTGACGCCGCCGCCCAGCCGCACGGCCCAGGCGCTGGTCGAGCGGGTGCGCTATCCGGCTGATCTGGACGGCGGGGAGTCCGGTTGAGGTCGGCCCCGCGCCGCCGAGCCGGTTGCGGGCCCATCCGCCCGGCATCCGCGTCGGTTGAAAGGTGGCTGGCGCAGTTGCGCCGCGAATGGCTATAATCCGCGGTTCACCTTGCCACACCCGGGTTAGACGCTTCGGGGTGGCTTCCCATCTCCCCGGCGTCGCCCGGCCCAGTCCCCTGGATTGCTCGGGGCGTGGCGGCGGGGAGGAATCCACAAGGAGCATCAAATGCGTCACTATGAAATCGTGCTCTTGATCCACCCGGATCAGAGCGAACAGGTTCCGGCCATGCTGGAACGCTACAAGGGCATCGTCACCGCCGCCGGCGGCAAGGTGCACCGCGTCGAGGACTGGGGCCGCCGCCAGATGGCCTACATGATCCAGAAGCTCGCCAAGGCCCACTACCTGTGCCTGAACATCGAGTGCGGCAAGGAAGCGCTGACCGAGCTGGAAACCGGCTTCCGCTTCAACGACGCCGTGCTGCGCCACTTGACCGTGGTCAAGAGCAAGGCCGAGACCGCGCCTTCGGTGATGATGAAGGCCGTCGACCGCGAAGACAACCGCCGGGCCCCGCAGGAGTCCGCAGCCTGATTCCCCGCCCGTCGGCGCGCAGCCCGAGCCGCTCATGAACCGCTTGGTTCTGAACGCGCAGATCGTGGAACGCAGCGCGGTGCGATACACCCCCGCCGGCTTGCCGGCCCTGGATTTGAGCCTGAAGCACGAATCCGAGGTCAGCCAGGACGGCCAGGCGCGCAAAGTGGCCTTGGAGATCAAGGCCCGCGCGATCGGTGGCATCACACGGCGCGTCCAGGCCATCCCCCTGGGCAGCGACCAAGGTTTCGCGGGCTTCCTGGCAGCGCAGCGCAACGGGCGAGGCGTCGTCTTCCACATCACCGAGCTGGACTGACCGCCCGCATCCGAACGGCGGGCATCCGGCACCCAGTCGGGCAACCGACACAACGCACGAAATTCAACGAGGTTCACCATGGCACCACCACGTGGCAAGGGCAAGTTCTCCAAAGACCGCAAACCCAAGCGCAACCAGCAGTCGCTGCTGTTCCGCCGCAAGCGCTTCTGCCGCTTCACCGTCACCGGCGTGACCGAGATCGACTACAAGGACGTCGACACGCTGCGCGACTTCATCGCCGAGAACGGCAAGATCACCCCGGCGCGCCTGACCGGCACCCGCGCCTTCTTCCAGCGCCAGCTGACCACCTGCATCAAGCGCGCCCGCTTCCTGGCCTTCCTGCCGTACAGCGACCAGCACAAGGTCTGAGGAGTCGACAAAAATGCAAATCATCCTGCTTGAAAAAGTGGCCAACCTCGGCAACCTCGGCGATGTCGTCAAGGTCAAAGACGGCTATGCCCGCAACTTCCTGATCCCGACCCGTGCCGCCCGCCGCGCCACCGAGGCCGCGATCAAGGAATTCGAACTGAAGCGCGCCGAACTGGAAAAAGCCGCCGCCGAGAAGCTGGCCGCCGCCCAGGCCCTGGGCGAGAAGATGTCCGGCCGCACCGTGCACATCACCCAGAAGGCCGGCGTCGACGGCCGCCTGTTCGGTTCGGTGACCAACAACGACATCGCCGAAGCGCTGACCCGCATCGACTTCAAGGTCGCCAAGGCCCAGGTCCGCCTGCCCAACGGCCCGCTGAAGACCGTCGGCGAGCACACCGTTTCGGTGGCGCCGCACACCGACGTCGTCGTGGAAGTCAAGGTCGTGGTGGTCGGCGAGACCGACTGATCGACAGGGATCCCGCCCGGCGGCCGCCGGCCCCTCCCTGGAACGCCAGGGGACGTGGCGGCCCTCAAGGAAAAAGCGCATGCACGGCATGCGCTTTTTTTTGTGCTGCCTTCGCCTCGCCCCGCTCAGGGGCTGGGAGTTTTCGGGGCGGCCCTGGTGGAGGGACTGCTTGCCCCTTAGGGCCTTTCAGTGTGACGGCCCACTAGACCAGCAGGTCGAGCCAGCTCGGCGCCGGGCTGCCGCTGTCCGTGAACACCGCCGCGGGGATGGAGCCGCCGCCGCCCCGGCCTTCAAGGCCATGCCGGGAGCGGGTGTCCGCCCAGCCGGCCGCCGCCGCCGTCAACCGCAGGGCGGTCAGGGCCTCGCCGCACAAATGTTCTTCCGCCGGCGTGCGCTGGATGCCGTGCTCGGCCCGCATGCGGTCCGCCCCGCGCAGCAGCTCCCAGGCGCGCTGGCCTTCGCCGGCCAGCGTCAACGCGGCCTCTTCCAGCAGGCTCGGCACCAGGTAGTGGTGCAGCGCGAATTCGCCGGAGACCAGGCGGCGCAGCGTCCTGCGGGCCTGCTCGGCCTGGCCGGACAGGCGCTGCGCCCGCAACAGCCACAGAAGCTTGCTGTCGCAGTCCAGCAGGAAACCGGTCTCGATCACTTCGTCCAGCGAACGCTCCAGCCAGTCGATGGCGGAGGCGTGGTCGTGGCAGACCACGCAGTAAGCGCCTTTGACCCGGCCGATCAGGCCGTGCAGCGCCGCGTCGCCGACCCGCTTGTTCACCTGCTCGCCTTCTTCGAGCAGCTGCAGCGCGGTGTCCAGCTCGTTCATGAAGACGTGGAATTCGGCGAGCCAGATCAGCATCCAGCCGAGCGCGCGCGGGTCGCGCGATTCCCGCCCCCACACGACGGATTGCCGGCCATGCTCGCGCGCGGTTTCGAAGTCGCCGCGGATCCTGGCCTGCAGGTACAGGTAGAAGTAGAGGATCGACGGGCGCGACTGGGTCAGCAGGTGCTTGTTCGCCAGGCCGTGGGCGAAGCAGGCCTGGGCCTTGGCGTAGTTGCCCATCGTCAGGTGCATCTCGCCGAGGTTCATGACGATGTTCGCCGACGAGCGCGTGTCTCCGGCCTCGTCGGCGAAGGCGATGGCCTGCTCGTTCAGCGCCATCGCCGTCTCGACGCGGCCGTGCACATATTCGAGCACCGCCAGGTGCCCCAGCGCCAGGAGTTGCTGTGAGGACTGGCCCGAGTCCCGGCTGACCAGCAGCGACTTCTCGATGTAGGGCTTGCCCGTCCGGTAGTCGCCGACCGCGAAGCTGAGGATGCCGGTGGCGTAGCAGGCGGTGGCGTACCAGGGCGAATCCTCGTGGGACTCGGTCAGGTCCAGGTGGGACCGGGACCAGGCGAAGAACTCGCTGGCGAAGCCGCGGCGGCCCCAGAAGGCGGCCAGCGTCGCGACGAACTGGTGCGCCAGCGCGCGGTCGTTGCGGGCCGCCCAGTGCACCGCCATCTCGAAGTTGACGAACTCGGCGTCGAACACTTGCACCGCCTGGCGGTACTCGCCCGAGGTGCGCTGCTTGTAGATGCGCTCGGCGACCGAAGCCCAGTGCGCGGCGAACCTGCGCTGCTGCGCGGCGCCGGTCTCGTGCTGCTGCAGCTGGTTCAACGCATAGTCGCGCACCGTCTGCAGCATGCGGTAGCGGCGCTCGCCGCCCTGGTCCGCGCCCGCGTTGCGCTCGCCGTGGTCGACGATGAGCAGGTTCTGGTCGAGCAACTGGTCCAGCGCGTCGGCCAGGCTCTCCTGGCCGTGCCCCGGCGGCATGTCGATCGAGGCTTCGGCGTGGCCGAGCGTGGTGCCGCCGGCGAACATGCCCAGCGCCCGGAACACCGCCTGCACGTGGGGCGGCAGCAGCTCGTAGCTCCACTGCAGCACGGCGTCGAGCGAGCGGTGGCGGTGCGGGCTGTCGCGGCGGCCGCGGTTGAGCAGGTCGAAGCTGGACTGCAGCCTGCCCAGCAGCGCGTCCAACCCGAGCAGCTTCAGCCGCGCGGCGGCCAGCTCCATCGCCAGGGGCAGGCCGTCCAGGCGCTGGCACAGTGCGCCGACGTCCCGCGCGTTGGCGGCCGAGAGGTCGAAGGTCGCGTCCAGCGCCTGGGCGCGCTCGACGAAAAGCCGCACCGACGGGTTGGCGGCCAGCTCGGAGAACTCGCTGCACTGCGGCGGCGGCAGTTCCAGCGGGGGCACGACGAAGAGCCGCTCCGCCGCGATCTTCAGCACGCTGCGGCTGGTGCAGACGATGCGCAGGCCGGGCGAGACCGACAGCATCCACGACACGAAAGGCGCGGCGTCGAGCAGGTGCTCGAAGTTGTCGAGCACCACCAGCAGCCGGCGGTCGCGCAGGAAGTCGTCCAGCGCCTGCTCCCAATTCTTGTGGCTGTCCATCTGCACCTGGAAGGCCCGGGCGACGATGCCCGGCACGGCTTTCCAGTCGAGCACGTCGCTCAGCGAGACGAAGCACGCGCCGTCGGCGAACTGCGATTGCAGGCTGTCGGCCAGGTGCAGCGCCAGTTGCGTCTTGCCGACGCCGCCGGGCCCGCTGAGCGTCAGCAGGCGGGTGCCGCCTTCGCCGCCGGCCAAGCCCTTGAGCTGGCGCAGCAGCGTGTCGCGGCCGATCAGCGGCTGCGTGACGGCCGGCGGGTGCAGCCGCCGGCGCGGGGCGGCGGGCGCCCCCGCCGCCGGCGACGGCTGCGGGGGTTGGGCCGGGGCCGCCG